>CAZLWV010000160.1:0-13136 GCA_964563135.1 uncultured Planctomycetaceae bacterium
CGCCCACCCCGCAAAAACCGGGATATCATACCGACAGTTGGCGAACTTGGGCTAGGTCGCCCGGCCACGGCTGCCCTGGTTGCGGCAACGATCCCGATCGCTCTCTTGTTCGCCCTGGTCCTGATGTATCTGACGGACATCCCCATCGGGCTGTTGTCGATTGGTGCCATCGACTTCGGCATTATTGTGGACGGGGCGGTTATCATGGCGGAGAACATCGCGCGCCGCCTCGGCGAGGCCACGCGACGAGAAGGAAAGCCCGATGTTCTGAAGGTCGTGCTCAGCGCCTCGCAGGAAGTCGAGCGGCCGGTGTTCTTTTCGATGCTGATGGTGATGGCGGCATACCTGCCGTTGCTTTCCTTGACGAGCATCGAAGGGCTCCTGTTCCGGCCGATGGCGTTGACGATGGTTTACGCGTTGGTGGGGTCGCTGTTGTTTGCTCTTTTTGTGGTGCCGGTCCTGGCGACGATCATGTTTCGTCGGGGCTACCAGGAATGGGACAACCCGCTGCTGCTCTTGGCCCGGCCCGCCTATGCGGCGACCTTGCGCGGCCTAATGGTTTGCCGCTGGCTGGTGCTGGCGGGCGTGCTGTGTGCCATGGCGTATGTTGGGATGCGGGTGGTGCCGCGTCTGGGCATCGAGTTCCTGCCCTATTTGGACGAAGGGCCGATTTGGGTCAAGGCGAGCTTCCCGGAAGGCACCTCGCTGCAGCAGACCGCCGACTTTGGCAGGCGTATCCGCGAGATCGCCCTGGAACTGCCTGACGTGAAATTCGTCTCGGCTCAAGTCGGCCGGACGGAAGCGTGGACGGAGCCATTTCCTTCCAGCCGCATCGAGACGATGATTGGACTGAAATCAAGAGAGCAGTGGACGCAGTTCTCCTCGAAGCGGGAGCTTGTGGCTGCCTTGGGAGATCGCTTGCGGGAGGAGTACCCCACCACACGGTTCGTTTTCACGCAGCCGATCATCGACATGGTGACGCAGGACACGAACGGGACTTCCGCCAACCTCGCGGTCGAACTGTCCGGCTCCGAGTCGGAGGTGCTTCAGGACCTAGCCCGGCGCACGTTGGAAATGCTCAAGACGATTCCTGGCGCGCAGGACGTGAACGTGGAGCAGGAAGGGCCGCAGGCCCAACTCCAGATCGTGCCCGATCGCCGGCTCTGTGCACGCTATAACGTACGAATTGAAGACGTGACCAAACTGATCGACACGGCACTGGGTGGAGAGCCGGTGGGCACTCTATTCGAGGGGGACCGGCGATTCGATATTGTCGCCAAGCTCGACCGCGCGGCTGTGGCATCACCGTTGGCGATCGGGAGGCTTCCCGTCCACACGGCGGAGGGCCTGCCGGTCCCCTTGGCCCAGGTATCGAGAATCGAAGTTGTGGACGGGCAAACGCTGATCGCCCGCGAGAGCGGCCAGCGGCGGCTTACCGTGCGTTGCGACATTGTGGGCCGAGATGAAGGGGGCTTCGTCGAGGAAGTCCAGCGCCGATTCGACGCGGAAGTGCGCCCGACGATGACCAGCGGCTACCGCGTCCAGTGGCTTGGGATGTTCGAGAACCTGGATCGTGCCCGAGAGCACTTTCGTTGGTTGATTCCGATTACCGTCGCGCTGATTTTCCTGTTGCTCTGGGCCACGTTTCTGTCTTTTCGCGCCGCACTGTTGGTGTTGGCCGGTATTCCGTTCGCCTGCATCGGTGGCATCCTAGCCCTCTATGTCCGCGACATGCACATCAACGTGTCCACAGGCGTCGGTTTTTCCGCCCTGTTCGGCATCGCGATCATGGACGGCGTGCTCATGGTCCGTGGAATCACCGTGTTTCGCGAGCGGGGCATGGAACTCAGAAACGCCATCGTGGAGGGAGCTCTGGGGCGGTTGCGGCCCATCCTCATCACGGCCATTGTCGCCATTTTCGGGTTGCTGCCCGCGTCGATGGCCACCGGGCTGGGGTCGGACGTGCAGCGTCCACTGGCTACGGTGATCGTCTGGGGACTATTCAGTTCTACAGTGCTGACCCTGTTCGTCGTGCCCGTACTCTACGCAATCTCCCCACCCTCGATACGGGTGTTCGCAGTTCCCGAAACGGCGTTTGACCGCGATCTATCGGCCACGGACAGCCCGGCCGCGGGGGAATCTCCGTGAAAATCGACCTCTTCGTCCGGAGCCTCGCTGCTATGCTGGACGAAACAACCGCGCCCTTGCCTGTTCTCCTCGTTCCCAAGGACCTCCCGCCAGAGAATCTGCTCGGAATCGACGTAGATGCCCCAGTCTTGCGGCTGGTAGTCGCCGGGCGAGATTTCCCCGGCGGACAGATACAGAATTTCACCGTCGATCGTGCTGGGCGAGCGACCGTTGGTAAGTTCACAGCAGTATTCGAGTTCGCCTGGCGTCAGCGTGATGCCGGTTCCCGAGAACCCCCAATCGTTCCCTTCCAGTGGGGTGTCCCAGACGCCGACCTTGCCCTGTAGTGGTGCTCATTCAACTGCCTTCAATCCGCCGGTCAGCATCAGTCCGTCCAGCTCGACCGATCGTTGCCAGAGTTGCCGCAGGGCGTCGATGTATTCGAGGTTTGCAGCGAAATAGGTCCGCTGAGCGGTGAGCAGGCGAAGATAGTCGAACTCTCCTTCCCGGTATCCGGTTTCCGTCAGCTCAAGCGACTGGCGGGCGCTACTGAGGATGTTGGAGCGATAGAGCTGGACCTGGCGGTTGGCGTTGGCATAGCCCTCGAAGGCCGCGGCGAACCGGTCGTAGAGATCCAACTGGAGCCGCTCCAGCTCGCGGCTGGCGGCGGCAAGTTCCGCGTGGGCTGCGATGATGTTTCCCTGGTTGCGGTCGTGAAGCTTCAGCGGGACTGCCACGCCGACATCGGCCAGGGCGTCCTCCCCGGCCGCGTCGTAGCGGGCGCCGGCCTCGACGGTGAAATTGCCGTGGCGCTGGGCGCACTGGAAGGCCACGTTGCAGCGGGCCTGTTGAATTTTGGCCTGGGCCTCGGCCAACTCGGGACTTCCGGCGAGCAGCCGGCCCAGGCCTTGCTCCCACGTGATGACAGGGAGATCGGCGATCAGGTCGCCGGTGAGCGGGGCCGGCGGCATGTCGGGCCGTCCCACCACGACGGCCAGTTGGTACCAGGCCGTCCGATGCCGGTTGCGAGCTATGAACAGACCAGCGTCGGCACGTTCGGCCTCGATCTTGGCCTGGAGCACCTCTGCCTTGCCGACTTCCTGAGCCTGCTGGAGCCGCGAGGTGATGTCGACCGCCTCGGCGCTGACCCTGGCGAGGTCTTCATGGACGGTGACAGTCTTCTGGGCGAGGAGCACTTCGTAGAACGCGGAGCGGACGGCGTTCATGACCCGCCAGCGCTGGGCTTCGAGACGACACTGGGCCGCGGTTGCCTCGTGCCCTGCCGCCGATTGTGCCAGTCGGAGCTTTCCGGCCGTGACGATTTCCTGCGACACGAAGCCCCCCTGCATTCCCGATCTTCCCTCGGAGCCGATTTCCTCGCCCGAATAGCCGACCTGGGGATTTGGATAGAGCCCGGCCTGGATCTGGCGGCCCTGGGCTGCTCGGACTGCCATCTGGGACTGGGCCAGGGTGGGGTTGAACTGCTCGGCGAACCGGCGGAAATCGTCGAGCGTCAAGGGTTGGACCGGCGCCTTCTGCCCAGGCTGGCCTGCGGCCTGTTCTGCCGGGTCCGGAATGGTGACGGGGGGGAGTGGTTTGGGCGATTCCTCCACGGACCGGACGGCGACGAGGGTGCGGCGGGCCAACTGCGTGTAGGGTTCGTCCGCCCATGCCATGGCCCCTGTCAGGACCATGGTGCAGCAGATGCAGCCGATGGGTCCGAACGGTCTTGGTGTTGTGGCCATTGCGCGGAAATCTCCAGGCAAGGAGGCAAGTCCAGCCTTAACTGTTGTATCGGACGCTCCGCAACTGCCCCGGAGAACGGTTGCGACGGAAATGCCCGCTTGGCCGCTTTTTTCCGATGTCCGTTCGCGAAAACCGCTACAGGTGTTATCCGAGGCACCCTACGCTGGCCGGAATTTGGGAGAACCGCTGCGACCGGTTTGATCCGCAATCACGCGTTGATCCCCCTGTTTGGCGGTATGGGGGGCATTTTGTCGGCGATTGACAACCATTGCGACACGGATAGGATGGGTTTTGCGGCAAGATTGAACGAGTCTCCCAAGTGCTGCTGGACCCTCCCCATGAGGGTCCCTGTTGTTTGGAGAAGGAATTTCGCGGGTAAGCCATGCAGATGACCCAGCTTGAACAGGCGCGAGCCGGAGACTTGACTGCCCAGATGCGGCAGGTGGCGGAAGATGAGCGGCTCGATCCGGAGCGTGTGCGCGAGGAGGTGGCTCGGGGGAGAATGGTGATCCCGGCCAATCGAGTGCACATCGAGAAGGGGCTGCATCCGATTGGAATTGGAGTGGCCGCCCGGACCAAGATCAACGCGAATCTCGGCAATTCGTCGCTCGGCAGCGATACGGTCTGCGAACTGGCGAAGGTCCAGTGTGCCATCCACTACGGGGCCGATACGGTGATGGATCTATCGACCGGACAGCAGATCGACGAGATCCGCCAGCGGATCATCGACTCGGTGAGTGTGCCGGTGGGCACGGTACCTCTCTACCAGATGTGCGAACAGCTCGACGACATTGTGGACATGAAGCCGCAGGACTTCCTGGATATTGTCGAGCACCAAGCCCGGCAGGGGGTCGATTACATGACGATCCACTGCGCCCTGTTGCGGGATCACCTGCCGCTGGCGGAGAAGCGGCTCACCGGGATCGTCAGCCGCGGCGGTTCGCTGATTGCCAAGTGGATGACCGTCCACCGGGAAGAGAATCCCTTCTACACCCATTTTGACGAGCTTTGCCAGATCATGCGCCGGTACGACGTGACCTGGAGTCTGGGCGACGGGCTGCGTCCGGGCTCGGTTCACGACGCCAGCGACCAGGCCCAGTTTGCCGAGCTGAAGGTGATGGGAGAGCTGACAGTTCGCGGATGGGAGCAGGGGTGCCAGGTGATGATCGAGGGTCCCGGGCACGTGCCTCTCGACCAGATCGAGATGAACGTCCGCCGGCAGATGGAATGGTGCCACGAGGCCCCGTTCTACGTGCTCGGTCCGGTGGTTACGGACGTTGCCCCCGGTTACGACCACATTACCAGTGCGATCGGTGGCACCCTGGCAGCGTGGTACGGGGCGGCCATGCTGTGTTATGTCACCCCCAAGGAGCACCTGGGGCTGCCCAATATGGAGGATGTTCACCAGGGCGTGATCGCGTACAAGATCGCGGCCCACGCGGCGGACGTGGCCCGGCATCGTCCGGGGGCCCAGGATCGCGACGACGCCCTTTCCAAGGCCCGTTTCGAGTTCGACTGGGAGGAGCAGTTCCGTCTGTCGCTGGATCCGGAAACGGCCCGCCGCATGCACAAGGAGTCGCTTGCCGAGTCGGCCGCGGGGGAGCACCACTACTGCAGTATGTGCGGTCCCAAGTTCTGTTCGATGAAGACCACGGAAGAGCTTCGCCGCCTGCGACGTCAGGAACCGACGGGTTGACGGCGGGTTTTGTGCCAGCTCAAAATGGGTGTTTTGAGCACTTCTGCTGCCCTTTTCCGTCTACCGCCCGAGGAGCAATCATGTTTCGCACCCTGCTGACTGCCGTTGTTGTCTGCGCCGCCTGCTGTGCCGCCAAGGCCGCGGAGAATGTTCAGACCGCCGAACTGTCCGGGCCGGAGTCCGCCAAGGCGGCCGGCGCGGCCGTTTCGCCCGCCGATGCCGATCCCGGGCTGCTCCGCCTGCGCCAGTCGAGGGAAGAAGCGGCCGAGGGATTTGTGCCGCTCTTCGACGGCAAGACCCTCCAGGGCTGGCAGGGGGACACGAAGGGATATCTTGTCGAAAACGGCATCCTGGTTTGCGCTCCCGGCGGCCAATTGATGACAGAGAAGGAGTACTCCAACTTCGTCTTCCGCTTCGAGTTCAACCTGCCCCCCGGTGCCAATAACGGCGTCGGCATCCGCACGCCACTCAGCGGTGACGCAGCCTATGGCGGTATGGAAATCCAGATCCTCGACGACACCCATGAAAAGTACAAGGGCTGGCTGAAAGACTACCAGCACCACGGCTCGATCTATGGGGTGGTGGCGGCCAAGACCGGATACCGAAAGCCGGCCGGGGAGTGGAACAGCGAGGAGATCATGGCCGACGGCTCGCACATCAAGGTCACGCTCAACGGCCAGGTGATTGTGGACGCCGATCTGTCCCAGATCAAGGAGCCACTGGACGGAAAGAAGCATCCGGGGCTGCACAATGAGAAGGGTCACATCGGTTTCCTGGGCCACGGAGACCGGGTCGAGTTCCGCAACATCCGCATCAAGGAGCTGAAGAAGTAGGATGTTTCTGGGAATCGAGATCGGTGGAACGAAGCTCCAACTGGCCGTGGGACCGGGCGGCGGCTCGCCGCTGGTGGAGCTGCGCCGGCTGGACGTGGAACCAGCCGGCGGCGCGGAGGGGGTCCTCCGACAGATCGCGGCCTGCGGCGCCGAACTGGTAGCCCGGCACGAAGTGCGGGCGGTTGGCATCGGATTTGGCGGGCCGGTGGACAGCGCAGCGGGAGCCACGATCAGGAGCCACCAGGTGGATGGCTGGCAGCATTTTCCCCTGGTGGCCTGGTGCCGGGATACCTTTGGGCTGCCGGCGGCTCTGGTCAACGATTCGGATGCTGCCGGCCTGGCCGAGGCTCGATATGGGGCCGGCCGCGGGGGGCGTGTCGTGTTTTACAGCAACGTGGGGAGCGGGATCGGCGGCGCTCTGGTGATCGACGGTCGTCTGTTCTGCGGCGGCAGCGGAGTGGCTTCCGAACTGGGGCACCTGCGGCCGGGACTCCACTGCGACACGCCGGACCGAACGGTCGAGTCGATGGCCAGCGGCTGGGCGATTTCGGCCGCTGTTCGGGGCCGGATGGCCGAACGGCCGGACTGGGCCGACTCGCAGGACCTGCTGGCCCGCTGCGCGGGGCGGTTGCCGCTTCTGAGCACCAGGCAGGTAGCCGACGCGGCGGCCGCGGGAAACCAGCTCGCCCGTGAGGTCTTCCAGGAGGCGTGCGAGGCCTACGGCTGGGCCCTGGCGCAGATGATCACGCTGCTGGCTCCCAACGTGGTTGTGCTGGGGGGTGGAGTTTCGCTGGCGGGGGAAGAGCTGTTTTTTGCGCCGGTGCGCAGGGCCGTGGCGCGGTTCGTTTTTCCTCCTCACGAGGGGAGCTACGAGATTCGTCCGGCGGCCCTGGGCGAAGAGGTCGTGCTGCACGGGGCGATGGCGATGGCCGGCGTCTGACGGGCCGGCGTCAGCGGTCCGGTGCGGTGCTGCGGCCGTCCGGCGTCAGCACAGCCTGGTCTTTGGGCGGGAGCGTGAAACAGAAGGTCGAGCCGTGTCCCAAACCCTCGGACTCGACCCAGATGCGGCCGCCGTGAATGTCGATAATCCGCCGGACGAGGGTCAGTCCGATTCCCGTGCCCTCGACGTTTCGATCGAGCTGGTCGAAGAGCTTGAAGATGCGTTCGTGGTAGGGGGGCTCGATTCCGATTCCGTTGTCGCGAACGAAGAGGGTACTGGCATCGCCATCGGCGCGCCATCCGATCTCGATTCGCGGCTCGGCGGGATCGCCAAGATACTTGATGGCGTTCTCGAGCAGGTTCTGGTAGACCTCCAGCAGTCGATTCCGGTCGCCGAAGACGGAGGGCAGATCGGGGGCCACATCGATCCGGATGTTCTTGGCCTCGATCTGTTGAAAGAACATCTGGAGGGCCTCATCCACCAGCTCACCCAGCGGCACATCTTCCGGAGGGTTGACCACCCGGCCGATCCGCGAGAGATCCAGCAGGTCTTTCAGCAGCGAGCCCATTCTGTCGGCCGCACCGGCGATGCGTGCCAGATCCTCTTCGGCGAGTTTTCCGTCGCCGTGCGCCAGGTCTTCCGCCAGGGCTCCGGCGTGCCCCTTGATGGTGATCAGCGGAGTCTTGAGGTCGTGGGAGACTGTATAGGCAAATCGTTCCAGCTCGGCGTTCTGGATCTCGAGCCGGGTGATCAGCCTCTCGCGCTCGACCCGCGAACGCTCCAGTTCCGCAACGGTGCTTTCCAGGCGTGCATTGGCAAGCTCGAGCTGCTCGGTCCGCTTCACCACCATGGCTTCGAGGTTCTCCTGATAGGCACGGTTTTCCCGGAGCAGGCAGGCTCGTTCGAGCGCCTTGGCCACGGCCAGGGAGATGATCGACATATCGTCGATCGGCTTGAGAATGTAATCCCACGCGCCGAGCTGCAATGCCCGCACCGAGTCGCTGATGCGACCCGTGCCCGATACGACGATCAGGGCCGTTTCCGGCGACAGTTCGCCCACCCGGTGCAGCACCTGCAGACCATCCACGTCGGGCATCCTCAGGTCGGTGAGCACGAGATCGGGATGATGCTGCTCGAACAGTTGCAGCCCGACACGGCCGTTTTCCGCCGACAGGACCCGGAAATCCCGGTCCTCGAGGTAGTCGACCATGCTCTCGCGCAGCGCCGGCTCATCCTCGATTACCAGGATGGTTGCCGCCCAGTCATTCATGGCTACTTCCTTCGTGTTGCGAGTTCCTGCCCGGCCCTTCGTCTGCGCTCCGCTCTACGGGCCGCTCTCCGCGGCGCCCGCGGAGCTTCTCGATCTGCTCTCGAACCGTTTCCGCCAGTCCGTCCAAGTCGGTCACGGGCTTGAAGAACACCCGTTCCGACACCTGGACCAGGCCTGTCACATCCCCCGGCAGGCGATACTCGGGCGAGCCGGTGCAGATCACGCACGCCAGGGTGGGATGGCGCTGGCTTACCACCCGTACCCATGCGTTGCCATCCATACCGGGCAGGCGGATATCGACCACCGCCCCGTCGATCGGCTGGTGCTCGAGCAGGGCGAGCGCGTCTTCGGCGGTTGGTGCGGCATGCACCTGCCAGCCCCGGTCCTCGAAGAAGTCGCGAAAGCTCTCCCGCACGGCCTCGTCGTCGTCGAGGATCAATATGGTGAATGCCGGCTCGCTCATGTCCTGCCATTGCCCCTTCCGATGGGAAGGCGAATGATGAACCGGGTTCCCGCTCCAGGCGTGGACTCTACGGTCATCTGGCCGCCGTGATTCTCCGTGACGATGAAGTACGATACGCTCAGCCCCAGCCCCGTACCCCGGTCGGTCGGCTTGGTGGTGAAGAAGGGTTCGAAAACGCGTTTTCGCGTGGCTTCGTCCATGCCGGGGCCGTTGTCTTCGACCTCGATCCGCACCCAACCGGCTTCCCGTTCGTGGGCCAGCCGGAGGGTGAATCGGGGCTTTTTGGAACCGCCGCTGCTCCTGGACTCTTCGTGCATGGCCTCAGCGCCGTTGCGGAGCAGGTTCAGCAGAACCTGCTGGATACGGCTTGCCTCGCAGGGCACTTCCGGTACGGGTTCTTCATACTGGCGGACGACCTGAATCTGCCGGAAATCGTACTCCTTTTTCAGATCGTAGTCACTCCCGGCCAGGGCCAGCGTCTGGTCGAGGAGTTCGGCCAGGTTGTGGGTGGAGAAGGCCCGATCACTTTTGCGGGCGAAGTTGAGCATGTTCGAGACGATCTCGGCCGCCCGGGTGCCCGATTGGCGGATGCGGTGGAGCATTCGCGGAATCTCGCGGGCCTCGATGAAGACGCGGATTGCCTGCATGCTGGTCCCCGCCGCGCGGGCAGCCTCGGTGTTTGCCGGCAGATCGTCGGTGAGCCGGCTGGAGAGCACGCTGGCGGTCTGCATCATGCCCGCCAGGGGGTTGTTGATTTCGTGGGCCATGCCGGCGGCCAGTCCTCCGACGGACAGCATTTTCTCCGACTGGACCATCAGCTCTTCCATCCGCACCCGTTCCGTCACGTCGTCGAGGCGGATCACCGCCCCCTGGATCCCGTCGGCGATGAGCGGATAAACGGTTACGTCGTGGAAGCGGACCTCCTGGTCCTCCAGGTGCGTTCGCCGGTGGGCCGTGAGGGTCTGCCGGCTCTGGATGGCGGTCCTCATTCGCTCCATTTCGGGCGCCATGTTGGGCAGAACCTCGTGGACCGGGCGCTGGAGGGCCTCCGCGGCCGGCAGGCCGATGGCCTGCTCGGCGGCCCGATTCCAGTGGGTGACCTTGCCGTCGGCATCCACACCTATGAGCACGGAGGGCATGGAATCGAGGATGCTGCCGATATAGCTGTTGGCCTTCTTCAGATCCCGTTCCGACCTCTCGATGGAGGCCAGCATGTTCCGCAAGATCGTTCCCAGTTCCACTGTTTCGGCCGTGCCGGAGATCGGTATTTCGGCAGAGCGGATCCCTTCCCGTTCGATTCTTGCCGCCGCCAGGGCAAGGCGTTTCAGGGGTTCCGTGAGACTCTTGGAGACGAATACGGCAAAGCCGACCGCCACGAGGAGTACCACGCAGGACACCAGGAAGACTCTTACTGCCAGTCTCCTGGCCGGCCGCTCCATTTCCTCCACGAAGAACGACGCTGCGATATACCAGTCGAGCGGTTTGAAGTGGGTGATATAGGCTCGTTTGGGAAACCGGCGGTCGTTCTTGTGGCCGGGTTTGTCCCAGAGGTATTCGAACGGGACCGACGGAGTCCTGGCAGCAAGCATGAACTCATCGAGGATGTCTCTTCCCGTGGAGGGATTGCGGGTGTCGTCTCCGGGGGCCATGTAGGGATGCACCAGCACCTGCTTGTCACCGCTGAAGATGAACAGGTAGCCCGTCTCGGCAATTCTGGCCTTCGCGAGAGTCTGCTTGAGATCCGCTCGAACGGCATCCACCCGCTTCTGGGTTTCCTCTTCGATATCATCGACGTAGACTCCCGTGCCGAGAATCCAGCCCCAGGGTTCGAACCGTTTGACGTAGGAGATCTTGGGGACATCCTCGTCCAATCCCTCCGGGGCCGGCTTGGGCCACAGGTACTCGACGTAGCCCTGTCCGGTTTCGCGGCAGACATCAACGAAGGCGGCCAGCAGGTTTTTCTGCGCCCCGAGCACGGAGTTGAAACGCGGGCCTTCGAGCATGAACGTCCCTTCCAACTCGGGCATGATCGGATGCATCACCATCCGCGGGGCCGGAGCGCCGGTGTCGCTGACCCAGAGGTACCCCACGCCGTCGTCGTAGCGCAGCGAGCGCAAATCTTCCAGAGCGCGCCGCTGCGCTTCCGCCTCCGGAAAGCGGCCTTCGCGATATGCCTTGTGCCGTTCCTCTACCCGCTTGAACGCCAGGTCCACGATGTTGCGCAGCTCGGTCTTCCGCCGTTCCCGCATGGCCTCCTTGTGAAACAGGATGCTGCGGTACTCGCTCTCGACGTTGAGCGCCACGGTGTTCATGAGGTTGAGGGCGTTTTCGTCGTGGGCGGCGAACATGGCCTTTTTTGTCTCGCGCAGACCCAGGTACTGGATGGCCATGGCGGTCAGCACCACAGTTACCACCACCAGGAGAAGCACTCTGGAGCGGAATGTCCACACAGCCTTTCGAACGACGGGCGTATGATTCATGACTGTTCCCTCTCCACAGGCAATTGAACGATGAACCTGGTGCCCTCGCCAGGAACCGATTCGACGCTCATTGCGCCGCCGTGAGTCTCCGTGATGATGAAGTACGATACGCTCAGCCCCAGGCCCGTGCCGCGGTCTGCCGGCTTGGTCGTGAAGAACGGTTCGAAGACCCGCTTGCGTGTGGCCTCGTCCATTCCCGGACCGTTGTCTTCGATCTCGATCCGCACTCGGTTCTGCGTTCGTTCGTGGGCGATGCGGAGGACCAGTTGGGGCTTCTGCGTGCCCGCTTCCTGCATGGCCTCGGCGCCGTTGCGGAGCAGGTTGAGAAACACCTGCTGCAGCCTCCCCGGCTCGCAGGGCACCGCGGGCACCCCCTGCTCATAGCGGCGAACGATCTGGATCTGCCGGAAATCGTAGTCCTTCCTCAGATCGAAATCGCTCCCGGCAAGATCGACGGTCTTGTCCAGGAGTTCGGCCAGGTTGTGGAGGGAGAATGCCGTGTCGTGCTTGCGTGCGAAGTTCAGCATGTTGGAGACAATTTCCCCGGCACGGACGCCGGACTGGCGAATCCGCTCCAGCATCCGGGGAACAGCGCGAGCTTCCATGAAGGCGCGAATCGCCGTCATGCTTGTTCCCGCTTCTTCCGCTGCTCGAGCGTTGGCCGGAAGATCTTCGCTGAGCCGGCTGGCGAGCACGCCGGCCGTCTGGAGCATGCCCCCCAGGGGGTTGTTGATCTCGTGTGCCATGCCTGCCGCTAATCCCCCGAGGGAGAGCATCTTCTCCGATTGCACCATCCGTTCTTCCATCCGCACCCGCTCCGTGACATCGTCGAGGCGGATCACGGCCTCCTGGAAGCCCTCGGCCGCGAGCGGATACACCGTGACCTCCTGATAGCGGATCTGCCCGTCCTGGCGGCGAGCCAGTCTGTGAGGCGCGAGCGTTTGCCGACTGTTGATGGCCGCGATCACCCGTTCCATCTCGGGTGCGATGCTCGGCAAGACGTCGGCCAGGGCATGTCCCAAGGCGGCCTGCCTTCCCAGACTCGTAACCTGCTCGGCCGCAGTGTTCCACTGGGTCACCTTGCCGGCAGCATCCACGCCCACCAGAACCGACGGCATCGAATCGATGATGCTGCCGATGTAGCTGTTGGCCTTCTTGAGATCCGTCTCCGATCTCTCGACGGAAGAGAGCATTCCTTGCAGGATGATGCCGAGTTCCCTGGTGTCGGCGGGGCCCGACACGGGTATTTCGGCGGAGCGCATTGCCTGCTGTTCGACGCGGCTGGCGGCCGCGGCCAGCCGGCGGAGCGGCTCGGTCAGCCCGTTGGAAACCAGCACCGCCAGCATGACCACCACCAGGAGGACCGCGCAGGAGAGAAGGAGGATCCTGGTCTCCAGCCGTTTGGCCGGCAACTCCATTTCGTCGGTGTAGAACGCGGCTCCGATGTACCAGTCCAGCGGCTCGAAATGGGCAAGGTAGACCCGCTTCCTGAACCGATACTGGTTCTCGTGTCCCGGCCTGTTCCAGGTATACTCGAAGGGGATTCTCCCCGTCTTCACGCTGCGGATGAACTCGCCGAGC
>CAZLWV010000160.1:13146-17963 GCA_964563135.1 uncultured Planctomycetaceae bacterium
AGTCCACCTGAAGACAGTCGATCGCGCTCGCGCGTGCGCCGGCGCGCTTCTTGAACTCGCCGAGCATTTCGGTGCCGGTTTCCGGGTTGCGTGTGCTGGCGTTTCTGGCCATGAAGGGATGGACCAGCAGCTCCTTCCGGCCGTTGAAGATGAACAGGTTGCCCGTCTCGGCGATCCTGACTCTCGCGAATGTCTGGTTGAGATCGTCCAGAACGGCATCGACACGCCGCTGTGTTTCCGCCTCGATATCGTCCACATACACGCCCGAGCCCACCACCCAACCCCACGGCTGAAACAGTGCCACGCAGGAGATTTTGGGGGCATACTCGGTCAGTCCGCCGGCAGTGGGCTTTGGTGCCAGGTAGTCGACGAAGCCTACCCGTTGCTCGGAAGCGATGCTGGCAAAGGCGGCCAGCACGTTCTGGTCGATACCCATGGCGGTGTTGAAACGCGGTTCGTCCATGGTGGATCCGACCAGTTCCGGCATGGTCGGATGCATGATCATCCGCGGCTTGGGCTTCCGCGTGTCGTTGATCCAGAAATAGCCCACGCCGCCGTCGTATCGCATGCGGCTGACGTCGTCGAGGGCTCGCTGGCGGGCTACTGCTTCCGGGAGCCCGTCCTTCTCCTGCTCCCGGTACCGTTTCTCAATCCGCTCCAGCGCCAGGGTTACCATGTTCCGCAGTTCCGCCTTCCGCCTGTCGAGCATGGCGGACTTGTGGAACAGGATACTCCGGTACTCGCTCTCGACGTTGAGGGTGACCGTGTTGACGAGATTTACGGCGTTGGCGTCGTAGGCGGCAAACATCGCCCGCTTCGTCTCGCGCCTGGCGGAGCACTGGATCGTGATTGCCGTGAACACGACGGTTGCCACGACCGTCAGAAGCACTTTGGACCGGAAGGTCCAGGCCTTCTTCCGCATGACCGACTCCGCCCGGGGGCGTCAGAATGTATCGTCCGCGATATCCCAAACTTCGTTGAAAGTATCCGATACGATCCAGGGCATGTCGAGATTCGCGGAGGCTGATCTTGCTGCCGCAGTGCCAGCTTCGGCACTCGTGCAGCCTGTATCGACTATGCTATCGCCACTTCTGCTGCCGGCCCCGTTTTTTGGAGACGGCAAAAACGCCCGTTCCGGCGCTTGCGGCGTTCTGGCCCGGATTGTTCACGAGCTGAGGAGTCGATCGCGCAAGTGACGGCAGCGGATGCCCTTGGGCAGAGCGAAAGAAAACGTTTCACAATTCGCGTTTTGGCGGCGGCACGGCCAACAAGCAGGCCGTGGCACACCCGTTGGCCTCGTGTGAGGCACTGCTTGTCGCGCAAGCAGTGCGATGAACTGTCGAAGTTATTATTTTCACCCTGCCTCACTGGGGCTGCCACTGCCCCGCACTCTCAACCACCCGGATCCGGTCGCCTGCCCCCAGCTTCTCATAGAGCTGCCGGGTCCACTCGTAGGCCTCCGGCATCTTTCCCACGAAGGTGATGGGGCGTGGATACACCAGGGCCAGGTTCTGGGGCAGGTCCCCAAACCGCAATACTCCCAGGAACTCCCCGGTGGCCGGGTCTTCGTGGCTCACTGGCGGGTCGGCAAGAACGATCTGGCCGACATCGGGATCGAGAACGGCCGCATAAATTGCCAGCGGGGCCGTGTAGCCCTGGCCATAGACCGCCACCGGGCCGGTCGCTGGTTCGGTCCTCAGCAGGGCGATGGCTGCCAGCAGATCGCTCACCTGGCGTTCCGGAAGGGTCTGGCCGAGCAGCGGGTACATTCGGCGTGCGGTCCAGAGGTAACCGGGCCCGACCGAGGTGGCCCCCGTGCCGCGCACCTCGACGGCGGCCGTGACGATCTGGCCGGCGACTGAAGGCCGCGACGGCCCGCCGCCGCCGAACGTGCTCTGCGCATCCGGCTGCACCGCGAAGACCAGGGTGACGGCAGGCTGCGGGGCCGCATCCGGCCGGCGCATCTTGATGCTGATGGTCATTCCGTCGAGGCTGTCCAGCACGTAGGTTCCCATGGTCGCCGTCTTGTCGTTGCCGTCCATGCGGAAATCCCGCCCCCGCGGCAGCCGCTGGGGGAACGTGGTCCGGAACGTCACCTCGCGCAGGTGCTGGATCGTTTTTGCCTGATACTCCCGCCAGGCGGCTTCGTCGGTGACGGCGGGCAGTTCTGCCCGTTTTACCAGAAGACGATCCACGTTGCGCATCTGGTCCTGTTCCGGCAGCTTGCCTGCGAACACCAGCAGATTCTCCTCGGGTTCCACGAAGTCGGTGACGTCATCGGTGACCGGGGTCGGATCCCCTTTGAGATGGGCGTTGAACCAGGTGAAGATTGCCTGCCGGAGCTTGGGTGTGTAGCCGTGCGGCGTGAGGTCTTCGACGAGGTCGAATTGGCCTTCGGCGCCCAGGGCGGCATATTGCCGGCGGATGCGATGGGCCACGTCGCGGTAGCCGTACGGTCGCCACAGGACGTCTTCGGAGCCGGAGGCGATCAACAGTGCCCGTGGAGCGATCAGGGAGCCCAGGTCGGGCCAGCACCAGCGGTAGTAGTTGATCCAGAAGGCGCAGTCGCAATGCCCGTCGGTCGCCCGATCGGTCACGACATGCTCGATACTGCCCGACTGGCAGACCGGCACGACGACCTTGACCCGTTCATCGGCGGCCCCCAGGCACCACGAGATGACGCCGCCGCCGCTCAGTCCCGTGACGCCCATTCTCTGGGCATCGACGTCGGGCCGGCTCTCGAGGTAGTCCAGGGCGCGCATCGCGTTCCAGACCTCAGTTCCCGCCGGCGTGTATCCCCGGCTGGGCCAGTCCCATCGACCTTCGCGGTAGGTTCCATGGTGAATACCCTGCGATTCGCCCAACTGAATCGGGTCGAGCACCAGGGCCACGTAGCCGTGCTGTCCAAACCAGCGCGGGTTTGCCTGGTAGGGGGGGTTGACCTTTCCCTTGCTGTGGCCGCAGAGGTAGAGCACCGCCGGCAGCCGCTCCGTCACCTGGGCCGGCCGATAGAGGTTTCCGATCACATAGGCTCCCGGCAGGCTCTGGAAGTGGATCTTTTCGACGACGTAATCGCCCCGCTCCAGCACTCCGGTGACGGTGGCCTCCAAGGGCGTTTGCGGCGGCAAGGGGGACAGTCCCAGCATCTCCCGCCACATCTGGCGGCGGCGGGCCAGGCTCTCCTCCCAAGCCTGCTTGGAGAGCGGCACGGCCAGCGATGCGCTCGACACCTGCCGAGCTTCTTCGCGGGCCGCTCCATAGATGGTAGTCCACTGCCCGTGGGAGATGCTCGTCATGATGCCGAGACCGACTAGCTGGGCCACAAAGAATCCGCGCCAGATACAAGCCATGATCGCCTCCGGGTGATTCGAATTGTTGCTCTCTCGGGCCAGATCGTGCCCGAGTATAGCATCCCGGAAACCCGCCGTCACCAATGGGCGCGGGCTACCGAAGGACCGTCACCCCCCCGGTCCACCGGTTCGAACCTGACGGTGCCAGCTTGGGGCCTGGCGAAACATGTGTCGACCGCCGGGTTCCCGCAAAGCGGTTCTACCCGTCGAACCGCCCCGGCGCATGACCTCCGGCTGCCGCGACTGCCGTTGAGAGGGCCATGGGAACAGACACGGGCTGGACCGGCAAAGCAGGTGCCGTTTCGCCCGCGTCAGTACTCGCTGAAGTGCTTGGCCCGCTCTTCCGGAGTTCCCATGAAGTCTTCCGTCAGTTCATTGAGCACATACACCTCGACCCGCGAGTTGTACATCCGCTGGCTCGGATCCGACTCGATCGAGAACGGCTCGTAGGCCCCTCCCTGGCTCAGCCGGATCCGCTCCGGGGCAATTCCGTGTTCCACGAGGTAGTTCATTGCCGATTGGCAACGGGCGTAGGAAACCTGCCAGGGATCCTTGCCGTCTCCGTCTGCGGACGGCAGCCCGCGTGCTGCGTGGCCACGGATTTCCACCTTCTGGGGCTTGCCTCGAAGCTCGTTGCACACCTCGAGCAACTGATCCTTGGCCTTCGCGTCGAGATCGCTCTTGCCCTGGCCGAACACGATCACGGTACCCACCCGGCGGCGATCCCCGGCGTGAATCATGAGCATGTCCGGATCCTTGCCGCGCGAGGCTTTTGGCTTTTTGTCGGACGAATCCTCGCCCGAACTGCCGGTTGGTTTGTGCGGCGGGGGCGATTCCGGTTCGGCACCGGGGGTCGACGGGGCCAGGGAACTGCCGACCGGTTCACCCGGCTTGTTGGGGCGCAGCAGGGGCGAGCCGCCCCCGTTCATCAGCGAATCGCTCGGCGGGTGCTGGAAGTACTCGGCAACGGCCTCTTTGACGTCCTGTCCCTGGGCGGTGATCCACATGACCATGAAGAACGCCATCATCGCGGTCACGAAATCCGCGTAAGCCACCTTCCATGCTCCGCCACCTGCGCCTGCCATGTTTGTGATCCCTTTGGGTACCTTGTTCTACTGCGGCCGTGTGTCAGGTTGCGTCGATCTGCCTGAGCCACTCGTCGAGTTCATCCTGGGTCGGTCGGTACTCGCTGGCCACGCCGCGCCGCGCCCTTTCGAGGGCAACCTTGGGTGCCAGTTCTCCGAGGAAGCCCGGCATCACCGAGGCGACGATTTGCAGGAAGCTGATCTCGCTGCCGTTGAGGAATTCCAGCCGCACAGCCATGGGGCCGATGAATCCATACGACAGGAGAATGCCCAGGAATGTACCCACCAGCGCCGCCCCCACCTTTTCACCGACCTCCTCCACGGGGCCGTCGATCGCGCCCATGGTGATCACGATTCCCATCACGGCGGCCACGATGCCGAA
>CAZLWV010000161.1:0-4109 GCA_964563135.1 uncultured Planctomycetaceae bacterium
TATCGCTAAACCTCCTATCTTTTCAAGACCAAACGGCTGTTTGCAAAAGTCCAGCCATGACTTTCGCTGCCAGACTTGCCCCTACCTCTTCCTCGTCACCGGCGATCGCGTCTGCGCCGGCCGCTTCGAATTGGCTCCAATGGATCTGGTGTCGCGACCTGACGATGACCGGCGCGTGTGGGGCCAGCTCGCGAACGTGTTCGAGCACGGTCAGGGCGGCCCGGTGGGCGGGCAGGGTGATCACGACGAGCTTTGCCGTCCGCAGATGAGCGTGTTCGAGCACGTCGATCTGCGAGGCGTCGCCCACCTGGCTCATCAGTCGCATGGAGTCTGCCAGCTTGCGGGCGGCCGGATTCAGATCCAGCACGAGAACGGGTGTCTCCGTTCCTGAAAGCGCCCGGCCCACGGCCTGACCGGCGGGGCCGAATCCGACGATGACCACGTGATGCAGCAGATGGCCGGCGGCCGAGCTCATTTCACGGTCGGCGACCGCCCGTCGACTCCACTGCGCTGCCCACGTGGCCAGCCGCGGCGCGATCTGGACAAGATAGGGCGTCACCAGCAAGGTCATGATCGCACTGGAGACAACGACCATCTCCGTGTATTCGCCGACCAGACCGCCGGTCGCACCGCTCTTGTCCAGGACAAAGGCGAACTCGCCCACCTGGGCCAGGCACAACCCGGTAGCCAGCGAGGTCCGGCCGGTCCTTCCCATGGCGCGGAGTATAGCCCAAACGATGCCTGCCTTGCCGACCACGATGAGAACGGCGACGAAGAACACGAACCAGAAGTTTTTGAGGATCCACAGGGGGTCTGCCACCATGCCGACCGCCCCGAAGAACAACGTGAGAAGCACGACTCGCAGCGCCGCCACGTCGGCCCGCAATTGGGTCGCGAAGGGCGAGCTGCCCAGGAACATGCCGGCCACGAACGCTCCCAGCGCGGGCGACAGCCCCGCGCTGTGGGCCGCCCATGTCGAGCCCAGTCCGACGACGACCGCCAGCAGCACCGTCAACTCCCGATTCTGCTCCAGGCTCAGAGTTGCCAGGGCTCTGACGGCAATCTTGTTGAGGAACAGGTACAGGAACACGACGAGCGCGGCGGCCATCCCGATGATCTCGAGCAACGCGATGGCGATCTCGTCGGCCGTCCCCCCTTTCGCCAGAACAGCGACCAGGATGGCCAGCGGCACAACAGCGATGTCCTGCACGAGCAGAATCCCCACCGAGTTGCGGCCGTAGAGGCTATCGATTTCCCCGCGGTCGATGAGCACGCGAAACACGGTGGCTGTGCTGCTCAAGCTGAGCATAGCCCCCACGGCGATTGCCTCGCACGCCCCCAGGCCGAACAGGAGCCCGGCCCCTGCGGCGATGGCTCCCGTCGCAACGACTTGAAGCGCGCCGCTCGACAGAGTCACTCCTCCCAGGGCCTTCAATCTCGGCCAGGAGAATTCCAGTCCGAGGCTGAACAGCAACAGGGCAACGCCCAGCTCGGCGATGATCTCGATACTGTGTTCCGACTCGATGATCCTCAGGCTGCCCGGTCCCCCCAACACCATTCCGGCCAGCAGATACCCCACGAGCGGGCTCTGGCCGAGCCGCGAGAGCACGCCGCCCAGTACGAGGGATACGGCCAGCAGAACCACGATCTCCAGGAGGAGGCCCCAAAAATCCATTCACGAAACCTTTCACGAAAGCCGGAAAACGATGCTTCCCCTGCTGAAAGTGTAACGTCGAGACAGCCGGTTGCCTTCGGGGGGGTGTCAAGAACGGCAGGGCCCGTGAAGCAATCGTCCGCCGGGTCCGGCGTCGAAAAGACAGGCTCGGTCCGAGGGGATCGACAGAAAGACCGTCTCTCCCGGCACGAAACCCGCTCCGCCGGCGCAGCGGGCAGTCAGGCAATGGGGTCCGAGGGCCACGCCAACCAGGCAATGACCGTCGAATCGCTCGACGCTCGAAACCTTTCCGGCCGCTGCCCCGTGGCAACCTGTCGCCCTGAGGTCAAGGCGCAGGTCGTGCGGCCGGACCCCGAGAACCAGTCCAGCGGAGCTTGCCGGCCCAGCCAGCCGGCGGATCTGGCTGCCCAGCGGCACCCGGAGACCGGCCGGGGAGACGAACTCCAGGACACCGGCTTCTTCCTGCAGCCGCCCTGGGAGAAAATTCATGGGTGGTGAACCGAAGAACTCCGCCACGAATCGGCTGGCGGGCGTCTCGTACAGGTCTGCGGCAGCTGCGACCTGCTCGACATGCCCCTGGTTGAGGACCACGATCCGATCGGCCATCGCGGCTGCTTCCGCCTGGTCGTGTGTCACGTGGAGCATGGTCAGGCACAACCGGCGCTGCAGTCCGACAAGCATCGCACGCATTTCCGCGCGAAGCCGCGTGTCGAGGTGGGCCAGCGGCTCGTCGAGCAGCGAGACCTGCGGATGGCGGATCATGGCTCGCCCCAGCGCCACCCGTTGCTGCTGGCCTCCCGAAAGCTGTTCCGGCCGACGGTCGAGCAGCCCGCCGATGCTGAGCCACTCGGCGATCTGGCGGACCTGCGTCTGGATTTCTGCCCGGGGAACCTTGCGCATCTTCAGGGGAAAGGCAAGATTGGCCCTGACGGTCATGTGAGGATAGAGAGCGTGATCCTGAAAGACCATTGCCACGTTTCGCTGATGCGGAGCGAGGCGGTCGACGGCCCGTCCGCCGATCGATACGTTGCCGGTCGAAGGAGTCTCCAGCCCCGCGATCAATCGCAGCAGGGTCGTCTTGCCGCAGCCTGATGGTCCGGCAAGAACGGTGAACTGTCCGTCGGGCAGCGTCAGGTCGATGGGGCCCAGGGTGAACGGTGTGTCGCGTCCGCCTCCGGCCGCTGGAAACCGCTTCGAAACGTTGGAGAGAACGACTTCGGCCATCGTTGGCGTTTCCCTGGGGCAGAGCCCGGCCAGACTACACCTTGCGGAGGGAAGGGGCGCCGTCCTTGCCCGCGAAACGGCACGCTGAGACCGGTCCTACGGTCCGGCTGGCCCGGGTCCGATCACGATGCGGTTGACGATCCGGCGCACGCCCGGTTCCATGGCGGCGATGCGTTCGGCAAGTTGACGGTCCGCGGCCGCAGCCACGGTGCCCTGCAGCGTGACGGTGTCGCCCTGGATCGTCGCTGCAATTGGCGAAAGGGCTCTCGTTCCGAGGGTCTGGGCGATTCGAGGCCCGAGCGTTGCTGCGCTCGATCGGCTCATGCCGGACCGCCCTGCCACGCCGGTTGGACCGAGCGAGCCGGCGCCGAGACCGGGCGGATATGGCTGGGAGCCGGCGGCAGGGCTGGTGGCGGGAGCCTGTTGTTCGGCTGCTGTCGGTGCGCCCCGGAACCAGCGATCTGGGGAATTCTGAAGTTCTTCCGCCGACGGGCCGGGCACGCCAGGCTGGGGTTGTGGAAAACCGGGCTGGGTCGACCACGCGGGCGGCAGATAGCGATTGGGCCGTTCCGGCATCACGGGCGCGGGAGGGGGGAATGAGGGCTGCGCAGGCTGCAGCGGAGAGGCCAGCGGCTGCTGCTGGGGAGCCGACGGTTGCTGCGACTCGTGGAGCCGCTGCAACTCTGCCAGTTGCTGTTGTCTCAGCTCCTCCATGCGACGGGCCTGATCTTCCAGGTAGCCCGGTACCATGTCCGGCTCCAGATTGTAGGCCTCTGGGGGCACCAGCGAGGGTTCCGCCGGCTGGCCGGGCCGCTGGGGTTGGAACGTCGTGCCGCGGTCGGCGGTCGAGCGCCCCAGGAAATTCCCGCTCGGACCTCGCTCCAGCCCGCTGCCGAAGCGGCTGACGCGCGGCTTGAGCGGCTTGCCCAGTTCCCGTTCGCCAAAGAGCCCCTGGCGGGTTCCCTGTCGCCATTGGGCGAACGATTCCGCTGGGAGTGCCAGCACGGCGATCAACACGGCGATCATGGTTCCGGTTTGAATTCGCATGTTCCGTACTCCTGAGGGAAACGTGACACTCGCGCACACGGACAACCAATTCTAGCGAATCGGCCGGGGGCATCCAATGAGAATTCCCCTCCAGAGAGTGTATCGGCGCTATTCCGCCGGCCCCATGAGCCTCCTGCGTGGCGAAATATTGCGGGCTTCCCTG
>CAZLWV010000161.1:4127-17885 GCA_964563135.1 uncultured Planctomycetaceae bacterium
TCCGCCGCCACCCTTCGGGAGGCGGCTTCCAGGAGATGGGCCATTCTGGGAACCACGCAACCCGATTGAGTGTTCTGAGAGGGGCTGCCGGTCCGACTGAGGGAGACTGCGGTGGATGGGTTGGTGCCTGCGATGATCTTGCCCACGGGCTACTGCGACCGTACCGCCCGCGGCTCCTGGTCACACGCAAAGGGGCTGACCGCGAGCAGGCCGGAGCAAAGATCCTCCCCTGCGGAACATTGGCGACGACGACCCAGGGCGTTGGGAACAAGGTACAATGCCCTAGTATTTTGTCACAGCTTGATCCTGGGATCCGTGGCGTAGAATGGCGCGACAATCGCCGAGTTGTTCCGCAGTCTCGATCCGAGTTTTTGGCTGAGACAAAGCACTGGATCGTCGGCGTGCGGTTCACGCTCGCCGAACTGGACACCGAAAGAGTGAAACGGCCGCAGTTGACGGACCTGCCGCGTCGCCTGGGCGCAGTGAGCCTGGGCGCGGTGAGATGATCCGGGCGACGGCGTTTGGCATTGACATGCCGTGGCTCCTGTGGCAATCTGCATATAGGTGGTTTCATTCTCGTCAGGGTATTCTCAGCACCACAGAGGTGCCTCGTACCGGCATCCCCCCGATCTGCGGGTGGTGTCGCCGACAGTTCTCAAGGGGGCTGCATGTTGTCAGGCTCGATCGCGACACGGGGAGTTTTCGGCTGTCTCTTCTTCGTCGGTGCCTTTTTCTGTCTGGTGTGCCGAGCGGAGAGTCCGTGGGACGAGCCGATGTTCTCGGTTGAGGCAGCGGTGCTCACCAAGGCAGCTGCCGACCGCCCGGTTCCTGAGGATGCCGACTGTGAGATTCTGCTGGCGGAGAAGACCTTCCGGATCGACGAGGAGGGTCGTTGGCAAACGACTGAACGCACCGTCATCCGCTGCATCACCAAGGCCGCGGCGGAAGAGTGGGGCGTGTTGACGGAGGTCTGGTCTCCCTGGTACCAGCAGCGTCCGCAACTTCGCGCCCGTGTCATATCGCGGGACGGGGATGAGTATCAGCTCGATCCCAAGAGAACCAGCGAGAGCAACCTGGGGGAGACTCTTCCCGGGATCTTCCGCGACCAGCGGGTCATCCAGGCGCCCCTGCCGGCTGTGCGCCAGGGTTGCCTGATCGAACAAGAGGTCATCCTTCAGGGTACGAAGCCGTTTTTTGCCGAGGGCACGATCGGCCGGATGGAGTTTCAGCCCCTGTGGCCGACTCGCAAGATACGGCTGATGGTGGACGCGCCGGAACGGATTCCGATAACCTTCCAGACGCGGGGCGTCGACCTCGGGCCGAAGGAGACCGTGAAAGATGCCCGGCGGATCACGGTCTACGAAACGGATGAGGTCAAGTGGCCCGTGGATTTTACCCCTCTGCTGCCGGCCGACAAGGCCGGTAGTGCCCGCGTGGCCTTCACGACCGGACGGTCCTGGGGTGAGGTTGCCGCGGGATACGGCAAGATGCTGGAAGGGAACCTGGACGGGTCGGCGGTGAAGAAACTGGCGGAGGAGACGGTCGGCAAGGAGTCGTCCCGTGAGCGAAGGGTTGAGAAGCTGCTGCGGAAGGCCCAGCAGCTCGTTCGCTACACGGACGTGGAATTCGGCATGTCGTCGATTGTTCCCGCACCTCCTGCGGAGACGATCGAACGATCTTACGGCGACTGCAAAGACCAATCGGCTCTCCTGGTGGCCATGCTTCGTGCCGTCGGGCAGGAAGCCTATGTTGCCCTGGTGAACACCCAGTACGGGAACGACGCCGACGAGAAGCTGCCGGGCCTGAACACGTTCAACCATATGATCGTCTACATTCCCGGCCAGACGCCTATGTGGGTCGATCCTACCTCGGAATACACGCGGATCGGTGCCTTGCCCGCGGGCGATCAGCGACGGCGGGCCTTGATCATCGCACCCCATACCGAGCAGCTCGTGCGTACGCCGGCCTCCGGTTCGCAGGAAAACGTCTATCGTCAGACGTGCCGGATCGAGTTGGCCGACTGGGGCGGCGCGAAGATGCTGCAAACCATCGAGGGAACCGGCACGATCGACGAGGAACTGCGGCAATCGTACGGAGACTCGGATCCGGCAAGTCTGCGTGAAACCTGGAAGGACCATGCCAAGGACGTGATGAGAGCGTCATCGCTGGATGTGCTGGAGTACCCCGATCCGCACGATTTCTCGGTTCCGTTCCGGATTCGGACGGTGGTGACCGGGGCCGCGGCGCTGGGATTGACCGATAGCACCGACGCATCGGCGGCCGTTTCGGCCAGCGGGATCGTGGAACGTCTGCCGTACTATTTCCGCTGGGGAGCCTGGGAGGATGAAGAGGACAGCAAGGACGAGAAGCAGGCTGTCGCGTCGAAGCCTCAGCGAACCGATCCGTTCTGGATTCCAGGGCTGCACCGCAGCGAGTTCGAATACGTGATTGTTCCGCCATGCGGCTATCGCTGTGCAGAAGTTCCTGAATCGGTGGAAGAGAAGTTCGGCTCCGTCAGCATGTCCCGCCACTACGAGATCGAGGAATCGGGAACGGTGAGGGTCCGGCACACGCTCGACACAGGTTCGGGGCAGCTTTCGCCCGAGGAGGCCAAGTTGCTGAGGGCCGCCGTAGAACGCCTGCAGGGCGACGACGAGGCTGGCAGCAGCGAGCAGTTGATCACGTTCCGGCATGTCGGATATCAGCACCTGGCCGAAGGGCGCGTGGCCGAGGCGCTGGCGGAGTACGGCCGCTGCGCGGCGGAGTGTCCCGCGAGCGCCCCTGTTCAGGCGCGGCTGGCCGCGGCGTTGAACGACGCCGGTTTTGGCGATGCCGCCCGGCGCATGGCTCGCCGCGCGGTCGAAATGGACGGCAAGTGCAGCTACACCCACCAGATCCTGGGCAGTGTTCTCACGTATGACCTGTTCGGCCGCCAGTACGAAGACGGATTCGACCGCCAGGCCGCCATGGAGGCCTTCAAAAGGTCGATCGAACTGAACCCGGAGAACATCGATTCGCACGTTCGCCTGGGGAACCTGCTCGAACGCAATTCGCTCGGGCATCGCTTCGGCACGGGTGCCGATTTCCAGGGCGCCGCCGAACACTTCCGCAAGGCCGCCGAATTGTCGCCGGGCAACGTCAACGGACTGGACGACAGCCTGATGTACCTTCACTGGTTCTCAGGCGATCAGAAGGCTGCCAGAGAGTATGCGGAGAAGAACGATCAGACGTATGTCGGCAATGCCGTCTTGCTGGCGCTGATCGCCGTGGCGGACGGTGCGGAGAAGGCCGTCCAGAAGTCGTCAACGTTTGACGGCGGACCGGTCGAACGCCGGCAGTCGCTGGCCCACGCCGCCGAGCTGCTCAACGCAACGCGGTACTATCCCCAGGCAGCGGTCCTTCTTCGCCAGGCAGCGGCGCCAGGTACGGCACTGCCCCACTGGGATGCCTGGTGCCGCCTTCGCGACCGGATGCGTCGCCACGAAGAGATTGCTCTGGCCGATGGAGATCCTCGCGGGGTTGTGCAAAGGCTGCTTGCCTGCCTGTTGTGGAGGAGACGGAACCAGATTGACTTGAAGCCGTTTCTGGCCGCTTCCACGCAGGACGTCGTGGAACGCTTCACCGACCTGAATCGAGTCAACAGCCTGCTCGAAGCGGGGCGTCGCGAAGCTCGGTTGTTCGACGGGCCGATCCAGTGGCGAGCCGACCTGGTTTCACTCATCAACTTCCAGGCGGAAGGGAGCGACGATACGTGTCACCGCGTTGAGGCCCAGTGTGTCTTCCTCCCCGACACGACCTGGTACGTTGTCAAGGAATCGGGGCAGTATCGGGTCCTGGACCCCGGCGAGGACCGTTCCAGGCTGGGCGAAATCGCTTTGTTGCGGCTCGACAAGAACGACCCCGAGGGCGCCCGCCAACTGCTGGAATGGGCGGTGAAGGACCGCAAGACGGCCGGCCGCTGGTCGGATCTGTTCAACCCGTTCAACCATCCGCCCTTCGCGCACATCTGGGCCCGAAAGAACTCGGATCCCGCCACGGTTCGGCTTGCCGCAGCATCCCTGGCCGCCAGGGGGCCCCGGGTGATCGAGATCCTGGAAAAATCCAGAGAGAGCGCCGACGACGCGACGAAATTCCAGATCGACCGAACGCTGGTGACGTCTTATCTTCACGCCAACCAACCCGACCGGGCCCTGGAGATCATCGAGAGCATTCTTGCCAGGCAGCCTCGCGTCGCAGACGGGTATCAGATGAAACATGCGGCCCTCATGGGGATGGGCCGATTCGAGGATGCGCGGCGGGCTGCAGAAGCCGTGCTCGAGAAGTTCCCCGATGCGGGCTGGGCCCTCGATCTGCGCGCCGAGACGGCTGCCGTTGGAGGAAACCTTGTTGATGCTGCCGCGTATTGGCAGAAGGCCCAGGGCTTGGCCAATGCGCCTGTGAGCTTGCCGTGGCGGCTGGCGTGGTGCCGGCTGGACGAACCGCCGGTTCCGGACAATGCTCTCCAGAATGCGCTGAAGGCCAGCCAATCGCTGAAGGTTCCCAACCGGACGGCGCTATTTGTGCTGGCGGCCCTCCGCGCGGAGGCCGGCGAGATTGCCGAGGGCCGCGAGGCGCTGATGCAGTGCCTCGATACATGGGACCCGGCTGTGCCGGCCGGCTGCGAGTGGTACCTGGTGGGCCGCCTGGCCGAACGGTGCCAGCTTCCCGAAGTGGCGATCGCGGCCTATAAGAAAGTGTCCTGCGGCGGCGGGTACTGGTCGACGGTCATTGGCCACAGAACTCAGAAGCGACTCGAGTCTCTGGTTCCAGGGCCCGGCGGCCCCAAATAGGGACGGGGATCGGGATCGGAAGGCGACGAACAGAGCCGCCCTTGCGGGTTTGCCCGCGGGGCGTAGAATTCCTGCCAGCCCGGTCTGGAGGGGAGCGCTTTCTCAAGGGGCCTGCACGATGAGTGGAGGACCCAAGTCGGCCGCCACCCTCTGGGAGGCGGCTCCAGGGAGACGGCCCATTCTGGGAATCACGCAACCCGAGTCAGATTGCCGCGCCGCGTCGCCGGGGTGCGGGAGACCTCGTTGGCGGTTCTGGAACAGGCCCGCAACCGATCCTCGCTCAGAAACGGATCCAATCATGCCCTGCAAACACCTCCACGAACTGATCGAGATATGCCAGCGCAACCATCTCAAGTTCAGCAGTTCGGACCTCATCCGCATGGTCTGCCCGAATTGCGGTGTGGAGGAAGAGTGTCCGAGCACGCTCTGCGAGCAGTACGAGGCCTCCCACAAGGATGAAGCAACAGCCCCCGATTCGAGTGCCCGGCAGGGATAGCCGGTGGTGCGGTTTCATGGACCTGCCGGCGGCTCTGCGGGGGGTGGGGGGCTGAGTCGGTCTGTCGAACAACGGCATGGAAACAAGGCCGGCACGCCAGGGGGATCTCAGGGCCCGGCCGTTCTCGCATTCCGGACGACGCTTCCAGGATGTTCACTCAGCCACGTTCCAGAAGGCCCGGAGGGTCGTCAAGATACACGGTATTCACCGAGGCGAAGTGGTGTTGCTCTACCAGGCAGTTCCTCGTATAGTCCGTCGCAACTGGTGGGGCCGCTTCCGGGAGATGGAAGGGGCATTTGGTTGCACTCTTGGATCGGGGTCGGCTGATGGCTCAAGTCGTTCTCTTTCGTCCGGCGGAAAAGTACTCCCGAGCGCTCGGCGCCCGTCGCATTCCGCTCGGTTTGATCCACCTGGCCGCCCCGCTGCTCATGCGAGGCATCTCCGTACGGCTCATCGACGGGCTGTCGTCACGCGACTGGCGAGAAGAATTGCGCGGGGAGTTGGGACCGGAGACCATCTGCGCCGGAGTGAGCGTGATGACCGGGCATCCCATTCGCAACTCGCTTGAGTTCAGCCGGGCGATCAAGGAGATTCACCCCGTGCCGGTCGTTTGGGGCGGCATCCATCCCAGCCTGCTCCCCTTCCAGACGCTGGAACACGAGTTGGTTGACATGGTGATCGCCGGCGACGGCGAAGAGAGCTTCGTCGAACTGGTCGAGGCGCTGCGCGATGGCAGGTCGGTCGAGACGGTTCCCGGTCTGCACTACCGCCGCGAGGGACAAGTTCGCGCCAACGAGCGCCGGCCGCTTGAGCTGGATCGCCAGCCTGCACCCGCCTATCACTTGGTGGATGTGGAGAGCTACGTGAACCAGCAGTTCCACTATCTGGCGAACCGCAGCCGATCGATCGAACTGAACACCGACCGCGGCTGTCCCAGCCGCTGCGCCTTCTGCTACAACCTCAACTACAACAAGCGGCGCTGGCGAGCGCTGAGCGCTCCGGTGGTGCTGGACCGGCTCGAAGATCTCGTCGGCCGCTACCACGTGGGCGGAGTGAATTTCGTCAGCGACAACTTCTTCGTCAATCGGAATCGAGTGGGAGAGATATGCCAGGGGATTCTCGATCGCTCCCTGGATATCAACTGGCACAGCGACATCCGCATCGACAACTTCCTGCGGATGGACGACGAACTGATCGGACTGGTTCGCAGAAGCGGTTGCCGCTGCCTGACCTTCGGTGTTGAAAGCGGCTCTGATCGGATGCTCGCCTTGATCAACAAAGACATCACGGTCGACGAGGTCAAGGAGGCCCACCGCCGGGCGCGGAAGCACAACTTCCTGGTGAACTATCACTTCATGATGGGGCTGCCCGACGAGACCCGCGATGACCTCGTCCAGACCCTCAATCTCATCGCTCACCTGGCTCAGGATCCGGAGGCCTTGATCTACGGACCGAGCATCTACACTCCGTTCCCCGGCACACCGCTGTTCGAACGGGCTGTCGCGTTGGGGTTGGAGGAGCCGAAGAGCCTGGAAGACTGGATCGGCCACGATCGTTCCCAGTCGACAGTCGGTCCCTGGATTGCCAGGAGGGACGTTGAATTCTTCGAAGAGGCCAAGTATCTGGCACGGACGGCCTACGGCACGAGCCGACGGACCTCGGCCGCAGATCGGCTCATGACTTCGTACGCGCGGATCCGCTTCGCCGGGTTCCAGCGAGGGTTTCGAGTGGGCACCGCGGACATCCGGCTGGCTCGCCTTGCCAAGTCTATCCTCCGTCCTGCGGCCTGACCGGCCGCCCGGGTCATTTCTTCACCAGTTGCAGGCAGTCGGCGACGACATAGCCTTCCGTCCCGGCATTGGACACCTCGACAATCACCTCCTCGCCCGCAGCCAGTTGGAACGTGCCCAGGGGCATGAGGAGACTGTTGATCGGGGCCGTCTTCGTCTGGTCCAAGTAGACAATGCCCGTTTCGGCGCCGGCGCGAATGCTTACCGGGACCCGCGAGGCGAAGAACGCATCGATTTGGCTCCGACCGTGGGACGGCAAACAGCCACGAAGCTCCGCCATGGCGGGGCCAGGACGGGAAGTGGGCAGGGTTCCTCGTCGCCGGCCGCCTTGGGGGCTACAGGGTCTGCCGGATAGCTTGCCAAGGACAACGGAAAGGGTTAGATTCGCATCGTTTCGCACGTGCAGTCCGTGAGTCTGATTGGCTATTTTAAGCGCGCGGCTTCGGCCCGTGCCAGGGATCGACATGAACATCTTCATCGGCGAACTGATCGGCACCATGCTCCTGATCCTGCTTGGTGATGGGGTTGTGGCCAACGTGGTACTGGCGAAGACGAAGGGCAACAAGTCCGGGTGGATCGTGATCACGGCCGGCTGGGGATTCGGGGTTGCCATTGGTGTGTACGTGGCGGGCTGGGCCAGCGGCGGGCACCTCAACCCGGCGGTCACGATCGGAATGCTCGTCACCGGCAGCCTGCCGCTGAGCCAGGTGCCGGCCTACCTGGCGGGGCAGTTCCTGGGGGCCTTTCTGGGAGCGGTACTGGTGTACCTGGCTTACCTGCCCCACTGGTCGACCACAGCCGATGTGAAGGCAAAACTGGGTGTGTTCTGCACGATTCCCGAGATCCGGCATACGGCCGGGAACCTGATCTGCGAGATCATAGGGACCGCGGTTCTCCTCATGGGAGCGATGGGGATCAACAACGCCAATAACGGGCTGGCCGGCGGCGTGGGCCCTTACGCGATTGGAATCCTGGTGTTCGCGATCGGCCTTTCGCTGGGAGGCCCGACCGGCTACGCGATCAATCCTGCGCGGGATCTGGCCCCGCGGATTGCGCATGCACTCTTGCCCATTCCGGGCAAGGGCGATTCCGACTGGTCCTATGCCTGGGTGCCGATCGTCGGTCCAAGCATTGGCGCCGTGATCGGGGCTCTGCTGTACGCCATGCTTTTCACCGGCTTGGCACCGCTGGTGTGAGTCGGCAGGCAAGGGAAGGGTTGGGGCCTGAACGGATTGCCGTCCTGGACGGGGGCGCTTGCCGGAAGAGGGAGAGTCGCGCGCAAGCTCGGCGACGGAGCGACGCGAGGGCAGAACCTGCCCTTCGCCCACGCTCAGGGGCCTTGCCTGCCCTGAGGATTCTCTTGGGGGTGCTACCAGAACTTCCACCAGGGCTTGACCCGGATACCGAGGGTCTTCAGGAGTTCCGTGTTGATTTCGCCGTCGACCTCTTCGTCTGACGGGACCACCAGGAACTGCATTTCCATGTGTTCGGGCCGGGCCCCCTGGCTGACGCCTTCCAGGATGGCGTTGTTCTCCGCGCTGAACGCCAGCACGTTGCCGAGCACCTCGGCGGCGACACCGGCGGCCTTCCACGCGCGAATGACCGCCAGTCCGGCACAGAAGACCGGATCGGAACTGAGCGGCCGGGTCAGGGAGCGACGGGATGCGAAGTTGAACAGAGTGTACTGATCGCGAAACCGGACGCCCCTGGGACCCCAGAAATCCCGGGCGCATGCCGCGGGGAGGAACGAAACGAGCTTCGTTGCCGTTTTGGCCGATATGCCACGCGAACGGAGTTCGTCGTGAATCATGTTTTCCGAAAGGCCATCCAGCCGGTGAAGGGCTCTGAAACCGGCCAGAACGTCGTCAACGACCTCCCTGTCGAGATTCCTTCTCACTCCCGAGAGCGGCTCGAGCCACTCGCTCTGCTGCTTCTCTCGATAGTCGGTAATGACCTCCGGATCGAGCGGATAGACGAGCAGATGCTGCTTGCAGGTCATCATATCTTTTGGGGGAAAAGATCGTCCGTACTCCAGCAGTCGCGTCTTGCCCGAAACGAGTTCGACATTGTTGAGAAGACAATCGACTTCGACCTTCGCGCCGAACCGGCCCACGAAACACTTGAACCAGTGTGTCCCAGGACGGGTGGCTGCCTGCAGAAACTCGTCCTCGAGAATCGAGGCCAGAACCCCAGGCGGAATCTCCCGGGGTGTGGCATTGATCAACACCTGGGGGCCCCGGATAAGTCTCCAATCTCGCACGACTCCCGACTCGGCATCCATGGCGTACAGCGATGAGTTCTCGACGCCGTAGGCCGAGCACTGTTCGCAGCAGATGGAGTGGATCACGGGGAACACGGAACTCATGTAGGTCTCGGCGGCCATATTGTTGGCCTCGTCGAGCGAACCACCCCAACCGATCGCGCAGTCGACCACCGGATGGGTGAGACGGTCCAGAAAGCTGATCGCCCGGTAGCTGACGGACGTGCCAGCTCCTTCGCGGTTCAGGCTCTCGAGCCGCATCCGGACTCGCAGCCCCCACGGCAACACATGCAGAACATCTTCTTGGACCGACGCCAGATGCTGCAACTCGGCGAATTTCTGCCGCAGCACCTCAACCCCCGAGAACTCCGGTCTCATCCTGCACCTCAGGCACGGGTCTTCTTCGTCTTGTTCAGCCATTGCCGGCAACAGGAGCTTGTCTGGAGTCTCGCACAATGCGGCAGCGCGGGCAACGGGCGCAGCGGAATATGGTGCGTGGACGATGAGCCCCTGTTGATCTGGGACGTTTCTGGCCGGTTTCATCGCCCCGCGGTGTCTTCCGGCATGCGCAGATCGCGCTACCTCCATCCGATGCGTGCCCAAGCGGGTCGCTCTGCTCGTGGGTGCCGGAGTGGGAGTCAACAGACAGTGGTCAGAACAGGCGGGCCTGCCAGGGGCGGTCGGCATGCCAGGCGTTCACGCCTCGCTGGCGCAGGGCGTCCACGAACGACTCCGGACCATGGGTGCAGAAAACCTTCTTGGCACCAACCCGTTCCACGGCCTCCAGAAGATCGTCGTAGTCGGCGTGATCCGAGAGCGGCAAGGCATGGTCGACCTTGAGCCGATACTTGGCGCGGGCGTCTTTGGCCCAGCCGGTGAGGGCAAATCGTACGATCGGACCCTTCACGTCGATACTCCCGCCAGGGGGTACGATTGCCACCTCGCCCGGCTCCAGCCGGCCTGTCCAGCGGCGGTAGTTTCCCAGCGGCACGCCCAGCCGCTGGTAGGCCTGGCTGATCGGGTAGATCGTTCCATGCTGGACCACGGGGAACCCGGCGTCGGTCAGGATCCGTGTCACTTCCTGCGATTTGCCCAGCGCATAGGCCACCACCATGGGCAGCGCCCCCTGGGCAAGCGTCTTCGCCACCAGCTCGAGGAACTGGGAGATCACCGAATCGCGGTCCGGCAACCGATACTCGGAACGGCCAAAAGTGCTCTCCAGCACGAAGATGTCGGCGTGGACCAGTTCGGTCGGTTCTGCAGTGCGGGACGGGCGAAGCTGGAAATCGCCGGAGTAGAGGAGCGACTGGCCCCCGTCTTCGGCCAACAGCATCGCGGACCCCAGACAATGACCGGCCGGATACGTTGTCAGGCGTACTCCCCCCCATTCGATCGGCTCACGGTACGGCAATTCCCGAACGGGGCGCCGCCCGAGCCGGAGTTGGTAGAGAACCGCAGTGGCGGGCGTGCAGAGGGCATACTGGTGCCGCGCCATGTGGTCGGCATGGGCGTGGGAGATGAATGCCCGTGGCTGCCGCCGGTGGAAATCGATTGCCAGATCCGGTCCGGTCAGTTTCAGTCCATGGTCCCAATGAAACACGATCACCTCGCTGTGGGGCGGCGCAAGAACGACTTCCACTTCCGGTTGCGCCCCGGTACATACTGAGCCATCCGTGGATTGCCGGCAAAGAAGGGGGTGATCGGCAGGAGATTCGGTTTTGTGTTACCCCAGACTTCCATCATTCCTGCTCAGATCGGGAAGCGGTTTCTCGGTGCGGTTTCCAGGCAGCCGCTGGCAGGCCAGGGGGGCCGGCTGGGCGTCTGGCATCGACATTCTCCGGGGTCTTGTCGCTTCTGCGGCGCCAGCTCAGCGCCGCGGCGCCGCAGAAATACGTTGTGACCAGATAGACGACGGCCACGGTGAAGCACCAGACTCCGACTCGCGACGCCTGGCCGGGCGGGCCGACGCGGTCGCTGGACAGGGCAAAGGCTGCCCAAGCGAAAATCGCATAGGTGGTGGATGCCATTGCGAACGAGAGCATGACGACGACCATGGCGGCCCAGTGACGCACGATCAGCATCCACAAGACGAATACGGCCTGAAGCATGGCCACTCCGATCACGCCCCTTGCCCACCAGGGCATGGGGACTTCGCGGAGGTGCCGCAGGGCAGGAAGCATGCTGAAAGCCAGCACGGCCAGCAGGCCCGCCGTCAGCCCCCACGGGGGCCCACTGCCGGACTGGATCCGCACGGACGGCCTCGCTCCCGGGGTCGAGCCCCACACGGTTGCCGGCTCACAGCGAAGCTCGATGGTTGGAGTGCCGCCCGCCGATCCGGCCGGCCTGGGAGAAGGAAGGGGAGGAGGGACAGAGACCGTGGCGGCCGAGTCCAACGCGGCGGCCTTCGGGGGCTGATCGCCGCAGGCACTGCCCGATTCCGAGATCGGCGGAGGCCCGATTTCCCCAGCGGACGGTCCATCTTCGGCGACGGGAACGGTAACGCTTCTGTGGCAGATGGGGCAGAGCATGTCCCTTCCTGCCTTCTCGTCCGCCGTCTTGAGTCGATGCCCGCTCGGGCAGAGGAATCGAATAGGCATGACCGGCGTCTCGGAGAACTCATCTCGGGCCGGCAGGCCGGTCGAGGGGCATCCACCGGCCGCCTCAGCAAACCGAACTGACCGAGGCTTCCTGCCCGGCGTTGATCATGTCGATCAGCGGCATCGTCAACTGCACCAGTTCCACCACCGAGGCGACTCCCAGTTTGCGCATCAGACGCGCACGCCGATCTTCGACGGTCCGGATGCTCAGGTTCAACTGGGTCGCAATCTCCTTGTTGAACATTCCCTCGAGGATCAAGGCAAGTACTTCCCGCTCTCCGGACGTCAGCCTGGAGACCCTCTGTTCTCCGTCCGTTCGCCCGATCCGCTCTTTGCGCCGACGGCGGTCGAGTTCGAAGGCGTGGCGAACGCTCTCCCAGAGGTCCTGCTCCCGGAAAGGCTTTTCCAGGAAGTTGACTGCCCCGGCCTGCATGGCGCCGACGGCCATCTGGACATTGGCATGCCCCGTGAGGAACACGATCGGCAACTGGACATTTCGCTCGACGAGGGTCTTCTGCAGTTCCAGGCCGCTCATTCCCGGCATCGCTACGTCGAGGACCAGACACCCCGGCTGATCGTCTACGTGAGACGCGAGAAACTCGCTGGCGGAGGCAAACGCTTGAACGCGCGGGAAGATCGCTTCCAGCAGACCTGCGATCAGACTTCGTGATGCAGGATCGTCGTCGACTACATAGACCGTGGACTCTTCCACGGGATTGTGCGATTGTTCGTTGGACAACAACATTGCCACACACATCCAATCTGAAGGCTGACGAAGTTAGTTTTGGGCTTTGGCGGTCGCGGAGAAGGAAAGAACGGCCTCAACCTCGCTCAATCATTGCGAACGATAGACAGTGTTAACCGACGGGAAGATGTCTCCAGCCGGAATGCCGGCAAGAGATGACTTCCGCTTTTCCCGTCGCTAACAGACCACACGCTGCTTTTCAGGTGAACCTCTCGGATCCTACGGATGCGAGGACAACCGGCTCCGTTCCGTACGGCCGACATCAAAAGGATCGCCTGCCCCCACACACCATTGGCTTAGACCCAACTCCCAATGGCGGTGAGCTTCCCAAATCCTTCTGGAATATAGCAGATTACCGCGACCAACGTAAACACTGAACCTGGAAATCCTGCCTGTCCCTGGCTCGATCGTGGGGAATGCTCCGGCTCCGGCTCTTTCAAACCCCGCCAGTGCGCAGTAGATTTTCCCATGCGTCCACTCTTGGGGTCAGCCGTTTCCCGGCGAGTCCCGATCCAGAACGTGATGTAACCAGTTCATTTCATGTGGGTTATAGCTTCAGCCGCTGTGGCTGCAGAGGATGCTTCGGATACCTCTCTGGCTGGGCTCGGCAGTGATCGCATGCCTTTCGCGAGCTGAACAAGACAGATGCTCACCATCCGTGAAAAGGTGGTTATGTACGTGGTTGTTACGGTATTGGTACCGTATTGTCCTGGTGTACCGCTGTCGTTCAGGGCCTCCTGAGGTGGCAGGGTACACCCGGTAGAAAAAAAACACCGTTTGGCCAGAGTTGTTTTGTGCGAGGTCCACGAGAGTGTCCAAGATCAAGAGAATCCTCGTCACCGGAGGGGCCGGTTTCCTCGGATCCCATCTTTGTGAGCGGCTGGTTGCTCAGGGGCACGACGTCATCTGCCTGGACAACTTCTTCACCAGCCAGAAGACCAACGTCACGGGCCTGCTTGGTTGTGCGAACTTCGAGTTGATCCGCCACGACGTCACGCTGCCGGTCTATCTCGAGGTCGACGAGATCTACAACCTGGCCTG
>CAZLWV010000162.1:0-17703 GCA_964563135.1 uncultured Planctomycetaceae bacterium
CGTCGAGGCCCCCCCCGGCGACCTGCGGGCAGAATGCGAAACCGAAGAAGACCATCCATCGTGACGTCGGCCTCCCGGAAGAAACGTGAACCATCGGCCAGCGAGCAGCGCCCTGTTCATGGGCGGCCTTCGTGCTCCGAGGCGGCCACCAGGCAGACCGTTTCGGTGGTGATTCCGGCCTACAACGAACAGCAGCGTCTGCCCCCTTACCTGCACGCGATCCGCGAGCATTTCGACCAGGAGTTGGCCGGCTGCTACGAGGTGATCGTCGTCGACGACGGCAGCAGGGATGGACTGGCCGACGATTTGATGAAGGGGGCCGACCAGTTCCCCCAGTTGCGGGTGATTCGTCATCCGCAGAACCGGGGCAAGGGGGCGGCCGTTCGAACCGGGGTGCTGGAGGCCGCGGGGCGGTTCGTGCTGTTTGCCGACGCCGACGGTGCGACGCCGATCGAGGAGGAATGCCGGCTGCGAAGAGAACTCCAGTGCGGCGCCGATATCGCCATCGGTTCGCGGCGGGTTGCCGGCGCAGGGGTGCGGCGCAACCGGCATCCGCTGCGAAGCCTGATTGGCCGCTCGTTTGCGGGGTTGGCACGCCGGCTCCTCGGGTTGCCGGTCCGCGACACCCAGTGCGGGTTCAAGATGTTTCGTCGCCAAGTGGCCGTCGAGCTGTTTCCCCAATTGCGGGAAGAAGGCTATTACTTCGACCTGGAACTGTTGATTCTCGCCGACCGTTGTGGGTACCGTGTTAAGGAGGTGCCGATCAACTGGGCCGACCAGCCGGGGAGCCGGATGAGTTTTGCCAGGGAACTGGGCCGGATGGTGGGAGCGTTTCGGCGGCTGAGGAGGCTGCAGAAGGCGCCGAGGCGAGGAGTGGCAGCAGGAAGTGAGAAACACGAAACAGACCGATAGCACGACAGACGGAGGAAGGCGGAAAGGTTGGATTGTCTCTGAGATCCGGATTGCCGGCCTCTGGGACAGCCTCGGATTTCGCGCCTGCAGCGAGGTAACTACTATGAGAGGAGGACGCATCATGCGTTGTGTTGTCTGCGGATTCATCCTGGCACTCGCGACTGCTTCGTTCGTTTGCGCGGGCGATGCCAAGGTGCCGCTGAAGACGGAGCTGCCCGAAGAGGTGCTCGCTGGGACGCCGCCGGACGTGCTGGCGCTCCTGTATCCGGGGCTGGAAGCATTGCCCGAGGGGGACGTGCCGGACTTCATGGTGCCGGAGGGTACGAAGAACCTGGCCCTCAAGAAGAAGGTTACCGCCAGCGATTTGCGGCCGCTGATCGGCGAGCTGGCATTCGTGACCGACGGGCGGAAGTCGGGAGACGAGGACGCCTTCGTGGAGCTGTCTCCCCAACCGCAATGGGTCCAGATCGACCTGGGAGAACCGGCCGAGATCTATGCGATCTACGTATGGCACTACTTCCGCGAAGCCCGGAGTTATCACGACGTGGTGGTCCAGGTTTCCGACGATCCGGAGTTCAAGAAGGACGTCAAGATCGTCTACAGCAACGACCAGGACAATTCGCTGAAGATGGGGATCGGCAAGAGCCGGCCGTATATCGAGACGTTCCGCGGCAAACTGCTGGATGCCAAGGGAGTCAAGGGGCGTTACGTGCGACTGAACAGCAACGGCAGCACGGCCGACGGGTTGAACCACTACATCGAGGTCGAGGTACACGGAAAGCCCGCAAAGTAGTTCGGGGGTTTCCTCAAGGTCAGGAGTGCGGGTCGGGTGGCCGGGGTTGAGCCCGGCGAGATTCCAGGTTCCCGGGCTCGTCGGTCGACCAGCACTCCGCTTGGCTACTCTCAATTCCAGAGCACCAAGGAGCCGTGGTCTGCGGCCTCCAGAAAGGGAGAAACAAGTATGACGATTCGACGGGAAGTGAAACATCCGGGCGTGTCGCGGCGGGGATTCATTGCGGCATCGTCGGTTGCGGCAGCAGCCACGATCGTGCGGGCGAAGACCGCGCTGGGCTACCAGGCCAACTCGAAGGTCAGCATCGGCCTGATCGGATGCGGTGGCCGGGGCACCTGGATCGCGGAACTGTTCAAGGACCATGGAGGCTATGAGATCGCGGCCGTCCACGACTATTTTGCCGATCGGGCCAACGCCTGCGGCGACAAGTTCGGGGTCGAACCGGCGCGGCGGTTTTCCGGCCTGAAAGGCTACCAGCGGATGGTTGGGGAGAAGATCGACGCGATCGTCGTCGAGTCGCCCCCCTACTTCCATCCGGAACAGGCCGCTGCCGGTGTTGCGGCCGGAAAACATGTCTACGTGGCCAAGCCGACCGCGGTGGATGTGCCCGGCTGCAAGTCGATCGAGCAGAGCGGTGCCGACGCCACCAAGGCCGGGCTGTGCTTCCTTGTCGACTTTCAGACGCGATCCGATCCGTTCTACCTGGAGGCGATTCGACGCGTTCACGAAGGGGCGATCGGCAAGTTCGCATTCGGCGAGTCGACCTACCATGCCGGCATTCCATGGGTCCGCCAGGAGCAGGCGGCCCGTGAGGCGGCCACCAATCCGGAGGCCCGGCTCAGCGCTTGGGGCGTCGACAAGATACTCTCGGGCGACATCATCACCGAGCAGAACATTCACACGATCGATGTGGCGAGCTGGATCATGAACGCTCCACCCGTCTGCGCCTTCGGCACCGGGGGAAGAAAAGTCCGCGACTACGGCGATTGCTGGGATACCTTCAGCGTGACGTTCAAGTATGCCGACGACGTGGGGATCGCCTTCAGTTCCCGGCAGTTCAACGGCCACGGCAGCCAGCCTGAAGGGATCCGCAACCGGATGTTTGGTACCGAGGGGGTGCTGGAGACGGAATACGGCGGTGATGTGCTGATCCGGGGCAACAACTTCTATCGGGGCGGCAAGTCACCGGCCATCTACAAGGACGGCGCGGTTGCCAATATCGCCACTTTCCACAAGAGCATCCAGGAAGGCGACTGCAAGAATCCTACCGTTGCCCCCAGTGTGCGCAGCAATCTGTGCACGATCCTGGGCCGCACAGCCGCCTACCGCGGTGAAATCGTCTACTGGGACGACCTCGTCAAGTCGGACGAGAAACTGGATCCGAAGCTCGATGGGCTGAAGAGCTGACGTTCCCGGGTCCAGCCGCCGAAGTGGAACCGCAGCCAGCCCCCAGGTCCCTGAAACCCGGGGCTCGGTGCAGTTGGGCCATGCGCCATCCCAAGGGTCGGGCGACTTCTGCCTCACCACCAGCCACTCCGGCGATGGAGCCCCTCTTCGCGAGGGGCTTCTCGGAGCTGCCGTCCCGCCCGAGAATGGTAGGGCACGGTGCTGGAGAAGCCTGACGGAACGCGATCAAGGACAAGGATTCCAATGACAGACAACGGCCGAGCGGCGGGGATCCTCGCCCATCCGACCAGTTTTCCTTCTCCCTTTGGAATCGGAGATCTCGGCCCGATCGCATTTCGATTCATCGACTGGCTTGCGGGGGCGGGGCAACGGATCTGGCAGCTTTTGCCCATGACTCCGACGCTGGAAGACGGCTCCCCATACAAATCGCCGTCGGCGTTTGCCGGCAACCCGCTGCTGATCAGCCCGGAGCGACTGGCCGAGGACGGGCTGGTGGAGCCGGATGCGCTGCAGGACGCGAAGTGGCTTTGCCCCCACGAGGCCTCGCCGGTCGACTACACTTGGGTCGATGCGTCGAAACGATCGCTGCTCAACCATGCTTACTTTCGGTTCAAGGCAGGAGCCGGCCCCGAAGGGCTTGCCGGGCAGTTCGAGGAGTTCTGCCGCACGGAGGCCGGGTGGCTCGACCGCCACGCCCTGTTCATGGCGATCAGCGATGAGAACCAGTCGACCGACTGGCTTCACTGGACGAGACACCTGGAGTTGTCGACCCGAGCGGTCGGTGGGACGGGGGGAGCTTTGGCGGCCGATCCTGGGCCGTTGGCTTACGGCGCCGAGTTTCACCGCTTCATCCAATTTCTTTTCTTCCGGCAGTGGCAGCAGCTTCGCGCTTACGCCCACAGGCGGGGGATTCGCGTGTTTGGCGACATTCCGATCTACGTGTCGCACCTGAGTGCCGACGTGTGGGGAAACCGGCACCTGTTCGAGCTCGATGAAACGGGCCGTCCCCTGCGCGTGGCCGGTGTTCCTCCGGACTACTTCTCATCGACCGGCCAGCTCTGGGGCAATCCACTCTACGACTGGAACCGGATGCGGTCCGACGGATTTGCCTGGTGGAACTCGCGCCTGCAGGCGGTGCTCCACCTGGTGGACCTGGTCCGGCTGGACCATTTCCGGGGGTTCGAGGCCTACTGGGCAGTCCCGGCCGACCAGGAGAACGCGATCCAGGGGGAGTGGGTTGCCGGACCGGGAGACGATCTGCTGGCGTCGCTGCAGCGGACATGTGCGGCCCGGGGCCAGCAGGCACCGATCTTCGATGGCGGGCTTCCGATCGTGGCCGAAGACCTTGGCCTGATCACTCGCGAAGTGACCGTGCTCCGCAAGCGGTTCGGCCTGCCCGGCATGAGCGTTCTCCAGTTTGCCTTCGGCGAGGATCCCGACATCCGCTTTCTGCCGGAGAACGTGCCCGCCGACACGGTCATCTACACAGGCACCCATGACAACAACACGACCTTAGGCTGGTACTATGACGAGGTGGGCAGGTATCCCGAGGTCCTCAGGCAGCTCTCACGTTACGTGCCTGCCGGCAGCGATGTTTCCTGGGAGATGATGCGGCTGGCCTGGCACACGGAGGCACGGCTGGCCGTGGCTCCGCTGCAGGACGTCCTCTCGCTGGGGAGCGAGGCGAGGATGAACACACCGGGAAGTGAGTCGGGCAACTGGCGGTGGCGTTTCGCGTCTTCTCAGCTCACGGACCAGTTGCAGCAGCGGCTGCTGGAGCTTACCAGGCGGGCAGAGCGGACGTAGCAGGCCGCACGCGGGCGGTGCCGGGAAAACCCGCCAGCACGGGCAGGTCTGCGGCGCGGGTTATTGTGGACGGACAGCGTCTGGACGGCCGATAAAGATCTCGTATGCATGCGTTGTCCCTCGAATCGGACCGGGATTTGACGTGGAAACCTCGCTCCATCGCCAGCTGAAGAGCCTCTACGCCGACGACGCGTCGCAGTTTGAGGTGCCGCTCGGACGCTACCGGATCGACGTGGTCAACGGCGGCCGGCTTGTCGAAATCCAGCACGGGTCGCTTGCGGCCATTCGCGACAAGATCCGCAACCTGGTCGGCCGACATGAAGTGACGGTCGTCAAGCCGATCGTGGTCCGCAAGTACCTCGTCAAGCTGTCGAAGAAGGGGGGGCACGTCAAGGAACGCCGACTGAGTCCCAAGCAGGGCCAACTGCTGGATCTGTTTGACGAGCTGGTCCACTTCACGCGAGCGTTCCCGCATCCGCGATTGACCCTCGACGTGATTCTCGTCGAAGTCGAGGAATGGCGCTATCCGGGACACGGACGCCGCCGGCGCTGGCGGGAAAACGACTTCCAGGTGGAGGATCAGCGACTTCTCGAGGTCCGCGAGACTCACACCTTCCGGACCGCCGCGGACCTGATCGATCTGGTACCTGGCCGCCTGCCGGATCCTTTCCACACGGGTGATCTGGCCGAAGCGATGGGCACTCACCGCTGGATCGCGCAGCGCGTGGCCTACTGTTTTCGCAACATGGGGGCCGTCACCGAGGCCGGCAAGAAGGGCAATGCCCACCTCTACCGCTTTGCCGGGCAGTCGCAAGTCCGGTCGGCGTAGAGACAGGCGCGACCCATTCTCGGACCTGCGCCAAGTTCGTATAATCTCATGGTACTGGGGGGGTATTCGTTTTCCGCAAGATCAGAGAAACGTGCCATGCCGAAGAGCAAGATTCTCATCGCCGACGACAACGCCACCAACGTGGAGCTGCTGGAGGTTTACCTGACCGGTTACGACTGCGAGATTGCCGTGGCGGTCGACGGCCGGGACACGCTGGAGAAGGTGGCGGCATTCCAGCCCGATCTGATCCTGCTCGACATCATGATGCCCAAGTTGAGCGGTTTTGAGGTCTGCGAGCAGGTCAAAGCCGACCCGAAAACGAGGAACATCATGGTGCTCATGGTGACGGCACTCAATGAGCTGGGCGACATCGAACGGGCGGTGGCCGCCGGCTGCGACGACTTCCTGAGCAAGCCCGTCAACAAGCTCGAGCTGACCAAGCGGGTCGAGAACATGCTCAAGTTGCGGCACGTGACCGACGAGAACGAGCGTCTGCGCCGGTACATCGACGATATGGAGGACGGGAGCGGGCCGCAGCGGGACGGGTAAGCGGTAGTTGCCGGCAGGCGGGGTTCGGGGTCCGGCTACTGGCCGCAGGCGGGCCTTTGCCGGGGGGCTCACTGGTGCTTGGTCTCAGCCAAAAAATTGGGATCGAGACTGCGGAACGACTCGGCGATTGTCGCATCGTTCTACGCCATTGACCCCAGAATCAAGGCAGGGCGAAAAAATAACCTTTACAGTTCATCGCACTGCTTGCGAGCAAGCAGTGCCTCACACGAGGCCAACGGGTGTGCCACGGCCTACTTGTTGGCCGTGCCGCCGCCAGAGCGCGAATTGTGAAAGTCATTCTTTCGCTCTGCCTAAGCTGTGGCAGAGCACCAGACTTGCACGATTCCAGGAGATCCAGACTCCGCCGCCGCCCTGCGGGAGGCGGCTTCAGGGAAATGGCCCATTCTGGGAATCACGCAACCCGATTCAAAGCGCTCCCACGCCCACCTGGCGGGCACGAAGCTCGGGGTCGCCGGAGAGGGGGAGCTTGATGGTCTGGCCGGTTTCGGCCGATTTGTAGATGGCGAGGATGAGTTCCACGGACCGGCGCCCCTCGGGACCGTCGATGGAAGGCCGCCGGCCTTCGCGGATGGCGCTGACCACATCCTGGAACTGGTGGGCGTGGCCGTGATGGCCGATCGCGGCCGGGTCCGCGGCCCCGCCGCCGCCGGAGGTCCGGCTGGCCATCTTTTCCTTGATGGCGGCGTCTTCGGGGGCCTCGGCGGCAAAGTCCCATTTGACAATGTCTTCTTCCTCCATCATGGCCGAGCCGGTCAGGCCGTGAAGCTCCACGCGTTTGAGATAGCCCGGATAGACGGCGGTGCTGGCCTCGATGACGCCTAGGGCACCGCTGGCAAAGCGGAGGGAAGCGACGGCAACGTCTTCGACCTCGATGCCGGTGTGCCCGAGCAAGGCGGTCTTGGCGCTGATTTCGGTGACCGGCCCCATGAACCAGCTCAGCAGGTCGACGGTGTGGATGGCCTGGTTCATGAGGGCTCCGCCGCCGTCGAGGGCCCAGGTGCCGCGCCAGGCGCCGCTGTCGTAGTACGTCTGCGTGCGATACCACTTGATATAGGCGTCGCCCATCGTCATGCGGCCAAAGCGTCCCTGATCGATGGCGCGGCGGATCTTCTGGCTGGAATCGTGGAAGCGGGAGGGGAAGATCGTCGAGACGACCACGCCCGCCTGGCTGCACGCCTCGATGATACGGTCGCACTTCTCGAGGGTGATTTCGAGCGGCTTCTCCACGATCACGTGTTTGCCGGCCCTGGCGGCGGCAATGGCCGGGTCCATATGGGCGCCGCTGGGCGTGCCGATGGTCACAATATCCACCTTCGGGTCGGCCAGCATCTCGTCGAGGCGGTAGCAGGGTTTGCACCCGGTGGCCTTCGCCAGGCGGTCGGCCGAGTCGCGGACCATGTCGAAACAGGCCACCAGTTCGGCTCCCTCCACGTCGGCGATGGCTTTTGCGTGGAAATTCGAAATCATCCCGCAGCCGATAATTCCAAAGCCCAAGGCCATGACGTGTTCTCCTGTGGGAATCGAAAGGTTCGGGTCCGTGCGTCTCGCGTCAAAACCGGGATTATAGGCCGTTCCGGAGCCCAGGGGAAGTTGTTCTTCGCCCCCACTCTACTTGTCGGCCATCCATGCGAAGTAGAAAAACATGGTCATCGAGCTGGCGTTGAAACCCAGGTGGAGGAGCAGCGAGGGCACGATCCGGTGCGTGCGGAAGTAGAGGTATCCCAGGGCCAGTGCGAGCGGGAACAGCGGCAGCGGGTCGGGTACAGATTGCGGAAACCAACTCGCCAGTCCAAACTGCAGTGCGATGATCGGGATGAAGATGGCCGCGAGCGTTGCCAGGGCCAGACGCAGGTCGCTCCCCAGGGTGTCCAGACGAATTCCCAGGTCTTCCCAGGTCGCCCTGCGGAATCGTCGCAATGCAAGGATCGCCCCCAGGACCACGACCGCCTTGGCAAGAGTGTCGATCGCAAACAACCGGATCAACTCGTCGACCGGCGGGAGCACCTCTCTTGGATCGCGTGCGTGCAAGGCGGCAAAGAGAAGCGAGGTGAGCAGAACGGGCACGGCTCCAACGAGCCGGCCGGAGTATCGCCAGAGCCTGCGGCAGCGCATATCGACCTTCTCGAGGTAGCCCTGGAGCAGGAGCCGAAAAAGGAATTCCTCTCCCACCGGCGCCATGACGATCACCGAAAGTATGCAGAGCACGAGAATCGCGGGACTGGGATCCGCGTCGAGCAGGACGATGATGGGATGGGCACGTTCGGAGTCCAGTTTCTCTTCGTCCTCCGGCCCTGCAGGGGGAGTGGTCTTCTCGGCCGCTTCGGCCGGCTGGGGCCGGTCCGTCCTCTTGTGCTCGGGCGTCCAACCGAAGAAAAGGTCCGTGCCGGCCGCAAGGAGCGACACGGTGACCACGTAGCCCAGCAGGATCGCCAGCACGTCCGGGCCGTTCCACGGCACCTGCCGGCGCGGCCGGTAAGCAACGATGGGGCGTCGCTCGAGCAGACGCCGGATGGCGACTGCCCACACGGCGAGCCCTCCGGCCCCCAATCCAATCAGGGTGAGGTTGGCCAGGGCGGTCAGAATTCTGCGGCTGATTTCATCCATTCACTCAGGCGGCCTTTTCGCTGCGGACCATGCGAATCGCTGCAAAAATGTAGCCCACTCCCGACTGAATGGTACTGAACACGGCGAGCCAGAGCGAGATCAGGAAGGTGACGTAGAGCCAGGCAGGCGGCTGCGGCTGGCAGGCCAGGAGGGCCAGAGCGGCGGCCGCGGCCACGCACTGGAGCACCATCTTCAACTTGCCCGCCATCTTGGCGGAAAAATCCCCCCCCTTCTGTTCGATGAAGCTGCGCAGTACCGTCACGAGCATCTCCCGGCCCATGACCACGACGGCGATCCAGGGCTGCAACCCGTACCAGTGGACCGTCAACACCGGCTCGGCCGCCAGGAAGATGAATGTTCCGCAGATCACGATCTTGTCGGCAAAAGGATCGAGAATCCGCCCCAGCACGGTCACCTGCTTGTAGCGGCGGGCATACCATCCGTCGAGCCAGTCCGTGCCCGCCGCCAGAACAAACAGCACGAACGACGCCCAGTAGAGACCGAGCGGAATCAGGCAGAACACCACGAGCGTCAGGATCAACCGCAACGCGGTGATCTGATTGGGAACGTTCCAGATGATGGTGGAAGGGAACATGGCGAGTTGTCGGTTGTCAGGGTTCGGGATTCAGGCAACAAAGGCGGAAGCAGACACTCCGTGAGAGACGTTCCCCTCGCGCCAGGCGAGCCATTTCACTTCCTCGTGTTGCGCGACCTCCTGCGCGGGCTTGTTTCACCGACCGGGACTGCCACCAGGTCGTAGCCTTCGGTGGCGACGATCTCGCAGGACACGATCTGGCCGGGACGAAGCTTCTCGCCGGTCACATAGACCAGCCCGTCGATCTCTGGGGCCTCCGCGTAGCTTCTGCCGACCCAGGCGTTGTCTTCGCCGGGAATATCACGATCGATCAGCACATCGCGCTGACGGCCGATCTGGGCCTGGTTCCAGGCAAAGGCGATCTTCTGCTGGACCTCGAGGAGTTGGCCCCGGCGAGACTCCCGCACCTCCTCCGGCAGATGGCCTTCGAGCCGGTCGGCAGGGGTGTCGGGCTCGCGCGAGTAGGCAAAGGCACCGAGCCGCTCGAACTCCTGCTCGCAGACAAAATCGACCAGCTCCTCGAACTGCTCCTCCGTCTCGCCCGGAAAGCCCACGATCATTGTCGTTCTCAGCACCAGGCCGTCAATCCGTTTGCGGAGCCTGGCCAGCAAGCTTTCCGTCTCGGCCCGGTTGACCCGCCGGCTCATGCGGCGAAGTATCGTGTCGTTGATGTGCTGGAGCGGGATATCGAGGTAAGGGAGGATCTTGGAGCTGCCGGCCACCGCGTCGATCAACTCGTCGGTCACGTGCATCGGATAGAGGTACAGAAGACGGATCCAGTCGATCCCGTCGACATTCTCCAGCCGGCCAAGCAGGTCGGCAAGTTGGGGCCGGCCGTCGAGGTCGATGCCGTAGTAGGTCAGGTCCTGGGCCACCAGGTTCAATTCCCGGGTGCCGTCAGCGGCAAGCTGCGAGGCCTCCGCCACCACCTGGTCGATGGGCTTGCTGGCGTGCTTGCCCCGCATGAGCGGAATCGAGCAGAAGGTGCAGAGCCGATCACAGCCTTCGGCGATTTTCAGGTAAGCCAGGTGCCTGGGGGTGATCCGCACGCGGTCCGTATCGATCAAGGGAGCGCTGCTGGCGGGCCAGAATAGGGTGCGCTGCTCATCGAGGCCGCCAAGCAGGCGATCGGCCGCCTGGGCAATCCGGTCACGGGCAAAAACGCCCACGAGCTGGTCGATCCCAGGACATTTTTCCAGCAGAGCCTCCTTCTGTCGCTCGACCATGCAGCCGGCCACGATGATCCCCCCCAGTCGCCCCTCCCGTTTGAGCTGTTCCATCTCACCAATGGCGGCCAGCGATTCCTCGCGCGCTGCCGCGAGGAACCCGCAGGTGTTGATGATCACAAAATCGGCCCCCTCTGGCTGGGGTGAGAACTCGTACCCGTCCAGGTTCAGCAGCCCCAGCATCCGTTCGCTATCCACGAGGTTCTTGGGGCAGCCGAGAGTGATCAGAGAGTAGCAGCCCTTGGTTTGGGAAATCGGAGTGGAACGGTTCAAATGAGCCCCCAATTCAGGCGAGGTCGGGCGACGCAGGTTGTTTCGGATCGACCAGGCGGTCTGAAGCAGCAGGACTGCCGGCCGGGGGGGTGGGCAGCCCAGGTCGGACCGGAAAAGCCGTTTCCGGCATCGGAGCGGGCCGGCAATCGACCGCCGCCGCACCGGCTGCCGACCTTGCCAGCTACTTCGCCTGGCCAGAGTGTTACGTGGTCTGCCGGAAGCACTCCCTTGCCATCCTATCCGACAGGCGGGGAGCCGGTAAGGATCTGCCGGCAAAATGCAGTTCTGGAGAGGGGGTTCGGAGGTGGGATGGGAGACGAGGGCTGGCGGAGCAAACCTCCACGATTCTGCCGGCCGGCTGCTTGCAGGACCGAATGCGATATGATACTGTACTTATGTATATTTTCAAGGCCCGATTCTCTTTCTGCAAAACGAGTTGGCGATGCTCTCCGAGGTGACAAGCGAGGAATACGCCGGTGTGCTCGACACCGTGGCGGCGGATGCCCTGGCGGAGGCCGGAATCGACAAGCCGCCGGTCGACCCGTTCGCGTTGGCCTGGGCGCAAGGGATTACGGTGGCCGCAGACGGCCTGCAGCCGGGACGGGGGCGCTCCGTCCGGCTTGGCGGGCGCGGCGGAAGGCCGTTGCGTCCCGCCGTGCTGTTGAGGCCCGAATCGCGTCCGGAGCGATGCCACTGGGCGCTGGCCCACGAGATCGGCGAGCATCTGGCCCATCGGGTATTCGGCCGGCTGAACGTCGTCCCGGCGGAGACACTGCCCGGCGCGCGGGAATCGGTGGCCAACCAGCTTGCCGGGCGACTCCTGGTCCCTTCCTGCTGGTTCCTGGAGGATGGCACCGCCTGCGGGTGGGACCTGCTGCGGCTGAAGGCTCGCTATGGAACCGCCAGCCACGAACTGCTCGCTCGCCGCATGCTCGAGCTGCCGCCGCAGGTGATTGTGACGGTTGTCGACCAGGGAACTGTCTCCTTTCGCCGCAGCAATATTCCAGGCCAGGTTCCGCCGATGGCGGAGGTGGAGAAGGAGTGCCAGCGGCAGGCCCACGGGAGCGGTTGTGCGGCCAGCGGCCAGTGCCTGCCGCTACGGGTGCGGGCCTGGCCGGTTCACGAACCGCTCTGGAGACGGGAGATCCTGCGGACCGAGGTGGAGACGTGGTGACGACTGGTGCTCTGTCACACCCAAAACTTGATAGCGGCATGTTGCCATCGATCCGCCGGATGGGGCATAATGGGCATGCTCTGGAGTACCCTGAACATCGTGATTCTTGACGGACGGGCGTGTTGTTTCGCCGCGTTGGTCCGGCAGGCGACCATTTGAGCCAGGCCGACAAGACCCGTCGCCGCAACCATTCCGAGAGAGGGATCGACCATGAGTTGGGATTCTCTGCGACTATCACGGCTCTCCGTGCCCGGCAAGCTGCTGGTGACCCTGTTTCTGGGCCTGGTCGGTATCGGCTACCTGTCCGGCACGGCCAACATCTTGTACCGGCATCAGGACGCCGACATGGAGCCCGGGTTGGGGATCAACGACCTGCGGCGGACGTTTCACGGCCTGGAGAAGACCGTCACGCCGGAAGCCTCGGTAAAGGTCCATTCGCTCATGCTCGACCAGGTCAGTCCGGAAGGGAGTATGCGGGAGCATCTTGAAAACGGGGGCGAGCCGGCGATCCGCAGTCTGATCGGATGGCTGGAGGGAGGAGCGAAGGAAGACGGGTTTGCCAAGGCAGACACCCCCCAGGCGGGAGATCCTTCGCCCCAGACCGTCATCAAGGCCCATTGCATCGAGTGCCATCATGCCGATGGCGGCGACATGGAAGACCTGCCGTTTGCCGCCAACGATCAGGCCGATCCGGAGTACGCGCTGGTCATGAAAGCGGCCAGGCCGGAATTCGAGAAGCACGAGCAAGGCCCTCAAACGCTGAAACTTTCCCCCATAAGCGTCAGTCAACTGGTGCAGGTCACGCACGTGCACATGCTTTCGATTCCGGTTTTCACGCTCCTGGTCGGGATGCTGTTTCTGATGACCGGCCTGGGCGACAGGTTCAAGCTCCTGCTCGCCCCGCTCCCGATGCTGTTCGTGCTGCTGGATATCGGTTCATGGTGGGCAGCCCGAATGGTCGAGCCGTTCATCTACGTGATTGCAGCGTCGGGTGCGGTCTTCGGAGCGACCTTGGCGCTGCAGATCCTCTGCATCCTTGCGTCGATGTGGCTGGGAGACAAGAAGGTCCCAGAAGGAGCGTAGCACTCTCTTCCATTTGTGGAACCTGAATGGGCTTGCGTGATTCCAGGAGAGATTCCGTCGCCGCCACCCACCTTGTGTGGGTGGAAGCGACGATTGATGGCCAGTCTATCCGGCCGCTCCCGATCCACCTGTCCGTCCGCTCACCCGCCGCGAGAAGCTATTTCTTCTTCTTGGCGCCCGGCGCCTCGCCGCGCATCTTGGCTTCGCGCGCCTCGTAGCGGGCCTGGCGCTCGCCTGGCGTGTCGGGAATGATCTTGCGCCGCTTGCGGAAATCGTATCCGCAGTGGATGCAAAGCACGGTGTCGGACTTGACGGGAACGTTGCAGCCCGGGCACCTCTCCTCCGCCTGGCCGTAGGCGGCGTGATGTACCGGCATTTCGTCGTCAAACAGGTCGGCCAGCGAGTTGGTAGGTGCCGGCTGAGGGGCCGGGATGAGGAGCGGTTTCTGGCAGCCGGGGCACTTGACCGTCTTCCCGGCAAACTGGTCCTGGACCTGATACTGGTTTCCGCACGCACCACATTGAACCAGGATGGGCATGGTCGATCTCTCCGGTTAATCGCCGAACTGGATTCCTTCTGGCCTCCACCCTCATTGCGGCCCGGCGGGCGGAGAAACCTGGGCTGGAAAGCTTGATTATAGCCCGCCTTGTGCGGCAGTGAAATCGCCGCCTCACGAGTGGAAGGGGGTTGCTTCGGCGGCAATCTGGCGAAGCTTGTAGCGCTGGATCTTGCCGGTTGCCGTCTTGGGCAGTTCGTCGACAAAAACCACTGCCCGCGGGTACTTGTGGGGGGCGGTGGTTTCCTTGACGAACTTCTGCAGGTCCCTGGCCAGGTCCGGGGACCCGACCTTCTTGTCTTTGAGCACTACAAACGCACAGGGCTTGATAAGGCCGTCCTGGTCGGCCACGCCGACCACCCCGCTTTCCAGTACGGCCGGATGCCTCAGGAGGACTGCCTCCACGTCGGTGGGCCAGACGGCCTGGCCGCTGACCTTCATCATGTCGTCGGTGCGACCTGCATACCAGAAATAGCCGTCTTCGTCCACGAGGAACTTGTCGTGGGTATTGATCCACTGGCCGCAAAACGTCTCCTTGGTCTGCTCGTGCTTGTTCCAGTAGCCGGCGGCGATGCTGTCCCCCTGGATCATCAGCGTGCCGACCGTGCGGGACGGGACCTCGACCCCCTGGTCGTCGAGAATCCTTGCCTGGTAACCTTCGACGATCTGGCCCGTACTGCCCGCCCTGGCGTGTCCGGGACGGTTGGAGATGAAGATGTGGAGGATCTCGGTGGAGCCAATGCCGTCGAGGATCTGGACGCCGAACCGTTCTTCCCATTTTTCGAACAGGTGACTGGGCAAGGGCTCGCCCGCCGAGACACACATCCGCACCCGCCCCAGCGTTTTGCGTCCCACCTTTTCGGCCAGGTGGAGCATGGCGGCGTAGCTCGTCGGCACTCCGTAGTAGACCGTCGGCTGGTAGCGATCGATGGTGTTGAACACCTTTTCCGGGGTGGGCCGGTCAGGCAGGAGCACCGTCGTGCCGCCAAGGCGCAAGGGGAAGTAGAGTCCGTTGCCCAACCCGTAAGCGAAGAACAGCCTGGCGACCGAGTAGGAGACATCGTCTTCCTGCAGGCCGATCGTGTTCTTCGCATAGAGGTCGGCCTCAATAATCATGTCGTGGTGGAGGTGGATGGCTCCTTTCGGGAAACCGGTCGTTCCCGAGCTGTAGAGCCAGAAGGCCATGTCGTCCTTGCTCGTGTCGGCCGCTTCGAGCCTGGGATCGGAGGCGTCGAGGGCCGCCGCGAGGCTCTCCTGGGGGCATTGCGGCTGGCCGGCCACGAGCACGTGCTGGAGAAACCGGAGATCCTGGCGGACCTGATCGATCTTCGACACCAGCGAAGCATCGACAACGAGCACCCTGGCACGACAGTCGTTCAGAAGGTACTGGTAGTCGGGGGAGGTGAGCATGGTGTTCAGAGGCACGGCCACCGCCCCGATCTTCATGCTGCCGTAGAAGGCATAGACCCACTGCGGGCAGTCGGGCATGAGGATTGCCACTCGATCCTCGATCCTCACTCCAAGTTGTTTCAGCGCATTGCCCATGCGGTTGACGTATTCGTGGAGGCGGCCGTAGGTGACGGTCTCGTCACCACAGAGGATGGCCGCCTTCGTCTCACGGCCATGGTCGAGGTGGCTGTCGACAAATACCTCGGCTGCATTGAGCCGTTCCGGAAGCACCAACAACGTCATGGGAGCCCTCGCTGGCAGGTCGTCATCGTTCTGGCTGCACGGGAATGGTGTCCAGAGTAGTCGGCCGCCTCTCGGATGTCCAGCACGCGGGAAGCTGTCAGGGGGCAGGATTCAGAATGCCCGAGGGCACCCAGAAGGCGAGGCAGGGGAGCAGCAGGGCAGCCAACACGAGCGGAGCCACCACGAGAAACCAGGGGCGAGAGAACATGGGCACAGTCGCTGAAAAAGGAAGCACGAGACACACCACCGCAGCTCTTTCCCCCTCCATCGTCAGGATATGCGGAGACGGGGCATACGCAAAAAAATCGGGGCATCCTCATCGGGATGCCCCGTTGCCCAGAGTAGTGCCAGGCCGCCGCGTGCGGCGGCCGGTCGGATGGTCGGGCGCTGCCCGATGCGGCTATTCCGACTTGACCTGGATCCGTTTCGGTTTGATCGATTCCACCTTGGGCAGGTGGAGGGTGAGTACGCCGTCCTTGAGTTCGGCCTGGATCTTGCCGGGATCGACGGCCTCATTGATCCGGAACTCGCGATAGAAGTCACCGATCCCGTACTCTGCGTACAGGTGTTCCCGGCCCTCATGGCGAGGTTCGACCTGTCCGTGGACGATCAGGTGTTCGTTTTCAAACCGGACCTCCAAGTTCTCGGGTACCACGCCGGGCAGATCCCCGTAGAGGGTCAACTCATCGGCGTCTTCGACGATATCGAAACGGGGCGTGTAGGTGGTGGTACTGCGTGTGCGTTCCACCGTTGCCAGGTTGCCATCGGTTTCTTTCTTGACCATTTCACTCATCGCATATCCTCCTCATCACTTCAGTTTCGCGGACCAGGAACTGCAGGCGGCACAGGACATCACTCGGCCCTGACCTCGATTCGCCGCGGTCTGGTTTCGGCGACCTTCGGCAAGGTGACGGTGAGAACTCCGTGCTTCAACGTTGCGGAGACCTTGTCGGTATCGACCGGGCAAGGGAGGCTGACGGCACGGGTAAAATCGCCGTAGGTGCGTTCGCGGCGATGCCAGGCGGCCTTTTCCTGTTGGGGAACATTCCGGGATCCCTTCAGAACGAGCTGGTTGTCGCCCGTCACGTAGATCTCCAGGTCCTCCAGTTTCATTCCGGGCAGTTCGGCCTCAACGTAGAGGTTGTCGTCGTCCTGCCAGAGGTCGAGGGCCGGGTAGGCGGGGGCCATGCGGCCGAGGCCATCGCGAAAGCCATAGCGGCCGAACAGGCGATTCATTTCCTCGCTGAGCCGGCTCATCTCGGACCACACGCTTTCAAGGGGTTGCCATCTTGTTGCCAGCATGATTCTTTCCTCCTTTCAAAATACCGAAGCAGTCAGAAAGGGAATTTGTCGTGTGAGCTCTCGTTTCAAACGGGGCCTGTCCCATGGTACGGCAGACCTCGCGTTTGCGTTGGAGGGGCAGAAACCCGGCCCCGTCGCCAGAGGAGGGTGCCGGTTCAAGCGGTGCATTTCCGGCCGGCCCCTTCTTGCTGGGGAGGTTTTCTGCAGCCACTTCCAAGGCTGGGGTGAGCCACCCATGACAACGAACATGCAAGAGGCGTGCCAATTCCAGTCCAAAGCCCCCTTTGAGTAAGGGGTGAAGTTACCTGCTTGTCGGACAAGCACTTCTGTCGAACCGTCATTTTGGTGCCTTTTCTGCCGAGGCCCTGCACGCCGACAAATTGGCATAAAAACCGGCCACCTTGGGGACACAACTCTGCCAAATTGGCAGCCGGCGGCCTGCTTCCCAGCGGTCTCTCCGCGAGAACAAGAAGCCGGCTTGTGTCGTATATGTTTACGAATTGGCTTGTTGTGGGACTCCCCGAAGCGGGGCCGCATTCTGTGTCCCACGGCGCTGTCATTGGCACGCCTGTTGCAGTGGGATCGTGCCTGAGGAACACCTGTCAATCATGGAGATGATGGGTAATGTCCCGGTATCTGGACCTACCGGCATTTCTGGGGCGTGTTGCTGAAGCGACGGAGGTTCTTGGCTGTGTTGGCGACACTCATCTCATTCCGGTTGGGTGAGGTACTGCGGAACCCGATACAGCGGGTCGCGATCCCCTGCCCGACCGCGAATATCGGCATTGAGTCTGCCGCAGGGGATTCCCTGGTATCTCGTCCCCCACCGCCCCGGTAGCGGCGCGGCCTGCACAGGCAGGCCTCGCGTGGGCTGGGCTTTC
>CAZLWV010000163.1:0-11571 GCA_964563135.1 uncultured Planctomycetaceae bacterium
CTCGAACACGATGATCCCCTCCTGCGATCCGCCTATGCCGCCTGTGGCTGCCTGGCCCTCACCGGATGGTATGAGACCCCGGGACTGGTCGCGCTGGAAGCCGCCATGACGGGAACACCCCTCGTGCTCCCCCGCGGCGGCTCCGCCTGCGAGTACTTCGGGCAGGACGCCGGCTACGTGGCTCCCGGCGCTCTGGCCGGCATACGCCGCGCCGTGCTCGAAGCCGTCCAGCGGCCTCGCAGCCCGTACATCGCCAGCCGCATCCGTGAGTGTTTCACCTGGGAAACAGCGGCGGCGGCCACACTCGAAGCCTATCGGAGGGTCTGGTGAGCCCAAGCACGGCACCTGCCCGGGAAGCGCCACTGCGCCATCGGCCTCGACTGCGGCGGCCGATGCTCCGCGGCTATCGCTACGTCCGCAGGCGGTGGCGAGTGCTGTTTGCCGCCATCGATGCCCTGGGTACCACGGCCGCGTTTCTCCTGCATCTCCTGCTTCCCCGACTTGGGTGCCGGACCGGCCAAGGCGAGCCCCGGCGAATCCTCGTCTTGCAGCTCGACCACCTGGGCGATGCCGTCATCACCACGGCGATCTTTGGGCCGCTCAAAACCCGCTTTCCGCAGGCGTCGATCCACGTGCTGGCGGCGCCGTGGAACCGGGCGGTCTTCGACATCGTGCCGGAGGTCGAACGCGTCGATGTCTGCGGCTGCAACCGGTTTGCACCCGGCTGCGGCCTGGCCTGGATCGCGGCGACCGTGATCTGGGGGCTGCGGATGCGGAAACGCCGCTACGATCTGGCCATCGACGTGCGGGGCGAGTTTCCTCACAACGTGATTCTCTGGCTGACCGGCGCGCCTCGCAGGCTCGGATGGGCCTGCGGCGGAGGCGGATTCCTGCTCACCCACAGGCCGGCATGGGTCGCCGATCGCCCGGAGGTCGATTCCCGGGCGGCTCTCCTGCAGTGCCTGGCAATTGGCGATTGCGGAACGCTTCAGCCCGCCGTCTCGCCGACTCAGGCCGCAGCCGAGCGGGCCCAGTCGGCCTGGAACGAGCTGGGTACGGCCGACGGTCGCGCCCGGATCGCCCTCCACGTCGGCGCCGGCACTCCGGCCAAACGCTGGCCCGCCGAGCACTGGCGAGCGCTGGTGAATCATCTTGCCCACGACTCCCGCGCAGCCGTGGTCCTGCTGGGCACGGCCGGCGACCGTTCCACAGCCGAGGCCATTCTCGGCAGTTCGCCGCAGGCACAAGCGGCCGACTGGACCGGCCGGTTCAGCGTCGACGAATTGGCTGCCGTGCTCCAGCTCGCCGACCTGGTGGTGGGGGCCGACTCGGGGCCCGCGCACCTGGCCGCGGCCGTGGGGACCCCCGTGGTCGCACTGTTCAGCGGCACCAATTCCGCCCAGCAGTGGCAACCGCGCGGCGAAAAAGTCGTCGCACTTCAATCCGAGGTGTCCTGCCGGCCCTGCCATCGAAAAACCTGCCCGATTCCTCAGCACCCGTGCATGCGAGGCATCCGGCCCGGCGCGGTGATCGCCGCCCTCGAACGTTTGCTGCCCGAGCCCTCCCGGCACTGCGAAACATGAAAGGCCCGATCTCATGATCGCTCCCATTCGAGATACCGGCGTCACGACCGAAGATCCGTCACGCACACCGCGCGACGTGCGGCAGCTCGTCGCATCGCTGTTCCTGGATGAGGATCGCCAGGGCCGGCGAAGCCCGCCGCCGATTGCGCGGTGGAAGGCCTGGCTGCTGGTCTCGTGGGCCGCGATCGTCACCGGTATCTACCTGGCCGCAATGCTGGATCTGTTCTGAACGACTCCCCCAGGCCCCGCTCCGCCATGCTCGCCCAAGTTCAATCCATCCTCGTTGTTGCTGCTGTCGCCGTATCGTCCTACGGGCTGGGCACTCTGGTGCTGCACGGACTGCGGCTGGAGGTCCGCGATCGTCTGGCGCACGGCGTCTTCAGCATCACCGTGGGACTGGTTGTGGCGGGCACACTCCTGGCCCTGATGGGGCTCATGGGGCTGCTCTACGTGCCGCTGATCGCCGTGCTGACCCTGGCCGTGGCGTTCTGGACGATTGCCATCATTGTGTCGCCCCAATCCTTCCCGGGGCCCGGTTCGGACGGCGACATGGAAGACGGCGCAGAGCTTGCCGACGGTTCGGGCGTGGCGCCTCCGGGCTGGCTTCTCTGGTTTGCCGCCGGCTGCGCGGCAATCGCGGCGCTGGGGGCCCTGGTCGGGGCATTGGCCCCCACAACCGCCGGCGACGCCCTCTGCTATCACCTCGAACTCCCCAAGGCGTGTCTTGCCGACCATCACCTGGTCTACGATCGTTACAGCGAGAATTCGACCTTCCCGCTGCTGGTGGAAATGTGGTTCCTCTGGGGCTTGGCGCTCGACGGCCCGGTGGCGGCAGGGCTCATTCACTGGCTGCTGGGATTGTTGCTGGCCGGGGCGACCGTGGTCCTTGCCGGACCGGTCGTGGGGCGGCAGTGGGCCTGGATCGGCGGCTGTATTGCACTGGTTGTGCCGGGAGTGACCAACCAGATGACCGCACCGATGAACGATCTGGGACTGGCCCTGACAACCACCGTGGCCCTGGCCGCCTGGTGGCGGGCCGTCATGCTCGAGGAAGGACGCCGCTGGCTCGTCGTTGCCGGCCTTGCTTTTGGCGGGGCGCTGGCCACCAAGTACCTCGCGCTGCTCTTCGGGCTGGCCATGGCCGCCGGATGCGTTTGGGTGGCATGCCGCCGGCGCGAGAAAAGGCGGCTCGTGCTGGAAAGCATCGCTGTCGTCACGGTGGTGGCCGTGAGCACCGCCGGGCTCTGGTATCTCCGCGCCGCGTGGCACCGGGGCAATCCCGTCTATCCGTTTCTGAGCGAAGTCTTCAGGCCCGACGGCCCCGTCAGGACGGTACCAAACGGAGGCACACCGTGCAATCCACATGCCGGCAGGCGCTCGACACAATCAGCGCCCGCCCCGTCTACAGCGACGCCCACGAGACCCTCCCCGAAAGCAAGTCGCGGCTGGGCCGTACCGTTTGGGGCCCGATCACGGCCGCGTGGCACGTGACCATGGATCCCGATCGCCTGGGCGGGCGGAGCCATCAACCGGGGGTCGTGTTTCTGGCCTTTCTGCCCGGCCTCTTGCTGGTGCGACGGCTTGGCGGGCTGGGAACTCTGCTGGTGATCGGCACCGCCTACTGGATCGCGTGGTACCTGATGCGGCAGAACGTGCGGTTCCTGTTGCCGGCCATCCCGATCGCTGCGGTGGCGGTCGTGTGGGTCGTTGCCGAGATGCGGCGCTTCCCGGTCCCAGCCCGTTGGCTCGGAACCGCCGTGGTGTGCGCGATCATCGCCGCCTACGCCGCTGTGTCGGCAGTCCGCTCGCACGAGCAACTGGCGGTGGCGGCAGGACTGGAGTCGCGCGACCAGTACCTGACGCGGGCAGAACCCACCTGGGAAGCGGCGACCCTTTCGAACGCATCGTTCGGCCAGCACGGCCGTCTCCTCAGCCTCGACCATCGGGCCTACTATTTCCACTGCCCCGTGACTCGTGAAAGCGTCTACCGGCGGCACACCGGCTACCATCTTGCGGTCGACCGTCCCGGACAACTCGTACCGCTGCTTCGCAAGGCCGGGTTCTCGCACCTGCTGCTCTGCAAGAACTCCCGCGACAAAGGGAGCCATTTCGACCAGACCCTGCCGCGGCTCGTGGCCGAGTGCCGTGCCCTGGAGGGAAACACAGCCTTTCCGGTCCTGTGGGAATACGACTTCGACGACGCCGATGGTGGTCGGCGCCACTACCAGCTCCTGCTGGTGCACTAGCGCTCTGTCAGAGCTGAAAATCGGGACGCGGGTGGCCGGGGGCCGGACGGATCTGGGGTCAGACCTTGTTTTTTGTTGACAAGGCCAGCCTCGGCTGCTGGACTCAGCCCATGGCTCGACCATTGCGCATCGAACACGAGGGAGCGATTGATCACATCCTGTCGCGTGATAGCGCGCGGCAAGCCATCTTCCTGGGCGACCACGACCGCGAGAAGCTTCTCACGGATCTGGAGGAACCGGTGGTTCGCTGTGGCTGGGAGCTGTTCTCGTACAACGGTCACCTGAAACTAAAAACAAGGTCCGACCCCGAATCCGACTCACGTTGCGGCAACGACCGTCGCGGTTCCCGATGTCTGGATGCAAGCGACTGACATCATACGCACACACCCGGAGGAAATGGCCAAGGCCATTGACGACGCCCTGGCGAAGGTGGCTGATGCGACGGCGGAAGCTGTTGAGACTTTGCGGCGGAAGAAGCTACCTGTGTTCCCCGTAGTCAAGAGCATGATGCCCAACATCTTTGTCTTTGACGTGAGTTGCCTAGCGACGCATCCCAACTGGTTCGTGCTGACGTACAACGGGCCAAGCAACGCACTAACCGCAACGAACAGAGCATGGGTAAGAACGACATGGCCCTTCTTGCGAGCGAGCGCGCCAGCGGGGTATCAGCTTGATGAATACCCCTTCGCATCGACCGACAAAGGAGGCCCTGCCGGACCTGCAATGGGATGTATGGTGCCTGCTCTTGAGAACTCGACACAAGGCGGGCTTCTCCGCGCGTTCTACGGCTTGGTCCTCCGCTGGAAACGCGATCCGTTCTTGGTTGTTCCGGTTCCAGTCTGAGGTAAGATATGAGGAAATTGAGCACAGATCAAGAGTTCTTTTGGCATGAAGAAGCCGGTGCGAGGATTCTCTTGCCTTCACAACTGGTTATTCAAAGTCCTTTTCCCGAGCTATACGCCGCCGTGAAGAATGGGCCGACAGCGATCATTGTCACCATTACTTCACACCAGGCCACCCGCGAAGCGGCGGAAAGCACGATCCGAGGGCCACATCACGGCATGGAGCCGCTTGTTGTTGATGTACTTCGTGAAGGCGCTGTTGCTTCTCCACATCCAGGAATCGAAGTAGTTTCTGAGAATCGTATCATCGGACAGCCCTTAGTCACTTACGGCTGGCTGCGGGTCTCGTATCTCGACGACCCATCCAGCACGGTTGCTGTGTTTCGCGTGCAAGGGGATAGCCCGTTTGCTGATGTGGAGTCGCTTTGGCAGAAGGTCATGGATTCGTTTTCGTGGGACCGCGAGAGCGCGGTGGTTCTCAAGACAGGTGACGATATTAACGCCCATAGTGCCCGCTACGCCAAGAAGAAGAAACGTCGAAAGACTCCACCAGGGCCTCCACTGCCATCGCGAGTGCGTTACCTTCAACCGTTCATGGATGACTTATTCTCCTTGCCGTCGGAGGAAGTCAACGAGGATTTGGATACGTCCCTGCTCGACCAGTTGCTAGAGCAGCGTGTCAAAGGGCTGTCGCTCGCCAAGGCTGAAGCCCGCCTGACGGCCGACCACAAGGCGCTAAAGGCTTGGATGGAGGAAAACGTTGACCACAGGTTCGCTGCCAACTTCGTCCTTGCCATCATGCAAGCATTTGAGTTCGCGCTAGGTGAAAGAGATGAGGCGTGACGAAGTAAAGGCCGCTTGACGCCTGACGAGCACGACCAACGCCGTGAGCGGGTTTGGGGTCAGACCTAGGTCTGACCCCGAACCCTTGATGCTTTCTTGACGCATCGCGATTCAGGTTTGACCCCCTTTTGACCTCCGATTGGATACCATTCATCTGGCAGCAAGGTGCCTGCCTGGTAACGCCACAGGACGATCCCGGGAGTTCGAGACCATGATGTGGTTGCTCATGTTGCTTGTCGGTCTGGCCGCGTTTGCGGCAATGCTGGCTTTCGTTTTCGCCTGCAATCGATGCTGAGGAGACGGCGATGGAACTCTGCGTGAACGGTTGTGTGATCGCCACCACGATCTGCGCCTTCGGCTATCTGTGCTACGTCATGCTCAGGCCGGAACGCTTCTGAATCGGCAGCGGGGACAGACACAATGGTCGCTATCTTGACCGCCGCCCTCGTCATCGGGGCTGCAATGGCGATTTCCTGGCCCTTGGGCCGATACCTGCGCTGGGCCATGGATCCGGACGATACGGCCCTCAAGCGTCGCCGCTATGAAGCCATAAGCCGGGCGATGCTGGGAAAGGGAGGCAGCCGTGGGCAGAACTGGAAGCAGTACTGCTTGTCGATGCTCGCCTTCAACCTGCTGATGTTGCCTCGGGTAGCCCGTGCCCGCGGGCTTCCGGTGGAGATCTTGGAACGCCTCGTCCGGGAGTCCACCGAATCGCCGTCGCTCTTCCTCCTCGGCGGCGAACCGCTCGTCAATGTCCTGCGCCTGAATCTGGCATTGGACGAAACGGACGACTGACCCGCATGGGAAGAGCTTCGTCGCGGGGATAGAATGTCTGGAAGAAGTAGAGCCCGAGCTGGCTGTTTATTGATCCTCAGAAAAGTAACGCAACGAGGCCGACCAGCGGGAGGCCGGTTTCGCGGGGAAGACAACGAACGGTCGTTGCACTGCTTTCCTGACCACCAATAGGGCAGGCGGACCCATGAGCGAGCGACCCAATCCCGATGAATTGCTGGCCTGCGTACAGGCCGAAGAGGCCCGTCGGCGCCGCGGCAAGCTGAAAATCTTCTTCGGCTACGTGGCTGGCGTCGGCAAGACTTACGCCATGCTCGAAGCCGCCCGCCGCCAGCACGCGGCCGGGATCGATGTGGTTGTCGGCTATGCCGAACCGCACGGGCGCCCCGAGACGGAAGCCCTCCTCGAAGGACTGGAGACGCTTCCAGCATTGCAGGTGTCCTACCGTGGGGTGTCCCTGCGCGAGTTCGACCTCGAGGAAGCGCTCGCCCGCCATCCCCAATTGATCCTCGTCGACGAGTTGGCCCATACCAACGCCGGCGATTCTCGTCACGCCAAACGCTGGCAAGACGTGGAGGAACTGCTGGAGGCAGGTATCGATGTTTGGACTACCTGCAACGTCCAGCATATCGAATCGCTCAACGACGTGGTGGCCAAGGTCAGCGGCGTCATCGTGCGGGAGACGGTTCCCGACGACCTGTTCTCCCGTGCCGACGAGTTGGCTCTCATCGATCTCCCGCCCGAGGATCTGCTGGAACGGCTGAAGCAAGGAAAGGTCTACGTCCCGCCCCAGGCGGAGCAGGCTTTGAAGAGCTTCTTCAAGAAGGAAAACCTGGTGGCGCTCCGCGAGTTGGCCCTGAGGCGAACGGCGGAACGGGTGCACGTCGATGTGGAGCTGGCTCGCACCGGCCGCGGTGCACAAGCTGCCTGGCAAACCCGCGAGTGCCTGCTGGTCTGCATCGGCCCCAGCCCCACTTCGGCCAAGGTCATTCGCGCCGCCAAAAGGCTGGCCGGCTCTCTGCAGGGGGAACTGGTCGCGGTCCACGTGGAAGACGCAGGGGCGGCACGCATGTCCCCGGCCGATCGCGGCCGATTGCTGGCCCATCTGCGCCTGGCGGAGAGGCTCGGCGCCGAGACGGTCACACTCGTCGGCGAAGATCTCGTCGCCGAAACCCTCGACTACGCCTGTCGGCGAAATGTGACCAAGATTGTCATCGGCAAGTCCGAACCGCGGCGGCGGACGCTCTGGCGAGGGCCCACGTTGACCGATCGACTCATCCGCGACAGCGGCGACATCGATGTCGTGGTCGTGCGCGGCGCGGCGGAATCCCTGCCGGCAGCGCCCCTCACCTTTCCCTCGCGGAAGACACCACTGGGAGCCTGGCTCGGAACCGCAGGTGTCCTCGCTGTCTGCACGGCAATCGCCTGGGCGTGGCGTTGGCTGGGATTGACCGAGGCCAACCTTGTGATGACCTTCCTTCTGGGAATCGTCTTCATCAGTGCACGATACGGACTCTGGCCTTCCGTGACGGCCTCATTCCTGGCGGTGCTGTTGTTCGATGTGTTCTTCGCCAAGCCGTACTACACCATCGTGGTCCACGACACCCAGTACCTGGTCACCTTTGCCGTCATGCTCCTGGTCGGCCTGACGACCGTGGCCCTGACCGATCGCGTTCAGCGCCAGGCCGATCTGGCCCATCGCAACGAGCGCCGGACGGAAGCCCTTCATCGGTTGAGCCGGAAACTGGCCGGCATCATGGGCCGGGATTTTCTCGTCGCCGAAGCCGAACGGGTGGTCTCCCAGGTGTTTGGCGGTGAAGCGGTCATCCTGCTCCCCAAGGAAGGGCGGTTGTTCCCGATCCTCGACCATCATGCCCCGTTTGCTGCCAAAGCCCACGAAATCACCGTCGCCCAATGGGTCTTCGATCACGACCAGGTTGCCGGCCGCGCCACCGACACGCTTCCATCCGTGGAGGCATTGTATCTTCCCCTCTCGTCTCCCCACGGAACCGTGGGCGTCCTCGGAGTGTGCCGTGAAGATGCCGAGGAGCTGTTGCTGCCCGACTCCCGCTCTCTCCTGGAGGCCTACAGCAACCTGATCGCCCTGGCCCTCGAGCGGGACCGATTGACCCTGGAATCGCAGAATGCCCAGGTGAAGGCCGAATCAGAAGAGTTGCGGAGCGCCTTGCTGGCGTCGGTTTCCCACGATATCCGCACCCCCCTGGCCGTCATTGCCGGGGCGTCGAGCAGTCTCCTGGAGGAAGGCGAAAAAGGCATCGATTCACGCACTCGCCGCGAGCTGCTCACAACCGTCTTCGAGGAGTCGGATCGGCTCTCCCGTCTGGTGGAGAACCTCCTTCGCCTCACGCAGCTCTCCGCAGGCCGAGTTCACGTCGAGAAGGACTGGTATCCCGTCGAAGAAGTCATCGGCTCGACCCTGCACCGCCTGGAGCGTCTGCTCGGCAATCGGCAGGTCGCGGTCGAGCTCCCCGAGGAGCTTCTCATGGGACACTTTGACGTGGTTCTCATTCAACAGGTTCTGGTCAATCTGGTCGAGAATGCCTTGCGCTACACCCCCCAGACCAGTCCGCTCGTTCTCCGAGGAACAGCGTCCGCCTCGGGGATTGTGCTGGAACTGGCGGATCGTGGCCCGGGACTGGATCCTGAGGAAACGGAACTCATCTTTGAGACCTTCCAACGGGGCCGTCACATTCCCGCCGACTCGCGCGGCGCGGGGCTGGGCCTACCGATCTGCCGTGCCATCGCCAATGCCCACGGAGGATCGATCACGGCGCACAATCGGGAGGGAGGCGGAGCCCTGTTTCGGCTCCAGCTGCCCTCCGAAGGCTCGCCGCCAAGGGTGCACGACGCCGAATCCGGAGAACCGTTGTCATGAGCGTTGAACACCCCAACCCACCGCTGGTCGCTGTGATTGAAGACGAATCCCCCATCCGCAAATTCCTGCGCGCTTCGCTCTGCGGGGAAGGTTTCCGCGTCCTCGAAGCAGCAACGGCCCAGGAGGGCCTGCGAATCCTGACGCAGGATCCCCCGGACGTTGTGCTCCTCGACCTGGGCTTGCCCGACCGCGACGGCAAGGAACTGATCCACGAAGTCCGAGGCTGGTCGGCCGTGCCGATCATCGTTCTTTCCGCACGCGATCAGGAGCGCGAGAAGATCGCGGCTCTGGATGCCGGTGCCGACGACTACTTGACCAAACCGTTCGGAGTGGGCGAACTCCTGGCACGCCTGCGCGTGGCCATGCGGCATCGGGCGCGGGTCGGCGAAGGCCAGTGCGGTTCTCTCGAAACCGTCTACCAGTTCGATGCGATCCAGATCGACCTTGCCGCCAGGCGAGTTCTTCGGGAGGGAGTGGAAGTCAGGCTCACCAAACTGGAGTTCGACCTGCTGGCCACACTGGTCCGCCACGCCGGGAAGGTCCTCACCCATCGCTTCCTGCTCAAGGAGGTTTGGGGACCCCATTGTGTGCAGGAAACCCATTATCTGCGCGTATTCGTCGCAAACTTGCGCAAAAAACTCGAACACGATACGGCCCGTCCCCGGATCATCCTCACCGAGCCCGGCGTCGGATATCGCCTGGCCGAGCGTCCCTAGCCCGAGCCCGGGGTTCTTTTCCAGCAGGCTTGCCCACGGGGCCCTCAAGAATGTGTCAATTCTTGCCCCGTGGACATCAAGATCCTGTCAAGAGCGATTGGAAGGATCGTGAGGTGCTCTACACTCAAAGGGTCGCTCCGGGTTGCTGATCCCCGTGCATTGGCAAACCGGCGGCGATCCTGTGTCTGACTGAATTGCTCGCTGATTTGTCTGCCGGTAAGTCTATTCATGAACTCTGCCCTGATTGCCAAGAGCCTGGGTGTTGTCTCGCTGCTGATCGGCGCTTCGATGGCACTGAGTCTCCCCTGGGCGCTGCCGGCCTGCAGTGGTACTCCCTCCACCGAATGGAACGCCATCCTCGCGTTGCTGGCCTCCATGACCCTCTCCGTATTCCTCGGTTTGACGCTGTTGCGATCCGGACGAAGCGCAGGCCATCAGATGTACCGCAAAGAAGCCCTGGCAATCGTCGGCTTGAGTTGGTGTTTGGCGACCGTCCTGGGGGCCGTTCCTTTCCTGTTCAGTGGGACGTGCAAAGGACGTCAGGACCGTCCGAACTCGACGTCACCAGCGGCCGGAATCCGTATGAGTGTGGCCGACGCCATCTTCGAGTCCGCTTCCGGGTTCTCGGGAACCGGGGCGACGGTGATCACCGATCTGGAAGATCCGCGGCTCGTTCCGCGGGCGATTCTGTTCTGGAGGTCCGCAACCCATTTCCTCGGCGGTCTTGGAATCATGGTCCTGTTTGTGGCCCTCTTGGGGCAGGGTTCTGCCGGCAAGGCGATCTTCCGCGCCGAACTGCCCGGGCCGAGCAAGGATGTCGGGCACAGCCGCGTTCAACATGCCGCGCGAACATTCGCCGCGATCTACGTGGGACTCAACGTCCTGCTCACCGTTCTGCTGTTGATGCAAGGGGTAGGGCTCTTCGATGCCCTCTGCCATGCCTTTGGAACCATTGCCACCGGGGGATTTAGCACCTACAACGACAGCGTCGGCCATTTTCGCAGCGTGTCGATCGAGATGACGATCGCCCTGTTCATGGCCATCTCGTGCGTCAACTTCGCATGGCTCTACTACCTCATCCTGCTGCAGCCGGGTAGGCTGCTCCGCGATGTCGAGTTCCGCACATATGCGGCAATCCTGGCCGGATCGACGATGCTCATCGCCCTGTTCGGCCTGTCGCACGGAGACTTCCAGAGCTTCCCGGAAGCCATGCGCTACGGAATATTCCAGGTGACTTCCATCCTTACCAATACGGGCTTCGGGACCCACGATTTCGACCGATGGAGTGAATTCGGGCGCGGCCTGTTGTTCTTCCTCATGTTCGTCGGCGGATGTGCCGGCAGCACCAGTTGCAGCATCAAGGTCATTCGGTATCTGATTCTCGTCAAGGCACTGGCGTTGGAGACGGAACAGGCCTATCGGCCGAGGGTTATTCGGCCACTTCGTGTCAACGGAGAGTCGGTCGAACCTGAGGTCGTTCGCGACGTGATCCTCTATTTCGCCACCTTTCTGCTCATTGCGGCGGTCGCGTGGCTGCTTCTGCTGGCAATTGAGCCCGAAGCAACCTGGGCCGCACCTCCTGGAAACCCCCATGAAAAACTCATAGACTGTGCCAGCGGTGTGGCCGCCACCTTGAACGGGGTGGGCCCGGGG
>CAZLWV010000163.1:11581-17696 GCA_964563135.1 uncultured Planctomycetaceae bacterium
CGAAGACCTATGCCCACTTTCAACCCGCCAGCAAGCTGCTGCTCAGCTTCTTGATGCTCCTGGGACGGCTGGAGTTGTTCCCGATTCTCGTCCTGTTGACCCCTCGTTTCTGGAGACTCAAGCAGTAGGGCAATTTCTGGGACACAGGGCCGGGAATTGGGGTCAGACCCGGCTCTGACCCCGAATCCGACTCTCAAGATCGTTCACTTGGAATCCGCTGTCAGGGGCGGCGAAGGGGCCAACTCTCGGGAGACCTGGCAATGGGGTAATACATTCTGGAATCTCTCAGCGCCTTCGTCCGTAACCTGGGTGCCCACAAGATCCAGAGACTCAAGGTTGGCCAGCCCCTTGAGAGACGGCAATCCCCCGTCGGTAATCGGGGTGCCGCGGAGTCGCAAGTCGATGAGACTGGTCAGCCTTCCGAGGTACGCAATTCCGGCGTCCGTGATTTGCGTATCCGCGAGGCTCAAGCAATTAAGATTGGCCGGTCCGTCAAGATGTTCGAGTCCAGCGTTGGTGGTCCTGGTCTTCTCCAGGTCCAGCCAGGTGAGGTTGGTCAATCCTTGAAGATGGCCGAGTCCAACGCCGGTGACTTGTGTACCGCCGAGGTCCAACTTCTTCAAGCTCGCGAGTCCTCCGAGGTATTCCAGCCCGGCGTCGGTGACTCCCGTATCTCGCAGGTTGAGTACTTCCAGATTCACCAGTCCCTTGACATGCGCGAGTGCTGCATCGGTCACGCGCGTGCCCGTGAGATCCAGGGACGTGAGACCGGCCAGTCCATCAAGGCTTTCCAACCCTGTGTCGGTGACTCGCGAAGCGGCGAGGTCGAGCCACTGAAGGCTCTTTGCGCGGAACTGGGCAAGGCCGGATCCATTGATCTGCGTGCCACGGAGCTTCAAGTCGATGAGGCCAGCAAGCGTCGCAAGACTCGCCAGCCCATCGTCCGTGATCTGCGTGCCGCTGAGTTCCAGTGTGGTGAGCCCGGTCAGCCCCTCCAGATGTGCAAGTCCGGCATTGGTGACGTGCGTCCCGTCAAGGTGCAGTCGATGAAGGCTGGTCATCCCTTCCAGATGCGCAAGTCCGGTGTCGGTAACTTGAGTGCCTCCAATATCGAGCCACTCCAGGCCGGTGAGCTCCCGCAGACACCGGGCCTCCCGGTCGCCAAAATCCGTGTTGGCCGTATTCACCTCCAGCACGTCCGCAAAGAAGTCTTCTCCGAGCAACTTGTGGAACCATTCGGGGGCCCACCAGTCCGCAAGCGGCTCATAATAGACCCAGCCCCCCATATTCCTGATGATCATGACCGAGTTCTTCTTTCGCCTCGCCTTTTCGATGTTCACGGCGAACCAGGAAAGCGTCAGACTGAGGACGAGAGTGGCCAGCAGGAGCGTCCTGAGCCTGAATTGGAGCCACCGGCGTTTTGGCTTATCGGTTTGGTTCATGCGGTCAGTTTCCACGATCACGAGCAGCCGGTCAATTGCGCACCGGGAATGTGACAATTTCCCCTCAAGAGGTTGGATTGTGGGATCTTCGAAAGAATGTGAGTCAGGAATCATCAAGCCCCACAAAGCCTTTCCAATCCGACCGAACTGTTCGACCGAGACCAGATCACGAGAGCCCACAGTCAGTGCACGAACATTCGCAATGTCCTCCGCCCTTGATCAGTTTACGTGTCTGAAATGCCCTGTCACGTGCAAGCCAATGAGCCCCTCCCATGCTGAACTCGCAGATAGCCGCAATCTGGGTGATCGAGCCGCAGCGGACCTCCGCGTCGGCCAACTTCGTGCCAACGGGGAATCAGTACGTGAAGCCGAATTCGGATAATTGCCATAGGTATTTGACACCCCACGACATTCTCCGACAGTGATTGACATTGCGCAGAACCTTGATACGTTGGCGCATATTGCGCGGCGAGTTGTTCGGAAACACTATCGGTCGAACTTCCCAGAAGTCAAGGAGCAACACATGTTACGACGAAGCAAGTTTGCAACAAGACTACGCCTGGAATTGTTGGAGCGAAGAGAGTTGTTGGCTGGCAACGTGGCCGTTAGTTGGGCGGGGAGTGTCGCCACGATCCGGGGCGATAATCTCGCCAACGACATTGCCATCGCCGCAAATGTCTACGGCGATTTCGAAGTTACGGCCACCGGAGACGCGAGCACCCAGTTGAACGGCGACGTCGATCCAGTTGTCGTCCCCCACACGGTGAAGTCGTTCAACATCGACATGAAGGGTGGCGACGACACCGTCCAGATTGAGGCGGACATGGCCGGCAGTCTCGTGTTCAAAGGCGGCAAAGGAAACGACTCGCTCGGAGTCTCGAATTCTTCGATCAGTCGTAACGCCACCATTGACATGGGCCCATCCGGAAACGAGGAAGTCGGAGTCTGCTGCGTGAGGGTCGGCACGCTCTCGATCGCAACCTCTTCGGGGGCCGACGCCGTGGGCATCGAAAACTCCCAAGCCAATAGCCTGACAGTCAACACAGGCTCGGGCGACGACTCCGTGGGCCTGACGGCTCTCCAAGTGAAGAGCCTGGTGGTGAATACAGGCTCGGGCGGCGACACCGTGGGCGTGGAAGATTCCCAACTGGATAGTCTGATGGTGAACACCGGCTCGGGCAACGATCTCTTCGGAACCATTGCCACGCACGTCAAGTACAACGCATCCGTCAACATGGGTACGGGCAACAATCAAGTGTATGTCCAGACCCTCCAGGTCGGGCTCGGGTTCTCCCTGGTAACCGGCTCCGGCACCGACGAGATTGCCATCGGCAATGACGCCGTGTTTGCCGAAGACGCCTCCGAGTGGGGCCTCGACGCGAAGCTGGCAACCATCGCGACAGGGGGCGGCAACGACAATCTGTTCATCGGGGAATCCAACATCACCATGGGTGTCGCAATTTCCATGGGCACTGGAATAGACAGCCTGGCAATGTTTGATTCCAGGGCGGGAGGTCTGGTCAATATCGCCATGGGCACCCGAGGTGCAAAGGCAGTCGAAATTGCGGGATGCGAAGCAGGCTCGCTGGTCTTGGTCACCGGCGAGAAAGACGACGATGTAGCTCTGGTCGATTCGAAGGTCCATGGAGCAGCCACCATCCTGACGGGAGCCGGCCATGACACTGTTCAAATCGATGGATCGGAGACTTTTGGCGTCGCCGTCGTCAATTTGGGATGCGGTAATGACCTGCTGGCCATCGGCGACAACAACGTTCTTCGCAAAAAGGCCTACCTGTACGGCGGGCCCGGCGAAGACACGCTAACCGTCGACGGCCTGAACAACCAATTCCTCGAAGGCTTCTTTATCTCTTCGATCGAGACCAGCCCAATCTGAGGCCCTCTCCTTCGGCAGTGATCCACTCGAACAGTCCGCCCCCGAAGCGTCGATTGCGAGCAACACCGGAGCTTCGCGACCTGCATGCGCACGGGCGTACCGGCCGGCCCCTGGGCGGTTCGGCATTCTTGGATCGGTTGGAGCGTCTTGTTGGTCGTGTCTTGAAACCGCAGAAACCCGGCCCGAAGCCCAAACGGCGCAAGCCGCGAACAAACCGAACCGCGAAATAGGTAATGCGTCTCCGAAATTCGCGCTGGACTGCAGGCGCGACTTGCACGACCAAAGTGAGAGGTTGCCCCGTGGGTCGAGACGATCATTCGTCTCTGGGACGACGAAGGATTCTACGCCGAAGCGAGCCGCCGCTGCCGCAACCGGGCCAGAATATGGCGCCCCGAAGTGCTGCTACCCGCTACGAAGAAGTGTTCGAGAGCCTGCTGGCGGGCGGGTAAAGTCGAGCCGGAACCGGCGAGGAATTCGTGTTTCAGAGCGGTCTCGTTGGGCGGTCACGCGATTCATCCGCTCAAGTGCTCAAGTCCGTATCCTCCCATGCCGTACCTGCCGACAGGCACCACGTCAGTGAATGACGCCGCTCGTGCACGACTCCCCCGTGCATGACCGGATGAAAGCCCTTCGGCACGGTGTCCTCGCCCGTCTGGGCACTGCGCACGGCGTTGTGGGCGCAGTAGAACCGATCCTCCATCGCGTTCACTTCGGCGGCCGATCGAGGCCTCGATTTCTGCACCAGCCCCTCGACCGTCCCGTCCAGGCCGCCCAGAAACTCGAACAACATCCGGTGAACGATTGCATGGTCAATTTGCGACGCTTCAATCGTCGGCTCCGCGTCAAACCCCAACACCCACGCCAGGGCCCACATGTTCTCCAGCCTCCACCCCACCGAACCGCCGTGCTCGTTCCTCGCCTTGTTGCGAGATAGCGACATGCAAGCTGCCTCATCCTTCGTCAGCCATTTGCCAAGCTTGTTCCTCTTCAGGTGTTTCTGCAGGGCCTTCGTCGGGATCGCCTCTTCTGGAGCCGACGCCCACATGAACAAGGCTCCTAGAGCCATCAGCCTCCCGGCCACCTCGGCGACCGGCCGAACCCCGCGAGCCATATCGGGGAGCGGCAACCAATTGGCCGGGCGAAAACCCCGGTCCTTCAGAAACGTCATTGCCCGCGACCGAACCGCCTCCGCCTCCGGCCCGCCACTCTTCGCCGGCAGCCCCCAATCCGGCCTCGGTTGGATTGTTCTCAGCTTATCGACCAGGCTCGGTGGAAGCACTACGCAATCGTTTGTCTCCGGATTCAACAACAGCCCACATCCCTGGGGAAGCGGCTTCACAAGATCGACTCCCTCGACCACGAACCCTGGGATGGAGCCACCGCCGTCGAACATTTCAGGCATGGCGGTCGCGAACTGTTGTGCATGGGCCATCGACTCAAACGCAACCACTACCGGAAAGTCGTCGATTTTGGCCATCATCGGCGTGACCGCCCCACTCCCGGATTCATCCTCCACCTGGATCAGCGTGAACTGCAGTCCATGAATAAACTTCGCAGCCTCACCCGCATTCTGCTTCTCAACCGCCTCCGCCAGACTCCCACAGGAATCCTCCTCCGCCTCCTCCGCATACCGAGGCGGTGCCTCCGGAATCAACAGCACCTGTCCGCAAGCGGGACACTTCACCCGTTTCCCGAACAGTTTCTCTTTCGCCTTCAACTTCTTCTGACAACCCGGACAAGGAACGATCAGTTCCATGAGGGCACCTTTCTTCGTCGGCAGGGAACGACCAGTGCAAGTGCCATTTCAAACCAGGGCACGAAACAGCCACGTGGGAAACGTTTGGTTCAATGCCGCTGCTGAACCGAGTTTCCGTGGAGAGCGACTCCCGTAGTTCTCCCCTCGGTAAAGACCGGATCGGAGAAGCCTCACCTTTCGGGTCAGAGTATGACCCTTGACGCGACCGGAGTCAACAGTCACCCCCAACGTCTGAATCCAGGAATTCCGGGGTAGTCCGGGCGTTGTGTACGGAACCATCGGAATGCGAAATTGCCCACTGAACCAAAACCAATACTGTGTCCCCGAACCCGCCAGGCCGCAGCAATGCCTGTTCGCTATCCACTGCCCCTGCCTCCTGCCGCTCTGTCCTGTCCCCTGCCTCTCTCTTCCTCTGATAACTCCGATACCTGTTCAACCCCCTCTGCCTGCTCCCCTGACTCCTGTCTCCTCTGTCCTCCGTTCTCTGTTCTCTGTTCTCTGTCCGCCCCTTGGCCGAAGGCCAAACTCACCGTAGCCTGGGGCACCCGCCCCAGGACTCCGGCCCCACCCCAATTTTATTGGCCGAAGGCCATACTCACCGCCGCCCTACGCACCGCCATCGCATCCCCGTAGGACGGGTCTCCAGGCCCGTCACCCCTACGTTCATTCACTTCAGATATCAAGAATATTATGCGGATGGTCTATTTTGTCGAACGAGGCATCAACCTCCGCAAGCGTCGGACGTTGGAGGTCTCTTCAATCCCGTTATGCAATCGTCCAGCATCGCCAGCAGTTCATCTCGGCTGCGCCTTGTCATTCCTTCTCCGTGTTCTTTGTGCCCTCTGTGGTGGTCTGTTCTTCTATTTGTGGGGTCGGAGCTTCAGTAGTAAATAGTAGTCAGCCCAGTTTCCCTTTCAGCCGATCGACGGGCCCGCTACAGCCACCCGCCTCGACGCGCCGTGCCGCGTGGCTGACGCTGCTGAAACCACCGTAGCCCAACGCGCAACGGCCGTCGCCTCCTAG
>CAZLWV010000164.1:0-2780 GCA_964563135.1 uncultured Planctomycetaceae bacterium
TCGCTAAACCTCCTATCTTTTCAAGACCAAACGGCTGTTTGCAAAAGTCCAGTTAAGATTAAGATTAAGACTGAGAACGCAGAAACACTCGTCAACGATGGGTCCGGAACCATGCGATCAATTGGCTGGTCGATGAGTCGTGCGCCAATTGGGGTTCTTCCTCTGCTTCCAGTTCAGGGAGGATTCTCTTGGCAAGCACCTTGCCCAGTTCGACTCCCCACTGGTCGAAACTGTTGATTTGCCAGATCACGCCCTGGACGAAGATCTTGTGTTCGTAGAGGGCGATGAGCTTGCCGAGGGTTTCCGGATCCAGAAGCGGGGCCATGATCGTGTTGGTGGGCCGGTTGCCCTCGAAGATCTTGTGGGGCACGAGCCGTTCGGGCGTGCCTTCGGCCACGACCTCCTGGCGGGTCTTGCCGAAGGCGAGCGCTTCGGTCTGGGCAAAGAAGTTGGCCATGAGCTTGGGATGGTGATCGCCGATCGGGTTGTGGCTGCGGGCGAAGCCGATGAAGTCAGCCGGCACGATCCTGGTGCCCTGGTGCAGCAACTGGTAGAAGGCGTGCTGGCCGTTGGTGCCGGGCTCGCCCCAGATGATCGGCCCGGTCTGCCAGGCGACGTTCTGGCCGTCGAGGGTGACGTACTTGCCGTTGGACTCCATGTCGCCCTGCTGGAAATAGGCGGCAAAGCGGGAGAGATACTGATCGTAGGGGAGGATCGCGTGGCTGGCGCAGCCGAAGAAGTTGTTGTACCAGATTCCCAGAAGCCCGAGCAGAACCGGCATATTCCGCTCCAGGGGCGTTTGGCGAAAATGGCGGTCCATGGCATGATAGCCGTCGAGCAGGCTGAGAAAATTCTCCGGGCCGATGGCGATCATGAGCGGCAATCCGATGGCCGAGGGGAGGCTGTAGCGGCCGCCCACCCAGTCCCAGAACTCGAACATGTTGTGCTCGGCGTCGATTCCGAACTCGGCCACCTTCTCGGCGTTGGTCGACAGGGCCACGAAGTGCCTGGCGATGGCCGCCTCGTCCTCGAGCTTCTCGAGCAGCCACGCCCGTGCGCTTTGGGCGTTGGTCATGGTTTCCTGGGTGGTGAACGTTTTGCTGGCCACGATGAACAGGGTTTCTTCCGGATCGAGATCGCGGGTAGCCTCGACCAGATGGGTCCCGTCGACATTGGAGACGAAGCGGACGGTCAGTTTCCTGTCGGAGTAGGGCCGAAGGGCTTCATAGGCCATCACGGGCCCCAAATCGGAACCGCCAATGCCGATATTGATGATGTTGCGGATCCGCTTGCCCGTGTGACCGGTCCAGGCTCCGCTGCGGATCTTGCCGGCGAAGCCGGCCATCTGGTCGAGAACGGCGCGGACCTTGACCATGACGTTCTGGCCGTCGACGAGAACCGGCTTGTTCGACCGGTTGCGGAGGGCCGTGTGGAGCACGGCGCGGTCTTCGGTGGAATTGATCTTCTGGCCGGTGAACATCCGCTCGATCGCCTGGTTCAGGCCTGCCGCCTCGGCCAGGGCCAGCAGCAACTGGAGCGTCTGGTCCGTGATCCGGTTCTTCGAGTAGTCCAGCAGGAGGCCGCAGTCCTCGACGGTCATGCGCCCGGCCCGACCCGGGTCGTTGCGGAACAGATCGCGCAGATGGAGCGGCTGGACCGACTGGAAGTGGGCCTGAAGATTCTGCCAGGGTTCGGTCTTGTCGAGGCGGGTCATGATCGCATTCTTTCCACTGGTCTTGGTGAGTCAACCTTTTGGAGCCGCCAACAGATCCACGGCGGGTGCTTGCCGTTGCCGGTCAGAGACTCCCACGTTGTGTCAACACTCGTTGCAGCCAATCCCGAGACCGCGTCTCCGTGCCGGCAGTCTCGGCCCATGGGAGGCCTCGCTGGCGGGCTTGAGATTGGCCCTGGATAGCTGCAACATAGCCCAGACCACGACCTTCCTGCCAGGGGGCCAAGCGGGGCTGGGCCTGTGACGGACGCAAATGGTTCTGTGCCTGCCGGTTGCGAGGTGTGCAAGGCGCGCCGGACGGTCTGGGGGCCGTGGCAGGCGCCCACTTGTCGTGCAGCAGGGTTTTCTGTAGGAAGAGGGATTACGGATCGGCGCCGGTTGGCCGGTCACAGGCTCCCGCGGGATGTGTTCCCGCCTCTCCCCTTCGACTCGAGGAACCAGAAGCATGGAATTTCACGACCTGATCCGCTCCCTGAAGACGTCGGGCGACAGCAAGATTGTGATGATGGTGTCGGACGGTATCGGCGGACTGCCCCAGGAGCCGGGCGGACCGACGGAGCTGGAGAAGGCCGATACGCCGAATCTCGACCGGCTGGCCAAGAAGGGGGTGCTCGGCTCCTCGATTCCGATCAAGCCGGGGATCACCCCGGGGAGCGGTCCCGGGCATCTTGGCCTGTTCGGGTACGACCCGCTCAAGTATCAGATCGGCCGCGGCGTGCTGGAGGCCTCGGGAATCGGTTTTGCGGTGGGCCCCAACGACGTGGCCATCCGCTGCAACTTCTGCACGATCGACCAGAATGGGAACATCAGCGATCGGCGGGCGGGCAGGATCGCCAGCGAGGAGAGTGCCCCGCTGGCGAAGAAGCTCAACGCGGTGAAGATTCCGGGGATCGAGGTATTCGTGGAACCGGTCAAAGAGCACCGTTTTGTGGTCGTGCTCCGGGGCGAGGGACTGGGGGGGAACGTGGCCGACACGGATCCTCAGAAGACGGGTGTGCCGCCCCTGGATCCGGTGGCGGCGGACGAGGCGAGCGAGAAGACGGCTGAG
>CAZLWV010000164.1:2790-7841 GCA_964563135.1 uncultured Planctomycetaceae bacterium
TCCGCATCTTGTGTGCGACCCATGTGCCGACGCCATCGAGTTCTACAAGCAGGCCAAGAAGCTGCTTGCCGGCGAGAAGAAGGCGAACTGCCTGACCATGAGGGGATTCGCCCGCAAACCCGACCTGCCGAGCTACCAGGAAGTTTACGGGCTGAAGGCCGCCGCGATTGCGGTCTACCCGATGTACAAAGGACTGGCCGGGCTGGTCGGAATGGACGTCGTGGGCCAGCCTGCCTCGCTGAGCGAGGAGATCGACGTGCTGGAGAAGGCCTGGAACGACTACGATTTCTTCTTCGTCCATTTCAAGTACACGGACAGCCGCGGCGAGGATGGCAACTTCGACGCGAAGGTGAAGATGATCGAGCAGTTCGATGCGGTGATACCGAGGGTCGAGGCGCTCAAGCCGAACGTGCTGATCGTTACCGGCGACCACAGCACGCCGGCCACGATGGCCAGCCACAGTTGGCACCCGGTTCCCACGATGATTGTGGGGGATAACTGCCGCACCGATGCCTGCCAGACGTTTGGCGAGACGGAAGCCCTCAAGGGAGGCCTCGGCCAGTTCGAGGCCATCTATCTGATGCCCTTGGCACTGGCCCATGCCGGGCGGCTCGGCAAGTACGGCGCATAGGGCCCGTAAAAGGCAGACCGCAGCGGGTGGCACGCGAAAACCAGGGGGCTCGCTTCTTGGACATCCAAGACCGAATCAGGGCGTTCCTCGATGGCAGGGTGTTTGCCGTCGTGGGGGCTTCGACCGACCGGTCGAAGTATGGCAACATGGTTCTGCGGGTGTACCAGCAGAAAGGGCTGGCGGTGTATCCGGTCAATCCGAAGGCACGGGAGGTCGAGGGACTGGTCTGCTATCCCGACCTGGCCTCCCTGCCGGAGCCGGTTGACGGCGTGTCGATCGTCACCCCGCCGGCGGTGACGGAGAGGATTGTCGAAGAGGCCCACGAGGCCGGCATCGAGCGACTTTGGATGCAACCGGGCGCCGAGAGCATCAAGGCCGTCAGACGGGCGGAGGAACTCGGCCTCCAGGTGATTGCCGGCGGCCCCTGCATACTCGTTACACTTGGCTACCGGCATTAGCCTACTGGACGAGCACAAAGCGGGCGTCGAGCCAGTTGGCCAGATCCTGCACGTCGGCGCCGTCGGCGAAGTCGACGACCAGATCGACTCGCCGGGCACCGCGGACGTCGACGTTGACGGGAAGGGGCCCGTCGAGTCCCCGAACCGTGGGACTCACATACTCCTGGTCGCCATCGACGAACACACGGAAGCGAACGCTTCCCAGCCCCTCGGTTCCATCGTCGATGCCCAGGGCGGCCTGGAACCGGGCCGAGTTCTCCGGCGGTGCGTAGCTGATGCGGGCCGCGGTATACAACCCAAGCCCCTTGAGGTACAAGCGGCCTCCGCAGCGCAACAGCCCCCCGATCACATTGCGGTCCGGCCGGTAGGGCCACTGGCGTTCGAGATAGGGCACATGGCGATAGCCAACCGGGGTCAGATCCGAGAGATACACCAGCCGCGCCGCGGCAGGCTGCAGGAAGACGATCTGTTTGGACTGGGTCTTCCACGAGAGCCCGCCGGCCAGTTGCAGGGTGGCCGCCGCCCCATCCACCACCAGTTGCTTGACGCGGAGCCGGCTGCCGTCGGCCAGGCCCACGACGGAGGGCCCGCCGGGTTCACCAGGGGAAACCGCGGGAAAGGTGATCGTGCTGATATTCTCCAAGCCGAGTTCGACAGGCCCTACGGAGGTGCGCAGGGAAACGCCGCGATCGCTGAGGGCCGTCAACTGGCCGCGCATCCGGTCGCCGTTGAGCATGACCACGCCGGTGGTCTGTTCCTCGCTGCGGACCGCTTCATCGAGGAGCCGATCTCGCTGGAGCCGGGAGGCGGGAAGCCGCAGCACAACGGCCGCGATCTGCTGGCGAGGCACGTGCACAAGTCCCAGGCAGTCGGAGTCCAGCGCCAACTCGTTCTGGCGGGCTTCCAGAATCGCCCCCACCAGGAGCGTGCCGTCGCGGAGCAGGAACACGGGAGCACGATCGGCTTCCTCGCAGTCGCCCCAGCGAACCAGAGTGCCGGCGGCCAACTCTCTCTTGCCGCCTTCGGCGTCGAACACCATCAGGCCCCCGGCGTCGACACTCACCAGGCGGCCGCAAAAGGGGTCCCCTTCGATCGGAACGGCAAGCGGCTTGCCGGCTGCCGGGGCGTGCGTCAGGGACAGGACCAGGCAAAGGGTGAGGAATACCATGCTGTTATCGGGCGAGGGGTGTGAGGAAACAGGAAGTCTCTGCCAGCAGCGAGGGACCTGCTCGCAGGGAACGTGCCTGGAGCCGATGCAAAAAAACTCCTGCCGGTACCAGCGGCTGTCGCGATCGGGATCGGGTTGCGCGATTCCCAGAATGGGCCATCTCCTGGAAGCCGCCTTGCTGAAGGGCGGCGGCGGAGGGGCGGATCTCCTGGAATCGCGCACGTCTATTGGGAACGCCTCCTGGGCGGCTGCGGGAGAGGTCCTCTAGCGCTGGAGGATGGGAAGGTAGTTGTTGGGGACCTGGAGAACGATGCAGCACATGGCGGTGGCGTATTCGGGGGAGATGGGCGACATCCAGGAGCCGTCAGCCCGTTGGCGGCTGACCATCTCGTCGCGAATGGCCGGGTACCACTTCTGCCAGGCTTCGCCTCCCTGTCGCCACATGGCCTGGACCGCGTAGTAGTGGGCGTAGAAGTAGTAGCTTTCCCCGGGATTGGGCCGCCCTTCGCCGGGAAGAAACTTCATCAGATACTCGATGCCTTTCGCCAATTCGGGGCCCTCGTAGACCCCGGCGCTGTGCAGCGCCACGACGCCGGCCGCAGAACGGCCGAAACCGCTCTCGCCGCCGCTGACCATGTACATGAATCCGCCATCGGGATTCTGGCTGCGGCGGACGTAGTTGATGCACTTGTCGATCGTCTCCCGGGGCACCTCGATCCCCGCGTTGCGGGCAGCGCGGAGGGCCATGACCTGGCAGATCGTCACGCTGATATCGGCATCGAGACGGCGCGGCTGGTAGCGCCAACCGCCCTCGTCGTTCTGGGTATTGACGATCAGCCCCACCGCCCGGGCGAGTTTTTCGCGGACCTCGTCCGAAGGGGACATGCCATAGCACTCGGCGAGGAAAAGCGTCGCGAAGCCGTGTCCGTACATCGGTCCGTGACTTTCGGACCCGGGAGCGGAGATGAATCCGCTTTCCTGGGCATTCGAGAGGATGTACTGGACGCACCGGTCGACGTTCTCGCCGTAAGGTCCGCGCCCGGGGGTGCTGCCGCCAGCCATGAAAGCCAGCCCGGCCAGTCCGCAGATGGCCACGTTGCCGCGATAGCCGCCCGAGGCAAAAGACCCGTCATCATGCTGGGACGCGTCGAGATACGCCAGCCCTTTGGCGATCGCCTGGTCGGCAGCCGGGGTGATCAGCTTGCCGGCGTCGGCCTCGATACGAAGATCCTGGGCTGCGGCGCTGGCCAGATGCAGAAGAAGCAGCAGAAGGCAGGTGGTCAAGAACGGGGTGGAAGGGGGAGAAGCGGGAGAGCAGCGCCGCCTCCGGGGCGCGGGGAACTGGGGGAGCCGCTGTCCCCGCCGGCGTCTGGGGGTGGCGAGCTGCGGGGCCATTGGACTGGTCTGCCGCTCGTGCACCAGTTCAGGGCCTGGCTTGCGAGTCGAGTCTCCACGGGTCATCGGGGTTCCTTTCGGTCCTCGGCAAGGCGTTTGAAGTACTGCTCGATCATGTCGGCGTACTTGGGAAGGAACTCTTCGATGGACGACTGGAGCATCTGCTGACGTTCCTTCTCGGGCAGTTCGCCCCACACCTGCTTGATGACGGCCATCATCTCGGCCATGTCGGGAGCCTGGCTGTCTGCCTTGCCGGGCTTGACGTTGCTCGTGGTGGCCGGTTGCGTGCCGGGTTTTCCCTCCTTGGGCTGGGAGGGCTTGGGTTGCTCCGTCGGCTCCCGCTGGGCCACGCTCTGGCTCTGGTTGGCGCAGGACTGGCACTTCTTCTGGGCCCGTTTCAGCAAGGTGTCGATATCGGCAACGATTTCCGCCTGGATCTTCTGCGTCTTCTCGCCCGCCTCGTTTTCGCCGATCAGCCCTTCGACCAGACGCATGCTCCGGGCAATCCCCAGCAAGGGATTCTGAACTTCGTCGACGGCGGCCTGGCCGAGTTCCTGTTCGAGGAGGTCATTCCAGGCATCGACACGGCGAGTCGAGAGGGGCCCGCGGGAAGACGCCTCCGGCTTCGGCGGCGTCTTGGCGTCGGGGCCAAACAGCTCTCGCTCGACGTCATGATCGACCGAGTCCTTCTCGAGGTCGCCAAACAAGGCGTCGTCGAGCGAGGGAGGAGAAACCTGGGGACTCTGGGCGCGCGCCGCCGGCATGCCGAAGACCGTGACGGCCGCAAGGAAAGCGGCGCACGACAGGCCGCAGGCAGGGTCTCGAGGGGCCGCCCCCGAGATCGGCGCCGGCGGTCTTCGTTCACGGAAGCCGTCTGCCGCCTCGAAACCGTTTTTGCGACTGGGACGCATCCTCATGGCAACTCCTCCAAATCCTGACCGGAGTCGTTCGGGTCGAGCCCGGGCAACTGGGCCGGGTTGTCTTCCGGGGCCTGCATCTGCTGCATCAGGCCCAGAAGCAGGTCGGCCAGGTGCCCCTGCTCGCGACTGAGACGGGCGTACTGCTGGCGGGCTTCTTCGGGCATCGCGTCGGCGGTACCGTATTGCTGCTGAAGCGCCTGGGTCCGAGCATTGATTCCAACCTGCATCAATCGGAGCAGCTTGAGTTCGGCCATTGCCTTCAGGGCGTCTCCCGGGGCCTTGGGGGCGTTCTGCCCCTCGCCTTGCCCCTGGCCACCGGCCTGGTCCTGTTCCGGATCGTCCTGGCCGGGCTCCACCGGCTGGAGGGCCTCGATAATCTGGTCGAGCCTTGCAAGGGCCGAACTCTGGGCCTGCTGGGTGGCCGGGCCGGTCTGCTCTTTGACAAGGGCCCCATGGGCGGTCGCCATGTCGTCGGCGGT
>CAZLWV010000164.1:7863-8918 GCA_964563135.1 uncultured Planctomycetaceae bacterium
GCAGGAGGGCCTGCTCGCGTGCCAGGCCGGCGAGAGTCGCCCGTTGGGCATCGGTGAGCTTCCTGTTTCGCGTCTCCAGTTCGGCAAGCCGCTCTGTGCCCTCCAAGGCCGCCTGCTGCCGCCGCCGCAAGGCCTTCAGGCCGTCTTCCAGTTTGGCAAGCTGCTCGAACGCCAACTCGGCTTCAGCCTGACGGCGGCGGTCGGCCAGCTTCTGCCGCGCCTCGTCGAGCTTCTTTCGGGCGTCGTCGGCCTGTCGGGCAGCCTCTTTGCCGGCATCGTTCCGGGCCGAGTCGCCCGACTGCTGCATGCTCTTTTCCGCCTCCCTGGCCGACTGGGCGGCCTCGTTGGCTGACAGCCGCTCCAGTTGCCGTGCGGCCTGCTGGGTGTCGTTTTTGATGGTCTCCTGGGCGGCCTGGAGCTGCTCCAGGCGCCGCCGGCGCTGGCTCTCGTCCTGGGTTTCAGACGCCTCGTCCATGCCGCTCTTCTGCTGTGCCTGGCGTCTGGCCAGTTCGTCGAGTTGTTGTTCGGCCTGTTGGAAACGCCGGATCAGGCGGGCCAACTCGTACTCGCGACGATTGCCCAGGATGTCGAGGACCTGTTCGAGACCTTCCACGACCCGCTGCTGCTGGGTAGTCGCCTGCCCGAGGCGATTCTCGTCGACCGATTGGCCGGCATCATGCATGGTGGCCGAAAGGGAGAGCCGCCGCGACTCGGCCAGGGCATCGGCGAGCGTTTCGGCCGCCAGCGGGTCCGAGGATTGCAGTTCGGCGGCGCTGCGCCGCATCTGATCCTCGACGCGGTCCAGATCGCGGGCCAGCTCGGCCTGCCGGCGCGACTGGGTTTTCGACTCGGCGATTTCCTGGGGTGTCAGACCGTGGGAATCCTTGCCGAGGGTTTTCTGGGCCAGCGTGGAGGTCTCCCCGGCCAGCGTCTTCTGGTCTCTCAGCAACTGGGCAACTCGCCGGTGGAACTGGCGGTAGCTTTCCCACTGGGAGAGTTCGCCAAGCATGTTCTCGAGGGTGGCGACCACGGCGTCCTGGTGGTTCCCCGCGCCG
>CAZLWV010000164.1:8928-17558 GCA_964563135.1 uncultured Planctomycetaceae bacterium
TGGGCTTCGGGCAGCCAGATATGCAGCGGGAACAAACCCGCCTTAAGCCCGAAGCCCGCCAGCAAACAGAAGAAGGCCGCGCCGGCCAGCGGGCCGGCAATCTCATCGCGCGACGGGAGATCGGTCTGTTTTTCCAGTTGGATCTGGGCTCCCTTAATGGCCGCAGTCATGTTGAGCGTGATCTGGGGCAGATGCTGGCGGCCGAGGGTATCCAGGTGCGAGAGAATGTCGTCCATGCGACGGCGAACGTCGGGATTATCGATCCCATTGTGGTCGAGGTCGGCAAGCAGGCCGGCAACGTGCATCGGCACTCCCTCGCCGGCCGCCGTCAACGTGCGATTGACCTGGCGCTGGTTGAGCTCGGCACCGCGAAGCTGGTCGACATCTGCCTGCGTCAAGGCGGCAGACTCCCGGAGCCGGATTTCCATTTCGGCCGTCTGCCGCCGGCATGCCCGCTGCATTTCCAGCACGCGAGCCAGTTCGCTCAGAATCATGCCCTGCCGAGCGGCGATGCGCTCGGCAAGTTCTTCGGGTGTGATGATGCTCACGCGGCGAGTCTCGCTGCGACCGGTCTGGGGCAGGTCGTCGTCTGCTTCCGCACACAGGGCCAGTTGGCTGCCCGGCTGCAGGGCCAGATCGTTGAGACGCCAGACATGGTCCACCGACCGCACCTGGCCGGCCATCGTCTCGTCGGGGGGCGCGGCGTCGCCGGCGCGTTCATAGAGGACGACACTTTCCGGGGTTTCCGCATCCTGGCGGGTGAATAGCAGGCGGATCGCCCGCACGGAGAGATCGTCCTTCGCGCCGATTCGCAGGGGGACACTGGCCTGGGGCGTGACGAAGATATTGGCGGCGGGCTCTTCGATCGTCACGCTGGGGGGAACGTCGGGGACGGCACGAACATCCCATCGAACCGCGCGTCCCCCTTCGAGCCCTTCCGAGTCGGTCAATTCGAACCACCAGGTTGTCGACTGTTTGACGTCGAAACCGGCCTCGACCGTTTGCCGCGGGTTCCCGGAAAGCCGGCACTGGATCCGGTCTCCCTCGTCCGAACAGAGCGTTGCCGAGGAAAGGGCGCGGTTGGCTGTGGCTACGATCTCCACGCGGGAGCCGATCATGGCTCGTACGAGCGTCTCCGACGACCGGGCAGGAAGGCGGGTATAGGCCGGAGCAGCGATGCGGGTGGCCTGCTTCTCGATGCGAGGTGCGGGAACCACCTGCACGGGAATCCACGGCATCTGGCGATCGTCGCCGGCTTCGACGCGGTACGCGAAGGAGCGGGATACATTCTCGCGACGGATTCGCAGGCGACCGCCGAGATGTTGAACGGTGCCTTCCTCTTCCTGCTGCTTGCCCTCGTCGTCCTCCCACCGATAGAACACGCGGGCGCTGCTCGGCAGACGAACACCGTAGGCGTCGATCAGTTCGCCTTCAAAGACACTTCCGCTGGCGAGCCGCTCGATGCGCCGCTGCGAGAGGATGGCCACCAGACGTTGATCGTCGTCGTGATCAGTTGGGGCCGGCAGAAGGCGGGCCACGAGCACCGGGGCCGAGAACTGGATCTGCCCGGTGCCGGACGGCACACCGGAACGATCGTCGATACGAACCTCGCACCACTGGCTCCATGAGGCGCTGGCCGCAACGAACCGGAACATGAACGGACCGGCGACGTTGCTCCGGCGCGTGTATCGCCCCCCGTCGCCGGCAAGGGTGATCCGGGCTTCGTCGCGGGGCGATGGCGAGCCTGAATCGAAACGGTAGTGGATCGTCAACGTTTCGGGAAGAGCCTGGTTTGAAAGATCCCGGACGATGGGGGCAAAGGTCTCGTTGGAGGCCAGCCGCAATGGGGGCGACGGTCCCGACTGGAGGATCGCCAGATGGGTCGCCTGGGGCCAGACGGTTCCGCCGAAGGGATTCGCCAGGCGCGACAGAGCGACCGCGGCCGAGGCGGGAGCGGCGATCACGATGCCCAGGGCCACGCCCACGATCACCAGCGCCGTGGCCACCGCCTTGCCGACGGGCCCCACGCGTACGGCACGGAGGAGATCGACCTTTTCCACATCGGCCGTCGTCTGCACGACGACCGCCCGGCGGAGTGCGAAGGATCCGGCGGTCGGGTCGTCCTCGCGCTGGTGGAGAAACTCGACGGCACTGGGCAAGGCGTCGCCCAGAGTGGGAAAGATGCGTCCGAGCCGCCGCGCCAGATCCGCGTCGTGCCAGGGAATCGCCACGGCCTGGAGGAGGTGGCGGCGCACCGCCCAGACCAGGAGTCCCAGGACCGAGAGAGAGCAGAAGGCGCGGAGGCCGGGATCACGAAAGCGGAGAAGATAATCGACGACCCCCACGAGGATGATGGTGCTGAGAACGCATCCGACAACCCATGCCAATCCGTAAAGCGCAAGGAGTCCTCGCAAACGTCGCCGCACCTGACGCAGTCGTTGTTCCAGCGGGTGGCTCATGGCCGTCATCTTGCCCTGTTCTGCATCCGGATATCCGTCATTCTATACCATGTCTCCCCATTTCCGCAGGATCCATTCGGTGAGCAGGAGAAGCAGGAACGCCAGAAGCACGAACCAGCGATTCCAGAGGGGGGCGGGCGGCAAGGTTTCTATGGGCACCTGGCGACCCTGGGGAAGATCGCGAAGGAGCCCTCCGGCGGTATCAAGGGTGTAGAACCGCCCGCCGGTTCGCTCGGCGGCCCGTCGCAGGGCCACGGCATCCATCTCGATCCGTTCGAATTCGCCGGGGGGCGCGACCACCCGGAAGTCGGCCGCGGGCGCCACTCCTTCCAGCGTGGGTACGGCCAGCCAGGCATGGTATTCGCCGACAGCCGGGCACGGCAGAGAGGCCTGGAAGAGAGCCTGGCCTGCCGTGCCGCGGTGCAGCTTGACTCGCTCCAACTGCCGCCCCTGCTGCTCGACCACCACGGTCACTCCGTCGTCGGCAGCCGGTGCGCGGCGCGGATCGTCGAAGCGGACCCGCAAGGTGACCGAATCGCCCTGCTGATACTCGCGACGGTCGGTCAGGAGATCGGCGCCCGCGGTGGAATCCGACAGCTTGGACCGGCAGAGATAGCGGATGGTCTGGATCCAATACCGGGAGTAGAACACATCTCCCACCCGGTAGCGCCAGCGCCAGGTCTCGTCGGTGCCGTGGAACAGCACTTTTCCCGCGCCCACGTACTGCAGGACGAAAACCGGCAAGGCGGCTCCATTGGGGCCGACGTCGCTGCGCTGCGCAAGCACGCGGGCACCGGGCTTCAGATCGGGGGCGTCGGCCGTCCAGTAGACGCCGGGCAACCGATTCCAGATGTCGCTTGAATCGGCGGGCGAGTCGCCAAGCTGCATTCCGGGGCTGACCAGCCCCAGTTCGGAGGGCACGATCCGGATCGGCGTGGTGAGGGGAGTCTGGCCGGCGGGGACCCGCACAGTGGATATGCGGACCGGCAGCAGATCCTCCAGGACGGTCCCCCGGTAGGCGAGGGGCATGTAGCGAGGGCCGGCTATGCACACCAGCGCTCCTCCCTTGCCCGGTTGGTTGACGAAGTCGGCCACGTTCTGCAGCATGGCGGGACTCAGCAGGTTGGGGGCCAGGTCGCCAAGGATGATGACGTCGTAGGCAAACACCTCTTCGCGCCGGACCGGGAAGCCCCGCAGAGCTGCGGCGTCCTGTTCGGCATACTCCAGATCGGCCTCCTGCAGGACGGTATCGACCTGGATGGTCTCGTCGCGTTTGAACATGTTGCGGAGGTAGCGGAACTCGTAGCTCGGATAGGCGTAGGCCAGGAGAACGCGGATCTTCTCCTTGCGAACGCGCAGAAGCCGCTCGCGCCGATTGTTGTCGGTCTGCTGTTCCCCTTCCTGGGGCTCGATCTGGACGACAAAACGGAACTCCCCCTCTTCCGTCGGACGGTAGGGAATCCGGAACGATTGCGTCTGCCCGGCCGCCGGAACCGTGACCGTCGTGCGGGCCAGTTCTTCGGCCTGGTCGAGGCGCCGCAGCACGACATCAACCTGTTTGCCTTCGAACCCTGTGCCTCCAACGCGGAACTCGAATTGCACCACATCGCCGACGAACACGATGTCGTCTACCAGCAGGTCGGCGAGTTGCACGTCGCGGATCGGGCGCTGATCACCCAGCCCCACCGCAAACAGGGGAACTCCCTTTCGCACGGCCCACTGGGCCGCATCGTCGAGCGACGGGCCCTGGGTGTTGACGCCATCAGTCAGCAGCACCACGGCCGCGGGGGGCATCCCGCGAAGATCGTCGAAGACCGCCCGCAGGGTGGCCCCCAACTGCGTCGACTCGCCCCGGGCCTGCCGCGAGGCCAGCTGACGGGCAAGCGGCTCCGGCTCGACGACCGGCGATCGCTCGGCACCGGTGGTGTAGTAGAGGCGCAGTTTGTGGTCTTTCCGCAGGGAGCGGAGCAAAGCCCCTTCCCGCTCGCAGAGGAGCACCCGGGCCTGATTGAACCGCGTCGTTTCGGGAAAACCCGCCCGTTCCAGACGCTTCTTGATCCTGGCTGTGGCGTCCTGGTCGAGCGGATCGACCGTGGTCATGCTCAGCGAATCGTCGACCACGATGGCCACGAAGGGCAAACCGGTCAGATGGAGGAGCAGCACGAACTGGGCGAGCATGAGAAGCACGATCGCCACCAGCGCGATGCGATTGGCGGCCAGAAGCATGCGGAATCGCCGGGACGACTCAGGATTGTCCCTGGCGTAGTTCACCACCACGAACACAACGGTGAACAGCACCAGAAGCAACGTCAGCCAGGAGGGCCAGTTCCAGGTGTGTTCGAGGCTCCAGCCGGCCCCCTCGCCGGGGCTCGTTTCGATGCCGAGCAGACGCTGGATCCAATGGGGAAGCTGGTTGTTCATCGGTGATGTCCGAATCGTCGTGCCAGGTACGTTTCCACGAACAACAGAGCCAGCAGAAGGTAGAGGAGTGCCTTGGCGAGGCCGCTCGACCGCACGGTGACGGCAGCCGGCTGATCGGCCACGCCCTGCCAGCCGGTGTGGATCTCAAGATTGGCATCGCCAAACACGGCCTGCCGCAACTCCGGCTCCGAGATTTTGGCGAGATTGCCCTCCGCCGGGTCCACATTCACCGCAAAGCTCTGCCTGGCATCGGGGCTGCCGACCGGGGTAGCCACGTAGACGCCGGCAAGATCGGTCGCGGGGAAGGTCCAGTTGCCGGCGCCCTGGTCGAGGAGCAGGGGAGTTGTCTCACTGCGATTGTCGGGCGTCTGAATCGTGACCGACGTGCTTCCGCCGACGCGGGGAAGGGTTGCCCCGATGCTCTCACCCACCAGCACGTTGCGGCGTCCCTGCCGGTCGGCCACGGCAAACGCCAACAGTTCCTGCACGACGGGCACGTAGCTGGGCAGCACGGGCATGGGAGTCCAGGACACATCGGCGGAGGTTGCGACGAGGATCACCCGCCCTCGATGAACCGGGCGTTCGACCACCAGCGGCGCGCCGCTGTCGAGTGCAAGAGCGATGCTGGAAGAAGAGTCCTTCGGGACCTCCAGGGGAAAACAGGTTTCGATGGGCGTGGTCAGAAGGCCGGCTCGCTCCTGCCCGCGAAACACTTCGACGATCGGGTGTCGATAGCCCAGAGGGTTGATCTGCCAGCGCCCCGTGACCGGCTTGTCGGCCAGGCGAGCGGGCAGGAGATCGACTCCGTCGGGCATCTGGCCGCCAAGCACCTGGTTGTAGCGTGCGGCCATGACACGATCGCCGAGAAAGATGACGATGCCGCCGCCCGTTTCAAGATATCCCTCCAGCAGGTGAGCCTCGCTATGGGTGAACTGGGCCACGTTCACCAGGAACAGGCAGTCATATTGATGCAGATCGGACTCCACCAGCGCGCTTTCACCGGCCACCTCCGGCGCGATGGTCGCGGCGGGGTTGTGCGACGCTTCGGGGGAGAGGGCGTAGACGAGAAAATCGCTTGCCGACCGGGATGTCCCGCCGTGGCCGCCGTCGATGCACAGCACACGCAGTGCAGGCTTGACCGAGACCGCCAGGCAGCGGTTGTTGTCAATCTCGAGCCGGTCGCCGGGAGCCGCCACCTGGAGCACATGATCGCCGAGGGTCTCGAACCGGTGATGCAGCTCGACCGCGGCACTGCCGCCCGGATCGAGATGGGCCTGCTGGTCGGCGGTGTGGCGCCCGTCGACCAGGAGCTGGACCGTCTGGTCGGTGGCCGATCGGGCGAAACTGCGGATTTCGGCTCGCACCGAGAGGGTGCGTCCGCTCGTGGTGAAGGACTGGTCGGTCTTCAGGCTCGAGACGGCCACGTTGTCGGCCTCCTCCTGGCCGAGATCGATCAGATGAAGCCGCGCGACCTCGGCGACTCTCTGGAAGCGGCTGCGAACGATCGCCGTGCGGCTGCGGCCGAGCAGTTCGGGGTCCCAGGCGGTCCGGCCGAGGTCGGTGAGAATGTAGACCTCGTGCCGGGTCAGCTTGGGATAGCGGCGGCGGGCCTCTTCGACAAGCCGTTCCACGTGGGCGGCCGCGCCCACCAGATCGGCCCCCGTGTGCGGCTGGGCAACGGCGTCGAGTTCAGCGAGGAACTCGCGGGGGGCGAAACTCGGTTCGTCGACGAGCACCCGGGACGGGGCGGACATGATCACCAGGGAGAAGCCGTCGCCCTGGTGACTCTCGTCGACAACGCGGGCCACCAGCTCCTTGGCGGCTTCGAAACGGCTCGTGTCGCCCGGGCGATAGTCCATCGAGTAGGAACCGTCGAGGAGAAACACCCGATGGGTCCGCACGCCGGGCACGAAGGGGACCGCACCCATCTGGAGATAGGGCTCGGCGGCCGCCAGCACGACCACCACGATGATCGCGGTCCGCAGAAGCAACAGGAGCCACTGCTCCAGCCGGGTGCGCCGACGGGCGGCCTTCATGGCAGCCAGGAGATAGCGCATGGCGGCCCACGGCACTTCCTGGTACCGGCGGCGGCTCCAGAGATGGATCACAAGCGGCGCAGCGGCAGCCGCCAGCCAGCCGAGCATCGACGGGCTGATCAGGTCAAAGCCAAGCAGTACCGTTGTGGGAGACATCTCCGATCCTCGGGGTCACAACCGCCGGCTCCGCGATGCCAGGTAGGTGGACAGGGCGACGTCGAAGCTCTGATCGGTCCGCATCTGCACGTAGTCGATCCGATGCATCCGGCAACCGCGTTTGAGCTCCCGGATGTAGGCGTGAAACTCCTTTAGATACGCCTTGCGGATGGTCGGCGGGTCGGCGAGCACTCTGGGCAGCTCCTCGAGCCCGTGAAACATGGTCACCCGGCGGAATGGAAACTCCAGCTCCGCCGGATCGAGTACGTGCATCAGCACCACCTCATGGCGCCTGTGGCGAAAATGCTCCAGCCCGGCGAGCATCGAAGCGACATCATCGAACAGGTCGCTGAGCACGATCACGATTCCCCGCTTCCGGAACCGTTCCGCCAGATTGTGGAAGATCGGGCCGGTTTCGGTTTTTCGCTCCCCGGCCGCGTCTTCCAGGAGGTGCAGGACCTGCTTGAGCTGCGAGGGATTGCTGCTCGGTCGAGCCAGGGCGCGGATTTCCCGGTCGAACGTCGTCAGGCCGATACTGTCCTGTTGATGGAGGACGAGGTAGCTGAGCGCGGCCGCCACGCACTTGGCATACTGGAGTTTGGAGAGCGGGGCATCGGGGCTCTGGTACGCCATGCTTTCGCTCGTGTCGAGGAGCAGATTGCAGACCAGGTTTGTCTCTTCCTCATACTGTTTGAGATAGAACTTGTCGGTGCGGCCGAAGACCTTCCAGTCAAGGTAGCGGAGGTCGTCTCCCGGGGCGTACTCACGGTGCTCGGCGAATTCGATCGAGAACCCGTGGAAAGGGCTGCGGTGGACTCCGGACACGTAGCCTTCCACGATCAGCCGGGCGCGCAGCGCCAGCCCCTGGATTCTCGCCACGATTTCCGGTTTCAGGTAGGAGTCCATGATGCGAGGGCGTTGTTGGGGCCGGCGGCACGATCGGAGACGAACTGCTTCGATGCCCTGGGCCGGCCGCTGCTGGTGCGGTCTTCCGTCACTTAAGAACTTCGGGGACGCCTTCGGCATGCGACCTGTCGACGGTGTGGTCGACATGCTCGATCAGGCGGCGAACGATCTCATCCGGTTTCACGCCCTCGGCCTCGGCGTTGAAGTTCGTCATGATACGATGCCGCAGCACCGGATAGGCCACGGACTGGATGTCCTCTTCCGAGACGTAGAACCGCCCCTGGATCACGGCCCGAGCCTTTCCGCCGAGCACCAGGTACTGGCTCGCACGGGGTCCGGCGCCCCAACTGACATAGTCGCGAATGAAAGGCGGAGCGTCCGGCTGGTTGGGCCGGGTCTTCCGCGCCAGCGCCAGGGCATAGCGGGCGATGCTGTCGGCTACCGGTACCCGCCTGACGATCCGCTGCAGGTGGAGGATCTCCTCGGCCTTCAACGTCGGGGCCACGCTCGTGGTCACGTCGGCCGTGGTCCGCTTGATGATCTCCAACTCCTCCTCTTCGCCGGGATAATCGACGAAGGTGTTGAACATGAAGCGGTCGAGCTGCGCCTCGGGCAGGGGATAGGTCCCCTGCTGTTCGATCGGATTCTGCGT
>CAZLWV010000165.1:0-8673 GCA_964563135.1 uncultured Planctomycetaceae bacterium
GGCTCTGTTGCGCTTGACCTAGGTTTGCAAAAGTCCAGTTAAGATTAAGATTAGGCCTCACCGGCCCAGGAACTCGTCGAGTACCTCCATCGCCGAATCGATGGTCGACTTCAGTTGGACCAGCAGCCCTTCGATGGCCGGCCAATCCACGGGTTCCTCCCCCCGCTCTTCGAGCTGACGGGCCTGGTCGAGGGCACGATCCATGTGGAGGCATCGCATCACACCCTGGAGCTGGTGGGCCGCAGCCTGAAGAGACTCGCCATTGCGGCTGTCGACAGCCCGGTGGAGCGCATCGAGCAGTTGGGGCACCTCGGCAAGAAAGGCGCGGGCCAGGTCCCGGAGCAGTGCCATATCGCCGCCGGCCATGGCCAGGACCGCCTGCAGGTCGACACCCGAATCGCCGCCGCCAGGGCGGTCTTCTGCCTCATGCATGTTGTTGTTCATCGCTGCCAACCTGCCAGAAAATTGACCAACACGGCATGGGATCGCCCGACCCATCGGCCTTCACACTTCCGCGCAACCATCGTGCTGCTCCGTGGCATTCCGCCCGCGAAGCCGGATAACCTCCGGTTCGGCGGTCCTCCAGAGCCCTCCCCGCAGTGCAGGAGTCTCCAGCGGCATCGCCCCTGCGTCCTGGGTGGTTCTGTTTTCGGTTCTCATGGCGAAACTCGGGGGGACAATCGGGGTCTGCCGCCAGCGCCGGGCAACTGGCAGGAACGGTCCCACTCCAGCGCCATTTCCTCGAGTTTCTCCCGGACTCCTTGCGCCCGGAGGAAACCGAGTCCGTGATTCTGCAGAATCCGCATCAGGCGGTGGAATTGGAGCCGATCCCACTCGAGCGGGACGGCGGGTTGGTCCCCGCTGCCGACCGAGGGCGTCTGCAGGATCAGGAAGGTTTCCAGGAAGGGGCGGGCTGCCTCGTCCCAATCCTTCCAGCCCGGGAAATCGTATTCCCAGTCGAGTTCCCAGCGCCGCAGGCACCAGTCTTCGCCGCCGGAAAGCATCCATCGGCAATCGGGACTCAGGAAGACCGAGTTCACCCCTGCGGCATGCCCCTCAAAGATGTGGACGCAACTGCCGCCGTCCAGTTCCCAGAGCCGGGCAGTCCGGTCCTTGCTCCCGGAAAGGGCCCAACGGCCGTCGGAACTCAGGCAAACCGAGGTGACAGGTCCCTCGTGCCCCTTGAGCACCATTTTACAGGCCCCAGAGGCGGACCGTCCAGTCCTTGCCGCCGGTGAGAACGGTGCGATTGTTGGCGCTGAGGGCCACCGAGGTGACCCAGTCGGTATGTCCCTGGAAGATCCTCAGGCCTTCTCCCGACGCCAGATCCCAGAGCCGGGCAGTCTTGTCCTCGCTGCCCGAAAGGGCCCACAGCCCGTGCGAACTCAGGAAGACCGCCGTGATATGGCTCTGATGCCCGCCGAAGGACTGCAGGCAGGTGCCGGTCTGCAGGTCCCAGAGGCGGAGCCGCTGGTCCCAACTGCCCGAAAGGCCTCGCAGCCCGTCGGCGCTCAAGTGGGCGGAGGTGACACAGTTCCCGTGTCCTTCATAAACCTTCAGGCAGATGCCGTTCTCGACGTCCCACAGCCGCAAGGTCTTGTCCCAGCTTCCCGACAGCGCCCGGGTCCCGCTGGCGTCGAGCGATACGGACCGGACTGAATCGGAATGCCCCTCCAGGGTCCAGAGGCACTGGCCGGTATCGGCCTCCCAGACCCGCACGGTGTTGTCCCAACTGGCGGAGACGATCAGCCGCCCGTCGGCGCTGATGACCCCGGCGTGGACGTCTTTGCTGTGCCCGTCGAGGCTCTGGACGGACCAGGCATCGAGGAAGTACTTGCGGCGGCAGTGGCGTCCGGCCATCGCCCAGAGATCGAGGGCTTCGCGTCCCACCTCGTAGCCGGGGAGTCCGCGGGCCTCGCGGATGTGTTCGAGCGCCTGATCGTAATCCCCTAGTCCGGCCGCCTGCCGTGCCTGTTCACACAGCTCGACGAAATCGGCCTGTGCCCGTCCGGCCTCTTCGGAACTGGTGATGTGGCACAGCGCGGTGGCGGACACAAACCGCCGCGACTTGTCGCGCAGCAGTTCCAGATTCCAGAGCTTGAGGGTCCGATCGGGCCCGGTCGAAAGTGCCCAACGGGCGTCGGGTTCCAGATAGAGAGCCCGCACCGCGCCGGCGTGGGCCTTGAAGGTTCTCAGGCACCGCCCCGAGGCGACCTCCCAGATTCGAAGGGTTCGATCGTTCCCGCCGGAAACGACCCACTCGCCGTCGGCGCTCACGCAGATCGTGTTGATCGTGTCGGTGTGGCCCCAGAAGGCCTGGAGGACTTCGCCGTCCCGGCGATCCTTCAGGACGATCGAGTAATCGTCGGTCGCCGAGAGCTCGAGGTTCTCGTCGCGGCCCACCGCGCGCTGGGCCGGCCCCCAGGTGAGGGCCCGGAAGGAGCGGACCCGGCGGTTCTTGGTCAGATCCCAGAGCTGAACGGTGTTGTCGGTTTCGGCCGTGAGTTTCCAGCGGCCGTCCGAACTGAGCGCCCCGGCGGAGATCTCGCTTCCCGTGGCGTGGAAGGTGACGGCCAGTTGACCCGTCAGCGCGTTGCACAGGCACAGGGATCCCTCGTCGATCTGGGCCAGAACCCAGCGGTAGTCGGAACTGAGGTAGACGCAGAGGGCATTGCGGGGCAGCTCGGTGAAAGCCCGCACGCATCGCGGCGCCAGGGCGATCAGGGTGCGGGCCTCGTCGAGGGTAGCCTGGACCTCGAATCGTCCGCCCAGCCCGACCGCCTGCTCCAGCGACTTGAGGGCCTGCTTGATTTCGCCCCGCTCGAGTTGAACCTGCCCCATGGAATACGCGGCTTCCCAGTCGAGCGGCCTGGTCCGGCAGAGCTCTTCCAGGTGAAGAACCAGGTCGCGATCGGTGATCTGCCCGGTGCGCCAGAGGAGCAGGCCGCGATTGTGGGCCACCTCGGGCTGCCAGGGGTGCAGTTCCCAGGCCTCTTCCAGGCATTTGGCGGCTTCCTTGACCTTTCCCAGGTCGAGGAGCGAAGCGGCGCGGTTGTTGAGGGTATCGGCCTTGAGCTGGGTGCCAGCGGGCTTCTGCCGCGGATAAGAACTGCCGAACTCGTTGCGGTAGATGCGCTGCAGCACGTCGACGACCTCGGTCATCGACTGGGGGCGATCGTTGGGATTGTTGCGAAAGCATCCGGTGAGCAGGTCGGCCACGGAGGGAGGCAGCGGCGGTAGAATGTCGCTTTGGGGCGGATTCTCCAGATAGGCTTTGAGCACCTTGCCGGCCGTGTGGCCGCCCCCGGTGCAGGGCGCCGTTCCCATGAACATGGCCAGCAGACTCACGCCGAACGACCAGATATCCGTTCGCCGGGTCAGGTGGGTTCGCTCCTGGTCACCGGTCCCCGATTTGACCTGGAGCGCCGCCTCGATCTGTTCCGGCGAACAGAAGGCCGGCGTCATGCCACCCCAACTGACGAACATGCTCCGCTGCATGGCCCCGGGCACGTATTCGCCTGCCGCCACGCGGGCCTTCGCCAGCCCGAAGTCGGTGACTTTCGCCGCCCCCCCGTCCATCATCACGTTGTCCGGCTTGACATCCTGGTGAATCAGGTGGTTCTCGTGGGCATACTCGAGCCCCCAGGCGAACTGGATGGCGATGTCGAGAATCCGCCGCAGGCTATCTTCCGGCCCTCCCTGGTAGAGCCTGCGATTCTCGATCCAGTCGTCCAGACTGCCGTCCTCGACGAACTCGGCGAAAACCATGGGGATGTCGCCGATGCGGCGTACATAGTAGCAGCTCACGATATTGGGATGGAGCCCCAGTTCGACCCAGGTGGTGCACTCGCGCTCAAAATTCTCCTTGCCCCGTTCGGTCTGGAACGTTTCCCGCTTGGGGCGTTTCAAGGCCAGATCGAGATCCCAACCGCGATGCCGGACCCGATAAACCAGCCCCATGCCCCCTTCGGCATAGTGCTTGCCGGAATCGAAACCGGCCCCCAGCGGCTTGACCTCGTAGGCGTCGAGAATGACATCCCCCACATTCCAGATGTCGGGGGTCTCTTCCGTGTAGACGACCTGATGCCCCGGGCCGTGGTGAGAAAGGGGCGAGGCGGGGAAGAGCTGCGTCTTGGTGGCGGTATCTACCAGACACGTAAGAACGAAGGTCGTGTCGCACTTCTTGCAGTGCCCAGTTTTCCCCAGATGAGCCTCGTCAATGTTGTATTGGACCAGGCATCGTGGGCACGTAACGGTTACCTTCGGCATGGTCGTCTTTCCGCCCAATCTACAGCCGCCCTTGATCTTAGATCGCATGCAGGGCGAAGTCAATTCGGCGCCGGCACACCCTGCCGAGGGGTGGTCGCGAGCCGCGGCGGGTCAGTCCAGAAGATCCTGCCAGAGGCCGAGCTGGACCATGATTTCGTCCAGCGTGAGCAGCACCTGGTCAATCTGGGGAGCCGCGTCCAACACCGGAACATCGTCCGTTTCCCCCTGCCGGGCCCTCTCCACCTCCTCCTCCAGCGCGTCGATCCACGGAGGAACCTCGAATCCGACACCTTCCGGTTCGGCGGTGAACCGCGCCACCTCCTGGTCCAGCAGTTCGAAGGCGGCCGACGACTCGGACTGGTTGATCTCGTCCATGGCCGGGCGAACCAGCGCGCGGAGCCTGTCGATCTCCAGCGGCCGGATGAATCGTTCTCCCAACCGCTCGGCAACGCTCGGCAGACGCATTCCGTAGCGGCTCACGAGCCGCTCGTAACGCTCGAGGTTCTGTTCGGCCACCGCCTCGCTGCGTTTCAGCACGGCCTCGCGCCACAAGGTGGCCGCGCCGTCGAGCCCCTCGCGGATCAGCACGTCGTGGGCCAGCACAATCGGCCGCAGATTCCAGGCGACCCGATCGTAGCTGGCCAGCAGCCGCAGGAAATCGAGCAAGGTGTAAAGCAACTCCCCATGATCCGACTGGGTGGTCGTGCTGTTGTAGTCGACATACACCGAGTAGTTCTCGACGACGGCCTCGATCGTCAATTCCAGGTGGCGGATGGCATCCTGGCGGCTGATCTGCTCGTCGAGATCGTCGAGCAGGCGGAGCGGCGTCTCCTCCGCCTCCAGGGCAGCCAGGAACTCGTCGGCCCCCTGCTGCAGGATCGCCCGCAGATTGCCCAGATTCATGAACTGCTGGGTGAACAGCTCGTCCCCGTAGGTCTGGATGAACTGCTTGAGCGATTCCCACCGCTCATCCCGCCCCAGGGTTTCCAGCACGGAGATGCGAATGGCCCGGCTGTGCGCCAGCCAGCGGCGCAGGAGCATCTCCGCCACCTTCTCGAGGCAGTCGATGAGTTGCTTCTCGCGGGCCGCCTGCCGTTTGGCTCCGCCCGCGGGCCACTTGGCGGAGGAAAGGACGATGCAGCGGACGATCCCGCGGCAGCCGATGTCGAACAGGCGATCGAATTCGGTGATCGCCCCGGGGCCGGCCGGGTGGGACCGTTCCATGTGATGGATCGTCTTCAGGAGCTGGAACGTCTCGGTGATCAGGCCCATCCGCGGCAAGTGGTCCAGAAACCGCACCAGCATCCGCTGGAGCGATCGCGAGGCGAAGATGCTCTGGGGAAGCCCTCCCCTGGCGGTCGGCACGTAGAGCAGCGGCTCGGCGCCCAGGGCCTCCAGAAGCGGAACCCACGAGTTCTTCACGCTGGCATAATCGCCGCGATACAGGGCTCGCAGGACGGTGTAGGCCTGCTTCTCCCACGACGCCAGCTTGAGGGCCGACGTCTCGTGGGCGATCGAAGCGGCCAGCAACCGGGAAGCGTCGGCCGTCTCGACGCACGCCGAGATGATCCGATCCAACAGGAATTCCTTGACGCTGCGCCGCTGGTCAAACTCGACGAGCGATTCGTGGGTGCCCCTCGGCGCCGGGATCTGATAGCGGTGGGCCATGCGCAGAAGCTCGAGCAGGCGGGCCCGGTTGGCCTCGGCCTGGGCAAGCCACGCGGTCAGAACCCCGTCGCGTCCCGTGGCCTCCTCGGCAGGGGCGACCGCCGCCATCTTCCACAGGCTGGCCAGCGTGATGTGGAATGCCAGGTGGTCGGCAATCCGATCGGCCTCGGCGGTCAATTCGAAGTCGCTGATCGACTCGCCCGAATCCAGCACCTCGCTGTCAAACCCGTCGTCGGTCGTGTCGCGGTAGCTGACGTTCTCGTAGGCGGCGCTGAACAGTCCGTTGTCGTCCTCTTCCTCTTCCTCCTCTTCCTTCTCGACCATCGGCTCCTCCTCGACCTGGGCCTGGTCCTCGAGAAGATCGAGGCGGGGGACGTTCCAGTAGTCCTGGGCGTTGGCCTCCAGGTAGTCGAAGAACTTCTTCGTCGTCTGCCACGCGTCCCCCGAAGCCGCAGGCGAAACATCGCCCGACGGCTGGTCGCCCGCCCGGGCGCCGACTTTCCTGCGCGGCTGCGACGCCCCTTCGGGGCCCGGTTCTTCGCCCGCCTTGCCGCCGTACCACAACTGGCCCATCCACTGCGGAGCCAGGAGGTGGAAGGAATAGTCGCTTTCGGCCAGCGGCACCTCGGCGGCCGAGTTGAGCCAGTGCATGAGGAGCCCCATCGAGGCCACAATATCCCCTTTTTCCAGAAGCGACTCCACGACCAGGGCGTAGGCCTTGGGAGAACGGAAGTGCTCCACGTGCCGCTGCCAGAAGGCCACATCGCCGGCAGCCGTTCCGGCCTCGTACCAGGCGGCCAGGGCGGTGGCCACCTGGTCCGCCGATTCCGACATCTCGCGGCCGGATAGGCCATCCACGTCGGAAACCTCGGTGCTGGCAAACTGATCCCACCAGCCGGCCAGCGATTCCAGGTGGACCGACAGGCGCCGCTGGAGATCCATGTTTCCCGCCGCAGCCGCCTCCTTCTCCAGACGCGCGTACAGGTCGAAAATGTCGTTCATCAGATCGATCAGGTCGTCGATCCGATGGTCGTGGATGGTGTTCTCGATCGCCGGAAACAAACTGAACTGCCCGCCGAAACCAAGGATGTTCCAGGGGTCGGCCAACGCGCCGCACTCGATGGCCCGGTGGAGCAGGTCCTCGATCTCGGGGATCCGGCCTGCCGCTTCTTCCAGACGCCCCTTGTCAGCCGTCAGGTGGGCCGCGGTGAGCCGGCAATCGATCTCGCAGGTCATTCGCGCCGAGACCACCGATACGATCTTCGCCTGCTCGGCCGCAGCCTTGGTGTAGCCGATCCGCGCGTAGAGCCGCGACAGGTGGACATGCTGGAGCTGGCGGGCCCGCTGCTGGGCCAGGCGGTGATTCAAGTCGTGCCTCGCCCCGGCAAATGGCTGCCGCAGTTTGCGGGCTTCCTCGCGAAGCCGCTTGCCATGGGCCGGCTTGAGGCGGCTCATCAATTGATCGTAGAACTCGTCGCGGTAGGCGGCGATATGCGGCAGCAGCGTCGCCAGGCTGGTGCTCGAATCGTGGGCCTCGGGCCGATCGCCGCTCACCCCGGACCCCATGAGCATGGTTCCGGCCAGCACGGCAGCAGCTTCGAAGAGCAGCTCCTTGCGCGACAGGCCCCGAGTCTCGTTCACCCGGGCCAGCAGGGCGTCCACGGTCACCTGCTGAAGCACAAATCGCCGATAGTAGCCCCGATTGTCGATCACGTGCGGATCCCACGTGCCAAAATGATAGTTCGGGCGGCGGTGGACCGGGTGGTCGAAGTCGAACGCCCGTGGGTCCAGCGACAACTCCTCCAACTGCCGCCGGTCAAACCATGCCTGCTGGAGAAGGCCGGGATCCGTATTGCCAAGAATCTCCAGTGCCTTCGTGATCAGTCCGTGATAGGGACCGTGGGCGACCCCCACTTGATCGATATACAGCGGGATCGGCCTGATGCGCTCGTGAGGATACGGCTGGAGTTTGCGCCCGTTCCTCAAAACGGCAACCGGACGGTGGCCCACAAAGTCGTTCAGACGCTTGAGAGTCCCGTCGAGGATCCGCTCCGTTTCGTTCCAGGGCCCTCCCTCGGCCAGCAAGGCCTCGCACACGCGGCCAATAAAAAACGGCTGGAACAGGGCCTCGTCGCTGGCGTGCATCAGCAGATCACGATGATGCCGCCGATAGGCGGGCAGGGCCTGCAGAAAAACCAGCCGAGCCACGTTTCGAGCCTGGTCGAGATTCTCGAAAGCTTCCGACCCCCCCTGAAGCTCGTCGATCGCCGCAAGGATCGCCGCCTCGGCTCGCTTCCAGAGAGCCGTGTCGCTGCGCGCCTCGTCGAGGGCCTCAAAGAGCCGGTTGAGGCCGCCGAGAAAACGCGCATCGGGAACCCCCGAGGAGAAATTCAGGTAGCCGACGATGTCGGCAAGGTCTTTCTTGGCAGCCTCGCCGAGGGGATCGTGAGCCATGAAAGCCTACTCCAGGGGGGATATCAGCCGAGATTTGCAACGATCATATTAGACGCGCGGACACGAATGGTCTACCGGTCCTGTCGTTCGGGGGGCCAACCACCGCCGACTGCCCCCGCCCAACCCGAGAAACCCGTTTTTCGCGTGATTTCTGCGGCAAGCCGGGTTAGTATTGAAAGTGCGGGGAAGGTGTTTCTCCGCACCTCTTCAGCTCTTTCGGCGAGGCCCATTTCGATGAGGCGAGTCTACGGATACGCTTTCCCAGCCCTACTGTTGGCGCTG
>CAZLWV010000165.1:8683-17515 GCA_964563135.1 uncultured Planctomycetaceae bacterium
ACCCTGGCGGCTCCCGGCGCGCAGATCATTCCCGAGACGGACGCGGCCAGGCACGGCCTCAAACGGGCATGGTTCACCCAGGCCCAGGTGGATCGCAGCCAGGGAAGAATCGAACACCTCGTTCTCTACGACGGCACCTTGTTCGTTCAGACGGACCGGGGAGTGCTGCACACGATCGATGCAGAAACCGGACAGACCCTGTGGCTCAAGGAGGTCGGAAGACGCGATTTCCCAAGCCTGCGACCGGCGGCCAGCGCCGACATGGTGGCCGTGATCAATGGCTCGACCCTCTATATCCTCCACCGCACGACAGGCAGACTCCTCTGGGAACGTTCCGTGGAGGGCGTGCCCGGCGCAGGTCCGGCCATCAGCGAGCGGCGCGCCTATGTTCCCTTGACCGACGGCATGGTGCTCGCTTACCGGCTCGAAGCGATTGTCGATCCGGCCATCGAGATGGGGCTGCTCAATCCGCAGTCGCAGGAGGATGCCAAGGAACTTCAGAAACGGCGAATCGAGGGGCTGCGGCTCCAGCAGGACCGCGTTCCGCCCCTGGCCTGCCAGTCGTTCGGACGGGCCATGGTCCAACCCCTGGTCATCCGCGAGAACCTCGGCGAGGAGTCGGTCGCCTGGCCGACAGACCGCGGCTATCTCTTTGTCGGACGAATCGACCGGACCGCCGAGGACTGGTTCGAGATGCTCTACAAGCTGGAAACCAGCGCCGACATCACGGCCAGACCCACCTTCCTGCCGGCAGCCACCGCCGAACCGACCGATTCGGGCGTCCTGTTCGTTCCTTCCCAGGACGGCTTTCTCCACGCGATCCGTGAGCAGGACGGAACGCCCATGTGGCGGTTCTCGACGGGTGAACCGGTTGTCGAACCGGCCGTGCCGATCGGCGACAAGGTCTATGTGACGACCCAGCTTGGAGGCATGTACTGCCTGGCCGTGCCAACAGGCCAGCAGATCTGGTGGACGCCCGGAATCATGCGATTCATCGCCGCAGGCAAGGACCGCGTTTACGGCGAAGACCGCAGCGGCAATGTGGTTGTCCTGCACGCCCAGACCGGTGGTCGGCTGGACGTCATTCCTGCTGCCGGTTCGAAGATCAAGGTGATGAACTTCTTCACCGATCGGATCTACCTGGCCTCCGAAACCGGCCTCATTCAGTGTTTCCACGAGGTCGAGCTGGACAAGCCGATTCTCCATCGCCCGAAGCCGGCGCCCAAGCAGGAGAAACCAAAGCCGAAGAAAGCCAAAGAGGCCCAGCCCAAGGCCCCCGAGGGCAGCAATCCGTTTGCGACCGGTGGTGCGGCGGCGAGCACCCCGGCAGCCGCCGCTCCGGCGGCCGGCGGAACCGACCCCTTCGGAGCCGGCGCGGCCCCGGCTGATCCGTTCGGCACCGGCGGCGCCGCAGCCCCCACCGAAGATCCCTTCGGAAGCTCAGCCCCGGCAGAGAATCCCGCTGGCGCCGCAGCCCCCACCGAAGACCCCTTCGGAAGCTCAGCCCCGGCCGGCGGTGCTGCCCCGGCAGAGAATCCCGCTGGCGCCGCAGCCCCCACTGAAGACCCCTTCGGAAGCTCAGCCCCGGCCGGCGGTGCGGCCCCGGCAGAGAACCCCGCCGGCGCCGCGGCCCCCGCTGAAGACCCCTTCGGAAGCTCAGCCCCGGCCGCCCAATGATCCGTCACGTCCGGTGTTGCCGGCGGCCCGGCCCGCTCATGCCATGAGCCGCTTGCCGCGTCATGTTGCCCTGCAAGGCGATGGTTGACTCTGCGCGGATACTCCCAGCGCCTCGCTCAATCGGCACCCAGATACTTCTTGATCCCCGGCATCTTCTCCCGGACCGCGGCGGCCTCCTCCGGTGAGTATTGCGGCAGCCGGTCGAGATAGCCCGGGTGAACCCCGCGTACACGAACCAGGTGCTTGCCGTCCAACCGGCCCGCCAGGCCCAGTTGCGCGCGGTCGCGCCAGTAGTAGACGAGCGTCTGTATGGCCGCCGCCGGTACCAATGGCAGGATCAGCCAGGGAAAAGCCACCACCGCCCCCATGCTGCTCACGATCAGGGCCGCCATGAGCGAAAGCGACACCAGCCCGGCTATGACCAGCCGCACAAGCCAGTGCCGCAGGCTGAGATATCCGAGCGTGGGGAAGGATGGCACCAGTCCTCGCGACTGCAGAACCACCGCGGCCGCAATCGACAGTACGATTCCCACCACCGGCACGTGGAGCAGCAACAGGGCAATCGCCACCGCCGGCGAGTCGCTCACGATCGGGCTCAGGAGCACAAGCCGCGTGCGGTTGGTTACCCAGCATGCCTTGGGGGGCCGGACTCGGGCCACCAGCATGACCAGTTCGTCGCCGTCGCGCCACACGCCCGTCGTCTCCGCCGCCGTCATATCAGCCGGCTCTTCGGCCCCCAAGGGTGAGGCGTACGGGTTTTCGTCCTGGTAGTGGCTCATGCCGGCATGATAACCGCCGCCCGCCGGAATTGGTAACACCTCGGCCCGGCAAAGAGCAGAACCGCGGAACCTCCAGCAGCGAATATCGAAGCCAGAAGGGCTGCCCCGAAGAACCTTCGTCCTTCTGCGATCTCTAGCTCGATACTCTGCGGTTCAAAGCCTCCCGTTCAACCCCCGGCCCCTGCGATTTGTCGCCGGGCTCGACGGCGGTCGCCCGTCCTGCATCCGACTCAGGGTAAGCCGGAAGGCGGGCCAGGTAGTCGGGATGGACCCCGCGGATGCGGAAGGTGCCGTTCTCTCCGTAACGGACGTGAAGGCCGATCGTCAGCCGATCGGCCCAGATGATCGAAAGGAAGGCCGCTGCGATGAATGGAAGGGAAACCAGCAGCGCGCCGGGACGTAGCGACAGGCCGGTTGCCATCCCCGCAAACACCGCGATGACGATCGAAAGACCACCCACCAGGGCGCCCGCAGCCTGCCGAACACAGGCACTCCATCCCAGCCATGCCGTGGGGTTGCGAAACCTCAGGTATCCGAAGAAACCCAAGACAATTGCCCCCAAGGGATAGAGAAGCAGACCAATGCACGGGATGAAAAGCAGTGCGATCGTGGCCAGATGGGCCCACGAGAGGCCCATCAGCGTGCAGCGGCGCACGTGCCGCGTTCGGTTGGTCACCCAGCAGGCCCTGGGAGCCTGCATGTCGCGGGGGAGAACCACCAGTTCATCCCCGTCGCGCCAGATGCCGCGGATCTCTTCGGCCGCCGGCTCTTCGGCCCCCAAGGGTGAGGCGTACGGGTTTTCGTCCTGGTAGTCGCTCATGCCGGCATGATAACCGCCGCCCGCCGGAATTGGTAACACCTCGGCCCGGCAAAGAGCAGAACCGCCGAACCTCCAGCAGGGAACCTCGAAGCCAGAAGGGCTGCCCCGAAGAACCTTCGTCCCTCTGCGGTTCAAAACCTTCTGTTCAACCCCAGCCCCTGCGCCGGTCAGCCCTGGGCCGGCGCAGTCTCAATGCCCAGCAGCGAGGCCACCCGCGGATTGGCGATCTTGCCGTCGCGGGCAACCAGGGTCTCGCGGATGATCTCGTCTTCCATGTCCAGGTTCAACTGGCCGTCTTTGACCATGTTGAGCAGAAACGTGGCGATGTTCTTGGCGTACATCTGGCTGGCGTGGAAGGGAATCTCCGCGGGCAGGTTGGCCGGACCCAGAATGGTCACGCCCCCCTCGACGACCGTTTCGCCCGGCCGCGTGAGCTCGCAGTTGCCTCCCCGCTCGGCGGCCAGGTCGACGACCACCGAGCCCGGCTTCATGCGCTGGACCATCGCGGCGGTCACAAGGATGGGGGCCTTCTTGCCGGGCACCGCAGCCGTGGTGATCACCACGTCGCTGTCGGCAACCGCCTGCAGCATCAGCTCCTGCTGCTTGCGGATCGCTTCGTCGTCGAGCTGCTTCGCATAGCCCCCCTTGTCTTCCGCGGCAGCCGTATCGAGCTGGATCTCCAGAAACTTTCCCCCCAGGCTCTCCACCTGCTCCTTGACCACCGGCCGCACGTCGTAGGCGGAGACAACCGCCCCCAGTCGCTTGGAGGATGCTATGGCCTGCAGCCCGGCCACCCCGGCCCCCACAATGAAGACGCGGGCCGGCGCAATCGTGCCCGCGGCGGTCATCATCATCGGAAACATCTTCGGCAGCGCCGTGGCCGCCAGAAGCACCGCCCGATAGCCGGCAATCGTGGCCATCGACGACAGCACGTCCATGCTCTGGGCACGGGTTATCCGCGGAACCAGCTCGAGGGCAAACAGGCTGGCACCGGCATCGGCAATCTTGCGGGCCGCTTCGGGGCACCCCAGCGGATCGGCCATCCCGATGACTATCCCACCCTTCTTCATCCGCGCCAGGTCGGCGTCGGCCGCGCTGCCGGCAGCTCCGCCCGTGCGGACCTGGAAAACCACATCCGCGGCAAACACCTCCTCCCGGCTGGCAACGATCTTCGCCCCCTTCTCCAAAAAGGCTTGGTCGGGATACCCGGCCTCCACTCCGGCCCCCGCCTCCACGCGGACCTCAAGCCCGGCCTTCACAAGACTGGGAACCACAGCCGGCACCATGGCAACCCGGCGCTCTCCAGGAAATACTTCTTTGGCGACTCCGACAATCATGCTGCGTTCCACAAGCTTGGATTACTGGGTAAATTGGATCGACCCGGGAAAATAGCCGCCTGCCAGCGGCCGCACACCGCCGCGCCGGAACGAGGGGGAAGTTCTGACGGTCGAAAGAACCATCCATTATCCGGAGAGGAAAACGGAGCGCAAATAGCTCCCTTGGGTGGTGCGGAGTGATTTCGCCTGTTTTTTCCACTCGGCGTAGTGACGCCTTGTCGATCGGCCGATAACGGGTTAAATTACACGTTTTCCATCCTTGCGCAGAAGATCGCCGGGGGAGTCTCCTTCGGCGAATGCAGCATAATGACGTCGGTCCAGACGACGCCCCTCAGGCAAGAGCGAGTTGGTATGGTGATGCAGAAGACATATATGGCCAAACCGGCCGATGTGGAGCCCAAATGGTGGGTCGTTGATGCCGAAAACAAGGCGGTCGGCCGATTGGCCAGCGATATCGCAGTCTATCTGATGGGCAAGCACCGGCCGACCTACACCCCCCATGTGGACACCGGCGACTATGTCATCGTCTTGAACGTCGACAAAGTCGTATTCACCGGAAAAAAGTGGGATCTGAAAAAATACACCTGGTACACCGGCTACACCCGCCTGCGGAGCCAGACCGCCCGTGAGCGGTTTGCCCAGAAGCCGGAGCAGATCCTCTACGACGCCGTGCGGCGGATGTTGCCCAAGAACAAGCTGGCGCGGCACATGCTCGAGAAGCTGAAGCTTTACTCCGGCACGGAGCACCCCCACCAGGCCCAGCAGCCTGAGGCGATCGAGTTGGGTGGTGAAAAGAAAGGCGTGGCTGTCGGCTAGAGCCACTCCAGGCAAGATCTCCTCAATACCGAGCACGACCAAGAACAACTGGATAAGAAGTGATGTCACAAGCGACGATCGAAGCGAAAGGGACTGGCGACTACCTCGGAACGGGCCGGCGCAAGAGTTCGGTGGCACGAGTTCGGGTCCGCCCGGGCCAGGGCCAGATCCTCATCAACGAACGCCCCATGGAAGAGTTCTTCCGCAACGAGCAGCAGCGCGCGGCCGTCTTGGCCCCGCTGAAGGCCACCCAGAAAACCTCGCAGGTCGACGTCGTCATTCTCGTCCACGGCGGCGGACTCACCGGCCAGGCCGATGCCTGCAAGCTGGGAATCGCCCGGGCACTGAAGATCATGGACCAGGACCTCGAACCGCCCCTCCGCGACGGCAGCCTGCTGACCCGCGATTCCCGCATGAAAGAGCGGAAGAAGTACGGCCTGCGGGGCGCTCGACGCGGCACCCAGTTCTCCAAGCGTTAATCACGCCCACGCCCCGGCTGGTTCGACACAGCCGGTGCGCCACGGCATACCAACACAATCGGCGGTCGATTCCCAGAAGTGGAATCGGCCGCCGCTTGCGTTTCTTGCCCCGCCCCGGCTCTTTCGCCGCCTGCCGGTGGGAATCAGTAGCCACTGGACCTTCAGGACCGCTGCTGCCCGATGGGCCAGCCCACAGCGGCCCGCCCCAGCCCGATCACGCTGCCGGCTGCCGGTTCTCGTAGGCCAGACTATCGAGAAACCTCCGGCCGGCCGTGTAGTCGCTCGACGGCACGTTGCTGATCTGCTTCTTCAGCTCCTCGGTCATCGCCTTGACCGCCGAGTCGATCTTGGAGTAGTCGTCCCACGTGTTCTGGCCGTAGCTGGCCCGTCGGGCAAACAGGCCCTCCAGTTCGGCCCTCGTCTGGTCGAACTCGGACCGCTTCAGAACCCGCGGCCAGTTGATCTCGCCGGTCACGCTGTCGAGCTGGCTGGGGCTCAGCTTCTCCGGCCGGCCGGCGGCTGCCATGCGGACGAAATCCTCTCGCGACGGGCGGGGACCACGTTCGGCCGCACGGTAGTCCTTGTTCTTCTGCCGCATCTGGAAGTAGGTATCGGTCCACTGCTCCCGATTTTCCATGTCCCGTTTGGCCGCCTCGGTCATGTTGATGGCTGCCGCAGAGTTGGCCAGGTTCGCCATCCCCTGAGACCGGACAACATCGGCATAGCCTCGGGCACGGCTCTCGCCCGGCGTAGAAGCCTTGTTGTCCACATAGCCGCCATAGTAGTACTGGGCGGCCGCCCACGAACCAAGAAGGAGCACGAGAACCGATGCGCCGAATACAGACTTTCTCATGACGATTCCACTCCAGTGATTCTCTGCAACACTCACCTGAGGTTCGCAGCCTGATGATCAGCCATCATGTTACCTCACGGGCGCCGCCAAAGCGAACCCCGGGAAACATCCTCTCCCTCACAAGAAGGGGCAACCAGAGGCATCCTGAGTCTGCCGATGGGAGTAGTTCCATGGAAGGGACCGATAGATATAATAAAGGCGTAGTCCACGATCGTCAATTTGTGTTGCCAAAATCGGTCTTCAGCACTTCCGCGGTACGACTGCCCCCCAAAGACCGTCAAGTTTGCTTTTTTGGACACATCGGGTAAGGGCCGTTCTCGTTTTTTGCATCTGGAGATAGCGATGAAACAGCTTGTTTTGGTAGCCATGCTTGCGGCAGTGTTGGCTTGGTGTGCAACCGGCGTTGCCGCTGAAGAGAGTGTTGCCGAACTGGTCAAGTCTCTCGGCTCGACGGATGCCGCGGCCCAGATCGAGGCCATGGAGAAGCTGGAGGCGCTTGGGGCGGAGGCCGCCCCGGCCGTCGCGGCACTTGCGGAACTGCTCAACTCCGACAACGCCCAGGTGCAGGCCCATGCCGCCGCGGCGCTCGGGGCGATCGGCAAGGCCGCCAAACCTGCCGCCGAAGGACTGGCGGCCCTGGTTCGTGAAGAAGACGAAATGGTCCGTCGCGAGGCCGTCGAGGCCCTTGAAGATATCCAGCCCGGCCCGCAGGTGATGCTCCCCATCCTCTCCGGCCTGCTCAAGGATCCCGACCCGGTGGTCCGGGCTCGCGTTATGGCGGGGCTGGCAGAGCGGGGCGACGACGCCCTGCGGGTCCTGATTCCCGCGCTCGACCAGGAAGAGACGGCCTATCTGGCATGCCTGATCATCAGTGAACTCGGCCCCGGTGCCAAGCCGGCCGTGCCGGCGCTGGTCAAACTGCTCGACAGCAAGAACCCGGCGCTGCAGCGCGAAGCCATCATGGCCCTGGCGGCAATCGGCCCCGCCGCCGAGCCGGCCGTGGCAAAACTCGCTGGCATTGTCGATTGTCCGGTCAACGGAGTCCCGGCCATCTACGCCCTCGGAAGCATCGGCAAGGTTCCCGGCGAGGTGATCACGAAGCTGGTGGAAAAGGCCGAGGGCGAGGACCCGATCGTGAAAACAGTCAGTGCCTGGGCGCTGGCCAAGCTGCACCCCGGCCAGGAGCGGTTTGCCCGCCGGGCTGCCCGACTGCTGGTCGGCGCGTTGCAGTCGGAGGATCCCAAGGCCCGCGTGGGTGCTGCCAAGGCCCTGAAGGCCCTCGACGCCGATCCGGCAATCGTACGGCCGATCATGATGGAAGCCCTCCAGAAAGCCGACTCGCAGACGACCGTCACGATTCTCGATGCCCTGGTATCGCTCGGACCGGAGATTGTGCCGCAGTTGGTCGCCGCCCTCAAGCACCCGCAGGCCCGCCACCACGTGTGCTACATGCTGGGCGAACTGGGACCGGGTGCGGCTCCCGCCACCGAGGCCCTGGCAGGCCTGCTGGCCGATGCCGACGAGAAGACCCAGAGCGAGGCGGCATTCGCCCTGGCCGAGATCGGCCCCGACGCCGCAGCGGCCGTGCCCGCCCTGCAGAAGGCCCTGGAAAACGCGGGCTCGGTTCGTTTCGCGGCCGCTTATGCCCTGGGACGAATGGGCCAGAAGGCGATCGACGCCGAGCCCGCCTTGCTGGCTAAGCTGAAGAGCGACGATCCCAACTTGGCCTTGATCAGCGCCTGGGCCCTGGCTCACATCCACCCCGACTGCGCCACCTGCCAGGAGCAGGCCCTGCCAATCCTGATCCGCGGGCTCGACGACCCGGACGCCATGTTCCGGTCCGAGGCCGCAAGTGGAATCGCCTGCTTCGGCAAGGCGGCCAAGGCGGCCGTCGAAAAACTGAAACAGGCCGCCAACGACCCCGACCAGGAAGTCCGCCAGACCGCCGCCGCAGCCCTGAAGAAGATCGAGCAGTAACCGCCCGCTCGAATTTCCAGATCGCAACGTCCTGAGATACCTCGTTCAGCGCCCAGCCGAAGGCGCCGGCTTCCGTAGTGCCGCCGGCGCCCTT
>CAZLWV010000166.1:0-13831 GCA_964563135.1 uncultured Planctomycetaceae bacterium
AGGCACTCTCCGAAAGGGCGATTGCGGGAAATAGGGGTTTCTGGCACTTCTGCGGACGGCACTTGGAGAGTTCGGAGAGTGGGCTGCTACTTTGCAGTTCTCCTGCGGCTTCCATGTTGCTGGGGGGTAGCGAACCGCCTTGGGGGACGTTAGGCTGTCGGTTGCGGCCGATTGACCCGAGAACCATCACCCAGTCTGGGCATCCAGGAGTGTCGAGCAGGCGAGTATTGGTGGAGGTTGGCGTATCATGGGCGACTGCGTTTTCCTGGTTCGAATCAACCGGTTCCGAAGTGGCGTCTGGACGGTACTGTTCCTTCTGGCAGCCGCGACGTCTGTTCACGGTGAGTCCTGCGTGGGGCAAATCGAGGCCGACTGGCTGCGGCAGGCGGATGCGTGGCGGAAGGGCAAGTTCGGCGATCCGACCATCGCGACAACGCAGAGCGATGCGGCCGGCGCGGTCGACGGGGTGAAGAACGGGCTGTATGCGTTCCACACAGGGCACCAGCCCAATCCGTGGTGGCAGGTGGACCTGGGACGGGAACGGGATGTGGTCCGAGTGGTGGTGTGGAACCGGCTCGACTATGCTCCGGGGCTCCACAACGCCGACCACCTGCAGTTGCTGACGTCGCTGGACGGCCAGCAGTGGACGCTGCAGCACGAGAATCACCAGCATTTCGGCGGCATTTCCGGGACGCCGCCGCTGGAAGTCGCCCTTCCGGCAACCGGGATCCGCGCACGGTTTCTGCGGCTCCAGATTCCCAGCGCTGTGCCGGTCTTCTTTCATCTCGACGAGGTGGAGGTTTTCGGCGCGGAGAACAACCAAGTGAACCTCGCGCTGAGATGCCCAGCGGACCAGAGCAGCCTCAGCCAATGGGCGGTCGCCCGGGACCTGGGACAGAAACCGGTGCCGATGGTATTTCCGACCGGCGACTGGGTGCGCCGCGGACGAGCGATCGCGGCTCACCTGGAGATGGCAGGAGTGGACGTGAAGGAACTGGCGGCCGAACTGGAGGCCGCGGCGAAGAACCTGCCACGCGATCCGGAGGCGGGCACGGAGGCGGAACGACGCGAGCAATACCTGAGCATCCGCCGCCTGGTCCGCCGGCTGGCATTTGCCAATCCGCTGCTGGATTTCGACGAGTTGCTGTTTGTCGAACGGTTCACCCAGGAGACCTATCCGGACGTGTGCCTGAATCACATGCCGTGGGTCTCGCGTCCCGGCGGAGACCTGTGCGTGCTGACTCTCAAGGGGCCGGAGGGCGAACCGGTCGTTCGGCGGATCCTCCAAGGGGCCCTGGGGCCGGGCCATGTCCACGGCATGGATCTTCATTGGGACGGCCAGCGGATCGTACTGGGTTACGCCAAGGCCAGGTCGAACGAGCCCCCCGAGGGCTGGCTCGATCGACGGACGAACTTCGATCTGCGGCGGAGCGTAGAGCCGATCCACCTGTTCGAGGTCAACGTCGACGGGAGCGGCGTGCGGCAGATCACCGATGGCCAATGGAGCGATCTGGACCCGACCTATGCACCGAACGACGACATCGTGTTTGTGTCGGAACGTTGCGGGGCGTCGCTGCAGTGCAACGAGTACGACAAGGACGAGACGTCCTGCAACCTCTACAGTTGCCGCCCCGATGGCTCCGACATCCGGCACATGAGCGTGTCGAAGGACGGAGATTACCTGCCGCACACGCTGGCTGACGGTACGATCGGCTACACCCGCTGGGAGTACCAGGAACGCGGCTGGGCCAACATTCAGAGCATCTGGTTCGTCCGCCCCGACGGGACGGGCGCCGACGCCCTATTCAAGCAGCATCTGAACGACCCCTGGGCGATCGAGGACGCCCGTTCGATCCCGGGCTCGGAAACGAGCCGGCTGGCAGCGATCGCCTGCGGGCATCACACCCTGGCCGCCGGACCGGTGGTGGTGGTGACGCCCAGCGTGGCCATGAACACGCCGGCCGCCATTCGTATTGTGACCCCGGGGGTGCTTCCGCCGGAAGGGGGCATGTCTGGAACGGCGGTCGAGGAAGGAGGCGTCGACGATCACGGCGGGTTCTACATGCATCCTTGGCCGCTGTCGGATCGCCATTTTCTTGCCAGCTACTGTTACGGCAGCCAGACGGCCCCAACAGGATATGCCCTGTACCTGATCGACGTGTTCGGTACGAAGGAGCTGCTGTACCGGTCGGCCGGGATCTCGTGTTTCCATCCGATGCCGCTGCGGGCGAGACCGCGCCCGCCGATCCTGCCGGACGTGAGGGACCGGAGCATCGACTATGCCGTGCTGTCGCTGGCCGAGGTAACGCGAGGGGTTGAGGGGATCGAGCCGGGCCAAGCCCGGTACCTGCGAATCGCCAATCGCCTCCAGTGGCCCTACGACAATACCCACGGCGGCAGCCGCTTTGCCGAGAAGGCGTATCCGAACAACTGGACTCCGGTGCGGATCCTTGGCACCATTCCGCTGGACGAGAACGGCAGCGCCCACTTCAAGGTGCCGGCCGATACGGCGGTGTACTTTCAGCTTCTCGACGCCGACGGAATGGAGCTGCGGCGGATGCGTTCGTTCATCAGTTTCCAGCCGGGCGAATCGCGCGGGTGCGTGGGATGCCACGAGACGCGAGCGGAAGCCCCCGTGGACACCCAGTTCCCGACGGCCCTGGCCGGCGAGCCGCTGACTCCCACTCCGCCGCCGTGGGGCACTCGGCCGATCAGTTTCCTGCGCGACGTGCAGCCGGTGTTTGACGAGCACTGTGCCGGCTGCCACGGGGGGCTGAAGCCGGCGGGAGGGCTGGACTTTTCAGGCGGCTTGACCGCCAGCCCGTTGCAGGGGCCAGGGTACTCGACACCGGTATCCGGCTACGGGCACAACCGGGCCTTCGAGACGATCATCGCCAACAAGCTGGTAGCGTGGTCGGACGTGAATGGCGACGCCAGCATTACCCAGCCGCTGGCACAAGGTTCGCACAGGAGCCGGCTGGTCGAGGTTCTGCGCACGGGACCGTGCGCCGACCGGGTCAAGCTGAGCGGCGATGACTGGATGCGGCTGGTGACCTGGATCGACGCCAACGCGCCCTATCACGATCGGTTCGTGAACAAGCGGCCGGCCGAGCCTGCTTACAGCTTGCCGGACGATGAGGAACTGTTGGGCAAGATTGGTGCAATTCACGCTCGGCGGTGCGCTGGCTGCCACTCGGTGGAGGCGGTGACGCGGGCGGAGTGGATCGATCTGGATCAGCCAGAGAAGACCCTGTTCCTCGCCGCTCCCCTGTCTGACACGTGCGGAAAGGCGTATTCGGACCAGGGTGATGCGGATTATCAGGCAGTACGGGGGCTCGTCACGGAGGGCGTGCAGAGGTCGTGGAGTCGGCCCCGTCGTGACCTGGCGGCGATGGAGCGGCAGTGAGAGGCTGTTCGGCACGGGAAACAGTCGGCGCAGGACGGACAGGTGAGCTGCCACGGCGGGGCCGGCGTCGTCGACGGCACAGGAGAGATAGCGGGTGAGACACAACGAGGGAGTTCAGATATGTGTCAGGCATAGCCTGACCTACCGGACTGGAGTCCAGATATGTGTCAGGCATAGCCTGACCTACCGGACTGTATCGCCGCGTCAATCGGCGCATCCACATCGGCCGATTCGTTATTCGCCCTCGGGAAGACGATATTGACTCGGGCCGCCCAAGATTCCCCTGCGCTGGACAGAACCAGGTTTGTGTGCGATATTCTGGGTGGTCTGTTCGGTTGGGTGTGTGTCCGTTGAGGGCAGTGCCACCGGGCATGCTGCAGGGCCGAAGCGGGTTCGAGCCGCGAAGAGCCCTGGTTCGGATAGAGGGCTGTTTGTGGGTGGTGGAAGGTTCCCCACGCCGGTTGGACTGTCGACATTCTTTACGGGTTGCCAGCACGCCTTTCTGGAGGATGCAGGGGTCATGCCTATCCCATTTACGTGTCCCCACTGCGGCAGTTACACGAACGTGGATGACCGTTTTGCCGGCCAAAGCGGGCCGTGCGCGTCTTGCGGGCAGATGATCACGATCCCGGCGGGGCCGCCGAGTTACCCGGCGTATCGTCCGCCCCAGAAGTCGTCTTCGGGGGTGGGAATCGGGGTGATTCTGGCCGTCGTGGCGATGGTCATGCTGGTGTGCGGCGGAATCCTTGTTGCCCTGCTTCTGCCGGCGGTCCAGGGAGGCAGAGAGAGGGCCAGAAGAGCCCAGTGCATGAACAACCTGAAGCAGATCGGGCTGGCGATACACAACTACCACGACACGTGGAAGTGTTTTCCGGCGGCCGTGCTCACTGACGAAGAAGGCACCCCGCGGCGGAGCTGGCGGGTGGCGGTGCTGCCGTTTGTGGAGCAGAATGCCACGTTCGATGCCTACCGTTTCGAGGAGCCCTGGGACAGCCCGAACAACCAGGCCCTGGAGAATTTCCGGCCGCCGGCCTACGCATGCCCCTCCGATCCTACGATCGGCCCTGCGGAAACCAATTATGTGATGATCACGGGCCAGGGGACGGTGGGAGGCGAGCCGAACGAGAAGGTGTCGTTCAAGGAGATCACCGACGGCACGTCCAACACGATCATGGCCGTGGAGGTGGCCGGGGCGGGCATCTCGTGGCTGGAACCTCGCGACATGAGTATCGACGAGGCGATCGCCTACATCACCGATCCGTCCAGCACGGGCCAGACGCATGCGCATCCGGGGGGCGTCAACGTGTTGATAGCCGATGGTTCCGTGCATTTCATTTCGAGCACGATCGATCGCCAGACCCTTCGGGCCATGATGACCAGGGATGGGGGCGAGCCGGTGAGCATACCCTGAAGGATGAAAGGTCATGGTGATTCCGTTTGCCTGTCCCCATTGCGGCACTTATACGAACGTGGATGACGAGTATGCCGGGCAGAGTGGGCCCTGCGCCTCGTGCGGCAAGACGATCACGATTCCGACGGTTCCGGCTGTCGGTTCCGCGTATGGTCGGCCCCAGACATCCGCAGCGGGGGGTGGCCGCATTCTGGTGGCTGCGGGCATTGTTGTCCTGGTGTGCGGAGGTCTGGTTGCCCTACTCCTGCCGGCCCGAGAGACGGCGGGGGAGGCGGCAAGACGGGCACAGTGCATGAATAATCTCAAACAGATCGCACTTGGGATGCACAACTATCACGACACGTACGGTTGTCTTCCGGCGGCCGTGCTCACCGACGAGGAGGGCAATCCGCGGCGGAGCTGGCGGGTCGCACCGTGCGACCGAGCCGCCGCCGCAGGACGGCTCGTGACCACTCCGGGTCGCGATCCTGCCGTTTATCGAGCAGCAACCCACCTACGATCGCTACCATTTCGACGAATCCTGGGACAGCCCGAGCAACCTGGCCTTGCAGGACACCGCCGCGTATGCGTACCGGTGTCCGTCGGGCAGGGTCTTAAGCCCCGGTGAAACCAACTACGTGATGATCGCGGGCAAGGGGACCGTGGGGGGCGAGCCAAACGAAGTGGTCAAGATGTCGGACATCACCGACGGCACATCGAATACGATCATGGCGGTGGAGGTAGCCGGATCCGGCATTCTGTGGCTGGAGCCGCGGGATATGACGATCGAAGAGGCGGTGGCGTATATTGCCAACCCGTCGGGCAACGGCCAGAAGCAATCGCACCCGGGCGGCGTCAATGTGGCAATGGTCGACGGTTCAGTACGGTTTATTCCAAACACGATCGATCGCCAGACTCTTCGGGGCTTGATGACCAGGGATGGGGGAGAGCCGGTGGAGTTGCCGTGAGGAGTCCGTCGCGACGCTGCGAAGTTGTCCGGCGAAATGGTGGGTCTGACCGGCTTGGGGTAGGTGGGCCAAAGTCTGGCGACTTCGGCTACGGGAGTGGGGGCTTCGGCTACGGAGTGCGTGACTTCGGGTAGGGGTGGGCCAAAGTCTGGCGACTTCGGCTACGGGAGGGCGACTTCGGGTAGGGGAGGGGGACTTCGGGTAGGGGAGGGGGACTTCGGGTAGGGGAGGCGAAGAAGGCGATCCACGGCTTTAGCATGGCGGGCATCCGGGATGGATGTGGGGAGGCGGCTTTGGCGGGAAAGACGTGCGACATGCAGAGTCTTGCGACCGGACGGGGGGATGTCAAGAGTTTCGACCGGCAGAGATCTGCCGGTCCTTGGGGAGAGTTGTGCAACGCATGGGTTTTGCAACGCCTTTCGATGTGCTCGACAAACTTGGACCAGATGGATCTCGACAAGTTGTGATGCCCGTGGCGGTTACGCTCAGGAGGCGGGACGTAAAATGGCATCCGTCAACAGCGGGGTGGCGCACAATTCCCCCGCTTGAGGGAAGTGAAGTCGTGGATGGGCCGAAAAGAGAGGGGGTCAGGCCCAGGCCGACGGCGGTTGTGATGAGAGAGGGTCTCACGGCGGGGCAGCCCCTTTCGGGCAGCAAGAGTTTCGGGGAGGGAAGGCGACCGGGACTAAAGCACATGAGGGTGCATGCGCCCAGTATACAGATAGCCAGTCTCCGAGTCAAGTCGTGATTGGCCACCCGGCGCCTTTCCGGGGAATTCGTGCCGGACGGGAGGGGAGACCGCGGTGCCGAGGCGATGTGCCGTGGCGGCCTGCTGTGCCGTCGTGGGCGAAGTGGGAGATTCAGGAGTCCGGCTTCTCTGGGAGTGCGGCGATTACGGTTCCCGCGTCACGCCAGTGCACAACTGGCTCGGCTGGCCTTTGTGGCCCTGGCGGTCGACGGCACGCACGCGGTAGTAGTAGGTGGTGTGGGGCTTGAGACGCTTGTCTTCGTAGGGCACGACGACATAGGGCCCAAGCTGGACCTTGGCCAGGAAAGTCGAGTCGTCCAGTTGGAAGTCGGGGACGTCGGCTCGGTAGAGTTCGTAGTGTGCCAGATCAGGCTCCTGGTTCTGACCCCACTGGAGATAGAGGACGTCAGGCTCGTCCCCTCGCCACGCGCGGGGATCGGAGATGAGGCCCGTGTAGAAGGAGCCGACCTTGGCGGGCGGCGAGTCGCCCTGGGCCAGCGTGGTTGCCGACACGGGATTCGAGGCGGGGCCCTGGCTTGTGTCGGCGGCCATGGCGGCCACGCGGTAGTGGTAGGCCGTGCCGCACCGGAGCCAATCGTCGGTGTATTGGGGCTGAAGTGTGGTGGCAAGGAAGTGGTATTCATCGGCAGGGAAGTTGGCGTCCTCAGCACGATAGACCTGATATTGGCAAGCCCCGGCGACGGGGGACCATGCGAATGTCACGCTCTTGTCGGTACACTGGCCAACGGCAGGTTCTGGGGCAGGAAGGGCACCAGTCGGCCCTTCGATCCGAAGGGTGGCGAAACCGAAGGGGGCTAGTTCCAACGCGGGCCGGTCAACAGCGTGCCGGTCCTGCTCCGTGACCGAGCAACTCGTCAACCGAGGTTTCCCGCCCCAAGCGATGCGGACATTGACGGCGTGGTTTGCCAGGCCGTCCGTTTCGTGGAACCGGGCAATGACGCCGCGACCGGCGGTTTCGCTCAGTTTCAGGGTCAAGAGGCTCACGTTGGGAGCGTCGACCGACAAGAAACTGTGCGATGCCGGGGGCAGGGCTGCTTTTTGGGGCCCGGGAATCACGGTTGCCAGAACCGGGGTTACGACGCGCTCGGCGAACTGTGCTGCGCGAGCCTCCTGAAATGGACCTTGGTGCGTGGTGATCGCATAGCGATAGCGCAGGTTGATATGGGACGGGCCGGTCACGTAGGCGTGGGCGTAGAGCCAATCGTTGAAGAGGTAGCTGTAGAGATGCGACGAGTTTGGCTGATCGCCGAAGGTGTTCTTCTTCTCGTGAATCCTGCCGCACTCGACCAATTGGCTGTCGATCTGCACCATGGTGATGCCGAACTGCTCGTTTCCCACATGGAACCAGTCTCTGGCCGCCTGATAGGCGTCTGTACCGTGCCCCGTCTGATCTGTGTGAGGATCGGCCGAGCAGCCGTTCAGGCCCACACGGAAACCGGCATTCGGCACGTCGAAGGGGAACGCGTAGTACCCGAACCGGCGCCACCGATCCTTGCCGGCCAGATCGCGCACGTGATCGAGCCGATTGTCGATGTCGATCCGCTTCTCATGGGCGGGCAGGGTCACACGCTGCTCGATTGCGGCGCCGCTGACGGGATCCTGCATGCGGGCGATCACCGACTGAGCCAACGGCGAGGTCTCGATCTCGAACTTCGCCCCGGAAGGCGAAGAGAAGTTCTTGTGGCCGTCGCGGGTGTACACGAACTGGTTGCATCCGTAAGAGGCCGAGGAGTCGACCAGTTCCCTGGCGAGGGTTTTGTCGAAGATCGCGGCGATGGAGCCGTCGGGCCTGAACGTCACGCGGTAGAATGCGTTCTCGATCGAAGGCGGATCAGCGCACGAGCGTTTTGTGCCTGCCTTGGCGTCGCCCTCGACCAGCGGAAACACGGCGTATCCCATGGGCGGAATCTCCGACGTCAGGAAACACAGCCGGCCTTCCGACGCCGTCGCCGGGACAGGCGTTTTGTCCGGACACTGGACCACGAGCCGACCGGCAGACTCGGGCAGTTCGATCTGGACCACCTCGGACCGGGGCTGGAGCGTCGGGTTGAAGACGAACACCGACGGCGAGTCGGCGGGCGTGGAGGCGGCAAGCGTCTGGAGGGCCCTGGTGCTCTCATTCTGGCCCACGGCCATGGCCCGCTCGATCCAGTCGCGCTTCTGCATCCAGGTGTCGTAGACCGGACGGCCCTTGTAGTAGCTGGTGCCGTAGCCGTGCTCGTCGTTGCAGACCAGGGCATCCCAGGCTTGGCGAAAGGGGGTCGACGGGTAGACGTAACCGGGATCCACCAGACGAGCCAAGGTGGCCAACTTCTCGGCGACCGGCAGCAGCCGATCGGCAGCGAGTTTTCTGGCCAGGAGCGTGGGGGTCGACGCAGGATGCTGCGCCCAGCCGCCGGTCACCATGCCGCGGAGCGTGGGGATGCGATCGCCGAAGCGTTTCTCGATCTCCCGAAACGGTTCGGAGAGGTCGCCGAGGGTTCTGAGTTCGGGCCATCGCCACCGCGAGTTCCACTCCTTCGCGAACGAAGGAATTTCGAGACTGGGTTTCTCGTTGTCGGAATAGAACGAAACGAGCCAGAGGTCGTAGGGATAGCGGGCTTCGAGCTTGGCCAGTTGCCGGGCCATGTTCGATTCGGCACGGGGCGCCGTTTCCGCCTGGAGACCGAAGTCGTGCCCCGCACTGGTGTAGGTGGGACTGGTCCAGACCAGGAGCCGGCTTTGCTCGTCCGGTCCGCGCCAATAGAAGACGTGCGGCAAGGGCGAAAGCCACCCCGTGTCGATGCGACTTCCTCCGGCTTCTTCGATTGCGCCCATGTGGTCGCGCGAGGCGTCTCGGCCCCAACCCAAATAATCACGACGCGCGTCCGGATTCCAGGCGTTGGGCAGAAAGATGAGGTTCTTGATCCCGGCGTCGGCAAAGACCGTGACTAGCGGCCAGGTGATGCCGTTGTTGTCGGCCATGATCATGGTTTTGGCGGAAACGTTCCAGCGGCCGTGCAACTGGCGGGCGTAGCAGGTGCTGCGGCAAAGCTCCTCGACGCTGAAGACCTGGGTGTGGTTTCCCGAATGGGAGGCACCGATGCCAAAGAGGCCCGGCTTGACGTACCGGCTTACCAGTTCGTCGGCAAGCCGTTCTGAGCGGTCCTGGGGATAGTTGAACCACCACCAGAGGCCTTCGACCACGTAGCGGAAACGGGAAGCGTCGGGCCAGTCGGCCGTCTGTTTTGCCAGGTTTCGGGCTTCGTCGAGGCACGCGTCGGTCAAGAACCGCTGTTTGTACTGCGAATCGTGGAGCCCGATATCGACGTGGGACGACTTGAGCACGTAGAGCGTCCAGTGACGGGGCGGCGTCCAGGTGAGGGTCGTTTCGGCCAGAGCGGCGTTGTCGGCCACGAGTTCCCAGCGGGTCTCCATCGCTTCCTTGGGCTGTTCAAGCATGATCGAAAGCTCGTTTGTGCCCTGGGCCAGCGGACGCAGCGATTCTTCGGCCAGTTGCCGCTCGCCCGAATAGACACGGAGCGTGCAGGCCTCGATCGGCCTAGTGCATTCCACGGACAAGTCAATCCGCTGCTGCGGTGGATCGTCGCGGCTGACGAGCGAGGTGGGGGCGACTTGCAGGCTCGTGGCGTTGTCCGGAGCATCATACGAGATAACGACAGGCAGAAGCGCCGTCAAGTCTCCGCCCGCAGAAACCGAAGGGGGAACAACGAAGACGGCACAAACGAACAGAGCGGCAAGGCGGTGAGGCATGGAAGTTCTTCTTTCCCGCAACTGGTATCGAAACGCGATAGCGTTTGTCAAAGCCCGACACGACGGTTCAGGAGCGCCGGCCTGCCAGAGTTCCACATCCGGAACTGGTGCGCCGACGCACGCTCGCTACATGTCCACACTTACGCCTCTGCGCGTCCGTCTCCCGGGCCGAGAATCACCGTTTCGAATCCTGTCGTGCTCGAACGCCTATCATGGTGGGAATCGGTCGATGCGAGTCACCCGACGGGCGATTGACGGTCGTCAGTTCGCCGGACGCCTCATCTCGATAGAGCATGATCGAACTGCCTCCACCGTCCAGATTGATAGCATCGCGACACCCGAGACTCTGCATCTCCTCGGCCAACTCGTACATGCTGAGCCCGTCACTATACCCGGCTCTACGTCCGTCAAACACGGCAAGGAACAGAAAACGCCCTGTCTCGTCGGACCCCAGAGCCGTGCGTGGATGCCGCACGCCTCCCGGCTTCGGGATAACACGACCTTCCTGCAGGAGCGTCGCGCAGAAGTCGCCCACACCCTGGCGCATGTCGGTCAAACGCGTCGGGATGCCGAGTCGCGGCGTCATGTTGCTGTCCAGCCAGAACGGGGTCCGGCTATTCGCGTCGCGAGAATCGCCCAGGGGACTCCGTACGGCGGCGTCGGAACAGGCCAGGCCCACGACGTTCACATGCATGCCTTCTTGCCACGGCAGCATCCTGTCTTCGGATCGCACCTTGGTGAATGCGTTCGCATTCACACCCGCGAGCGCGTTGTGACTGGCGAGCAACTCTCCCGGCGGAGTCAGCGCGGCTTCAGCCGGTCCTTGGCCGTCGGGGTCGTCGGCGACCATCACGAAGAATTCGTATCGTGGGTTCTTCAAATCGATGCGCATACAGGACGTGGCAAGAGGGCGTGGGAGCTTCCTGGTCTCCTGCCAAATCGCCACCGGCTGGGGCACCGCGTCGCCCATCAAGGGCCGCTCGTCGAGACGCACAAGTAGAGGACTTTCGGCGAATGCCGAGTTGGCCAGCACAATGAGAATGCAAGAAGAAAGCACCAACAAGTACTGGCTTCGTATCGTAGGCATGTCGAACTTTTCTTCTTCCATAGCGCCGTTTCCAGGAATCATGCAGAAGCAATCCGTAATCAGACACCAACACTACTGAATCTCAATCTCGTACCAGACCGTCTCGTATTCCGGCTTGATCTCAATCGCCGAACCGGTCCCGTTGCTCTTCACAGGTACCTGACTCTTTCGATTGCCACCCGGATCAAGAGCATAGCAGCGGACACGATCAGCCCCGGCCGGCAGCGCGATCGTGGCCGGAATCCCTTCCACGCAGAAGGGCCCCTCGCCCCAGTCGTCTTTGACGATAGCAATCGACGTCGGTGTTACCTGCTCGATCTCCATGCCCCGGTTTTGCGCCAGTCCAGTGGCGGTCAGCAGGATCGTGGCCGGCTGCTTCTTCTCGCCGAAGCCGGTGGCGTGGCGTGAAACGAGCGAGACCGTGGCCCAGTCAAGACGCGTTTCGCCGATCGCGAGCGTGACGTCGCCCAGTTCAATGGTCCGCCCTTGCGGAAACCCGGTGAACAGCTTCGTATTGGGGGTGTCGATGGTGAAATAGCCTGCGCCGGGTTGCTCCACGTTCCATGTCAGTTCACCCGTGTCGCTGACGAAGACCTTCTGGTCGGCGGAGATGCCGTCGACGGCCGCCGGATCGGTGCCGTGTTTTCCGGTAAGATCGACGGCCGCCTTGTGAATCAGGGTAAGCCGCGAATCGAAGCCGGCCGAGTCGATGCTCGCGCCGACCGCTCTGGAGGCGGTCAGCCGATCGAAGTAGGCTGGGTAGTCGACGGCCGCGACGACGGAGCGTTTCGCCTCCTGAACGTCGCCTCGCAGGAAGACGGCCGCACAGGCCGGGAAATGGGCCAACACGTCCGTCCGGTTGATCATGCTGAAGAAGTAGGTGTGCCGCTGGGGCTGGAAGTTGGGCCGGTGGTTGTAGGTATACTCGAACACGCCGTCCCAGCCCTGCAGCCGCCCGTAGGCGCGGAGCATCGGCTGGCCTTCGGCCCCGTACTGGTTTGGGAAGGGGTGGTTGTATTCGCTGACGGTGTAGGGCTTGCCGTCGACCCGCTGGGCCGCCAGGCCGCGGATACAGGCCATCGAATTGACCATCGACTGGTTGCGGATTTGCCAGTCGGGACTCACCGGGCTCGGATGGCACCAGTAGGAGTGACTGTCGACGTAGTCGAGTTCCGCCTGAACGAACGGGGGGCTGTATCCCAGTTGTGTGCCCGAGATGACCGACTTGACGTTCAGGTCGTTTTTGAGGTAGTCCGACAGGCCGACCCAGTAGCTGCGTTCCGTGTCGACGAGGAACTGGTAGAAATCGCGAACCGCCTCACGGGGTGCGTAGCCGGCGGTCTTCACGATGGGAACGGAGCAGGCTTCGAGGCTCGCGTCGGCGTTGAATTCACTCTCGGCGCCGCTCTGGAAAGAGAGATCGTCAAGCTCGTAGCTGCCGACCTTGAAGCGGGTCAATTGGAACTGTGCGGAGTCCGAATCGTCCGCGGCCGTGAAGGAATAGGAAAATTCCTTCCACTGGCTGCCCACGGCCAGCATCTGATGGACGCCCAGAGAACGCCAGCCCTTCCCGCCGTCGGCCACGGCCATTCCGAGCGTGACGCTGCCGCTCCCCTTCACCTGGCGGACGCGGAACGAGAGCGTGTAAGGTTGGTCCTTCTTTACGGACAACGCACGGAACAGCTTGGGGAAGTACTCGTGCCCTTCGCGGGTCACGTCGATCTTGAAGACGCCCCCTTCGGCCCCGCACCTGGCTTCTGCCGAACCGAGCGAGAGAATCCACTTCCGGCCGTCGGGAGAGACCGGCGAATCGAACGCTCCTTCAGGAATCTGCTGGTCCGAAAGAGGCGTGGCCACCCAATTCCAGGCTGCTTGCAGGGCCTTCGTCGAGGCGTATTTGCTCGCAAGCCACGCGTTCCACTGCCGGCGGAACTCACCCGCATAGGGTTCCGGGAGCCGGTCGATCGCTCCGGAGAAGTAGTTGCGGATCAGCGCGTTCTCGTTGTTCAGTTCCACCATGGCCACGCACGGGTCCGAGGTGTAGGCCAGGCCCGTGTGCGGATTGACGTGGGTCAACAGCTTCCGTGCGTACTCCTTCTGGAATTCGATCATCCGCGGTTCGAAGTTGTCGAGCCCTTTGTCGGCCCAGGGGCGCTCGTCGATGCCCGTGAATCCGTCCCGTTCGTCCCACATGCCAGCCACGTGCAGGTTGATGTTGACGTAGATGCCCCGTTTCTTGAAGGCGGCGATCATGTAGTCGAGCCGTTCCAACTGGGCGGGATCGAGATTCCGCTGGGTCGCCGGATCGTCGCCGACGATGCCCTGCAGTTTCTCCTCGCGGAAGTTCCCGTACGGGGCGTCCATGTAGTGGAGGCGGACACAGTTGATACCGAACCGGGCCAGTCGGGCGGCGAGTTGGTCGGCGTCTTCGTGCGAGGGGCAGTTGGCCGGCCCCGTC
>CAZLWV010000166.1:13841-17480 GCA_964563135.1 uncultured Planctomycetaceae bacterium
GACGAACCGGCCGTTCTCCGCTCGAATGAACCCGTGTTTTCCTGCCGGACCGTCGAGCAGGTGGGCCATGCTCGTGGCGTTGTCGGGCCCGTCGTAGGAGATCACGAAGGGAAACAGCGGCGCCGGCTCCTCGGCCGGTGAGAGACCAGGAAGGAAACCGCACACCGCGGACAGTGCCAGGATGATGAGCCGAGGTCGCATAGGAGTTCTCCTTTGTCTGAAATGGTAAGGCAGGCGAGCGGGGCTGTCAAAACACCGACGCGTCCGCGGTGCCAGCCTATAGGAGTTGCTGTCCGGTCTGAACCGTGGAGTCGCGCCGGTTGGCACTCTTTGCGAGAAACTTCAGAATCTATGCGAAATTCTTCACATCTGAGGCAGCAGGTGACCGGACTTGAGCATTCGACGCCGCGAGTACAGGCATGCCGTCCCCATTTGCTTGACATGGCCGGTGCGGTGCCTACATTGGCGGGTGCAACGTGTGTCGTCTACCTTTATTGGTCCCGTGGAAAGTAATGCAATAGCGCGGTGCGTTTTCTCCCGGGAAACCGGCCTCCCGCTGGTCGGCCTCGTAGCATTACCTTCCTGAGGATCGATAGGCTGCACGGATACGCTTCGTCCTGAAACGGTTGAATGAGATCGGGTCACTTGCACGGAGAGAGCTTGCCATGAGACTCCTTGTGTGGTTTGCATTGGTCGCTGCAACGGTGATTTCCCTGCCGGCCGCCGAACCGGCTGTTCCGGCGAAGACCGATTTCGACCGTCTCGATTGCCGCTGGACCTTCGGCAATCACGAGCCGATCTCCATGTATCGCCGCATCGGCCGCCAGAGCACGGGCGGTATTGAAGGGGGCGCCCTCTGGCTGGAGGACTGGCACCACTGGTTCGACAGTGAGGATTGCCCCCGGCTCATGGAGGACCTCGGCCTAAACATGCTCCACTGCCGGTTCTACAAGGGGATGGGCTGGGAGTACGAATCGCGGGATTTTCCCAACGTGAAGCGGTTTGTGGAGAACTGTCACAAGCACAACGTCCGCGTGCTTGCTTACGTGCAGTTCTCGACGCTGTACTACGAGATCATGTCGGACGAAATCCCCGACCTGGCCGACTGGGCGGGCGTCGACCGATCCGGTCAGAAGCTCACGTGGGGTAACGCCTACTATCGCTGGAGTCCGTGCATCAACGCACCGGGTTTCGAACCCTACTTGAAGAAGGTCATCAAGATCGCCCTGGAAGAAGGCGGATTCGACGGCATCATGTTCGACAACTGCGGCGTGGCGCCCTGCTATTGCGATCGCTGCGCTGGCCTGTTCCGCGAGCATCTGGCCAAGATGCCCGATCCGGAGACACGGTTTGGCATTCCCACCGTCGCCCATGTGCTGCCGCCGGTCCACAGCGGATACGGCGAGATCCAGGATCCCGTCTGCCAGGAGTGGATCCGCTTTCGCACGGAGCGAATGACGGCCCTGTACCGCCGGCTCTACCTGCACGCCAAGGCCTGCAAGCCATCGGCCATCGTCAGCGGAAACGTCGCCAACATCCGCCGCGCCAACATGGCCGACTCCACCGGCCTGATTCCCACCGACCTGGCCGAGTGCTTCGACATCTTCGTGTCGCAGTCGGGCAACGCCCCGGGCGTGGTCGACGGCTGCGTGGTCAATCGAGTTCGGGAGATAAAGCTCGCCGGCGCCGTCGGCACGCCGATCCTGGCCCTGTGCGACAGCGACGCCGGCGGTGCTCCCGAAGATCAAACCAAGGGAGAGGCCCTGGCGCTGGTCGAAGACGCCGTATTCGGCGGCATTCCCACCGATCGGACGGTTCTCAAGGCCGATCGCGAAATGGTCTCACCTCGCCGCCTGGCCGTCCACCGGGCGATGCTCAAGCAGTTCAACGAAACGGTGGACGCCGGCCGCCAGGGGCTGGCCGGGCCGAGCTATGAACCGGTGCGACTCCTCTACTCGCGGGAGTCGATCATGTTCTCCGAGGAATCTCACCGCGCCGTGCTCAGCGCCGAGGAGATCCTGCTGCAGAATCACGTGCCGTATGGCCTCCTGCCCTGTTCGGCAGATACGCCCTTGGCTATCCCCGATAACGGCGGGGTGCTTCTGGTTTGCGACCAACGCTGTCTTTCTGATCTGCAGTTGGATGCCCTTGCGGAGTTCGCAAAAAAGGGCGGACGGTTGATCGTTACCGGCAAGTCGGGCCAGTACGACGAACTCTACCGCCAGCGGCGAGAGAATCCGCTTGTCGCGGCGCTGAAGGGCTGCGAGAACACGATTCGGCGAGACCAGGCCGACAAGGCAACTGTCCGCGGAAGCGGGTGGACGATCAAGGTCGCCGCCACGAAGGAAGGCGGCCGGCATTTGACGGCCGATCTCGAGGCCGTCTGGTTGCCGCGAGTCCGGATTCAGGCACCGCCCTCGGTTCTGGCCGAGGTCAGGCAAGACGGCACAGCGATGTACGTTCATCTGGTGAACTACGCTCGGGAGCCGGTGGGGCCGGGAACTCGGATCGAGCTTGCCAAGAGAGAATTCAAGTCGGCCGACTGCACGTTTGCCGCTCCCATGGAGGGACGTGCCCCGGCTCCGATCGCGGCCAAGGAGGCAGAGAAGGTGTACGTATTGGATCTTCCAGGATTTGGCGACTATGCCGTAGTGAGGATTCCGAACTGAAGCGGAGAAACCGCGAAACACTCGATCATCGCGAGAGAACCACAGCCCTCCATTCAGGAGTTCGACCCATGAAACCGCAACTGACTCGACGCAGATTCATCCACACGGCCGCGGCAGGCTCCGTCGCGATTGCTGCCATCGGCGCCGTGCAGAAGCCGCCCCTCTTGGCGGACGGTGCCGCAGCGCAAGAAGGCGCCTTCACGTTGGCAACGATGCCCCGTATCGACGTTCACACGCACATCGGCAACACGTGGACCGTCTTGGACGAAGTGATGGAATTGCGTACCGCGCTCCGTCAGAAACTCGATCTGGATCTGGCGATGTGGGTGGGGCTGGGGCGTGCCGAGCCGCCCGATATTGCTGAGATGCACCGGCGTTATGAGGGACGCATTCAGTTCTGCATCAGCGACTTTGAGATTCAGCACGGACGTCCTTGGCGCTTCTCGCCGGAAGATCTCGCCGGGTGGCACGAGCGAGGCGTGGTCGGATTCAAGCTCTACCCGGGCTGGCAGCCCGGCATTCAGATCGACCGGGCGGAAAACGATCCGATCTTCAGCAAGATGGAGGAGATCGGCATGGTGGCAGCTTCGCCGCACGTGAGCAATCCCTGCGGCACCTTCGGCCGGCGGACGGAATGGTTTTCCGAACCGGTGGAGTTCTGGCGTCAGCAGCGCGCGTGGGAGAATGTGCTGAAGAAGCATCCGAAACTGACGATTGTCAATGCCCACATGCTGTGGCTGTGCTACTCCGACGAACAGTTGGACTGCCTTCGCTACATGCTGGAAACGTATCCGAACTTGAACATCGACCTGGCCACCACGCCCGTGTTTCTCCACGCCGTGGGCCGCGACAACCTCCGCGATTTCATGATCGCGTATGCCGATCGGATTCTGTTCGGAACCGACATGGCCAGCAAGTGGTTTTCCCCGGTTCTCGACAAGCAGTTTCCGAGCATTCGCGACAAGGTTCC
>CAZLWV010000167.1:0-17198 GCA_964563135.1 uncultured Planctomycetaceae bacterium
ACCCTCCAATGCCTTACGCCGCCACTCTGCGTCCAAGTTTTTTGCGCCCCATGCATACTTGTGCCAAAAATCGGCCGCCCCCACAAATCACATTCCCCCCATCTGACCCGCTTTCCGCTTTCCCATGCCCCCTGTTTCGCACTTTCCTTCTTCGTGCTTCTCTTTCGTCATTTCCCTGTTGACCAGCGCCGGTCGCGTGCAATACGCCCCCGCCAGCCCTACCCCCGCCACCGCTGGGCCTTCGGGGCCCAGAAACCGGCAAAATTGCGCCGTGCTACCCAACAGGCGATCCCACCCTGGAACAACAAGTCCGATCCTCCAGAATCGGCAATGCCTCTGCCAGGTGAAACAGCGGGCCGTGGGCATCCACAGAATTCCTTAGTCTGGATATTGCAGTAATCGCCGACTATTGTTATAGTTCAATCGGTCGTGATGAACATGCGGCGGTGCCGCAGTCCAGCGGTGGGAGTCCGGAGCCAGCGAAATGACGCGAAAAAGACGCCCTGCCGGCCGATCGAAGGCCACGGAATTGTCGGCACTCGAGCAGGAGATGATGCGAGTCTGCTGGCAGTTGCGGGAGTTCACGTCGGCCGAGGTCATCGAGGAGTTCCGCAAGCTGCGCCCCCTGGCCGCCACGACCATCCGGACCGTACTTTCCAAGTTGCGGGAGAAGGGATACCTCGAACTGGTGCCCACCACCGATCGGCGCTATCGCATGCGGCCGGCAGTGGACCGCCAGTCGGTGGCGGGGCGGCGGCTCGAGCAACTGGTTTCGGTCCTGTTTGGCGACTCGGCCCACGAGGCGATTCTCTACCTGTTGAAGGATGAGAAGCTGAAGCTCGAGGAGTTGGAGGAGATTCGTAGCCAGATCGAAGAGCGTCGCAGCAAGCTGCAAACGGACGAAGATCGCCGCCGGACTGGCCGGTCCTAGTGTCTTGTCACAGCCTGATTTTGGGGTCAGTGGCGTAGAATCATGCGACAATCGCCGAGTCGTTCGATCCCAATCTTTAGCTGAGACAAAGCACTGGCCTGGCTTGTCCGGCCGGCGACCCCAGATTCTGATCTTGAACCAGCGTGAGGGGAAAAGCGATGAATGGCGAGTGGATGAGGCTGGTCCTGGGCGCCGCCGGAGAGCGCCTGCTGCTGGCGTCAATCGATGTTGCGATCCTCGCAGTCCTGGTGTGGGCACTGTTGCACATGTTTCGCCGCTGTCCGCCGCGTCTGGCCGGACTGCTGTGGCTGCTGGTTCTGGCAAAGCCGCTGCTGACGCTCGCCCTCGGGCCGGCGGCCAGCCTGCTGGTGATCTCGCTGCCCGGCGGTGTCGCCAGCCAATCCGCATCGGCGTCCGATCCGGCCGGCGCTGCCGCCGGCAGTCCGGCGGTGGATTCTCCGGGCCGCCCCCAAAACGCCCCATCGCCTCCCGTGAGCCCCAGGTACGACGTTCGCCCATCAGCCGCGGCCAGCGCCGACGAACTACGGGCAGTACAGCCCGAGATGCCGGGAGAGATCGGTCCGCTGAGTGCCGAATCCGCCCCATCGCCCGCGGCAGAGGGCGTTTTACCGATCGTGGAGCGGCCGGGCGGCAACTCCTCGCTGAGCCCAGCGCTGCCGGGCCCGTTGCCGGATGTCGGAAAGGGGAGCGAGACCCTTGCAGAATCCCCCGCCGGCCTTGGGACCGGAGGACCGAGCGGAGCCGCGATCTCCCGCTGGCTCTGCGCCGAGTGGCGCATGGCCCTTGCCCTCTTGTGGATGGCAGGCGCCGCCTGGAGTACGGCAGCCATGGGCGCCCGTTGCCTCCGCCTGCGACGGAAGATCGCGCTCTGCCCGGCGGCCGATCGCGGCCTCGAGGCGATCTATGCAGACGTTCTCCGGGAAATGGGCTGCCGGCGCCGTCCCGCGCGGCTGGTGGTTGGGGAGTTCTTCACATCCCCGGCGCTGGTGGATTGCTGGCAGCCGGCGATTGTGCTGCCCGAGTGGTTTGTCGAGCAGAGCAGCGGTTCTCAACTTCGCTGGACGCTGAAGCACGAAGTGGCCCACCTGCTGCACGCCGACCACTGGGCGGATCTGGTCCGCCGCACGGCAAGAGCCCTGTTCTTCTTTCATCCGGCCGTCCGCCTGGCGGCACGGCGGTGGGAAGAAGCGGCCGAGGCTGCCTGCGATCGCGCACTGGTCCGCAGCGAGCAGGATGTGGTCGACTACAGCGATTGCCTGTTGTGGATTGTCCAGCGCGTCGGTTCCAGACGCATCCCGGCAGCCGCTGAGGGGTTGTTTGCCACACAGAGGCAGATCCAGCGCCGTATCGGCCGCTTGCTCGCCCTGACCTCGGCCGACTTTGGCCCGCTCCGGCGGCGCAGCTACGCCCTGTTGCTGCCGGCCATCGTGCTGGCACTCTCCGGGTTTTCGCTCGGGCAGCCGCCGGCCGAACCGGTCGAGGCACAAGCCGGGCCCCAGGCCGCGTCTGCACCGCAGGCCTCGCCTGCACCCCAGGACGTGCCGGCCCCCCGGCCGGAGCCGGTATCCGCAGCCGGCCCCGGCTCGGTGCTCGACAGTCTCGTAGCGGCCCTCCACAGCACGGCAGCGCAGGCAGCCACAGGGCCCTCCAAGTCCAGGCACGACGCCGAAACGACCGAGCTGTTGGTCAGGATCCTCGAGGCGAATCGTTTCTGGTTCGAAGGCCCGCCGCGGCAGACACCCGGCTATCGCTACACGTTCGTTCACCGCAACGGCAAGCGGCAGGAGTTCGAAGTCGCCGATCCGCAATCGGCCGGCGCCTCGGTCAGGCAGGGCATCACCTACGCGCCGCTGGCCGCCGTCCTGCTCAGGGCCCTGGTCGATTCCGGTTCCAGCGCGGCCCACGTCGAGGCGGTGGAACGGTCTGACGCGGAAATCCGGATCCGTTTCCGGACCGATGGTTCCCTTGGGTCGAGGCTCGGCGGAGGTGTGTCCGGAAGCTGGCAGGGCTACATCTACTACAAGCTGGGCGACGGTGCGCTTCGCCTCGACGCCAAGACGCTCCTGCCGATCGAATTGACGTCGACCTGGCGGGACGCCAAACGCAATGAGGAGACGCTGGTGACCGAGCGTTTGAGCGAGCCGGTCGAGGTGGCTGACGGGCATTGGGTCCCCTTGCGGGTCGAGGCGGTCCGCCAGGAAAACACTTCCAGCGCCGCCGAGGCGAAAAACGAGAGCACGAGCCGCTTTGACTGGACCTTCAAGGTCTACCAGCCGGGCCTTTGGCTCTTCGATGCCGAACTGGCCGCCGACGGCACCGCAACGGGCTACCACCTGGAAGACCTGGTGATCGGCGGCGTCGAGAAGCCGCAGCCCCAGGCGTCGAGCGCCGCGCTGGCCGCCATCGAGAAGTCCAAGGCCGCGCTGGCCGGACTGGTCCGCCAGTACGTCGAGGCCAACCGGGCCTGGCTGCTCCCCGACCTGGCAAAACGCAAAGGACTGGTCTACGACTACACCCAGGAAGACGGCTATCGCGAGCGCATCACCTTTGATCGCGACGGCAACGTTCTGGCGCACTTGGTGTCGGACCGGCAGTCCAGCAAGTCCCCCTCCCCGGGCCAGCTCCACCTCTTCACCGCCGACGGCCGCGAAGCCAACGGCATGGCCGGCGAGCCCTTCCTGACAGTCCGCCCGGCCGATCCGGTGTCGACCAGCCCCTTCTCGGGGCGGAAGATGCTGAACAATCTGGCCACCGGCTGGGGCTGGGAATGTGCCTCCATGCGGCTGGCCCGAGGGGCCGACGATTTTGCGATCACCGTAGACGAGAAATCGGAAGACCAGGCCTGGAAGATGGTCCTGCGCCCCTTGCGCAACAGGCCCGCACTCCATCTCGGCACGATGTTGCGGTTCATTTCCTGGGCCTATCTGCCCAATTGGTCGTTTGATCGCTGCGAGATCCGTATCGATCGGAAGGGCCGGTTGCCCCTGGAAGAACTCTATTTCCAGGAGGGCAAGGATCAGCCGATCTGCACCATCCGCTTTGAAGACTGGCTCGATACGCCGGAGGGAAAAGCGCCCGGCAAGGTCGTCGGCCGTGCCACCTACCAGAAGCGGGGCCAGCAAAACCCGGAAACAGGCCAGTCCAAGGAGATCGAAGAGGTCTTTGACTTCACCGGAAGGTATCGCGTCACCGAGACCGGCATATTGCTCCTCGACGAGGTGGTCAGCACGTTCGCCACGCAGAACAGCGGGTCGACCGGCCGGGTGACGATCGTCAAGCCGTCCGAAGACGACGGCGGGCTTATCCAGAAAACGCTCAAACAGGTCGAAGCGACCGCCGACTTCCTGGCCCACGTGGAACAGGCCCCGCAGGGGCGCAGCACGACCGTGCCCTGCCGCTGGGGTGAAGAAACGCTCGTTTGGCTTAACGGCAAGTACGAGCACCAGGCCACTGGCCAGGGCGAAGATGGCGAGGAGCCGCCGTTTGTCATCTATCGCAATAACCTGGGCATCCGGAGCCTTCGGCCCGAAGTGCTCGCCGACGGGAAGGTCCGCGTCACGGTCGACGTCTACTCGACCATCTACTATCAAGGCTACTGCTTTGAGGTGACCGTCGCGCTGCTCGACGGCCAGGGCCGCAGCCTGGCCGCGCAGACCGCCGCGGAACTTACCCAGACCATGGGCCAGCCGGAGCAGAAGCCGGTCGTGCTGGATTTTGACGCACCAGTCCAGTCGGACCAGGTGGCCTCGATCGCTGTCGCCCTGAAGGTTAAACGCCAGTGGGGAAGCGATTACTTCCGCGGAAAGCGGCGCGGAAAGTGGATTGGCTTCATGGAATCGAGGAGCAACGACGAGATCCAGTGTTTCCCCGGCGCGCGGGATTGGGGGCCCGAGCAGGCGATAGGCGAGCCGGATAATCGCCACATCGGCGGCGACTACAAGCACGCCTGGTCGCCTCTGACGCCGGACGGCCAGCAGGAATGGTTGGAACTCAGCTACCGGGAGCCGGTCCGCGCGGTTGGCGTCAACGTCTACGAAACGCTCGGCCCCGGCGCCGTCTATAAGGTGACCTGCTACAGCGCTTCAGGCAAGGAGCAGGTTGTCTGGGAAGGCAACGACCCGACGCCGGCCGATACGCAGCTTGCACAGGGCGTTTCCAGGATCCGCTTCAACGAGACGGTGGAGACCGACCGGGTGCGAATCTGGCTCGATTCGCCCGCCGTGAAGGGCTGGAACGAGATCGACGCGGTGGGCCTGGTCGAAGCCGCGGAAGGCTCTTCCGAACGGGAACACTGGGCCCGCGACGCCGCGGCGAGCAGCACTTTTGCCGAGGGCGAACGCCCAGATACGCTCACCTATCAGTACGACGGGCCCCATACGGAATTGAAGTACGACGACGGTTTCCACGACTGGATGCGGAGCCTGGGGGGCGGCCAGTGGCAGGTCGTTCGGTTCACACGTCCCAAGAACACACCCTATCTGGATGCCGTGCGGGTGCTGGCTTCGAGCTACGGTTCCCGGCCCCGAAATACAGCGTTCTACATCCTCGACCAGGACATGAAGGTCCTCCAGGAGTTGCCCGGCGAAACGAGGATCCGGTCTTCCGGGCCCATGCACTGGTTTGTCTTTCATGCCCCCTCGGTCGAGGTGCCGGAGACCTTCCACGTGGCCTTCCAGTTCAACAGCCAGCAGTATGGGGGCATTTACGTGGCCACGCGCCGGCTGGCCGAAGGCGAGGACGGGCAATCGTTCACCTGCAGCCCCGGCCAGGACCTGAAGCCGCTCGAAGTCGACGGCGCCGGCTACGCGTGGATGATCCGCGCCTATCTGTCAGAGACGCCTGACGAGAAGGCGCGAAAGGACGACGAACTTCGCCGGCAGCGCGAGGCGGCCCAGGCGGCCATCGACGCCAAGGGCCCGGGCTGGAGCCCGGCCCAGGCGACCGGCGCGCCCGATGCCTACGAGCTGCCGACCGGCGGCGACCTGCAGTCGGCCTGGGCGTCGCAGTCCCAGGACGACCAGGCCGAATGGCTCGAGCTGGTGTACGCAAAGCGGGTCAACGCGATCGGTGTCGACGTCTACGAGACCTTCAATCCGGGGGCCGTCCACAAGGTGACCGTCGTGGAGGCCGGCAACGAGAAGACCGTGTGGGAAGGCATGGACCCGACGCCCGCCGGCATCGCGGGCGGCAAGGGAGTTTCCCAAATCCGCTTCGACCAGCCGATCCAGGCCGATCGCGTCCGCATCCATCTCGATTCCGTCCGCGTGAAAGGCTGGAACGAGATCGACGCCGTCGGGCTGGTCGAGTCGGCCGGCAGCGTCCTCTGGGCCGAGAAGGCCGAGGCCAGCAGCACCTACGCCAGCCGGGGCTCTTCGCAGCGGTAGGCGATCACGCGGACCTTCTCCAGGGTCACGAGCCCTTCCTGGATCATCTCGTCGAACCGTGGAAGAAGCGACTCGATCTTCTCCGGCGTATCGACAATCTCGACCACGATGGGCAGGTCTTCCGAGAGGCGGAGAACCTTGGCGGTATGCATGCGGCTGTGGCAGCCGAAACCCATCAGGCCGCGCACCACGGTCGCGCCGGCCAGGCCCGCCTTCTTCGCTTCCATGACAATCGCCTCGTAGAGCGGCTTGCCCTGATAGCGATCGGACTCGCCCACGAAAATCCGCAATAACTGGCATTCTCCTGACAGCTTGGTCATAGAGGGACCTCAAACGGCAGGCAAGGAGGTGTGGGAGATGACAGATACCTGGATGACAAACCTCGCAGATCGTTGACTCTATCACAGTGCCTGGCGACGGGCGAAGGCGGGCCGCTGCCAACTGAGCACTGGCTCGTATTGCCCGGCTTCATATCAGTCTGCCGAGACTCAGGCCGGCGATCATGGCGGCCAGCCCCGCACCGTTCTGAAGCCCAAGATTGCCCACAGCCCTGAGATACTCGGAGTCTTCCAGCAAATGCTGGGTCTCGAACATGTAGGTGGAAAATGTAGTGAAAGCCCCCAGGAAGCCGGTGAGCACGACAATTCGGGCGTCGGGAGAGAAAGAGAACCGTTCCTCCATCGCCACCCAGAGCAGTCCGAACAGAAAGCAGCCGGCGACATTGACAACGACGGTTCCCCAGGGAAACAGCGAATCGGTCCAGCGTTGAACCAGTCCCGCCAGACCATAGCGAGCCAGGGCGCCAAGGCTCCCGGCAACGGCAATCAGCAGCAGTTTTTGCATGACAAACGTTCAGCGGCAGAGTTGGACCAGGATCACGCCGTTCCGTCTGACACGACGGCATCCTGTCCAGACAGACACACGATTCATCTGGAGACGGTGCCTTCATGATTGCACAGGCCGGCCGCCGGAGCAAGCGTGTCCTCGCCTGCCCGTGAGATGAGGCTATAATGGGAGCTTGCCAACCGACCTGCACTTCTCTCGACCCTCGCCTCATGAATTCCAACGTCTACTATCGCGAGTTCGCCGGACGGATCTTCGTGATCCAGATCGAGGACGAAGCCGTCGAGAACACGGCTATCGCCTACGCCATCCTCCGCGAGGTCCGCGATCTGATCGCCCACGGGATCCGAGTCGTCCTGGTCTTCGGCAAGGGAAGCCGTTTCGCCGAGGAACTGCGAACACAGTTCGGCACCCGGCTGCACGGCGAGACCAATCGGCTGGTCATTCCCGAAAAGGCCCTCCCTCGCCTCCAGCAGGAACGCCTGCGCGTCACAGGCGAACTGGTCGAACTCTGCCGGGCGGAAAAGATCCCGTTCCGCATGATGCCGGAATCGGTGGTCACCGCCGAGCGCCGAATCGGTCACGAGAGCACGGGCACGGCCACCCGGATTGACCAGGATGCGATCCGAGCCGTCGTCGCCCGGAACCAGTTGGCGATTGTCGGATTTGGCGGCTGCGACGACCGCGGGAAGTTCCTGCACGTGTCGTCGGTCTCGCTCGCGGCAGACCTCGCCGTCGGCCTCCAGGCCCAGAAGCTGCTGCTCCTCATGCAGCGAGACGGCATCCGGGTCCCGGGCCGGAGGGGCGACATGCAGCAACTGAGCTTTGCCGACTTCGAAGAGCTCCTTTGCCTGCTCCAGAAGAACGACGACCAGGGCCGCTCGATCCTGTCGGGCCCGATTCTCCCCAAGGTCCACGCGGCCTTGCGGGCCGTGGCGGGAGGCGTCGAACAGGTCCACATCGTGTCCTATGCCCGTCTGCTCGACGAAATCCTCACCCGGACCGGTGTGGGCACGATGATCGAGCGCCACCAGCGGCACCACGTCGACTACGCCCGGGCCGACGACCTGGACGCGATCGAACAGCTCCATGCCGAGGCCCAGCGTTTCGTGACCGAGCGAGGCACGCCTCTGGTCAAGCCTCGCTCGCGCGAGGAACTGGCCAGCCTCGTCCCCCAGACGCTTCTGCTCAAGCATCGCCACTTCGTCATCGGCATGATGCACGCCACCGAGGTGCCTGGTTCAGACCATTCGCTCCTGATCGGCGGGTTCGTGATTGCCGAAAACCATCAGGATTCGCAGCACGGCCAGTTGCTGCTCACGGAAGCCCTGAGCCGGTTCCGGGAAAAGGGGTGCAGGCTCGCCGTGGCAATCACCGCCTCGGATCGCGCCAAGCGTCTCTTCAGCCGCAATGGCGGCCGTCCCGGCGCCGAACGCCCCTGGCAACAGCAGATGTTCGGCACCTCCCTCAGCCGCTACCAGCCCGAAGAACGCAGCAACGTGCTGTTCTTCCAGTTCGACCTGCAAGACGAAGCATGATTCGGATTCCCGCCCCGGAAACCCGGAAACCCGCGTCCTTGACGCTCCGCGCTGAAGCCGGTAGGTTGAGCGGCGCTAGGCCGGTCGAAGGGGGCCGGATGCGCGCCGCAGAACCGATCGTCGGCTCGGGGAGGGCATGCTGGGAGGTCGGGGGCCAGGACCGATAGCGAGGGCCGGCCAGTCGGGCCTGCGAAGACAATCACCCGCAAGTGGCCAGTTCAAGGAGGCCAGACCATGGAACAACCGCATCTCATCCTTGGCGTTCACGTCACCAGCCGGGCAGTCCAGGTCCCCGCGGTGCAAGCCTTGCTTACGGAATTCGGCTGCAGCATCAAGACGCGGATCGGACTGCACCACGTCGACGACAATGTCTGTTCGCCGCGGGGACTGATCCTCCTGGAAATGTTCGGCGACCTGGAGACCTGCCGCCAGTTGAAAACAAAGCTCTCCGCCTTGGCGGGTGTGGACGTCAAGGAAATGCTCTTCGAACACGACTGAGGCCCCGGCCCCCCGGCAACATTCTAGACCAATCCCGCGCCCTCCGCGGCAAACCTCACCGGCCCGCTCGTCCAAGAAACAGAGAAGCCTCGCTGCCAAAGGAAAAGCGAGGCTTGAGCGAACTAAACCAAGTGGAGCGGAGGAGGGTCGAACTCCCGACCTCAGCATTGCGAACGCTGCGCTCTCCCAACTGAGCTACCGCCCCAGGGGCACCCGAGAGGGGGTCCTCCGGGCTGTGATCTATCGATTCTAGGACCTGCCCCCCGTTTTGTCAAAAGGGGGTGAGGTGGCTTCGAATGCCTTTCGGGGGAGCCGATCAGAACCCGATCGTCCGTCGATTCTCTTCTTCGGCTCTGCCGGCTTGCCAGGTTGACTTCGCTTCTGCGTTTCATCCGCTGCAGCCTCAGTTCGCCGGTGATCATTCACAGGTTGCTCCGGTCCTCGATACCGGCCTGCCCGAATAGGCCAAAGCCCTGGAATCGCCGAGGCTCAGACACGCGGCACGGCCAGTTGCTGCCGTGCGCGGTGCCGGAAGAGTCATTTTCCCACCAGACCCGCCAGGATCTCTTTGCAGGCAATGTGGCTATTGCGGAACCCGCTGTCGTTCGGAATCAGCAGGGACCATGGCTGCCATTGGGGCACATTGCCCCGGAAGTCGGCAGGAAGCGGATCCAGGCGAAGATCGTTATTTTTTGCCAACCGCATGGCCCGACGCATGTGCCAGGCGGACGTCACCAGCCCAAGCCGTCTCCACTCGGGATGCTCGCCCACGAATTTCCGAATTGAGGCCATTTCCTCTCGCGTGTTCCTGCCCGTCAGCCGAAAAATGCGATCGCCGGCGATCCCCCACTGCTGCCAGATCCGGCTTTCCGCTTCTCCCAGATCCAGCGGTTGGCCGCCGGGCCCCCGAACGACCATTCCCAAGGCCACCAGCCGTTCCGCACGACCGCAGTGGTACAGGCGGGCCGCCAATCCGGCTCGATCTCCCGCCAGCGACAGTTGGGCTTCGCCCACAGGAGTTGTGTCAGTGCCTCCCCCGAGCACAAATACCACGTCGTAGGGCCCTTGCTCGAGCGGCTCAATCTTGACGTAGTCCCGTTCGAGCCATACAAGCAGTAACTTGCTGACTTCTTCATTGCCCGCCAGCGTGTGAAACACCAGGAGTACCAGGAGCGACACGAACAGGGCCCGCTGCTTCCGCCTCCACGCCAGAAACGTCAGCGCAATCAACGCCAGCCAGATCAGTCCGCAAGGCATAACCAGGCAGGTGAATATCTTCTCGATGGCCATGACCACAATCGGCAGCACTGCTGGAGGACTGACCTCAAAGATCGTTATGCTCTTCACAAAGACCCGCGGCGGAGGGGAGGAGGCCACTGGCAACCGAGCGGCAGCTCGTGTTGGCGGGCGGCCCTGCCACCCCGGGCTGCTTACCTGGCCAGATAATCGAGCCGCGCCTTCACGTAGCGAGCCTCCTCACCCGGCCGATCGCCGATGATCTTACCCCGGGGCAGATCAAAGCGGTAGCCCGGTTGGCAGTCTTGGAGAAGCACCGCAGTGTTCAGAATCAGATTGGCCTCCACAGCAGACTGGGATCGGAGCAGAGCATCGGCAATCGCCGGGCGCGGATCGGCAGCCCCGACCAGCCCCAGAAACTCAGCGGCCCGAACCCGCACAAGCAGCTCCGGATCGCCGCTGGCAAGCTTCGCCGCCGCCGCTGTGAACTGGCCGGCGGCCTTGCCGTGGCTGCTGCAGACGATCAGCCCCCAGTAGCGATGCCAAGGATCGGACGCCGCCAGCGATTCGGCAATGCCCGCCTGGGCCTGGTCGAACGCAACCAAGTTCAGGTCCGCGATGTCGACCAGACGAGCGATCTCCTCTTTGTGGGCTTGACCGTAGGCGACCGGGTTGTCGAACGCATCAGCCAGCAGCACGCTTTCCGGGACGAAGCTCAAATCGGGCATCCCCTTGACCCACTCGGTCAACCGGCCCCGCATGGCGGCCAGCACATCGGCATACTCAGGATCGCCTGCCAGATTCCTCGTTTCCTCCGGATCATTCTCCAGATCGAAGAGGGCCTCGGCCGGTCGCGGCCGGAAGAACCGCCCCTGAAGGGCGTTCAACTTGCCCGCCTCATGGAGATCTCGCCACTCTTCATAGGCCAGCATCTTGTAACGGTAGTCGTTCTGCAGCCCGTCATAGTTGAATGGCTGGTAGCTTCGCATGTACTTGAGATTGCCCTTGCGAAATGTCCGCACGAGGTCGTATTTCTCATCAAATCGATCGGCATAACCAAAGACCTCGTCCCGCGAATCGACCTCGTCCATGGTCACCCCCTTGCCCAGAAAGGGACGGCCGTCGAATCCCTCGGGAACATCGAGCCCCGCCAGATGGAGGAGCGTGGGACCGAAATCGATGAAACTGACAAACCCCTTCACACGGGTTCCGTATTCGGCGCCGACCAGGTGCCTCCAGTTCTCCGGTATCCGGACCACCAACGGCACGTGCAGACCTCGCTCCCAGAGATAGCCCTTGCTTCCCGGCAGCACGCCGCCATTGTCGCTGAAGTAGAAGACGAACGTATCTTCGAGGAGACCTTCCCTCGCCAGCCGGTCCACCATCTCGCCGATCTGTCGATCCACCTGGCGAATGCGATCGTGGTAACGGGCATACGTGTATCGAAACGTGTTCGTATCAGGATGGATTGGAGCGAGATACACTGCGGCCGGATCCGTCTGGGTGGCCGTCTTCATTTCCGAGGCGGAAAAATGCAGCGAACTCTCGTGGGTCACAGCATAACTGCTCTGCTGGTGGAAGAAGGGTTGTCCCGGCCTGCGCCGGCGCCAATCGGCCTTGCCCGACGATTCATCCCAAACGCCTTCCGTTTTGGCCGCGTTGTAGTCCTCCTTCTTGTTGTTTGTTGTGTAGTAGCCGGCCTGGCGCAGATAGGCGGGAAACATCTGCGTGCCGTCGGGCACGGGAACCGGCTTCTCGCAGCGGTGGAACTGCGTGCCGATTCGCGGTGCATAGCAGCTTGTGACGAGCGTGCTCCGGGCCACAGAACACACGGGGGCATTGGAAAACGCGTGGTCGAAGATCAGACCGTGTCGGCCCAGCTTGTCGATACTGGGCGTCGAGGCACCCGTTTCGTCAAACAGCCTCATGAAGTGGACCGAATTATCTTCCGAAATCAGAAAGACAAAGTTCGGCCGATCTGCGGCCAAGCACGCAGGAGTCGCGAGGATAGAAACAGCGGGAAGCATCCAGATGCCGGCCAGAAGCACAACGGGGGGGCAGACGCAGGTTTTCACGGCGAGGTTCTCGCGTAGTTGGCATTTGTCAGAACGGTGCGAGCGGTAGAAGACACGATCCGTCTGGCAAGGTGGGCCGATACCATGAACGCAAGCGGTTCGGTCGCAGCCCCGATATCCAGCCCGCGGTCGCCTCCAACTGCTCAAGAAAGACCGGCTGAACCTCTTCCCGTCGACAGCAGAGTGCCCTGGACGAACGGCCTATCCAGATCGATCGCCTTCTCTATACTCCCCCCGTCGAGCCCGGTCAATCGTCACGGTCTCGACCGAGCCATTGGCCCGATCCCAGCCAGGGATCGCCCGCTGGCGGACTGCCCGGCCACAGGAACGAGATGGGAGGCTGTTCTTCGGGCATCCCTCACTTGGCAGCGGCTGCATAGCTGTCCGCAAATGCAGCCAGATTCTCAACCCCCTTCCGCTGGCAGAAATCGCCAAGCGTCTCACCCAACTGCTGATCCTGTTTGAAATATGCCAGGACAGGCACGAGGGCCGATACCAGCTCGTCGAAGGGGACGATATCGCGGTAAACAAACGCCAATCGGTCGCCGCGCAGTGTTCCGCCGAGGAAGATCGAGTACTTGTCTTTTGTTTTGCCGACCAGGCCGATGTCGGCATTGTACGGCCGAGCACAGCCGTTCGGGCAGCCGGTCATCCTGACCGTGAACTTCTCGCCCTTCAATCCCAGGCGGCTGATTTCCGTTTCCAGCCGGGCCATCAAGTCGGGCATCACCCGTTCGCTTTCCGTAACGGCCAGGGGGCAGGTGGGCAAGGCCACACAGGCGATTGCCCAGCGGCGGACCTCGGAGACCTCGCCGTCGAGCTTGACTCCATGCCGGCGAAGTATGCCCTCGAGTTCCGCTCGCTGCTCCGGCAACACATCGGTGAAGAGGACGTCTTGCTGGGCCGTGATTCGCAGATTCGGCCGGAGCTGCTGGCACACCTGGCCAATGGCGGTCTTCAAGTTGCAGCCATCGCGATCGATCACCCGGCCACTATCGATATGGAGGCCATAGAACCAGCGGCCGTCCCCCTGCTGATGCCAGCCAAGATGGTCCTCCACATCGATCTTCGCAACGGGACGCGGATCGGCCAGCTTCTCGCCATAATACTCTTCGACCTTCGCTCGAAATTTGTCCATGCCCCAATCGTGGATCAGGTACTTCATTCGCGCCCGTTTACGATCGGAGCGGCTACCGAAATCTCGCTGCGTCTTCAGAACCGCCTCCGCGATCCGGAGGACGTTGTCGGGCGTCACGAAGGCTAGCGGCTTGGCCAGGGCAGGAAACGTGTTCTTGTTGCTCGGCGTCACCCCCATACCTCCACCGACCAGCACGTTGTAGCCAGCGATGCGGTCGATTTCGACGATTGCGAGGAACCCCATATCGTTCGCGTAGACGTCAACGCAATTGTCTTCGGGCAGGGCAAATGCCACCTTGAATTTCCGCGGCAGGTAGGCCTCGCCGTACAGCGGTTCGATCGCTTGCCCTTCCGTGCCGCCGGCGAGCTGCTTTTCTCCTGTCTCCGAGTCGGTCATCCAGATCTCAAAGTAGGCCTTGGTCCTGGGAAGGAGGTGGTCCGACACCCGATCGGCCATCTGCTGCATCTGGTCGCGGACCGCACTGTTGCGATAGGGAGCCGGACAACACAGCACGTTGCGGCACACGTCGCCACAGGCTCCGAGCGTGGTCATCTTGGCCTCGTTGATGGCCCGGATCGTCGCCTTCACGTTGCCTTTCAAGATTCCGTGCGTCTGGATGCCCTGGCGGTCGGTCAGACGCACGTCGCCATTGCCGTACCGCTCGCAGAGGTCCAGTTCGTCAAGCATCTGCTGTGCCGTCAGCTTTCCACCAGGCAGCTTGGTTCGGACCATCATGGAATAGGCTTTGCCCAAGGGCTTGCCGTCGGCAGCTCTGCCTCCACGGCGATCTCGATCGTGCTGCTGATAGAAGCCGTGATGCTTGACCAACTGTTCGGTGTCTTTTCCGAAAGCCGGCTCGTCGTTGTCCAGCTCCTGGGTAATCGTTCCCCGCAGGTAGTTGCTCTCGCGTTTGATCGTCTCAACGGGACTGGGCTTTGATTCGTCGCTCATGGCATATCCGCTCATCTTGCTCAGCCTGCCGAGGCAAGCATGATTGATTATTAATATTATAAACATACATTACAATAGTATCGGCATCCTATCGACGAGGCAACAGGAATCCAAGGCCAAGAATAGACAGCCAATCGGTCTGAGTACCATCATCCGGATCGCCGGAGATGAGGAAAATGGACACAAGCGATTAAATTGTAATGACTTATGTTTGTGCATACAAAGCCCAGCCCTCTGCCTGACACGCCCGTTCTTTGCAGTTACAATGGGACGCTCTGGTCCCGGACAACCGACATCTTTATTCAGGGAGTCAGCGTGTGAGCGGACAGATTCTGGATGGCAAGGCGTTGTCGAAGGAAATCCGCGAGGAGATCGCCAACGAGGTAGTCGCCCTGAAGACCGGCGGCGGGCCGACCCCGTGCCTGGCGGCCGTCCTGGTGGGCGACGATCCGGCCAGCCAGGTTTACGTGCGCAACAAGGAGAAGGCCTGCAAGGCGGCAGGAATGGGGAGCATTCTCCACCGGCTTTCCGCGGACACCTCGACCGAGCAGCTCTTGGCCCTCGTTGCCCAACTCAACGAGGACCGTGCAATACACGGAATTCTGATCCAGCTTCCTTTGCCCCATCAGATCGACGAGACACGTGTTCTTGACGCGGTTGATCCGATCAAGGACGTCGACGCCTTCCATCCGGAAAACGTGGGCCGGATTGTCCAGGGGCGTCCCCGCTTCCTCCCATGCACTCCCCACGGGATCCAGCAACTTTTGCTCCGAAATCGGATTCCGATCGCCGGCCAGAACGTAACCGTGATCGGCCGCAGCGAGATCGTGGGCAAGCCCATGGCGATCATGTTCATGCAGCGTGGCCGCGGTGGCGATGCCTCGGTCACGGTATGCCACAGCCGGACCAAGGACCTCCCCGCCGTCACCCGTCAGGCCGACATCCTTGTGGTCGCCATCGGCAAGCCGAAATTCCTCACCGCCGACATGGTGAAGCCGGGCGCCGTGGTGATCGATGTGGGCATCAATCGCACCGACCGGGGGCTGGTGGGCGATGTGGATTTTGATGCCGTCAAGGAAGTGGCTGGCCAGATCACACCTGTCCCCGGCGGCGTCGGCCCATTGACGATCACGATGCTTCTCCACAACACGCTCATCGCGGCGAGACTTCAGTCGTCGCTTGAGAAATAGCCAGAAGAACCGCAGTTTGGCAGGATCACCAACCGATACGAGTTGCCGCTCGTTTGCCAATGACCTGTTCCCGCCAGTCGCAGGTCTTATGGAAAGAACCTGACGGTCTTCCAGGTTCGCCGCGTCGCGGAACCACAACGCGTGGCAGAGAATTGGATCCTGCCGCGCGACATCCGGTGAGAACTCCGGGCGGGAAGCAGTGCTGTTCGAACAGCGTTGTCCTCGACCTGCCGGGCCGTGCGGATCGGCCGATCCGTGCAGTGGCTGATGGCGCCGCAAGGCTTTCGCAGCCCTTGCAGTCCCCCAAATGGATGAGATAATGGAGTGCAGCCGACCATGGGCGCGAGCCTGGAGCATGGTCTGGGTGTTTGTCCAACGAGGGCCCGTAGCTCAATGGTTAGAGCAGCAGACTCATAATCTGTTGGTTGCTGGTTCGAATCCAGCCGGGCCTACTCAGAAAGCCTTGCGTGGCAACGAGTTACGCAAGGCTTCTTTTTTGACTCCGGGCAGAAAATCGCCTGGTGCTAGGTGGGTGCTAGGATGCGACAAGAACGAAAAAACTCCGCCTGACACAGGGCTACCTCCTACCTCGTCACGTTTCTCCTGCGCCGCCGGAGCCGCGGCTGTGTGCCAGTGACCGGGGAAACCCGCTTTGCCTCGATGTAGGCCTGCAGATCCTCGCGTTCGATGCGGTAGACCATCCTGCCAGTCTGGTCAGTGGACGTATCCGCGATGTTGATCGCCCGCAGTTGCCCGGAGCGGATCCGGGATCGCACCTGATGGGGATGGACCTGCAGGATGTCGGCTACCTGCTGAACGGTAAGAAACTCCATGTGTAGAACTCTGTGCGAAGTGATTGGATGCCTTAGTCAATTCCCGTAGCTGCTCTTCCGCTTCAACTCCCTTGCCGCCTCCAGCTTGGCGCGGAAGGTTGTCCGCACGACCGGTGTTGAGTTCCCCGACCTCCGCGCGACGAACGCGTGGACCGCGGCCTCTTCGATCCGTAGCGTCCTCCTGGCCGAGCCGGTCGGGGACACGTCGATCGCGGCCAGGTCGCCGCACGCGATCAGTCGGCGAATGTTCTTCGTGGAGAGTGCCATTCGCTGCGCTACGTCGTCAATGGTGAGGAGTCGCGGCATCTGATCTTCCTGGAGGAAACAAGTGGATTCGGTGGTTTTCAGTGCCCGCCCGGCAGCCCCGGCTTCCAGTCCGGGGCCACCAGGGGGCAAAGGTCATTTCTCAAACCGTCGTCAGTTCCTCGGGGGGTAGCTCGGAGCAGTCGTCCTGCCGCTCAAGCCACCTGGCGGCGATGGCCCGGAAGAGCGTCAGCATCCGCATCGCCTCCCTGGCGTATCCTTCGCGCCCTCCGTGGGCCACCGCATTGGCCCGCTTT
>CAZLWV010000168.1:0-17107 GCA_964563135.1 uncultured Planctomycetaceae bacterium
TGCGTGCGCGAACCGGTTCTCACCGGCTCCGACGCGCCACCGCGATCGCACCGCCCGACGACTCGGCGCCGCCGGAAAAGGCCGCCGGACGGTTCGCCAATCCGCGGGTGAAATGGGCGGCAATTTCTGTCGGCGGTCTTCTTCTGGTGGGACTGGCCGCCGGCGGACTGCTATGGATGCTCGGCGGCAACGACGGCACGACGCCCGACGCACTGGCCATTGTGGTCAGCGTGCTGTTCACCGAGCTGACCGGCCTCTCCCCCGCCGGCCTCCCCGGCAGCCTCCGAGCCGGCACCCAAGAAGGAATCCGCAGAACCCGAGCTCAGTGCCAACCTGGCGGATCTGGAAGGAGCGTTTGGTGCCGCGGCTCCAGCCGAAAAGACGCCCGCAGCTCCCAAGGAACAGCCCAAGCCGGAAATGGCTGCCGAAGCCCCCTCCAGCGAGCCCAAGCCGGAACCGGCGGCCGCCCAGAAAGAACCAGAGACCCCGAAATCGCCCGACACAAAGCCGGCAGCGGCGGAGAAGAAAGAGGCCGAGGCCAAGCCCGCCCAGAAAGAGCCGGAAAAGACCGTCGCCGAGAAGAAGGAGCCCGAAAAAGCGCCTCCCAAGGTCGATCCCTTCAAGGATTTTCCCAAGGCGGTCAGCATTCCCGTCCTCAGCGACAACGATCCTGCCGGTGAGGCCTCGAAAGCCCCCAAAGACCTCGGCCCCATCCACGGCACGGCCGACGTCAATTGGCAGTTGATCCTTGTTGGGGGCGATCGGTTCCTCAAGGGAGGACGCAAGTACGTGCTCGCCCGAACCGAGCAGGACGCCGCCAAGGCCCAGTGGGTCGTCCAGCTTGCCGAGGGCGGTTCCGACAAGGGAGGAGAGAATCTCGCCCGCTTGTGGCGCGACGGCGAGATATTGAAGTTTCAGTGGGATGCAAAAGCCCCGGGCGCCCAGGCCAATTACCTGCGCAACTGCATGCTCCAGGTCCGCGTGGGCGGCGACGGCCGCCACCTGGCCCTCACCGAGCCCATCAAGGCGGAACCGGTCGTGCTCGATCTCATGCGCGGCCAGGCTAGCAGCAACGTGGCCATCAAATGGGCCCCGGGAGAGGAACTGCTGCGATTCCGCTTCGAAAAACCGCAGGAATTCGAGAAGGCCGTATTCCAACCGGCCGACCCCGTGCCTCCGAAAACCGAGGTGTTCCTGAACTTCGTCTACACCGACCGCAACAAGAACGACACCAACGCCGTTTCCTTTCGCATCACACCGAGATTCACCCGGTCGTCGCTGAGTCTCGACGTGCGGCTGCATCCGGAAACGGCCTCCCGGACTTTCAAGATGCTCGTGGGAAACTCCAACGAGCAGCAGCTCGGCGTCGCGATCGACCGGCTGGGAAATTCCGTCGAGGAACTGGAGCGCAGGTGGAACACCCAGCAGGGTGAAGATGCCCAGAAGACGGCCCGGGAAATTGAGGGGCTCAGCGCCCGTATGTGGAGCCTGCAATTCTTCCTGAAGGCCCACAAGAAGCTGGCCATCCACTATCAGGTGGTCACCGACCTGGGCGGTCAGGAACTCGTGCTTGTGACCACTAAGTAACGGGTTGACGGCAGGGAGACCGAAGTTGCGATCGTGCTGGAAGAAGACCGCAGTCCCTTTCCTTGCCGCACTCGCCCTGGCGTCCGGTGCGGCCGGGGTTCTGGCGGCGGTTCCCCAGTACCGCGGCCGGGAGCTCAGCCAGTGGACCGAGGCCCTGCAGGACCGCGACATCCGCCAGCGCTGGTATGCCACGCTGGCCCTGGCAAAGATCGGGCCCGACGCCAGAGCGGCCGTGGGCCCCCTGCTGAACCTGCTGGAGGACCGTTCTCAGTATGAATATGTCCGCTCCGGAGCGGCCTTTGCCTTGGGCAGCATCCAGGCCGATGCGGACCGGGTCGTGCCCGTTCTGGCCCAGACCCTCCAGTCCGAACTGGCCTCGGTCCGCCGGCATTCCGCGCGGGCGCTCGGACAGTTCGGCCGGCGGGCCCAGTCGGCCGTTCCCCAGCTGCTCTCCCCGCCTGGTTTCGACGATCCTGTTTTCCGCATCGATCTGGCCGAGGCCCTGTGGCGCGTCGCCAGGCACCCCCGCGCCACCGCCTACCTCATCGAGCAAGCCCGCGATTCCCGGGCTCCGGGCCGTTTCGAAGCGGTCGAAGCGCTGGGCCGCCTCGCTTCGGAAGACGCCGAGTCGACCGTCCCGGCGCTGATCGAGGCCCTCGGGGCCGATGATGCAGATGTCGCCCGCTCGGCGGCCCGCTCCCTCGGTCGCGCCGGTTCTCGTGTGATTCCCCTGCTCGAAAAGGCCGCTGCTACCTCACCGGTGCCCGTGCGGCGACGGATCGCGGAGGCCTATGGCTGGATGGGACGGGAAGGAGCTGACGGGCTGATCGCCGCGCTCAAGGACCAGGCACCCCAGGTGCGCCGCGAAGCGGTCCGATGCCTGGGACGGCTGCCTTCGGATCTGGCGGCGGCCGAGCCGGCACTGCTGCGCGCCGTCAGCGACCCGGATTCCCTGGTGCGGGCGACTGCAGCCCAGGCCCTCCAGCCAAAAAACGGCCGGTGACCGGCCTCTGCGGCCTTTCCCCGACTCCTCGGGCGTCACGGGGCAAATTGGGGATGGAACTGGGCGGGATGCGAGATCCGTCCGGCTCACCGGGGTTCCGGCCCGTCACGGGCCGTCGTCCGCACCCCCGTCATCCATCTGGGCGTAAACCACCTCGCGGGCCATCTCTCGATACAGCTCCGGCAGCGGAACCGTATCAGGGCCATCTTTGCCCTCGCCCAGGTCTTCCTCCGAGCTGCTCCCCGAGCGCGGCGGCTCCACGTGGAGCAGCTCATACACCAGCGGTTCCACGCGGCTCCATGTATCGGGACACTTGAGCACATAGTAGGCGCACATGTTGTGGCAGCGCCGGATCGTTTCCTCGTCGTAGCGCCCGGTGAGCACCACGACCGGGATGCCGACCAGATCCTCACTGCACGAGATCATCTCGCAAGCACTCAGGCCGTTGCCGCCCGGCATGTTCACGTCGAGGCAAATCAGATCCGGTCGCTCCGCGTGCGCCACAGTCAGGGCCGACATGGCGTCGTACACGACATGCGTCTGGAGCCCGAGTTGCTCGCACCGCAGAGCCAGGGCTCGTGCCAGATCGCGATCATCGTCGGCGATCAGTATCTTCTTGGTGGTCATGGGTAAATTCCTCACAGCAAGTCTCAGGCCAGGACATTTCTCAGGGCGGACACGATCTTGTCGAATCCACACGGCTTCTGAAGATAGAAATTGGCGTCTCTCACAAGTGCCGTCTGCGGCAGTTTCGTATTCGCCGAAACCATGATCACCGGAATGTCGCGGGTTTCGGGGTTTCGCTTGAGCTCATCGAGGGCCTCGATCCCATTCATCCCCGGCAGGGAGTTGTCGAGCAGGATGGCGTTGGGATGGCACTGGGAGGCCATTTTCAAGGCGGTCTCGGCGTCGCGTGCGGTCTGGGCAGCATAGCCGGCGGCCCGCAGATGGAAGTGCAGCCCGTCGGCAAAGTCGCGGTCGTCTTCTACCACCAGCACACATTCCCCCCCGCTACCGCGTGCGGGGCAGGGTGCGTCGGCCTGGATCTGTTCGACCAGCCGCTGCGTGTCTTCCGGGATGCCCCACGTGCCTCGGTTTGCCACTTCGAGGGCCGGAAGCCTCGAACCGGGAGCGGGCCCCATCATCTTCGACCACTCGACGGGCCAGCGGCGTGCAAGGCGGTCCGCCTCCTCCGCTCCGCACTCCAGGAGGGCCAGCCACCTGTCGTCCGCCAGGCGGAACACGACACTGTGGCCGCGGGTCTGATGGTTGAGAAACTGGTCCAGTTCCTCCAGAAACATCTGGTTCGGCAAGCTCGTCGCCTGGACATGGAGCAGGGAGACGTACGCGGTCGTTTCTTCGCGGCCGGCAAGGATCGCCAGGTAACGTCTTGCCAGCTCCGTGAGGTTGGTGTCAGGAAGCGTGAACCAGAACGTCCCCTGCCTGCCCGGAGTACCCGCAACGCCGAACTGGCCGAGGCTGGCCGCCACCAGTTCCCGAACAATCTCCATTTCGGGGCCGCCCGCCTGGGTGGCCCCCGTTCCGCAGTGCTCCGCTGGCCCCATCCGCTCCAACATTCGTCGGCGATCGTCGAGGGTGGCGGCGGGGTCCTCGTCGCTGACTCCCATGAGGACCTGGCCGGATGTCTCTCCCTTGCGGGCCCAGACCACGATCCTGGAACCGTCATTGCACGTCTTCATGATACCGGCAACCAGGCGCGTGAGCGCCCGACCGGCCCTGCTGGGATCGCAGAACACATGGGGCAGGGCATCCTCGATGTCGATCGCGATCGGGATCCCGCGTTTCGCGGCCTTGGCCTCGATCCCGGCGCGGATCCGTTCCAGCAGGTCGCTCACCGTGCAGTCTCTCCGGTGGACGAGCGCGGTCCCCGCGCGGAGCCGCACGGTATCCTGAAGATCGTCAACCAGGCGTGCCAACTCCTCGGTTCGCGAGTCGATGATGTCAAGGAACTCCCGCTGCCGGGCCGAAACCGATCCTGCCAGTCCCTCGGCCAGGATCGCCGCATACTCCTTGACGACGGTCAGGGGAGTGCGAAACTCGTGCGAGACGTGGTCGAGAAACTTCCGGGTTGCCTCGTCGAGACCTTCCAGTCGGGCGGTTCTCCGCCGGAGTACAGCATTCTCCTGGCGCAGCGCGGAGTTCTTCTGATCGAGCACGTCCATGGCGTCGCGAACCGGGGCATGCGACTCGTCCTGCAAGTCGTCCGTTTGGATTGGGCTTTCGTGCGTCAAGCTGGCCATGGTTGAAATGCTCCCGCGAGTAGGGCGTTGCAGGGTCGCATCGCTGTACCGCGTGGAAGCTCAACCGAAACATTCCAGCCGTTTTTCCGGGTACGACGCAAACCCCAGGGGCAGATCCATCCGACAGGCCCGTGAGCCGGGTACTACCGGCCGAGAATCCCACGGCCATTTCTGGAACGATCGCGAAAATGCTTGCGTAGAAGAGTTTTGGGAAAAGGACTTGTGCGTCTTCGACAGTTACTGACGATCAAATCTAGGCTGTTGACCACGGTTGTCAAAACAAGAAATGAGGTCCCCCCCCAAGAAAGCCGTGGTGCCCACAGGCTGCTGCAGAATTTGTGGTTTTCAGAGGACCTTGTGCGACACCCCCGACGAACGGGAAATCCGGAAATCCCGCTCGCATCTGCACTTCTCCCACCGCACGCAGGGGATGTCAGGGAGCGGCAGAAGAAGGGCCGGTGTTGTTGCGGCCGCCGCAAGCCCTGCGCGGTCGTAGTGCGGTTGCGTGGATGACTCGGCGCATGGAGCGGTGGGCTTTCCACCCTTGCCGGCGATGCGGCGGTGGCGATAGGATGGCATCACTGCGCCGAACCTCTCCGCCAGGAGCCTTTTGTCATGCCGATTCCGTTCACCTGCCCCCACTGCGGCCTGTTCACCAACGTCGACGAACAGTATGCCGGCCGCACGGCCCCGTGCGGGAGCTGCGGCGAGATGATCACGATCCCCGCCGGCACCGTCAGCTACGGCCCGGTGGCTGCTCCCCGCCGGGCCGGCGGGGTCCTTGCGAGAATCGTTGCAGCTCTGGTTGTCTGCTGCATCGGCGGCCCGATTCTCCTGGCGCTGCTGCTGCCGGCGGTGAACGCTGCCCGCGAGGCATCGCGGCGATCCCAGTGCAGCAACAACCTCCAGAGGATCGGGCTGGCGCTGCTGGAGTACGAAGCGGCCACGGGGTCGCTTCCCCCGGCGGTGATCACCGATGAAAACCACACCCCGCGCTACAGTTGGCGGGTGGCGATCCTTCCCTACCTGGAACAGGCGGCCTTGCGCGAACAGTACGACAGCGATCTGCCCTGGGATGACCCGGCCAACGAGCCGGTGAGCATGACCTCCGTCGAGGCATACCGTTGCCCGAGCGATGACAACGCGCTGCCCAACGAAACCAACTACGTGATGATCACCGGCAAGGGGACCGTTGGTAGCCTGCCGAATACCTGCACCAAGCTCAAAGACATCGTCGACGGCGCCAACACGATTGCCGTTGTCGAAATCGTCGATTCGGGGATAGCCTGGTCGGAGCCGCGGGACCTCACCCTGGAACAGCTTTCGATGATCCTGAATGACCAATCGGGAACCGGGCCTTCGAGCCGCCATCCGGGCGGACTGAATGTTCTCTTCTGCGACGGGTCGGTGCGGTTCATCGCCGACGGCATCGATCCGGCCGAGCTCCAGAGGCTCCTTGGCTGCGAGGACGAAGATCCGTCCCAGTCGCCTCCCTGAAACGTTTGAGCAGGAAGTCGCCAGGCGTCTGGTGGCGCGGCCCCCCCAAGTGAAGGCGAAATCGGTGGCTGCCAGACTGCGATTCCTAGTCACGCCTGCCCGCCGGCACTAGCGCCAGTAGCCGATGGTGACGGGTGGCGCTTGATAGGAGACTGGACGGGCAACCGCGGAGCTGACGTCGGGCAGGGGGATGAGATCGGGTTGCCGCGGCGGCGAGGATGAGGGACTTGCGCCGGACTGCGTCTCGGCTGGCGGCTCAAGGGGCGGAAGTGGCTGTACGAAGCTGCCGGCCGGCACGGCGGCATGCCGGGGCGACGAGGCCACGGTCAGGGGCTCGCGCATCCGGTAATCGATGCAGGGCCGGACCTGCAGCGCCCGGCGCTGAGCGGCATCGTGATACGCGACTCGTGGCCAAGCCCCTTCGGCCATATAGATGCGGTAGTAGTCCAGCAGGGTGCCCTTGTCGTAATGGACGTTCTTGATGGCCAGCGCGAACTCGACACGGGCGCGATGATGTCGGCTTTCGGCGTCTGCACGGCGCCGCTGGGCGTCGAGAACGCGGTCGAGCGGCACATCGCCCGCATCGTAGGCAGCCTGAACCGCGGCCAACTGCTGGGCAGCCGCGACGCGCCGATTGTAGGTGGTGCGGACGACGGCCTCCGCCCGCTCCAGCTCGCTGATGGCGTTACTCAGGTCGTGAACGATCACCCGCTGCTGCTCCTTGAGCATGGCCTGCTCGCGGGCGAGACTGAGCTCGGCATTTCGGACCGCTGCAAAGGCCTGGCGGTGGCCGATGGGCACCGTCATTTCCACGCCAAGCTGCCACTCCTGGAAATGGCCGTCAAGCAGCGTCTTGTAGGCGTTGTCGAATTCGGGCTTGTCGCCATTCGGATCGATGAGCGTCTGCCCGAGGCCGCGCCAGCGATAGCGTCCGACCACGTCGAGATCGGGGAGCAGGAAATTGCGGTTGGCCTTCACTTCGAGTTGACGCATCTTGATCCGCCATCGCTGCTGGCGGAGTTCCGCGCGGGCGGAAAGCGCATCGGAGACAACCTGATTCCAGTCGAACTGGACGGGGACGACGCCGGGCTCGTCGACCGGGCGGATGAGCCGCCCGTCGCTGATCGGAACGCCCATCAACAGACGGAGACGCCGATCCGCCACCTGGACACCGCCGGTCCCGCGAAAGGTGCCGGGCTGGCTGCCGTTGTCGGTTTTCGTGCCGTCGACCAGGCGGCCGGTGAGGGCGTCCTGGACCTCCTCCTGGAAGCGGAAGTACTGTTCACGAGCCTGGGCCTCGTTCTCCGCCTCGCCCCCTTCGCGTCCGGCCTCATAGAGGGCCCGGATACGGCGCCATGTCTCCAGGGCGGTGTCGCGGGCGGCGATCTTGCTGTCGAGGTCGCGATAGGCGAAATACAGGTCCCAGTAGGCGTTTTCCACGTTGCTCACGTAGTCGCAGACGGCGATCTGCAGGTCGGCCACCGAGATATCGGTATTGATACGGGCGAGGAGAACGCCCCCGAGAAGACCGGGAGTCGTGCTCGGACCGGCAATGCGGTTGAACTCGGCTCCAGCCCCCTGCAGCAAGGGCACGCGCATCTCAACCTCGGGATTCACATTCCATACGCTGGGAAAGGCGTTGCCGGGCGCGTTGTTGGAGTCATACTCGACATATTTCCGCAACGTCAGTTCCGTGCCGGTAGCGGTCCGCTTGGTGAGCTGGCTCTGAAATACAGCCGCATCCTGGACGAGCAGCCGCGTGCCGCCGCCGAAGAACTGGTTGTTCAGCGCGCGATCGTTCTTTTCGAAGTAGGCGCTCGTTGAGAACTGGGCGTCGAAGGCGCTCAAGGCCGCTTCAACGCCGTAACGAGGATCGGTCTCTTGAATGGCCGGCCCGTAGAGCGTCGACGCCGAGTCGGGAGCGCGAACCACGGTGCCCCCCAGGTCGGCAAGCACCTTGCTGTTGGTCAGGGCCGTCTGCAACGCCTCTTCGAGACGCAGGTCCCAGTAGTTCATATTGCCGAACTGCTGGATGGTGAGGGGCGGGCCGGTCTCAGGGGCGCCGACGTCGCTGCAAGGATCGAGGTCGGGATATTCGATGTCCAGCAGTGTTGCCGAGCAGTCGGCGTGCGGATAGAGGTTCAGGCGGGGCTTGTCCGAGCGGCATCCGAGCGCTGCGGCACACACGATCCATCCCAGCATGAGCGCACGGAAATACACGCCTCTCTCGGGAAATCCGGTCCCGAGGGACGATCGACGCACGCAAGCCGTGGCCTGTTGGGTCTGATTCACCACGATCTCCAGTCACTGCCGCCTGGTTGCCCGCAGAGCCGCTTCATTTTCGCTACCCGGCAAGGCTGTTGCCGCAGTCAATGTCTGCCCAGCTTCTCCAGAGCCGGGCTCACTGGCGCATAACGCCTCCTTTTCCTTATATTCGTCACTTCATGGCCGGCTTGGTCGGGTTTTTCCGGATCTGTCGGCGAATCAGCAGTCCGGTTTCGGGCTGACTATAATAGAGACTGGCTCCCGCAGGCCCTTTGGCCCCGGTGGTGAGTCAGAAGACTGCCAGAGATCGGAACGGCGGATGCTCGAAAGGAGACCGAGACCGCCGCGGCCCCCTGGCTGCTTTCCCATGCGTCGTCGGCCGTTCGGCCACCTGTTCCGCCCGGTCGTGCGACGGCGGCAACTCGAATCGGTCGGCGATCCGCCGCACCACAACCACCCCGTGGCACTATGCCGGACCAGGTCCCCTCTCATTTCCGACAGAAGTCTTCTCGAACCGGTCAAGAGCCCGATGCGGTGATCGCCCGTCTGGCTGTACTGGCCGAGCAGGGTGCGGACGAGGCGGATTTCTACCGCGTGGTGCTCCGAGAACTGGTCGAGGCCACGGCGGCCGTCGGTGCGGCTCTCTGGGTGAGCGATGCTGGCGGCCTGCACCTGGCGGCGCAGGAGCGTCTGACCCACTCGGCCACCGAGCCGAACGCTGAGCATCGAACACGGCTGGATGGCGTGATGGCGGCCAGAGAGTGCCGGGCCTTCCGCAGCGGCGATTCGCAGACGCCCCTTCAAGTGCTTCTCTCACCGTGGCAGGTGGATGACAACAACGGCGGAGTGCTCGAGCTGCACCAACCCGCGCAGGTCTCCGAAGGGGCAATGGCCGGCCAGACGAGATTCGCTGCGATCGTTGCCGAGCTGGTAGCCAGCTATCACCGCAACCGACGTCTGGCGGGCCTCGGCCACCGCGAACGGCAGTGGCGTCAGATCGATCAGTTTGCGCAGACGGTGCACCGATCCAGCGATCTGGAACGGACGGCCTGCGAGGTGGCCAACGAAGGGCGGCGGCTCATCGGATGCGATCGGCTGAGCACGATCGTGCGCCGCCGCGGCCGTTGGACTGCCGTGGCGGTGAGCGGCTGCGACCGGGTCAACCACCATTCTCCCACGATTGCCCAGTTGGAGTCGCTGGCCGGCCTGGTCGCCGCCGGAGGAAGCCCCGTGTGGTCGGGGAAGGACCCTATCGAGTTGCCGCCCGAACTGGAGGAGCCGCTCAACGACTACCATGACGCGAGTTCCGCACGGCTGGTTGCGGTGCTGCCGCTCGTCCGGCCGGCCGGAGAGGACGAGGAGGCCGGCTGCGATGAACCGTTTGCCGTGCTGGTCGTCGAGGAGTTCTCGCAGGCCGATCGCGGCGAAACACGAGAGCTGTGCGACGCGGTCGGCCGCCACAGCGCCAGCGCCCTGTGGCACGCCCTGCACCGCGAGGAGATGCCGCTCAGGTGGCTGAGCAACTTTCTCGACCGGGCGAGGTGGCTTGCCTTCTTACGCCGGCAGCCGTGGAGTATCGCCGCGGTCATCGCGGCGGCCGTGATCCTGCTCGTTCTGGCCGTGGTTCCGACTGAACTGCGGGTCGAGGCGACCGGCACCCTGCAGCCGCGGACGAGGCGTCATTTGTTTGCCCCCGTCGACGGGGTCGTGGAGAAGCTGCTGGTGCAAGAAGCCGGCCAGCATGTTGCCCTGAACGACGAGTTGATCGAGCTGCGAGATCCCCGCCTGCAGTTCGAGACGGAAGGGATCGTGGGCCAGCTCGAGACGGCCAGAGAACAGCTTGGCGGCCTTGAGGCGGAACGTCTGCGAGCGGATCGTTCCAGCCGAGGAGACCTGCGCGAAGCGGCTCTCCGGTCGGGCGAAGAAGAATCGCTCCGCAAACAGATCGAAGGGCTGCAGAGGCAGCGGTCGCTGCTGGAACGGCGTCGCGAAGAGCTTCACATCCGCAGCCCCATGGACGGACGGTTGCTCACATGGAATGCTCAGGAGCTCCTGCAGTCGCGGCCGGTTGCGCGCGGGCAGGTTCTCTTGACCGTGGCTGATCTGGCCGGCCCATGGATCGTGGAACTGGAGATCCCCGACGATCGCATCGCCGACGTGGCCGGCGCTCTGAAGTCGGCGGACAGCCAGTTGCGGGCCCGATTCATTCTGGCAACGGCTCCCGAGACCCGTTACACGGGGACCGTGGAGAAGGTGGCGCCGGCAACCGACGTGCGAGGGGACCGGCCGACCGTGGCCGCTATCGTTGTGCCCGAGAACCAGGAGGCCATGCGGGCACTGCGTCCCGGAGCAAGCGTGGTCGCCAAGATCGAGTGCGGCCGCCGCAGCCTGCTGTATGTGTGGTCCCGCGGGCTGCTGCGCACGATTCGATCGCGAGTGTTGTTCTGACCCGATGATTCAGGAGAGCCGTGATGGACTCTTCACGCACTGTCTGCCCGATAGTTCTAAGTCTCGCTGGCCTGTTGTTGTGTGGCCCGATGCTCCGTGCGGTCGAGCCGATCCGTGTCGAGTCGGTACTGCTGGGACTCGCCGAACAGGCCGACGTGCCCGCCCGGGATGCGGGCGTGATCGAATCGATCACTGTCCGCGAGGGGGATTTGGTACGCAAGGGCGACACGGTCGTTCAGCTCGACACGGCAGAAACGCGGCTGGACGTGGAACGGGCACAGCTCGAACTGAACATAGCCCAGCAGGAAGCGAAGAACGAAGTGGATGTGCGTTTCGCGAGGAAATCGCTCGAGGTGGCCGAAGCCGAGTTGCAGCGGGCACTCGACTCGGTGAAAGACTACCCGAAAAGCGTTTCCGAGACCGAACTGGACCGCTTGAAGCTGACCGCCGAGCGGGCGCGTCTGGAGATCGAACAGGCCGAGCACGTGCTCACGATTGCGGAGATGACGGCCCGGCTCAAGCAGAATGCGTTCAAGACCGCCGAAACGAAGCTGGCCAGACAGACCATACGTGCGCCGATCGACGGCATGGTCGTGCAGCTCTACCGGCACTGCGGCGAGTGGGTCGAGCCCGGGCAGCAGGTCGCACGGATTCTGCGGATGGATCGTCTTCGCGTGGAGGGTTTTGTGACCGCCGGGCTTCTCGACCAGATCGAGACCGGTTCGCCGGTCGAGCTGGTTATGGAACAGGGGGAGCAGACGCCCGCAACAATACCGGGAAAGCTGGTCTATGTGAATCCGGAGGTCGACCCCATCAACAACCAGGTTCGAGTCTGGGCGGAGGTGGAAAACGAAGGAATGCGGCTGAAGCCGGGAATGCGAGGCCAGTTGCTGATCCGGCCGGGCCCCGACGAGGCCCCCGATGAGAAGCCTGCCGGCGAGGACCGCCCGGCCGATCCGGGCAAGTAGGAGGCATGCGAGCATGGCCCGAGACGGCGCAGGAAATTCGGTGGTTCAGCGTCCACTCGGGCTGCGCGCGCGACTGGACCTTGAGTACTATCCCCAACGGTTTGGCGAACAGCGATCCTGGGTGGTGAAGGACCCTGTTGCCCTGCGATACTTCCAACTCCGCGAAGAGGAGTACACGGTCTTGCGGTCGCTGGACGGGCGGGCGAGCCTGGCGGACATTGCCACCCGGTTCTGCCAGCGGTTTGCGCCTCGGCGGGTCACCGAGGTCGGAGTCCACCGGTTCCTCGCGTCGCTCCACGACATGGGGCTCGTTGTTTCCGACCATCCGGGCCAGACTGGCCCGCTGCTCGAACGCCGGCGTCGAGGAGATCGGCGGGCCATGCTGGCGGCGGCCTCCAGCCTGCTGGCCATCCGCGTGCCGGGAATCGATCCGAGGTGTTTCCTGAGGTGGGTCTATCCATTCGTGGCATGGATTTTTCACCCGCTGTGCATCGCTACGTGCCTCGGCATGATGCTGGCGGCTCTGGTAACTGTGCTTGTGAACAGCGACGAGCTGACCGCCCGGCTTCCGCACGCCCAGGCATTCTTCAACCCGGCAAATCTACCCTGGCTGGCCGTTTGCCTGGCGGGGGTGAAGGTCCTTCACGAGCTTGGCCATGCCATGGCATGCCGCCGCTTCGGATGTGAGTGTCACGAGATCGGGCTCATGTTTCTCGTGTTCACCCCCTGCCTGTACTGCGATGTCACCGATTCATGGACCCTGCCCAACAAGTGGCAGCGGATGACCATTACGGCTGCAGGCCTCTACGTCGAACTGCTGCTCGCAGCGGTGGCAACGTTCTTCTGGTGGGTCACGGTGGACGGCCTGTTCCACTCCCTGTGCCTGGACGTCATGTTTGTCTGTTCGGCGGGCACGTTCTTGATCAACGGCAATCCGTTGTTGCGCTACGACGGCTACTACCTCCTGGCCGACTGGCTGGAGATCCCGAACCTCTGGCAGCGGAGCCGCGATGTACTTTCTGACGGTGTGAGCCGGCTTCTGTTGGGGGCACCTCGCCGGGCAGCGCTGCCGGAGGACCGCCCTGTGCTGCTGGGCGCCTACGGCCTGCTCTCGATCGCCTATCGATGGCTGGTTGCCCTGTTGATCCTGACCTTTCTGTACCGAATCCTGCGTCCCCTGGAATTGGAACTGGTCGCCCACGGAATCACCGCCATGACCCTGGCGACAATGGTCTACGGACCGGCGAGAAGCGCGCTTGAGACGAGCATGGCTCCGGGCCAGCCGCACGCGGGCCAGGGACGGCGCCGCACCGTGGTCGTTGCCGGGCTGTTGCTCGTGACGGCCGCGGTGCTGATTCCGCTGCCCCACCGCGTTCGGGCCCCCGCTCTGGTAGAGGCCGCAGATGCTGAACAAGTCTACGTGACTGTTGCCGGACGGCTGCTGAGTGCTTGCGAGGTGGACGACAAGGTCGGGGCAGGCGAAACGATCGCCGTTCTGGAAAACGACGAGCTGGCCATGCAGATCGAGACGCTCTCGGCACAGGTCGATGAGCAGGCTGCCCATGTAAGGACTCTCGAGGCCCGCCGGGCGCACGACTCCGCGGCGGCTGCCGATTTGCCGGAGGCCCGGGAGGCCCTCGAGTCACTCCAGTCGCAGTTCGAGGCCCGGACAACGGAGGCCCAGCAGCTCACGCTAAAGGCATCGCGGGGGGGCACGATTCTACCGGCGCCGGCCCAGAAATCGCCGCCGGCCGGGCGACTGGAACTGGTGTCGTGGGTGGGGCTTCCCACGGACCGGTGCAACGAAGGTGCGTTTCTGGATACCGGCACACTCCTGTGCTCGATCGGCGATCCGGCGAGGCTGCGGGCAGTTGTGTATCTCAACGAGAAGGATGTGCAACTGGTCCGCGAGGGGGACTCGGTGGAGATTCTGCTCGAACAGGATCTGCACACCGTCCTCAGGGGAGAAGTGGAACGGATCGATGCTCTGCAGCTCGAAGATGTCCCACCCAGACTGGCGGTTGTGGGTACGATTCCAGGGGTAGACGAGGAGGGCCGTGTCAGGCCGGTCGAAACCTGCTACCGAGCGGAGGTGAAACTGGTGGACGGTGACAGCTTGACCATTGGACTTCGCGGCCGCAGCCGAATCTCCGTTGCGCCGCTCTCGATTCTCCAACGCGCAGTTCGATTTCTGGGTCACACCTTCCGGCGCGCGAGTTAGGCATCGCATCGAGACAAACCGCCGCTGTTTCGGTGGGGATGGCAGGAAGGCCGTACGCAGAACGCACGCTTCTGCGGACCCACTGCCCGGGGCGGCAGGGCCGCCAGGGGCCAGCGAGCGAAGGTCAACCGCGAGCCACCGCCCGATTGCCAACAGTCTGTACCCGCCCGTCGCGGGACTCTGTGAAAGACTCAAACCGGCCAGTTTGTTGTGACGGCAGCGTCTGCCAGGGCAAGTCATCGCCCGACTAGGGAAGGAGGAAGATGAGCCCGGTCGCCACCCCGGCCTCGGCAACACCTCCGCCGATGCTCAGGGGAGGCCGATAGTAGCGCAGCGGAGTGGGAGTACCCGGACGCTCATGGCCCAGGGTATAGACGCAGTCGCAGGTCGGCTCGGCCACCAGGCGGTAGGGAAGGATGGCGGTATTGGCCGCAAAATGGGCGGCCGAGGCAAAGGGCTGTGCAAGTCCCAGCGAGTAGCCGTGGCGCTCGAGCGCTGGGTCCTCAAAGTAGAGAGGCCTGTGGCAGGAACCGGGGGCCTCCCACCGCACGCCCGTCCAGGCACCTTCGGATGCGTGCTGCGGCGGCACGATCCCCTCGGCGGGGAATGCCGACATAGCGTGGTCCATCGGCAGGCGGCCGTCCTGGGGGGCGGTGTTGGTGCCGACGCTGGTGATGGGCTTGATCGGTTCCGGCATCCCCTCAGCCAGTGCCCTCGAGCCTCCGTTTGGGCTGCTGGATGGGCTCGCAGAACGCTGGGCCCAATCCCTGGCGTCGCAGAGGGGCGTGACCCCAATCAGGGCTACAGCCAACGATGTCGACAACCATCGCCTCATGGCCACGTTTCCTTCTGTGTATCGATGCAGGTCAAGTGACAGAAATACCGAGGCCCGCACCAACTCCCCATTGTGCCCAGATTTCTTCCATACTGCTCCCTCTCACTGTCTGTTTCGGCGTTTTCGCGGAACTTGCTTGGGACTTTCTCTGACGCGAGGTGACCAGGCCCCCTGAAGGTCAGGAGTCCCGGGCGCAATCGGGCCTTGGCAGAGGTGCAGATGAATTTGTCAGGAGGTCTTGGGAAAATTTGCATCTTGGGTCGACTCTCATTATTCTGGAATTTGAGATACGCCTCGCTTGGGGGAACTCCGACTGGGCATTTGCTCGTCTAATGGCAGACGCTGCTCGATCTATGTTGAAGGGCTCAACCCATGGGCTGGCTGGCCGACCTACGCCGCCGATTCGCCCCCCCCGTCCGTCCCGTTCGGGATGATGAGTGGGTCCGTCTCGTCGTGGTTCCACTGGAACAACGGCGGGTGCTTTCGATAACTGTGGATGCCGGGCTGAGCCAGGAGGTGGACGAGGGGACTCTCGTTGCGCTTCAGGATGCCAGCTACGCGGACACAGACGGGCCGTCGAACTGGCTTCGCAACGGGGCGACGGTGAACTGGAACGATGGAACAGCAGTCGACACCATCGACTATCAGCATGTCGATCCAAGCGCGCTTGTCGCCCCGCTTTCGGCCGAACATGTCTATGCCGACGACGGCATCTATCAAGCCCTGGTTACCGTTGAGGGGAAGAAGGGCGGGACCTCGGGAACGGGAAGCACGACGATAACCGTTCGCAACGTTGCTCCCACGCTGGATGTCATCGGCGGCCAAACGGTTGAAGAAGGCGCTCTTCTGAATCTGACTGATATCGGCACGTTTGCAGACCCCGGTTTTGGGCCCACGGAGACGTTCACTTACTCCATCGACTGGGGAGACGGTTCGGCAGCCGACCATGGCGCACCGGACATCGATACGTCCGGATCGCTGGGAACGCCAACCGCCGGATCGTTCGACGGTTCCCATATTTATGCCCGAAACGGTGTCTACACGGTGACTGCCAGCATCCGGGACGATGATGGCGGCGTAGCCAGCGGGACCTTCCTGGTCACGGTCGGCGAGACGGATCCAACCTTGGCGGTTGTGGGTGACCAGGCAACCACTGAGGGGAGCATCCTGAGTTTGACCGATATTGGGACGTTTTCTGCCCCCTTCGACAGCACTTCCGGGCCGAACGGAGAATTCACCTACGAGATCAACTGGGGAGACGGCACTCCGACCGACACGGGTACCGCGACGATCGACTCCCCTGGCGGACCCGGATCGCATACTCTCGGCTCGTTCGACGGCTCGCACACCTATGCCGACGATGGCAGCTACATGGTTTCGGTCACAATTCACGATTCCCAAGGAGGCAGCGACACGGGCGGCTTCACCGTGACGGCGGGAAATATCGAACCGACGATTGCGCTATCGGGAATCAGCAGTGTGAACGAGGGAACGGTCTACACGCTGACTCTTGGCGAGGTGGCGGATCCGGGAGCCGATGCAGTTTCGCAGTACCTGGTCGACTGGGGTGACGGCGGGAGCGACACATACGCCTCAGGCGGCAACGTCACGCACGTCTATGCGGACGGACCCAACAGCTACACGATTCGGGTGGATCTCGTCGATGAAGACGGGACGCATGTTGATGCGGGCCTGCTGTCCGTCACGGTCGAGAACGTGGCACCGACCATCGCTCTGTCGGGCGCCAGTTCGGTTGTCGAGGGGGCCACATACACGCTGACCCTGGGAGCGGTGGCGGATCCGGGAGCCGATGCAGTTTCGCAGTACCTGGTCGACTGGGGGGACGGCGGGAGTGACACGTACGCCTCCGGCGGCAATGTCACGCATGTCTATGCGGACGGGCCCAACAACTACACGATTCGAGTGGACCTCGTCGATGAAGACGGGACGCATGTTGATACGGGCCGGCTGTCCGTCACGGTCGAGAACGTGGCACCGACCATCGCTCTGTCGGGCGCCAGT
>CAZLWV010000169.1:0-17011 GCA_964563135.1 uncultured Planctomycetaceae bacterium
ACGGCCTGCCCCGCCAGGAAACGGCGTACGTGCGACGGATGATCAGGACGATCCGGATCGGCCACCACGTCGAAATAGGTGATGTTCAACTCGTAGGGGCTCTCCGAGCCGTCCGTATTGCGTTTCATGCTGACCCGCCCGCCGCGCCGCTGCACGGCTTCGACAAATCGCTTAGCGCGATCCGAAGGCATGATGCCCTCCAGCGGGCGGATGCCGATGCCGTCGTGGGAGGCGGTGAAGTTGAAGACGGTCGCCACCGGCGGTGCCGGTTCCTGCCCGGCCAGCCAGCGCTGGAGAATCGAGGCATCGCCCGTCTGGATGGCCTCCGCCAGCAGCGGCGCCAGGCTGAACTGGTAGATCATCTGCGCCTCGTCGCCGCGGCCGTAGTAGCTGATGTTCTCTGCGTGGGGAACATTGGTCTCGGTCAAGAGAATCGTGCCCGGGGCCACGGCATCCACGATCGTGCGCATCAGTTTCACCACCTCGTGGGTCTGCCAAAGATGGATGCACGAGGTTCCCCGCGCCTTCCAGAGGTAGGCGATCGCGTCCAGGCGGATGATCCTGGCCCCGCGCTGCAGGTAGAAGAGGAGGATGTCGATCATTTCGACCAGCACGCCGGGCGATGCGAAGTTCAGGTCGATCTGGTCGTCGCTGAAGGTGGTCCAGAGGTGCCGAACCCCCCGCGACGTGTGGAACGGAGTCAGCAGCGGATGGCTTCGCGGACGCGTCACCCCCGATACATCCTCGGCTGGATCGACCTCCAGGAAATACGACGTGTACGGTTCCTCGCCGGCCAGGTACTTGCGGAACCACGCGCTGTGCTGCGAGCAGTGATTGATGACCAGGTCGATCATCAGGTCGAAATCCCTGCCCAGCCGGGCCACGTCGTTCCAGTCGCCCAGCGCCGGATCCACCTGGCGGTAGTCGATGACCGAGAAGCCGTCGTCGGAGGAACTGGGAAAGAACGGGAGAATGTGGACCGTGCTTATCAGGTCGCCCAGGCCGTGTTCGACCAAAAACGCGTGCTGGCTGGCCAGCGGGCTCTCACCGGGCTGCCAGACCTGGTCACCATAGGTGATCAGGACGGCGTCGGTCTGGTCCCAGCGGGCCCGCCGCGCCGGGATCGTCGTGGCCGCCCCCTCGATTCGAAGGGCAAGTTCGGCCAGAACTTCGCCGGCTCGGCCCGGATAAAGACGGTCGAGATGGCTGGAAATCCTGGCGCGACAGTTGGAATCGATCAGCATGCGTCGCCGGTGGCCCTGGGCCGTGATGCGGGGATCATCTCCTCCCGAAAGGTATCCTAGCGGCTGCCGGATAAGAGGACTACCGCTCCGGAAACAAACTCTCCTGGCTGGTCTCTCCGTGGAATGTTGCTGACGGCCCATCCTCCCGATGCCACGTTCGGTGGGGTCGGGCGCATCCGACCGATCGGGAGGCAGCCTATACCCGGAAGAGGGGTCCGGAGAGTTGCCGGTTGACCAGGGCGACTGGGCGACTTACAGTAAGGACTTGCTGTGTCATCAACGAGAAACGCTCACAAAACGGCTCTGCCAGACGCATCGGGGGTGGTGGTAGTCCCCCTGGCGTCCGCAGGTTTTTGGGCGTTTGGACGCTTTGGCCAAGTGAGAAGAGGCGCGTCGCCTGGAGCGGCATGCCGATTGGACCCTCGACCTCGTCCGCGGGACGAACGTCTGTCTTTTCTGTGGCTCCAAAGCTACACCGGCCGCCAGTAGCACCATCGGCGGATATGTGATGCTCGCGAAACGGATCATACCCTGTCTTGATGTGAATGAAGGCAGGGTCGTGAAGGGAACGAACTTCCTCAATCTGCGGGACGCAGGCGACCCGGTGGAAGTGGCTGCGCGCTACGAGAGCGAGGGTGCGGACGAACTGGTGTTTCTCGACATCACGGCCAGCCATGAAGGCCGCCAGATCTTGCTCGACGTCGTGCGGCGCACGGCGGAGGTGGTGTTCATGCCGCTGACGGTCGGGGGCGGCATCCGCACGATCGAAGACATTCGCGATCTGCTGAATGCGGGGAGCGACAAGGTCTCGATCAACTCGGCGGCCTGCCGCAATCCCGGGTTCGTGCGCGAGGCGGCGCGGCGGTTTGGCAGCCAGTGCATCGTGGTGAACATCGATCCCAAACGCGTCGAGAAGAACGGATCGGAGTTCTGGGAGGTACACATCAACGGCGGCCGCATCGGCACCGGGCTGGAAGCGGTCCAGTGGGCCCGCGAGGTGGAGCGCCTCGGGGCCGGCGAGATCGTGCTCACCTCCATGGATGCCGACGGCACCAAGGACGGTTTCGACATCGAGATCACCGCGGCCGTGTCGGAGGAAGTGACGATTCCGGTGGTTGCCAGCGGCGGCGCCGGATGCCCCGAGCACATGGCCGACGTGATTCTCCAGGGCGGTGCGGACGCCGCCCTGGCTGCGAGTATCTTCCATTACGGCGAGTACACGATTCGAGAAACGAAAGAAGTGTTGCGGGACCGGGGAATTCCGGTCAGGCTCTGAACGCGGGTTTGCAGCCGCCCGGCATCACCTTGACATACCTGCAGATTTCCACGGAGACCCCCCATGACGATCCCGGTTGAATCGGACCAGGAACGATTCAAGAAAAAGAGAGAACCGCTGGAAATCGACAAGCTGTTCAAAGCCCTGGTCAAGCTCCAGGGAAGCGACCTGCACCTGAAAGTCGATCGCCCCCCCTACATCCGCGTCAGCGGATCGCTGCGCCCCATGAACCGGGAGCCGATCGACGACGACGAGATGGTCCGGCTCATCTTCCCCATGATGGACGAACGCAATCGCAGGATCTTCGACGAGGATGGCGGGGCCGACTTCGCCTACGCCCTCGAGATCGACGGCAAGCCCTGGCGGTTCCGCGTGAACGTGCTCCAGCAGATGGGACACGTGGGGCTCGTGGCTCGCCGCGTGAACAACTATATTCCGCCGCTCGAGGGACTGTATCTCCCCACGATCCTCTACGAGTTGTGCAAATTCAGCCAGGGTATGATCCTCCTGGCCGGGATCACCGGATCCGGCAAGAGCACGACCATCGCCTCGATGCTCAACTGGGTCAACCAGAACTACCGCAAGCACATCCTCACGCTCGAAGATCCCATCGAGTTCACCTTCACCGAAGAGAAGTGCCTGATCAACCAGCGCGAGATCGGCATGGATGTCGTCAACTTCGGCATCGGCATGAAGCACGCCGTCCGCGAAGATCCCGACGTCATGCTGGTGGGAGAAATGCGTGACCGTGAAACGTTCGAGACCGCCATCCACGCGGCGGAAACCGGGCACCTGGTGTTTGGAACCATTCACGCCTCGACGGCCCCGAGCACCATCGGCCGTATCCTCGACCTCTTTCCCGCCAACATGCACTCGGCGATCCGCAGCGCCCTGGCCTTCAACATGCGGGGGATCGTGGCCCAGAAGCTCCTCCCCTCGATCAAGGAAGGCGTGCAGCGCGTGCCTACCGTCGAGATCATGATGTTCAACCCGACTGTGCGCAAGCTGATCCTGGAGGAACAGGACAACAAGCTCTCCGATGCCATCCGCATCGGGGCCACCGAGGGCATGCAGGACTTCACCATGAGCCTGAAGCACCTGGTCACCGATCGGCTCATCGACCGGGCTACGGCGTTTGAAGTGGCCCCGAACATCGAGGCTCTGAAGATGGCGCTCAAGGGAATCGAGGTCAAGGAACCGGGGATCCTGTAGGTTGGCAGGCACACGTCCCTGCCGGAGAGTTGCGCCTGGATCTGCTTGCTGCAACTATCGGGAATCAACTGCAACGAAACTGCTGGAATAGGTTGTCACCTGATGCGTCGATTTCTCCTGCTGATATGCATGTTGCTGGTCGTGTCGGCCGTTGCCGTGCCGCTTCCGGCCCAGGACGCAAGCGAAGAACCCGCCATGGCGGAAGGCTCCGGATCGTCTGAGGCGGGCAGTTCCGCCGGTTCGGAATCGGGAAGCTCCGAGGCAGGGGGCGAAGTGGCCGCCGCGCCGGGCCCGTCCGGCTGGGCCGGGCCCGGATTGTACATGAGCGTCATCAAAATCCTGCTCGGCTGGATCGTGGTGCTCATGTGGGTCTACTCCACGGATTGGGTCAGCACCGACGCCCAGGAGCACAAGTTTGACCACCTCAAGTGGAACCCGATCGTTTTCGCTCCCTTCCTCCTCGGAATCATCGCCTTCTGGTTGATCCCGATCTTCTTCGTCGGTTTTCCCCTGCTGATCATCGCCCATTGGGCGCCGCTGATCGCGTATGTGAAGACCCGCAACGCCGAACTGGCCGACGACCAGAAGGTCCTCACGCAGAAGCACATCAAGGCCTGGATCGGGCGCCTGTTCCACAAGGAAGTCAGCATGGAGGAGAAGGACCCGCACGCGTCCGGTCCTCCGGTCACCCTGAAGCCCGTCGGCAAGGACGAGCGGCAGAACAACATCAATCTGCTCAGCGCCCGGCAGAGCCCCGGCTTCACCGAGGCCCGCAAAATCCTCGCCGATGGCCTGGGACGCCGCGCCGACGCCGTCATGCTCGACTACACCCAGCAGGGCGTCGCCGTCCGCCATCAGATCGACGGCGTCTGGCAGGAATCCGAGGGGCTCGACCGCGAGCACGGCGACCCGGCCCTCGAGGCCCTCAAGCTGCTCTGCGGGCTGAAGGCCGAGGACCGCCGCAGCCGCCAGGGCGGCCAGTTCCTGGTCGAGTACAAGAAACTCAAGTACGGCGGCTCGATCGCCAGCCAGGGAACCCAGACCGGCGAACGGGCGATCATCCAGTTCGAAAGCGATCGCACGTTGTTCAAGACCCCGGATGACCTGGGCATGCGTCCCAAGATGCAGGAGCAATTCAAGCAGTTGGTATCGGCCAAGACGGGTTACTTCATCTTCTCGGCCATGCCGGCCTCCGGGCTCCGCACCACGACCCACGTCATGATCCGCAGCGCGGACCGCTTCGTCCGCGAATTCATGGCCCTGGAAGAGGAATCCAATCGCTACGAACCGATCGAAAACGTCCACACGACCACCTACAAGAAGGACGATCCCGAGCGATCCCTGTCGGAATCCCTCCGGCGGTTCTTCCTCCAGGAGCCGCAGGTATGCATCCTTCGCGATCTGGTCGACGGAGGCATACTGGGCGAGATCTGCAAGGAAATCATCCAGGAAGGGCGGTTTGCCGTCAGCACCATCCGGGCCAAGGATGCCGCCGACGCGCTGGCCCGCCTGGCCGCGATGAAACCGCCCTTGCGCGAACTGGCCCAGAGCATGACCGGCGTCCTCAGCCAGCGGCTGGTGCGCAAACTCTGCGACGACTGCAAGGAAGCCTACGCACCGCCCCCCAATGTTCTCCAGCAGTTGGGCATCCCCCAGGGCCGCGTCAACGCCTTCTACCGTCCCCCCCAGCCGCCGGAGGATCCGCGCGAAATCTGCAAAACCTGCGGCGGTATCGGATACCTGGGACGCATCGGCCTGTTCGAACTCCTCGTCGTCGGCGATGCGGTTCGCGAGACGCTGGTCACCCAGCCGACCGCCGATGCCATCCGCGCGGCGGCTCGCAAGGACGGCATGCAAGGCCTGCAGCAGGAAGGCATTGTCCTGGTGGCCAAGGGAATCACCTCGCTGGCGGAACTGACGCGAGTTCTCAAACAGTAGGCACGCACCGGCAAGCAAACCCAAGAAACCAACGAGCCTGACGGGAAACTAAGATGACCTGGGTATTTCCGCTTCTTCTCTTCCTCCTGTTCCTTGCAACCGCCCTCTGCCTGCTGACCGAGGGAATGTGGAGCAACGCGATTCGGTTCATCAACGTGGTCTTCGCCGCCCTCCTGGCAACGAATTTCTGGGAACCGACCGCCAAACTCCTCGAAAGCGCCAGCAAGGACGGAAGCTACTGGTGGGACTTCGTGTCCCTCTGGGTGCTGTTCTCCCTGTTTGTCACGATCCTGCAGACCGTCACCAACAGGATCTCGCGGGTCAAGGTTCGCTTCCTGGCAATTGCCAACAAGGTCGGCGGAATCGTGCTGGCCTGTATGGTGGCCGTCGTGCTGGTCTGCTTCGCGAACTTCACCATGCACACCGCTCCCCTGGCAGAAAAAGCGTGCCAGGGAGGGTTTCCTTCCCAGAGTTCCATGTCGCCCGATCGGCAGTGGGTGCGGTTCGTGACCCTCGTCTCCGGCGGGTCGCTGGCGCACTTCGGATCCACCAACCAGTTCAACGGCCCCAGGTTCAACAACGCCTACGCGGCTCGCCGAAAGGCCCTGGAACAACAGGTTTCCGCCAGCAAAGGCTTCGGCGGGGCAGACGCCGGCACCCGCTAGCCGCCCCGCCCCGCCCGCGCCTCTGGTCCGCCGGCCCGCCCGCGCTACCATGCAGGCGGCCTCGGCCAACGGGGCCAGACCGGTTCCAACGATTCTCATTCCTTTGAGACGGTTCGCTATGGACGAAAATTTGATTGGCCAGCGTTGGGGAAAGTTCTCAGATGCCGCCGAGGCGGAGTTGCCTCACTACCGCGCCCTGTCGGGGATGGCCGTCCTGGGCTTTCTGCTCGGACTGGTCTCCATTCTCTCCATCGTCCACGTCGGCCTGTGTTTCCTGGGAGTCCTCGCCCTGATTTGCTGCGTGGCGGCCCTGATGAAGATCTCCAAGACGCCTGCCGAGATGTCGGGGCGATGGCTGGCGGTGGCCGGCCTCGTGCTGGCCGTGTTCTGGACGACTGCCGGCTCGGCACGCGAGCTGACGCAGCGCTATCTGCTCGATACCCAGTCGCGCCAGTTCGGTCTGCAGTGGTTCGAGTATCTCAAGAAAGGGCAGTTTGCAGCAGCCCTCGAACTCAGCAATGCGGCCGGCGGCCGCAGCCGCCTGGACGACACGCTGCTGGACCACTACCTTTCCTCGCAGAGCGACTACGAACTGCTGCGCGACTTCGTCTCCCGCCCCGAAGTCCGTGCGCTGCTTACCCTGAAAGATCGGGCCCAGGTCCGGCATTACGCCTGCATCTCGGCCGGCAAAGACACGGCAACCCAGGTCTACGCCGTGACCTATGATGCCGATGGCGGAAGCAAAACCAGGAAAACCTTCCTGGTGAAGATGCGACTGATCCGATCCGATTACCCGGAGCAGGGCGTGTTCGGATGGCATACCGCCGGGACGGAGGCGCCCTGGAAACCTGACGGTTCCTCAGAGTAATCCCCGTCCGGCCCGTTCGAGAAACGGACGGTCCTTACTCCTCCACCTCGACCGGAACGGCAATCTCTCCCTGAAAGCCGGTCGAAACACTCGCCTGGGGCCCGGCAAGGGTCGGGCGTGCGAGGACTTCCCTGGTCGCTTGGCTGCCGGCCAGACTGGCCTCGATGGCCTCGGTTCGGTCTTCAACCCTCTCGACCTGCCATACCGGCGGGCTTTCGGGACGCGGCGCCTTGGCGGCAACAGCCTTTCGAATCCGCAAGGGGCTGCAGGCCGCCACTACCCGAAGGCGATGGGCCTGATGCGGCGTCAGCGCCACCGTCACGCGCAGAACAGACCGAATGCCCTCCTCAATCCCGCGCTGTTCTGCTTCCAGCACACCCACATCCTCCAGCAACGTGGCCGACTGCTGCCGGTCTTGTGTTGCGTATTCCCACACAATGTCGACACGGTCTTTGCGGCCCAGCATCACGGCCTTTTCGCCGAGCAGGTGGAACGAGATCAGGTGGCAGCCGCGGGGAACGCCGGACATCCATTCCGCCACCCTGGCCGGATCCGACGTTTGCCCTGCCGCAGGCTCGTCCGCCAGCAGCGGACCAACGGCCAGGAAGGCAGCGGCGGCAGCCAGACACCATGAAAGACCTCTATTCGCCATCAACATCAATCAAAGTCTCCAGAACTCGTGGGTGCTCGCGCAGGTGCGACTCAAGAGACCGCCTTCAAAACGTCTATTCTACCCGCACCATCCAGATTCACAATTGAATCTGCGGCGAATCCGGACAACTCGAAGCCGCCTGGTGTTAAAACGGGAAGATTATGGAAAAAATGCGAGTTGTGCACAGTGTAGGGTATGTGCGAGCTTAGGCGTATCTGCGAAGACAAGCGAAAGAATAACGATTGACCAGAACGTAGTGCTTCTAGGGGTCGTAGGGAGCCGAAGAAACCGGTACGAGAAAACGGCGATGGCCTCGTGGGCCGATCACGAAAACGGGGATGTGGGAGGATGGCTGCTGTGTCGCCTGCTCTAAGCGTTGTCTGGCTCCTGGCATCGATCACAACGGCCGACCCGCCTCAAGCGGTCTCCGCCGAGGCGCCGGTGGAGGTGGAGGTCGAGAGTGCCCGCGACGTGCAGGGCGTCTGGATCGAGTCGCCCACAAAGGCCATCGCACGCTGCTGGACTGCGTGGTGGACCCAGCGGCCCGAGCGATTGCCCGAACCGCTGCTCTATGTTGATACGAATTGTATGACGAAGTGGTACACAATCCACAATGCGGGTTCTGTCAGGCAACCCTACAACTACGTCGTCCAATTCGATTACCCTTGGCATCCCGAATGCCGGTGTCCAAGATGTCTCGCATACAGCATCCCATCCGCCACGGTATTGGGATCCACGGCGGCGCTAGTTCCTTTGGCGCCCGTCGAACCTGCACCAAAGTCGGATAGCCAGGCGAATCGACCAAGCGCGATTCGCAGGGTCGATTGAACAGTTCATGGAAAAGCAGAAACTTTTTCTGCCGCCGGATCGATATTGCTTGACAACTCACGCCATATTCGGACAATGATTCCATTGATCGTGTTGCTTGAAACGGTGAGCGAGCATCGGTGACTGTGCTCAACGGTCCGGTGCGAAGACTTGTCAGGCTGCAGTCGGCAGGAAGCGTCCCCAGGAGCCCGCTGCGTTCAAGCAGATCGACTTGCCCAGTCGGACACGTGAGAGCCAGAGGGATTGTCTGCATCCCGCACGATTCACTTCCCCAAGTGTTGCGGCGGATCGCAGTCATCCCCATACCGAGAGTTCCTCGGGGGGCGGCGACCGAAGGGAACGACTGTCGACGGCTTATGTCGTGGCCGGGATGGCCCCCTCCTTTTTTCTTCTTGCCTGCGGCTCGATCGTCCTCGGCCGCAGGCCGGGCGCGCAGGAGACTCTCTTCTCCTGCTTTTGGATAGGCACTTATGCCCCAATGCCTTATCGGCCTCGGCTCGAATCTCGGCGACCGGGCGTCGCTGCTCGATGCGGCGATTGCCGCGCTCGCCGATGTGCCCGGCGTGCAGGTCGTTGCCAGGAGCCGGTTCCACGAAACCGTGCCGGCCGGTGGGCCGGCCGGGCAAGGGCCGTTTCTCAATGCCGTGGTATTGATCAAAACGCCCCTGGCTCCCGCCGAGTTGCTGGCCGCCGTCGGGCGGATCGAGACGAATCTGGGACGCCGGCGCGGCGAGCGCTGGGGCCCCCGCCCGATCGATCTGGACCTGCTGCTCTACGACAATCTGATCCTCCGATCGGAGGACCTCCGGCTCCCTCATCCCCGTATGGCCTGGCGGCGCTTCGTGCTGGCGCCCTCCGCCGAGGTGGCGCCGGAAATGCCGCATCCCGCCATCGGCTGGACCATCTCGCAGCTTCTCGACCATCTCGACAAGGCACGCCCCTACGTGGCGGTTGCCGGACCGGCCGGAGCCGGAAAAAGGCAGCTCGCCCGATCGATTGCCGATCGCTTCGGCGGAGTCCTGGTCGCCGATCCGGCAGCGGCGGACCGGGGCAGCCGCGGGCAGCCTATTTCGTATGGCGTCAACGCCCACGCAGAGCTAGAATTCGCAAAGCGGCGGGCCGAGGCCGTGGCCATCGATTCGGCGATCTGGAGCCAGGATCATCCGCTCTGGATCAGCGACTTCTGGGTAGGGCAGTCGGCGGCGGCGATCGAGATGTCTTCCGTGCCGGCGGAGTGCGAAACCTTGCTCCGGCGCTGGCGCGATACGGCAGGCGGGGCGTGTCCGCCCAAACTGACGGTCCTCCTGGACGCCCCCGCTCCTTACTGTGCCCGGCAGTTGGCCGGTCGTGGCGCGCTCAATTCGGGCCCCGACGACCTGGACAGGATCGAGGCCTTTCGCCGCCTGCTGCTGGAGCAGGTTCGGCGGCCGGGTCTCGGCCCGGTCCTCGAACTCGACGGCAGCCGGCCGGCCGATGCCGCCGAAGAGCTGGCCGCAGCCGTCTCGGCCATGAAACGGCCGGAATGAACAACCCCTAGTCCCTTCCAGGAAGCACGCGTGAGTGGTGAACGAAAACGGCCGCGAGTGATTCGCGATCCCGCGGCGCTCCATGACGAAGTCGCCCAGCTGCGGCGGCAGGGCAAGAAAGTGGGGCTCGTGCCGACCATGGGAGCCTTGCACCGGGGGCATCTGAGCCTCGTCGAGGCGGCCTTTTGCCAGTGCGATGTCTGCGTGGTAACGATCTTCGTCAACCCATCGCAGTTCGGCCCCTCCGAGGATTTCCACAAGTATCCCCGGACCCTGGATGCCGACCTCGACGCCCTGGCCACCGTGGGCGCCCAGATCGCATTCGTGCCTGATACCACCAGCGTCTACGGCCCCAGGCACGCCACCTGGGTCGAGGTCGGCTCGGTGGCGGAACCGCTGGAAGGCGAGTGCCGGCCGGGACATTTTCGCGGCGTGGCAACCATCGTGCTCAAACTGTTCAACATGGCCGGCGCGGATATCGCCTACTTCGGCCAGAAGGACTACCAGCAGGCCCTCGTCATCCGGCGGATGGTCGACGATCTGAACGTGCCCATCCAGGTCCGCGTCTGCCCGATCGTTCGCGAGTCGGACGGGCTGGCGATGAGTTCCCGCAACGCCTACCTCAGCCCCGACGAGCGGCAGCGGGCCGTCGCCCTTTCCCAGAGCCTCCGCCAGGCGGAGCAATTGATCGCGGCCGGCGAAACCAGCGCCGATCGGATTCGCGCCGCCGTGGAAGAAGTCCTGGTGGAGCGTGGAAAAGGCCGGATCGAGTACATCGCCCTGGCCGATCCGGAAACCCTGACGCCCGTGGAACGGATCAGCGGTGAAACGCTGATTGCCCTGGCCGTTCGCATCGGGGCGACGCGTTTGATCGACAACTGCCTGGCCAGACCGAACTGACAAACCGAGATCGCCATGCTGCAGACGATATTCTACATCCCCAACCAGATCGGCGGGATTCCGCTCTTCGGTTTCGGTCTTCTCCTGGCGCTGTGCGCGGTTGCCGGCGTGCTGACTGTCGGTTGGCTCGGCTGGCGTCAGGGGTTCAATGCCGATACGCTCGGATATGTTCCCCTGTTCGCCGTTCTGGGAGCGATCGTATGGTTCATACTTCCCTGCGTTTGCGAACCGGAAGGACTTCCGATTCGCGGCTACGGCTCCATGTTGCTCGTGGCCGTTCTGGCTGCGCTCGGCCTGACGGTCCGGCGCGGGCGCAGGCTGGGGATCGACCCGGACACGCTCATCATGCTCTGTTTCTGGATGATCCTGCCCGGCATCGTCGGCGCCAGGGTATTCTATATCATCCAGTACCGCGAGGATTTCGACTCGCTGGGGAGCCTGCTCAATTTCACCAAGGGGGGACTGGTCGTCTACGGTTCGATCATCGGCGGAGTCCTGGGCCTCCTGGTGTTTGTGATCCGCCGCAAGCTGCCCCTCATGGCCACGCTTGACCTGATGGCGCCCAGTTTCATGCTCGGCCTGGCGATCGGGCGCTTGGGCTGCTTTCTCAACGGCTGCTGTTTCGGGGGCGTCTGCGACCTGCCATGGGCCGTCGAGTTTCCCGTCGGAAGCCCGGCCCACATCCACTACATCCGGCATGGCGACAGCTACCTGCACGGCTTGCGGTTTCGCGGAATGCTTGCCGACCCGCCGGTGATCGCGGCCGTCGAACCCCGTTCGGCGCCCGAGCGGGAAGGATTGCGAGAGGGCACCGCCATCGCCGCGGTGAATGGGACGGCCGTTCACAGCGTCGAGGAGGCGGAGAGCCTCCTGTTCCGCGTGCACCGCGCCGGAAGCCAACTGGAGATCAAGACCGCCAATGGCAAGACCGCCCGCTGGACCGTCGGCAGCCACGTTCACCCTCCCATCCACCCAACCCAGATCTACAGCACGATCAATGCCCTGGTTCTCTGCCTGCTCCTGGTCGCCTTCGCGCCGTTTCGCACCCGTGACGGGCAGGTGTTCGCCCTGTTCCTGACCGCCTATCCGGCAACGCGGTTTCTGCTGGAAATCATCCGCAACGACGAAGGGGCCATGTTCGGAACCGGCCTGACCATCTCCCAGAACGTGAGCCTTGCGGCCCTCGTCGTTGCGGCCATCCTGTGGGTCGTGCTCTACCTCACTCCGCCCCGCCTGGCATTCCCCACCTCGCGTCCTCTGGCAGAAGACGCCTGAGATACCCGGATTCCAGGGTAGCCCGATCGCTGTCCCCCACACCGGAGACTCCCTATGAGCAGGGCCCAATCGCTGCCTGTGCCATCGACTCGGAACCTCAATGGTCGCCGGCGCACGTACGGCCTGTGGCTGCTGGCTCTGTTGACGGGCGGGCTCCTCTGGCGGACCGTCCGTTATCTCCTCTGCTGCCCCATATGGGGCGACGAGGCCTTCATCGTCATGAGCCTTATGAGCCGCGACTATGCCGGACTCGTCCAGCCGCTGGAACACGGGCAGATCGCCCCGCTGGGCTTCATGTGGGCGGAGCGGGCCGCGGTGCAACTCCTGGGTTGCGGCGAGCTGGCCCTGCGCCTGCTGCCGTGGCTGACGGGTATCTTCTCGCTGGGGCTCTACACGTGGTTTGCCCGTCGCGTGCTGGACCGGCGGGCGGCAATGCTGGCAGTTGGCATCTTTGCCGCCAGCTACTACATCGTCCGCCACGGCACGGAGGTCAAGCCCTACGCGGGAGACCTGGCCGTTTCGCTCGTGCTGACGGTCCTCGGCTGGGCCGTCTGCATCCAGCCGAGGTCGCCGGGGCGATGGATCGGCCTGATCCTGGCGGCCGCGGTCGGCGTCTGGCTGAGCTATCCGTCGGTATTCATCGTGGCGGCCATCGGCAGCGTTCTGGCCGTGCAAACCCTCCGCCGCCGCAGTCGCGGCGAACTGGCCGCACTGGCAGCCTTCGGCCTGCTGGCAGTGGGCAGTTTCCTGGCGATGTACCTGCTCTACGGCAAACCGCACGCCGATTCGGCAGCCTATATGTGGAAGATCGATACCTGGCGCCAGGCGTGGCCTTTCAGGCCCCCCTGGCGGTTCCCTATCTGGCTGGTCGAGATCCACTCGGGGAGCATGATGGCCTATCCCTTCGGCGGCAAGAACGGCGGAAGCAGCCTGACGCTCGTCCTGGTGATCGTGGGCAGTGTCTGGCTGTGGCGCCGGGGGCGCAAACAACTGGTGGCCCTGCTCCTCTTGCCCCTGGCGTGGATGCTGCTGGCTGCCGCAATGGAAAAATACCCCTATGGTGCCAGCGCCCGGGTGGCGCTGCACATGGCTCCCGCCTTCTGCCTGCTGGCCGGTGCGGGGGCCTCGGCCCTGCTGAGGAAGCTCGAAAGCCTGCCCAGGACGCGCCCACAAGGCCTCCCGTCGGCGGAGGCCCATGACCGCCTCAGCCGTGTCGGTTCCGAGAAGCCCCGCGGCCGGCACGGGCACGCTCTGGTGGCGATTCTGCTGGGAGCGATCATGGCCGTGGCAATCATCGCCGATGTGCTTGCGCCCTCCAAGACCTGGGCCGACGCCAACGCCCGACAGTGCCTCCGGTCCGTGGCCGCCTCCACCGGTCCGGTCGATCGCTGGATCGTCTACCACGCGATCGGCCAGGCTCGCCACGCCCCCAATATCATCCGCTACGAGGGGGACGGCTGCCGCTGGCGATACTACGTCTACCGCAGTGCCCCGGAGAATCTCCTCTTCGGCCCCTCGCCTGAGACGGTCGAACCGCTGACTGCCGGGCGGACACACCTGCTCGTATACCGCCACTTCAGCATCCCGCTGGACGAGATGCAGTTGAAGACCTATCTCGAGGCCCTCTCTGCCCGGCTCGGCCGGCCCGAACGCCAGGAGTGGATGCTCCATGACCAGCGCGATCGCAACCGCGACCACAAGTGGCCGGAACGGATGGAGGTTTACACCTTCCCACGGTAGCGTGGCCGTGGTCGAGCCTCTAAGGCAGAGCGAAAGAATAACCTTTACAGTTCATCGCACTGCTTGCGAGCAAGCAGTGCCTCACACGAGGCCAACAGGTGTGCCACGGCCTACTTGTTGGCCGTGCCACTGCCAAATCACGAATTGTCAGAGTTGTTTTTTCGCTCTGCCTAACATCGCACGCACCGCAACCGTGCCGGCCCGGTGGCGCTTCCCCGCCGCTGGCGTGGGACGCCAGGAACGACCCGCGGACCCGAACACCCCCAACCCCGTCCCGAAGGGACACCCCTAAATCAGCCCAGGGTGGAGCGCCGCGCAACCCTGGGAACCGGGGCCCCCCAATCTCCAAAACCCCGAAGGGGTGACCCTAACAATCGCAATGGAGCTACGGTCGACTATTGACGCCGGGCTAAAGGGGTCGGGAGGGTCGGGAGTCTTTATCCTGAAAGGCCGTAACGGCCTGGTCACCGTCGCGCCTCTGCTGGCGATCGGTGGGGAATTGGAAAGCCTTCCTAAGAAGTGCCTTAGCGGAAGCGGAGCTTCGCGCCCTGCGTGCCCACGGCCGTACCGGCCGGCCCCTGTGCAGTTCGGCATTCCTGGATCGATTGGAGCGTCTTGTTGGTCGTGTCTTGAAACCGCAGAAACCCGGCCCGAAGCCCAAACCGCGCACGAATCAAGGCGGTAGGAACACTGATCAGTACGGGGGGAACACTCATCTGGGCTGATCCCTCGCTCATCCGGACCTTTGTGTCTCTTGGATCAGCGGAGATCAGTGCCGATTAGTGTTCCTTTCCGATCTGCACGATCCCTGTTTCGACTCTCATGGCCGAAGACGCTCAAGCATTCCCGGATGGTTGACCCTCAACCAGTTGACGTAGTCCCGGTAGAGATCCTTGGCCTCCGGCGGTCCGGCGGGCGCTTCGCTGCCGGGCTTCGACATGAGCCCCTGATACTGGTAAGCCAGGATGACGTCGACGTAGGGCGAGACTGCTTCCAGTTGACGGCGGATTCGATCGAAGGGAGCGGGTACAAGCGGACTTGTCTGGCGGTTTGCCGGACCCTCCCAGGCGAAGGTCTCCACGTCGGCCCACAGGGCACGCCCAGCGACCTTGTCGTGCGACTTTCGCAGCGTCTCGTAGCAGCGTGCGATCTGATCGGGAGTCGCCCGCAGGCATCCAACCTCGTCCTGATAGGCGATGATGTCGATATCCAGTTCTTCCAGTTGCCTGACGAATCGGTCGTCGTGGACCGCCTTGTGCGTATGGTAGGGGGCGGTAAGCGTCTTCGCTTTGGGGGTGATTCTGTGAGCCTCCGCACTGCAGGCATTGATGTGCTTGACAAAGGCGTCTGTGAAGTAGGGCGTCAAGTATGCCTCGTTCGGCCAGTACCAGCCGTAGAAGCTCGCGTGATGAGCATACTTTTCGACGAGTTCTTCCATCATCTGGAACCGAATTCGCATCCGCTGCGGATCAACGAGGGCCTCGTGATCCCAGGCGCCGTACCAGTCGCTGCTCATGAAGAACTTCACGCCGCACTTGTCGGCCGAGGCAAGCAGCGCTTCGATAGGATCGGCGCAGGCCAGTTTTGCCTTCGGCATCAGTCGCGTGTCATAGAAGGCCTCGCCCCCCTTGGCAACGGCCAGCAAGACAAGGTACTCCATGCCAAGTTCGGCCGCTTCCTCGACCGCCAGTCCCCATTGCCGATCGGAATAGCCACGGCAGATCTCGTTCCAATAAAAGTGCCGCCGATCATCCCAGAGAATGCTGATCCAACTTCCCTGGATCGGTCTTGCCTGGCCCGGATTTCCTTGGCTGCCCAGCGAAACCCCCGGCCACGTGAAAGCTGCGGCGGCCCCAAGGGCCTTCAGAAAACGGCGTCTATTGGGCAAAGTCATTGCGATCCTCGGTGATTGCCGATTGTCAGGGGAGGGACGAACGCAAAACGGTCATCCGGTACAATGACAGAGAAGCCGCTTCGATTCAAGCGGCAAAGGGCATCTTTGTGATCTGAAGGGTGGAAGCCGTATAATGACATGTCGGTCGTGTATGGGCGCGTTGAAGGCATTTGCACGTTTTGTCCAGCGATGTCTCCCGAGCATGAACGCGAGACGCTTCAATGAGCGATTGGACGCCAGGCTGATGCAAACAGGCGTGGTGGATTCCAAGTTGTTCATGGATTTTGCTGCCGTCGAATCCGATCCAAATGCTACGTCTGTCCGCTGGCTACGAGCAAAGCTGGCGGTTCTTGCCTCGCGGCTCTCAACTGGAGCAGAGCTCTCGTTGTTTGAGCCATCCGAAAATGCCGATGTCCCCGTCAAGAGTATTTCCGAACTCGTTGCATGGGCGAACAAGCACTTCCCCGTCGTCGAGTTCCAGCCGTGAGCGTCAGGCACCGGCCGCACTATGGAATGGAACGATGTGCCGCCGCAGTTCGCTGCTGGCGGGCTTGCCTGCGAGGCGGTGGCCTGTTAGGCTGCTTTGTGGCTGGTACGTAAGCACTGGCAGGATGCCCGGTGGCACAGAACCGGCTATTTGGGGTTCGAGTCTTGCGCAAAATGGCGGGATTCGTAATCCGTGTTCGGGGTCAGACCTAGGTCTGACCCCGAATCCGGTTGGCGGACTTCACGCTGGTCTTATCCTTTGGAGGAAGTTCTCAGTCAAGTAGCCAAATAGAACTTGTGACTTGGATTCCTTTGGCAAGCCGCAGAGTGATCGATCGTTGGCTTTCGCAGCTTGACACCTTCCGGTGTGCGTCTCTACTATTAGTTCTATTCTATGGCCCCGTTTCACTTTCGTTGTCGTGGCATCTTCCAGTGAAGTGCGGATTCCCGGTCAGGGCCAGCGCGCACTCTGGGTAAAATGGGCTGGCGCGATAAGGAGGTTTATGG
>CAZLWV010000170.1:0-16730 GCA_964563135.1 uncultured Planctomycetaceae bacterium
CAACCCGCCCGCTCGGCCCGTGAGAGGGGGATAAAACAGCAAGGAAGGACGCCCGGCCCAGGAGAACCGCCTTGCCAGCCACAGGGACTCCAGGTCCAAAAAACAACCCCCGTGAGACCGAAGAAACACGGGGGCGAGATATCGCACAAGTCCAGCGTCAGCCGGCTATGCGCGGGTAACCATTCGTCGACGCCGGATCCAGCCGCAACCAAGCAGCAGCCCCCCCCAAACAAGGGCACTGGCCGGCTCGGGAGCAGCGGAGTCGCCGCCTTCGGGCGGAGACAACTCCACTTTCACTACCGGTGTGGCAAGCAAGTCGTTCCCGCAAACAGGCGACCAACCGAATACCGCCCCATCGGCCAATAACTCCTCCAATCCCGTGACGCTATCTATAGAAAACGACAGTTCGATAAAGGCATGTGCGTCGAACAGATCGTCGCTATTCTTCCGGGGTTTCAAATCGTTGCCGTCACCATCGTATGCGGGAGCGTAATAAACGTAGTCGGCAAGAAGCTGTGACTCGTCCACGGTCAATGCAACCAGCTGTGTCTTCTGGCCGTTCGTTGGGTTGCTTTCCCAGTCCGCGTTCGTGGTTGCCCATATGGAACCGGCCTGCCGTTTCGTTGAATCTGCGGGGTTATTAGTCGACGTGTATCCATCCGACTTGACGTTGTAATGCGTCCCAGAATCACCCTCTTTTATCATCCAAGAAGTACCGTCCCATGGATTCCTTCCAACGCCACCTCCTACCTCGATTCCGAAACGTCTGTCTCCATTTGTGTCAGCGATGTAGATATCGCCCGGCGCGTAGTAGGCTCGTCCATTATCGAACCGTTGCCCTGTGGCAATAGCTATGTACACGTCAGTCTGGCTGACATGAACCACCAGTGCCTCAGCATCATAGTCTTGTCCCCCATAGAGCGGGCCGGTTTGATAGCCGTTCTTGTGATCTTCGCTATCTTCAAGATGGTAGTAGAGCGAGAGCGTGTGGGAATCGCCGGTGGCTGGCACATACGAATCCCGCGTTCCGTAGTAGTCTTCGGAGTTGGACGCAGATGGATACTGGTAACCAGAATAGGCAGTCGCGTCGTAAAGGAGCGTACCCTTCGGATCGCCATTTACTCCACCCGGATTGCGGGTAATCCCCCAATCCGCCAAATTGCCGTCTACAGTTATGGCGGTAATCCCCGCCATCGCCTGCCCACCACCCAGAAGTAGCAGCACAAACAAAAAGACCAAAACATACCGCTTCATGGATATATCTCCAGCTATAGATCGACCGCCCCCCATGTTCTCGGATTGTATCCGCCTGGCTGCAGACAAACCTGACATGCGACATGACTTATTTTGGGTATAATGCAGAAAATAAGCAGGGAACTAGCCCGTTAGGAGGGGCTGCCACTAACGCATCGCCGTCTTCTCGCATCGCCATCCGGCGCGTTCCGCCAAAGGACATCGCCTCGCGTCCGGACGTCTCCTCTCGAGCCTTGTTGGCCGGACATGTGGCCCTCAGGCCCGCAATCCTCTCTCGTGGCGCAGAAGCGGCCAAATTCGTCCCGCCAAATGGTTCCACCTCCTGTCGCTTTGGGCGAGTTCTCCTCGCCCCCAGGACCGTGAGCTGCCTCAGAGATGCTGCGGCCCCCATTCCCTTTTGTTGTTGAGGGCCTGGCGACAGTTGACTATCATCTGTCAAAGGGCAAACCATTCTCAAGGCTGACCATGTCTCTTCTCAAGCCGCGACAATCCTCAGGACGAAAGCACGAGCTTCGAAACGGCCGATCGACTCGTCCCCTGGTGATCGAACCCCTCGAAGCAAGGCAGTTGCTCTCCGCAACGCTCGCCAGACTGACCATCCCTGCCTTCAACGCTCCTTCGCCCCTCCAGTCGGCCGCTGAAGTCCCGACACTCCAGGCGACTGCTGCCCGCTCCGTGTTCGGACAGTCTTTGCTCAGCCTTCCTCCACAGACCGCAATCCCCACGGTTCTGCCGCTCGTTCAGAATCCGTCCGTCCAGAACTCTGCCCCGCTGCAGATACTGACCACGCCGGCCGTCACCGAGCCCCAATCGCAAGGCCTCTTGGCCGAGGAGACCGCCGCTTCTGCCGCCGATCCAATTCTCGAAGACGCGTCCTTGCCGGTTCCTGCGCTCTCCAGCAATCCCGGCGCAGAAGCCAAAATCTACCTCGACTTCGACGGCCATTTTGAGTCTGTCTGGGGCGCCTATCGCAACATCACCACTCCCGTCTTCAGTCTCGACTCGGATCTGACCACCTTCAGCAGCACCGAACTAGCGGCAATCAACAGCATTTGGGCTCGGGTGGCCGAAGACTATGCTCCATTCAATGTCGACATAACGACCGTCGAGCCCGCCAGTTTCGAAAACCTGGAGGGCCTGCGCGTCTCCATCGGGGGAAACGGTAGTTGGTACGGCTCGGCCGGCGGTTTGGCCTACGTGGGTACCTGGACCAATTCGATTGTCAACACGGTCTACGTATTTCCCCAGCAATTGGCCAGCAACGAGAAGTACATCGCAGAAGCGTCGTCTCACGAAGCCGGACATGCCTTTGCCCTCTACCACCAGAGCCGCTACGACACAAGCGGCGCCAAGACGGAGGAGTACCACACCGGCAGCGGCGATTGGGCCCCCATCATGGGCAACAGCTACTACAAAACCCGCACCACCTGGCACAATGGCACCAGCACCTCCGCGACGACTTACCAGGACGATATGGCGATTCTCTCCAGCGCCAACAATGCGTTCGGATATCGGGCCGATGATCACGGCAATATCGATGACCCGACGGCGTTGACCCTGGTCGACAATATCGCCACCGCCGGCGGCATCATCGGATACATGGACGACGAGGACGCTTTCTTGTTTTCCACCAGCGGCGGGGATTATTCCATCACCCAGGATGTCGCCGCCATCGGCGCCAACCTCGATTCAACGCTCCAGCTCCGCACTGCCGACGGCACGCTCGTCGCTTCGTCGAGCCCCTCCACCAGCTACGGTGCGGCGATCACGGCCACCCTGGCCGCCGGCCACTATGTCCTCATTTCCGGCAGCGCCGGCCAGTACGGTTCCGTTGGCCAGTATACCGTCACGGTCGAACAACTTTTACCGCCGACACTCACGCCTGACCCCGCCGCCAGTTCAATCTCCGAGGCAGCCGGCATGGCTGCGGCCACCGGCACGGTGACTCGAAACAGCGCCGACCTGAGCACCGCACTGGTCGTCACCCTCAGCAACAGCGATCCCAGCGAAATCGCCGTGCCCGCCACCGTGACGATCCCCATCGGGCAGTCGTCCGCAACCTTCTCCATCGATGCGATCGACGACGCCGTGGTGGACGGGACCCAAACCGTCGAGATCACCGCCACAGCTTCCGGGTACTCGGCGGTAGTCTACAGCATCAGCGTGACTGACGACGACGTGCTCACCCTGTCGCTTGCGATCGATCCAGCCAGCGTTTCCGAAGGCGCCGGCGCCGGGGCTGCGACGGCCGTCGTGACGCGAAACGATGGCAACACGGCCAGCGAACTGGTGGTCACGCTCACCTGCAGCGATACCAGTGAGATTTCCATCCCGGTGTCGATGACGATCCCTGCCGGGCAGGCATCGGCAACCTTTTCGATCGATGCGGTCGACGACTTCGCGGACGACGCAACACAGACGGTCACCCTCACGGCCACGGCCACGAACTACGTTTCGGCCGGCGCGACAATTGGAGTGATCGACGACGACGACATCATCGAGATCGAGATTGGCGCAGAACAGATCGTTGTCATCAACGGTCAAGCGGTTTCCTATGACCTGACGACTTTTCCGGAGATCCAGATCCAGTGCGGTTCGGGCCGCGACCGAATCGCCATCACTGGTGTTGGCAACGGCGAAACGGCCGAACTTGTGCAGGATCGCGTCGATGTCTCGGGCCTGAATTACGCGATTCACGTGGCCGGGGTCGAGAACATTACCGTAGAAGCGTTGGAAGGAAGCACCGCTCGGGCAACCCTCGTCGGCTCTGACGGATCGAATCGCCTCTACAGCTACCCCGACCGCGCCGTCCTCACCGACAGCGTCCGATCGTTCGATCACCGGGTTGCCAGGTTCGCGACCGTCACCGCCAGTTCCTGGCTGGGCAGTCGCGACTGCGCATTCCTCTACGATAGTCCAAACGACGACTTCCTGACCAGCGCTGCGGGCCAGGTCGCGTTCAACCGAGCCGACGGTTGGTGCGACTCCACGGCAATCGGATTCAGCCGCGTCTACATTCACGCAACCAGCGGCGGAAAAGATACGGCGGAATTGGCCGGTCCGGGCACCGATGCCAACCGTTTCTACAGCTACCCGACCTACAGCATCCTCACCGACTCGCGGAGCAGCTTCTATTACTACGCCAGCGGTTTCGAGACTCTCACCGCCACGGCGGCGGGTGTCGGCTCCGAGTACGCCTACTTCTACGACAGCGAGGGGGACGATCGTTTTACCGCCTCTCCAACCCAGGCGGCAATGGTCCGGCCGGAACCCTGGCTGACCACGACGGCCTTCGGCTTCCAGCGTGTCTATGCCTATTCAACCCGGGGCGGAACCGACACGGCGGTACTCACGGGGTCGGACCTGGGGAACCGGTTCCGTGCCTATCCAGCCTATGGTACGCTCACCGACCTGGCCGGCTCCTTCTACCACTACGTGAAAGGTTTCCAGCAGGTAACGGCACTCGGTTCGCAAACCAACGCATCGGGCGACATCGCCTACCTCTACGACTCGACCACGGCCGACCTTTTCGTCGGCCGCAGTTACTGGGGTGAACTGGCCGACCAGGCCGGTACAACCTTCCGGAACCGGGTGGAGTACTTCGACGTTGTCTACGCCCGCTCGAGCGACGATTCGGCCGTCGACGATACAATCCAGGTCGATGCGAGCCTCCTTTATCGATTGGCAAGGTGGGGGACCTGGTAGGGCAGCGTTCTGCGTGCTGTCCCTGGTGCTTTGTCTTAGCCAGGAATTGGGATCGAGACTGCGGAACAACTTGGCGATGGTCGCATAATCCGCCGCCATTCAACCCAGAATCAAGCTGTGACAGAGCCCTGGATCAGAAGTCCCGTCCGGATGCCCTGTCAAGGCCGAGATTCTGGAGTAGCTGTCTGGGGCGGGCGACGGCAAGTCTTCGGCCTCTTCGGCCGGGGCGTCAGCCGTAGCCTGGGCTTGCTACCCCAAGTCGAGGGATGGGACCAGGCACTGCCGCCACTAGGGTCAGGCCGCCTCTGAAGACAGGGTCCGCAAACGGCTTGGCCGGCCGGGAACACGGCAGCATGGCGCCGCTCGTCCCTGCTCCCTGCGGCGGAGCATCACCAAGGGGCGGCCACACCCAGATGCGGTTCTCCACGTTTACCCGAGTGGGGGGGCTTGCTACAATGGTGGTGGATATCACAAGAACGGGGAATACAGGAATGGTTTTCGCCCAAATCGTCTTGCCCCTGGAGCAGACAGTCGCGCTGGCCGCTGATTCTGGCTCCATTTCGTTGTCACAAGAGAGCTTGGTGCTCTGCTCCATCGCACTCTGTCTTCTGGGGTGGTGCTTGATCAGTCCGACGGCCAGAGGCACGATTGTCGGGGTCTTTGCCGTGATAGCCGTCGGTTCGGGGACAGGTATCCTGACATGGGGCATCTGCTCAGCCGTGCGGAATGAAGAGGTTCGCAGCTTGGCGATTCTCCCGGCACTGGTTGCGACCCCGAGCGACGCCATCGGTCTGGGCACGGGGTTACTGGTGGCTGGAATCATGACGTTGGCGTTGGCGTACACCGTGCCGAGAAGATCGCGTGCCAAGGAACCTCCCGTCGCGGCCGCAATAGGGCTCTGTCGCGATGCTCCACAGACATCCCTCAAACGGAGATCCGTCAGTCCGCCGGCAGCCGCCACGATTGGACTTCGCCGCCATCATGGCTAGCAGGTTCTCATTGTACGGATTGGGAGAAAGACGCCAGTTGCCGCGCATGTGATGGTAGCGATGGGCAGATTGTTGATCTTCCCGAAAAACCAAGCTGGCATCCGTCTTTTGCTGAGGGTTGGGTTTGTCCGTGACGAACAAGGATGGTACGATAGTTGGGCCGAGTCGCGGTGGCTTTCCAACCGCGATGAACCGCCCATTCGGGGTCAAGCTGGCTATGGAGGCGTCAGATGGGGCCATCGGGTGTTCTGATCTGTGATACCCAGCAGCGTTTCCTGGGCACTCTTGCCGATGGCTTCCGGCAACTTGGGTGGGATGTTCACGCCACGTGCGACGATGCCGAAGCGGGGTATCGGCTGCTCATGTGGGTCGATGCTGACCAGCTTCCCCAAATCGCTATCTTGAATCTGGACAATGTGGACGAATCGCTGGACTTCTGCCGGCTCCTCAGCCAACAGGAAGTCCTTGCCCAGGTGCAGGCAATTGTCTTCCTCGACGGGACTTCGGATGCTGCCGCCGACTTTCGGCAAATCGGCGTCATCCCGCTCCTCGAGTCCACCGATCCATGGTCGCAAGTGAAGGCCGTTGTTGATCGCCTCGAAGAAGCCCAACCCAGCAAAGATCCGGCCGCGCAGAAGCTGTGGGCACACCAACACGTGGTTCTGAACCATCAGCATTCCGAACAGACCAGTTCGACGCCAGGCCGGAATTCCGTCGCATCGGGGAAAATGCCGTGAAACTCGTCGTCGCCCGGACTGGATAGGGAGCGCCAGCTATGTCCGGACGTCCTTATTCAACACCGCGCAGTAAACACCGCTCTGGCGGGGAACCGGCGATCTTCTTCTGCGGTGTCGCCAGGAATCCGGGTGGGGCTACGGACGCGCCGTGGCTCGAGTGTCCGGTATGGCTGGCCGGATCTGGTCGTTCTATCCATCGCACTGGCGCTGGCGACAACCTGCAGACATCCTGCCTCCCTGCCATAAAAACTCACGTTGGCTGCCATGAGTGACAGGTCTGAAAGGGAAGTCCCCTGGCTGGCGGAGATTCAACGCCCGCCCGCCTCTTCGTCCGGCATTTCAGCTTCGCTGTCACCGCTGCTCTCCGACCCCGCTGGTGCGATCGAGACCCTCAAAGCCTGGGAAGCCAAGCGGGAAGCAATCCGCCAATGGTGGCTGGCGTTTCTCGGCCCACTTGCCGATTTGCCCCATCACGTGCCACCGCTGGAGGTTGTTTCGGAGGAACGTGTAGGGAGTGTCACTCGCCAACTGGTGCGCTATCCGGTCGAACCCGGCAAGGTCACGGAAGCCTATCTCTTGAAGCCTGCCTCGTGCGAGGTGCCTGCGCCGGGGGTCATCGTATTCCACTCCACCGTCGATGAGTCGATTCTGGAGCCTGCCGGTCTCTCTGCGATTTCCCCCAAGGCACTGGGATTGACCCTGGCCCAGCGCGGTTTCGTGGCCTTCTGCCCTCGCAACTTCCTTTGGCGAGACAATCAGACGTTGGCGATGCGGTGGCAGACACTTAAATTCCGCTGCCGCCGGCCCCGGTGCAGGGGCATGGCAAAAATGCTCCATGACGCCGTCGTTGCACTCAATCTGCTGGCCCAGCTTCCGGAGGTCGACCCGGCCCGACTGGGCGCCGTGGGACACTCGCTGGGAGCCAAACAAGTCTTGTATCTCGCAGCGTTCGACGAGCGGATCCGTGTGGCGGCCAGCCACGAGGGCGGAATCGGGGTGAAGTTCTCCAATTGGCACGCACCGTGGTACCTCGGTCGACAGGTCCGCGCCACGAGCTTTCGACACGATCACCACGAACTGCTCGCTCTGGTGGCGCCGCGGTGTATTCTCTTGTTGGGTGGCGACGGATACGACGGCGCTCAGAGTTGGCCCTGGATCGAGGCAGTGCTTCCGGTGTATCGGCTTTTTGGCTGCCCCGCCCGAGTCGGACTCTTCAACCACCACCGAGGCCACACGTTTCCAGCCGAAGCTGCGCAGCGGATCCATGAGTGGTTTCAGACATATGCTTGATGGCAATTCGGCAAAGGCACGCTCCTCCTGTGAAATCGAGGAGACAAGACGTGGCTTTGCCCTCGTGAATTGACAGTCTTCAGCAGCGTTCCACAAGCATTGGGTTGAGCCGTTGCCTGCGAGATCGCCGCCAAGACATGCTCTTTTGCGCTCCTGCCCCTTCGTTGGCGGGAGCCTTGGGCACACGACCTGCCGCTTGGGGCCGGCAGAGTGTTCGACAGTCTCGTCGGAGGCTGATACAATGCTCTTGTGATCGGGGTTGCCGAAACACGTCGGTCCGATTGACAAGGCCGGATCACTTCGACTCTTGGGGAGGAATCGAACGATGCCAACCCTATGGATCGCACTCTTGGCAATCACAACCGCTGCACCCTCCAGCCAGGCAGACGATTCCGCACCCGCCGCGAGCCCTCTGGCCGTTGCCAGCCGGCAGGACGAGAACGAGAAGCCTGCAGCGCAACCGCTCGAGCTGTCGAGCGAGCAGTTGCGCAAGCGCACAGGCCGTGAGCTGTTGGCTGCGGTTCGCGAGGCGCTGGCCAGGCTGGCTGATCCCCCGAGCGAGCACTTGGAGGCAGCCGCGGAAGAGCTGCTGTTTGTCTACGACGAACTGCGGGAAGACCGCGAGTTGGCCGGCTCACTGCGTGAGTACTACACCAGAAAAGTGGGCTCTCGCCTGAAACAGGTCAGTGATGAACTCACGAAGCGCATCGCCCGCAACAAGCGTCTTGGCAAGCCCAAGCCCCCTGACCGGATACTCGGTCCGGAAGAAGTCAACGAAACTCTCGCACAGCGTGCCGGCCAGGCCGCCCCGCCGGCGCCGCAACCCGCCAGACGCAGTGCCGTTGGGGGCAGACAACCAATGCCCAGCGACGACTACGGGCAACATCTGGTCGACCTGATCCAGAAGACTGTCGCCCCTTCAAGCTGGGACGTCAATGGCGGCCCGGGTACGATCTACTACTGGCGTCCCGGACGAGCGTTGGTCGTCCGCCAGAGGGGCGAAGTCCACGAAGAGACGGGTGGCCTGCTGGACCAGCTTCGACGTGCCGGCCAGTGACAACGCAACAACGCTCCGGTGGCCAGGAAACCGCCTCTCTGCATCGCCTCACCGGCGATCTCCAGGGAACCTCTGCCCCAGTTACCCCTTCACCCCCCAAAAGAACGCTCGGTCCATCGGGCGCACAGCGACAGCTCTCCGCACCGCGATCCCTCAGCATGGGATATCGCTGCATGCATCCCGTGTCCAGGCAAGGCTTACCTTGGGGACGTAGCCTGGGAACGGGTGCCGGCCGAGGATTCGGCGGGACAGGTGGGATCACTCAAAGCAAACGCCTACGAAGCAGTCGTACCGGGCGGCACAACCATCCCATCCTGGGCAGTGGAGCCTGGGCAGACACCGAGAATCGCTGTCGAGCCGGGGCAGCAGCTTCCACCGTCCGTAACACTTCCGCTGACAAACTTCACATCTTGGGAGGCTGGGGGAGTGCATCCAGCCAGCGGAAGAATCACAAAGCCAAGAAGACAGACCAGGGTGACAACAAGGCGAGTCGACATCCAAATTACCTCGAAGTAGGGGCAAACGAAAGTTCCGAATCCGCTGCCGGCAACCAGCCCAAGGCCCCACTTCTCGGGCAGCTACCGTTGCAGTCCTCAACATACCCTGCCAGGCTTCGTAGCAAGCCGGGAAACTTTCATCGTAAACGGGCGCCACTGGGGTCACAAGGGCTTGCCGCCAACCAACCTGTTCGAGGGGATCGCTGCGGGAATCCCTGGATCTCCTGGCCGGCCCCAGCGCCCACCGGCCCTGTCGCCCCCTGATTACCGCGGGGGTCGATTCAACCGCGACGTGGCAGCAGACCGATGCTGATACAAGCCAGACCGGCTCAGCGCGGCACCTGTGCGCTGCGATCGGCAGTCGACGCCGCTCGCCGAGGCCGCGCGGAAACAGCCATCACGGGCAATCCGGGTCTGCCACAGTCAGCGGGGGCCTGATGACGCACCAGACACGTACTCTCACCAGACACCGTCTTGCGCGGGGCACACCAGCGCACCTGCCCCTTGTGGTGGAGGGCTGGGAGCTGCTCGAGCGAGCTGCCGAAGGAACCTATTCGGATGTCTATCGCGCCAGGCCGGCCGATCGTTCCAGTCCGCTGCCCGCCTCCTATGCGGTCAAGGTGTTGCGTGAACCTTGGTGCGATCGTCGGGAAATTGCCAGTCTCTTCCGACAGGAAGCAACTGTCGCCGGCCAGCTCTGCCACCCCCACGTGATCTCCGTTTTCGCAGCCAGCACCAACGAAAAGCCGTATTTCATCGTTTCTCCCTGGCTCAACGGGCAGACTCTGGCAGATCTGCTCGCCTCAGGCCGTATGATCGATCTGCCCACAGCATTGTGGATTGCTCGCCAGGCGGCGGAGGCACTGGATGCCCTCGAGACTGCCGGTTGGATGCACGGCGACGTGAAGCCGGGAAACATGATCGTTTCCCAGGAAACCCACGTGACCCTGATCGATCTGGGGTTCGCAAGGCGATTGGGAGAGGGCGGTTCGGCGGTGGATTGCCCCTTGATGGGCACCTATCAGTACCTGGCGCCCGAGTCTGTCACCTCCCGCCTGGCCGCCGACATTCGCAGCGACATCTACAGCCTGGGTGTTGTTCTGTTCCAAATGCTCTCCAACCGGCTCCCCTTCGAAGGAAAGACTCTCGCGGAACTGGCCGAACAGCATCGTAGCTGGTCTGCCCCTGACCTTCGCCAGTTGGTCCCCACGCTTCCCGGCGGCGTCACACGACTGGTTCGCCAGATGCTGTCGAAGAACCCCTGGCGACGCCCCTGCCATGCGCGTGAACTCATCGACCGCCTGGTCGACCTCGAGATCAGTTCCTTCGCCCAGCGTTCTGTCGCCTGAAGCAGCCGGAAAGGCAACCTGGCCGACAGAGGCGCCGGTGCGTTGCGGCCCTACCCGCCAGGAAGAGTCATCGGACTTCGATTCGGACCGGGCCGGTGCCGAGAATCGGCCGAACCGCATCTCTGGACAGCAGAACATCGAGAGCCGATCTGTCTTTCGGGAATTCCTGAAGCAGCCCGCTGGAAGTCCACATGGGCGGCTGCGTTGCCACCCCCCAAGAAGGCCCTCCAAGAGGGCCCTGGTGAGTCGTCAATCTACGGCCTCTATCGTTCTGGGGGGTATTAGCTGCCCTGAGAATGCAGCCAAGCCATGTGTGGATCGTCGTTGTTCAAACGGTTATACTTATGTGTAGAAGGGCATCGGGCCAGGATTCCCTTTCTTGTGGCGGTGCGAACATGGAAGATATCCATCTCGTCCAGCACGCCTTGGCCCACGGGGTGCCTTTGCATAGGCTGGAACAGTATCTCGACTGGGCTGAGAATCTCCCACCACCCCGTGCTCACCGCCGGGCAGAAGCACATGCTTCCTGCTGCCCCGCGAAAGCTGGTTTCGGATCACTTCGTACCCCGCGGATCTGGACTGCTTTGATGCTTGGGCGGATCAGGTTTTCCTGATTGGCCCCTGGCGTCTCGAAGGGAAGTCCTTGTCAGAATCGATTCCGGCTGGTATCTTGGCGCTTCGCACGCGGTAAGACTGCGTGGCATGGCGGCTTAGCTCAGTTGGTTAGAGCAGCGGAATCATAATCCGCGTGTCCGGGGTTCAAGTCCCTGAGCCGCTACTGCTTGACCCGAGACCGCGGAAGGGGCACTCGGTTCCGTGTCTGGGGAAGTCGGCCCGGTATGGGTTCGGGCCTGGGTTTTGCGTGTTGTGCCGTTCTGTCGAATACGACTTATCACATGATCCCACGTTCGTGGGGTTCTGACAGGGGCGGCTGCGTGCGGACCACCTGTAGTCCGAGGTCCTGTTGGTCGAATGTCACCGGTTGTGGCCTGTGACGGGCGGCCTGTGTGGATCTGGACTGCGTGGGGACAGTCGGAGGAACTCCCGAGAAGAGGCGATTTCGGGAGCCGTATGGCTCGCATGGACCAGTGCTTTGTCTCAGCAACAATTGGGATCGAGACTGCGGAACAACTCGGCGATTGTCGCATGATTCTGCGCCATCGATCCTAAAAACTGTGCTGTGACAGAGCACGAGTGTTGGGCAATATCTACCTTGCTCGCCGCAATTCTGCACTCGACATCTCTGAGGAATCGCCATGCCGCGAAAGGCCAACAACGCCTACTGCCACCCCCGTGTTGAGATCCAATGGGAAGTCTTTCTCGAGAATCGCAAAACGGTCGACGCTCTCATCCAGTTCATTGAAGGCCAATCCAACAACCAGCAACTGCGAACCGCTTGCCCATCTGCCGGTTGCCAGCAGGCGGTTGACCGGATGCGGCGTCTGGGCAACTACGAAAGCCGCGAACGGGCCAGGAGGTTTCTCCGCGAACACTATACGTGGTAGCTCGACGCCACTTTGCCTGATCGAGGCCCTGCGGCTGTTCGCGTGGCAGATGCGCTCCGGCAACTGCCGGCGGGCGGGAGACCCCGGCTTCCGCTGGTCGCCCCAACTTCTCTTCCGTGCGATGGTGCCCCCGAAACCGCCGCGGAGGCCTGCCAGGGGTGGAGATTGCCCGTCGCGGCTGGAGTTCTCGGATCAACTCTCCTGGGGCACGACGCTTTCACCAGCGCTGTCTCTGCGCCGGGCAGAGACCGTGCCGGATGGCGGTCGGCGGGGGATGTGTGCGAGCGTGCCGGGCGGCGATCAGCGGGCCCGTCGAAGCGATCGCGGACGGGCCACCGGATTGCGCTGCTAGATGTACAGACTATCCAGTTCGGGATACTCGTCCACGCGAACCACCGTGCTCAATTGGATCCCGAGTTGATAGAACCCCGCCCCCATCGGATTCAGGTGTTTTGCGTTGCCCTTGATGAACTTCATCTCGTTCTCCCAGCGGAAGGCGAGGATGACTTCATCGAGCCCACGGGGTTGATCCAGGACGATCGACACGCCGGTCGTCGAGATCTCGCGGGTCACTGTCGGGAAATGCCGTGCCACATGCGGCTTTCCGTCCTTCAAGGGCACCACGAGCGTCACCACGCAGACGGGAACTCGCGACTCGTCGCGCCGGTTCTCCAGCAGCGGCGTCAATTCCGGACAGTGGTTATTGACGACTTTGAGCAGAAACGCCTGAACGCCAAGCGCCTTGTTCCGCGAGAACAGCAGCATCGGCCCTTCCTCCCAAATGAGGCGATCGGCAGCCCGCCGGTCGCATCCCCCTTTGAAAGCCATACCCCCGGCACCGAGGAACGACACCGTCACCACAGGAAGTGTAGGTTACGCGTATGGCCGACCTGCGGACATTCCCTGGCACTGCCCCCCCAGCCGTCACAGCCGATACCAGCGGTCCGGAAAATGTCCCTTGGGCTGAACCGAGGCGCCGGTCCTCTGCGAATCTCCGACGTTCGCCGATTCCCTGTTGCGACTGCCCGCCCCACCAAAGCGGAGGATCCTTCGACCGCACTTCTCCCCCAGGTTGATGGATCACCGGATCACGGGGAACGATCGGTGTCTGGACGCTGCTCTTCTCCAGAACGGCACGGGGCGGCCAGTGCGTGAAGATGGCCGGTCAGGGCGACGGCATTGGCGAGCCGCCTGCCGGCGCGACCCGGATGCCAGGGCGGGGGACAGGAAATCTGCTCGGCAGCCAGGATTTCGTCGAGCGTGCCGTTCCGACGGTCCGGGTTGAACGGGACCGACTTGAGCACCAGGCACCTGGCAGAGTCGGCAGCGGCGGCCTGGAGCAGCCGGGCCGTGCTCTGGCTGTAGACGGCAAGGGTGTCGCTCGGCCGCAGGAAGGCTTTCCAGGCGGTGCGGAATTCCGCGGGCGTCAGGGCATGGGCGAAAGCGCGGGGCTCGAGTTCCAGGTGACCGAGAAACTCCTCCGTGAGGGGGCCATCCGGTCGAATGGTGCAGGAGAACCTTTCCCCGCTACCGAGCCGTTCTGCAACCCAGCAGACCGGCAGACGGGGGGCCGACCTGCTGCCGCGATCGCCGCAGGAAGACTCACCGTAGGCCACTACGACGTTGTCGAGCTGTTCGACCAGGATCCTGGGGATGCTGTGGATGGTGCGACCGCGGTGCCGACTGCGGCGCCACAGGGGCTGGGACGTTGGATAGGTCAACTGGCGCTGGACCATCATCTCGAATGCCGCCAGGAGCGCGTCCAGGCCTTCGGTCTCGGGTTCCAGGTGGCGGAGTGCCGCCACGGCCGCTTCGACCGTGGAGAGGGACGTGGCAGAAGGCTCGCGGCGGATCCGATAGCGCCCCGGCGAGGCGGGAACGATCCGGTAACGAGGCATGCTGGCCAGTAGGGGGATGTCCCGCACCAGTGTCTTGGCATGATGCCAGGTGCCGTCGACGATCACGAGTTGCTCGGGGCGCCGGTCGGCCGGAAGGTCGGAAAGGGGCCGGGCGTCGGGACCGGGATACAGCAGGACCGCCCCCGGCTTGATCGACAGCGGCGCGGCGGCCAGGCGGCATGCCGGGTCGACCAGCAGCGTGGATCGTTTCAGGGCCCGGTGAACGATGCGGGCCGTGTTGAAAGGATGGAAACGCTCGCGGACGTGCTGGAGAATCAGGACATCGGTCCGGTTGTCGATTTGCGGGATAAGCGCACAGAAGCAATCTCGCTTGGGACGGAAGCAGCCGTAGCAGCGGGCGGGCCCGTGCTCGGCAGCAACGCGTGTGTTTGTTTGTGGACTGTCCATGGACTCCTTTATAGCCGGGTTTCGCAAACCGTTCGACTCCAGAGCGCCCTTCCGCATGGGCGGACGAGCGGGGCGTCGCTCGCCTACCATCTTTTCGAATCACGCACGATAATTGTAGCGCACTGGATGAGCGGATGCAGAGGCTGCTATGGCGAGAGGAAACGATCCGTGAGGGTAGGGTAGGGAGGGCGGGATCCACAGGCCGTCAGCCGGGAACGATGGCACCGTGTTGGCGCAGAAGGCTGCGGATCTCTTCGATCGGCACGGACATGGGGGTGGTGTTGGCGGCAGCGGCCAGAGCGGCAGCGGCGCCGGCCGCCTGGCCCATGGCCATCGAGGGAGCCTGAACGCGGAGTGCCGAATTGGCCAGCCGGTCGCTGGAGACGCTGCGGCCGGCCACCAGCAGGTTGCGGCTTCCCTTCGGCACCAGGGCGCTGAGTGGAATGGCAGGCACGGTGCCAGGTGTGAGCGGTTGCGGTTTCACTCCTTCCCGATCGTGCAGGTCGACCGGGTAGAAGGCGTGGCAGACGGCGTCGTCGTAGAGGCGGCCGGCGGTGTAGTCCTGGCAAGTGATGAGCGTTTCGCCCTCGATACGGTAGGTTTCGCGAACGGCCGTCTCCTGCATCATCTCCAGCACGCGAGCATTTTCGCAGCCGGGCAGGGAGCGAACAAAGCGGAGCAGGCGGAGGATGGAGCGCCGGCCGGCGATGTTGGCCTGGGTCTTGGTGACGGCGGTCGAAGAATCGGCACCGAAGACGTGCTGAGCGTTCTTGCCACCGCCCCCGAGGAACCCCATGAAGGAGGCGCCGGCGTGGCAGTAGTCGCCCTCCTGCAATCGGCCATCGCCGAGGGCCTCGAGATAGCGCTGCTGGATCTGGCCGGCGTCGAGCGCGGCCAGATCGTAGCCCCCGAGGCGGAAGGCGAGCGTGCCGGGCTGGATCGTCTCCTCGCGGAGCCGGGGCAGGCCCAACATGCCCACGATGTCGGCTCCGCCCGTGCAGTCGATGAGCTGTTTGCAGGTGAGCGGGTAGCGGACGCCCTTGCCGACGATGTCGAGCTTCCAGCCGGAGCCGGCGGGCTCGACGGCCAGGGGGAACTGGTAGTAGGCCAGTGCCACGGCGGCATCGAGACAGGCCTCTTCGGCCAGGGCGGCGTAGAGCTGGCCATGGATGCGGACCTGCAGGGCCGAATGCCTGAGGTCGCTGCGGGTGAAGTCGGGCATGGTGCCGCCATCGAGCTCGACTGTTTTGCAGACGAGGTCCCAGCCGACACCGGCGATGATCTGCTTGCCCCAGGCATGGAACAGGCCGGGGAAGTTCACGCCGCCGCTGGTGGTCGTGCCGCCGAGCTGGCTTCCCATCTCGACCAGCGCGGTTTTGGCCCCCGCCCGTGCGGCCTGCAGGGCGGCGATCGTGCCGGCCGTGCCGCCGCCAACCACCAGCACGTCGACCTCCTGGGGAATGCCCAGCGGAACATCGTCGGCCCGGGCCAGGAGAGGACTGATCGCCAGAGCCCCTGCCGCGGCAGAGGCTGCTTTGAGAAGGTCGCGCCGTTTCATTTCGGACAGTCCCGCTGAGGATGGGTTGGTGGAAAGAAGCGTTGGGGAAGGTGGATGGTTCTGATGGATGGAGGCGGGAGTGCGTCGAGTGCAACGCCGTCACCCACGGCACCCTACTGGCGGACGCCCAGGCGTGGAGCGTCCTGGGCCCCGGCGATGCCGAGCCCCAGGACAACGATCGGACTGGCGATGGCGGCAGGCATGAGGCAGAGTGGCAGACAGGGCTCTTGCCGAACGGGGCCAACACGGAGCGAGCCATTCTACCGCGCACCGGCGAGCGACTCCATGTCGCACGGGACACACGCGGCCCAAGGGGGGGTGCGGAGCTGGGTGAGGCGGCGTCGGAGGCGAGGGCTTCGAGGAAGTCGGCAGGGGGACATGAGGGCACTGGTTTTCGGGCAAGGAGGCCGCCACGATGGATGGCTGAGGGCGGGGCGTGTGGGGTAGCTGTCAATCCTTCTCACCATCCGGCGAGCCGGATGG
>CAZLWV010000171.1:0-12138 GCA_964563135.1 uncultured Planctomycetaceae bacterium
GAACAAAAACCGCACGAAAACCGCCCATTCCACCCAACGCCGTTTTAGCGGCCCAATCGCCGTCTGCCATATTTCGGCCATAGCAATATCCACCCTGCTACTATTCGGCGCAGTCACCGCCCGATTGGACGCGTGGCGCCCAAATGCGAGCCCCGTCTGGCCGATCCTTACAGACTATCCCACCCGCGGGGATTATTCTACTCCAGATTGCCCAGTTTCTCGCGGCTTGCGCGGAATGGTTGCCGTCGGGGTGAGGAACTCGCCCATTCCATGGTGGGGATCCATCGGTTCCATGATGGATTGTGGAGCACCTGGGCGAGTTGCATTCCCGGTGGCCGGGCTTCCATGGGTCCCCCTCGATTCCCGGTCCGTGCAACACCCACGTCAGGCATCTTGAGACTCCGGCTGGTGCCGCAGACGATCGACTCGGCAGCGACAGCGCCGCAGGAAAAGTACCCGTTGACGCATCGGTTCGATCGGATGAGTCCGTGTGTTGGCGTACCGGCTCGACTCTACGGCAGCAGCCTCACCACAGGCCCCTCCCCCCACAGCCGCTCGAGGGTGAACCCGCAGCGTCCGCCGTCTTTCGAGTCATGGAGCGCCTGCCAGGCTTCGACCCATTGCCTCCACGAGATCCGGATCTCGCCGAACACGAGCCGCGAGCGGTCCAGCAGCGGCAATGCCGTGAGCGAGACCCTCTCGTCGGCCGACCATGGTGTGAGCATTGTTGCCGGTGTCCTCTCGCGACCGGTGTCGAGCCAGTAGCGAATCTCCACATCCGGCGAATTGGCCAGGAAGAGCACCACTCCTTGCTCGTCCACATCGTAGGCAAAAACCGTTCGCGGCAGTTGCGACTCGATCTCCCGCCGCACCAGGTCGATTCCCGCCGCCTTGTAGAGGCCCAGCAGCGCAACGGCCAGGGTATCGCGTTCCACCGGCGAAAGCCGCTCGATGGCGCCGGCGCTGGCGATTTTCGCCAGCAGTCTTCCCTCGCGGGCGTCGATCTCGATCACCAGCGGTGCCTCGGTCGTGTCTTCGAACTTCACCTCCAGCGCAATCCGGTTGGTCGTCAGTTGAATCGATCCCACCTGGATCGCACGGGGGCTAGTAAATCCTCCCTCGACGAGGAACCACACGAACTCCCGCTCCACGAACCGGCGCACGCAGAGTTCCAGTTCCTCGAAAACCCGCAGTTGCTTATGCACACCCGTCCAATCGCCGCTTACCCGCGCCTTCTCGCCGGCGGCCCGCAGCCTGGCGAAGCGTTTGGGAATGGTCCCGGAGTGAAGGCCCGGCAGGAGGAGGCGTCGCACGGTCTCGTTGTGCTTTCCCACCGCCACCGGTCGCAGGTGCTTCGGCCGGTTGGCTGCGTAGATCTGCCAGTTCTCGCGCAGCTCCCAGGCGAGGAATCCAAAGATCCCTGGAATCGAAGTAATCACCACCGTTGCGACCGTATAGGCGAACCCCTTCTCCATCGCCGTAGCGAGGATTCCTGCCAGCATCGGAATGAAGGGCAGGAGGATCTTGTGCGAGACCGTCACCACCGGAAAATGCTTGATCGGATTGATCTGGGGTTCGATCAGCAGGGTGATCGAGAACCGGGCGACGTACGCCGCCGCCGACCAGAATGGAACCAGGAGCACCCGGGCCACCCAGGCGGTCTGGCCTTCCCCCGATCGGAATCGCAGCCAGTCGTCGACGATCGACATCAGCCGTTCGATGGCCTCGACGGAGAAACGGAAAACATCCATGGTCATCCAGAAGAGCCTTGCGATCACCTGCATGGTGAGCCATCGCCAGGCCCGGCCCGCCCAGTCGGTGGTCACTTCCTCCAGGTCGCGTCCCAGACGCGTGTTCAAGAGCAGGTTGAGGCTCGCGAATATCCCCAGCAGGCCGGTCCACGTGTTGTGCCAGTGCGGAACCAGACGCGGCAGGGCCCACGCGACGACGGCGGTGACCACCAGCGGTTTGACCACGTAACGGCCGGTCCAGCGGAATGCCCGTGAGTGGACCACCCGCTGCACGATCTCCATTTCCGCCAGGCGTCGCGGAAGCTCCCGGAACATGAATCGCAGGCCGCGGCCGACGATTCGCAGGACCCTCACCGTTCCCCGGCGGAAGCCTTCGAAGTTGATCAGGAGGAACAGGAAAATGCCCAGCACGACGACGAGCGGTACCTCCCCGATCTCCGGCTCCGATTCGACGTGCATGGCCAACAGATACATGAGCAATTCCAGGAGATGGTTGACCCCCGCCTCGGCCACGTATGCTCCACCGAAGGGCAGGATCAGGTATCGCATCAGGAACCGGCCCGTCCGCGTGCCGAATGCCACCGAGCTGAGCCGCTGCATGAAGCGGAGGTAGAACTGCCCGTGCCGGTACACGCCGTCCAGTGCCGCCGCCATCGTCCGATCGGCACGCAGAAGCTGATCGCCGAATACCAGGTCGCGGATTCCCGATAGATCCTCGGCCTTCAGGTGGTTCTTTGCGACGGCGTCGCGCAGGTCTCCCAGGGTCAGAAATCCCCTGTCCACGATCCGGTCCAGGAGCTCCTCCACCACCTTCCGGGCGGCGATCCCTTCCACCACGTTCGATGGGGTGAATCCGGCGTCCCGAAGGGCCTCGTCGATCAACTGGCGAAAGCGGTTCCGCAGATTCTCTTCGCTCCGCTCTTCGGCTCGATGCAGCAGGTCGTACAGCAGTTTCCGCCCCGGGTCGGCAATCCGCACCGCCGCCATGCGCTGTAGCGCGCTGCGCAGATGCCGGTGGATGAGAGTCTCGGCCAGGCACGGGAGCGGACGCTCGATCGGCTGCATCCCCAGCGAACGAGCCCATCGCACCACGTCCATCGCGTACACGCTCCGCTCACGATCGAGTCCCACCTTCTGCAGATCGAACAGCAGCCGCGCCTCGGGGCACCACAACCCTTCCCCGCAGCGCCAGACCAGCGCCGACAGGGCATCTTGCCAGGCATCGATCTCCGTGTCGGGAAAGAGCACGGCCGCTTGGATGGAGCCGACGAGCCGGGCGATATGCCTGCGCACGTCGCTCCGCAATCGCCGCACATTCTGTTCGGGTGCCCGCTTCCTGGCCTGGAACAGGAAAATGCACGCACGGACCAGGTCTCCCCGCGCTACGGCAGCCTGAGCGCCCAGGATGAACCGGCGATACATGTCGGTGGGCTTCCGCCAGGAAGGCAGCAACTGCTGCCAGCGGCTCCGCCTGTCGGTTGCCGGCACTGCATCTTCCTCTCCGGGCAGCCGCACCAACGGCGGTTCGGCCCCTTTCGGCCGCGTGAGGGTGTACAGCCGGTCGGCGTCGATCACCTCCACCAGCAGTTCCGCCCAGTTCCCGGGCCGATCGAGCCCCGGAAAATAGTGCGACGAGGCTCCCGTGGAAAAATACTCGAGCTCCAGATAGGTGGCGGCAAACTCGATGAACGTGCTTGTTGAATCGGCGTCGGCCAGGATCAGCCCCTCCTGGATGAGCACCGAGCGGACCTCGGCAAACTCGGTAATCCCAATCCCCCTCACCCATCGGCGGAGGACTCCCGCATCAATCTCCCCCGCTGCCACTCGCTCCTCAAGATCCAGGTGCACCCGACAGTGAAAGAGGAGTCGCCAGTAACGGGTCAGCCAGGTCGCCACCGGCACGGTGTCCATCTCTTCCGGTTCCGGCTGCGGCAGCAGAATAACCCGATCGGGGAGGTCAGCCGTTCCTCTTGGCTCCATCTCCGCCGCATCCACGAGTCTCAGGAGCGTCTCCCGGTCGGTGATGTGGCACTGCTCGTGGGGGAGGCGGAGCCCGAACCGGGGTATGTCATACCGATCCTTGATCACCCGCCGCACGATTCGCCGGGGCACCAGGATGGCACCCTTTTCCACGGCGGTCACTGCTTGCTGCAGCGCTTGGAGCGTTGGTCCTGCAATGACGCTGGCCGTTTGGGCAACCGTCTTTGGCTTGGTGATGATCCTCATCGGTCGACACGTCTTTCCTGCTCGGCCCGCATGGCATCTCGCTGGGGCGAGAATCTCCACGAGGATGCCCAAGGGGCGCTTGGCGACGCTTTCCGTCGAAACCCGTTGAGCGACATCCATTTGGGCAGTGGCGTTTGCCGCTCCCCCCGCACCTGTCGTGCGTAGGGAATGCCCCTGCCCCGGACTGATGGGGCCGTCCAATAGTCTACCCGCCAACCTCCTATTTTGCCAGCAGTGTGGCACCCATCCCGTTGGCCAAACGGCAGCCGGTCACGTGGAGGGAACCGCACAGGTTGAGGATCCCGGACGAGGGTCAGACTGTCTCCTCTACGCAGCGTTCTAACCTTCCAGGAATCCATGGAGGGCACGCCCGGAACACGCCTGGTACGACCGAGAAGCAAGACTTGTTCGCCGGCCCAACCCTCTCAGTTGTGGTCGTTCAGTTGGTAGAGGTGCACGGCATGCGGCTCAAACCGGTCCTCGAATTGGCCATCTCGGCAGCGGATCGTGCGATCCTCGCCGATCACTCGCACCTCGGCCTCGCCCGTGAGCCCTTGGAGCCCAATCCTGGCCGTTGCCCGGCTGGCCTCCATGCGGACGGCAAACAGATACAGCTTCCCCTGGTGCCGTTTCACCGCAACCGTGATGCCTTGCGGCCCCAGGAGTTGGGCCATATCGGCGGCCACGTCGGGCGGATCGACAGTCACCGTTGCCGCGCGTGGCAGTGTGGGGCTGTTGATGGCCGGAGCCAGACTGTGGATCTCCTGGTTGATTGCGCCCACCGCCCGGGCCATTTCTTCGTCGGCCAGCAGTCCTGCTTCGACGAACTGCGGCTGGAACTGGTGGCAGAAGTAGATGATTCCTCGCGACCCGTGGATGATCGACATCCACACCTCGGCCTTTACTTGCTGCGGCGTGGGTTTGGTGGTCGGATTGCCGATCGAGGTGCACTCGATGCAGTTCCAGGCGATCCGGTCCTTGCCGGCCCAATCGCGCAGACGATCGACACCCCGGGCCACATACCACAGTTTCCCCGCAACCGCCGACTTGTCGTGCACGGCCGGGTAGATATCGAAGGAGACGATATCGCCGCCGCGAACGTACTCAGCGTAGTCTTCCGGGTGATTGGTGCGTACGCCACGGCCGTGCCAGCCGTCCCATGCCACTCCCTGGCCCAGGTTGAGGAAGACGGGACGGGTGGCATCCTTGGCCTTGATCTTCTCATAGTCGTCGATAATCCTGGTCGGCAGAATCGGCGGACCGTAGCCTTTTCCCTTCCCCAACGACTGGGCATTGTCGGGTTCGTCTCCGTGCATCCAGCCCACGATCGTTTTCTCGCCAAGGTGTTCCAGGGCATATCCATTCTGCGAACAGATCACCGGCATGCCGTGCCGCTTCAGTTCGTCGATCTGCTCGGCATTCGGTCCGTTCCAGAGGCCGATGTACAGATTGATGCCGAGGGCCTGATACTTGGGGGCGTTGCGCGGGTGTTGCAGCCAGACGGCAATAGGGAAGAACTCGTTTCCCTTGTCGGGCCCGTTCTCCCATCGTGCGTAGATACCAGGCCCGGCCGTCGCCCCGTCCTGAGAGGCGCACCGGCCGCTTGCCGCCAGCGCTGCCGCCAGGAAGACCGCAACTGCCGCGGCAGGCAGAACCCTCGAAGACACCCTGTACATGAACCTCGCCATCAGAACTCCTCCTGTTTGACACCGCGTTACCATGAGTTAGTCGACTTGGGGGGCACGCCCCCAAAGGCATGAATGGCCTGGTGGGACTACGAGAACCGGCTCTTGATTGACTTCAGGCACCGGCCCTGCCCAAGAAAAGAGGATGGACTCATCCTGACACCGATTCGCCTCGAAACCCGTCCGAGCCACTTGGGCCGCGCAGCCTATCAGGACGCCCTCCATGCGGGTCCCGCCTGGCAGCCAGGTGGGGCTGTGAACGCCGCGCCGCCATTCTCCTTTTCGTGAAGGCCGCGTGCCATCCCCCCACTTGGCGATGGACGGTGCTTCAGGCCGGTTGACAAGCACCTTCCCAGGCACCATGATCTGGGCAAGCCTGATGCGGCAATTCTTCCCGATCGCCATGAAACCTCGCATTCGCCTCCTGTTTGTCCTGGCACCGGTTGCTCTCCTAGGTTCTGTCTGGCCCTCGTATGCCGCGGAACACCCGAGACCGCAGAGCGCCGCCCACCCCAACATCCTCTGGCTCACCGCCGAGGATCTTGGCCTGAACCTGGGCTGCTACGGCGACACGTACGCCCGCACGCCCAACCTTGATGGTTTTGCCCAGGCCGGTGTCCGCTACACCCACGCTTTTGCCACTGCCCCGGTCTGTTCGCCGGCCCGATCCTGCCTCATCACCGGCATGTACGCCACCTCGCTTGGCACCCAGCGTTTGCGCAGCCAGTTCCCTGTTCCCGGGCATATCCGCGGGTTCACGGCCCTTCTTCGCCAGGCGGGCTACTACTGCTCCAACAACGTGAAGACCGACTACAACCTCCAGAACGAGCGCGCGTTTATCGCCGACGCCTGGGACGACAGCTCTGCCGGCGCCCACTGGCGCAAGCGGCCCGCCGGAAAGCCCTTCTTCGCCGTATTCAATTGCATGACCACGCACCAGTCGCGAACCAGCGTCTGGCCTCATGAGCAATTCGAGAAGGAAATCGGCGCCAAGCTGTCGCCGGACCTTCGTCACGACCCCGCGGCGGCTGACCTGCCCCCTTACTATCCCGATACCCCCGAAGCCCGCCGCACCTGGGCCCGCTACCATGACTGCATCACGCGCATGGACCAGGAAGTTGCCGAACTGCTCCGCCAACTGGATTCCGACGGGCTGGCCGACGACACGATCGTCTTCTTCTATGGCGATAACGGCATGGGAATGCCCCGTGGCAAACGGCTCCTCCACGACACGGGCCTGCGTGTGCCCCTGATTATCCGCTTTCCCGAAAAATGGCGACATCTGGCCCCCGCAGAACCCGGAACTGCGTGCGACCGCCTCGTCAGCTTCGTCGATTTCGCCCCGACCGTGCTCAGCCTCTGCAGCGTCGAGAAGCCCGAGCTGATGCAGGGCGTGGCCTTCCTTGGCTCCGCCGCCGGCCAGCCGCGTCGCTTCGTCTACGGCGCGCGTGACCGTGTCGACGAAGTTTTTGACCTCTCCCGTTCCGTGCGTGACGGCCGTTGGCTCTACATCCGCAATTTCATGCCCCATCTGTCCTGGATGCCGCCTGAACGCTTTTCGGACGGCTCCGCCTTCCGCCAGGAACTGAAGCGTCTTGCCGCAGCCGGCCGGCTCGGCGCCGACCAGCTCACCTACGCCGCTCCCCGCCGCGCCCTGGAGGAACTCTACGACACGGCCGCCGACCCGCACCAGATCCGCAACCTGGCCGCATCTCCGGACCATCGCGCCACGCTCGAAACGATGCGCGCCGAATTGAAACGCTGGCTCCTCGAGACCCGCGATGCCGGCTTTCTCACGGAACCCCAGCTCTGGCAGCGTCTTGGCAACCGGCTGACTCCGTTTGAACTCGCACGGGACGAGGAACTCTATCCTCTTGCCCGCCTGCTGGCCGCTGCCGATCTCGTCGGCCGCCCCGGGGCCTGGCCGCGGCTGCAGCCGCTTCTGGCCGATGCCGACGACGGTATCCGCTACTGGGCCGCGCTCGGCTTGAGCGCCGCCCAACGGCTCCCTGATGCGGCTCGCGCGGCCCTGCAAGAGCGTCTGTCGGACTCTTCCCCGGTCGTGCAGATCGAAATTGCTTTCGCTTTGGCTTCCCATGGCGAGTCCGAGAATTCGCTCCCTGTGCTGGCCGGCGCCCTCATCGGGGGCGAGGCGGACGTGGCCCTCCATGCCGCCCGCGCCCTGGAACTCCTTGGCCCGGTCGCCCGTCCCGTGCTCCCCGCGATGCAGCAGGTGCTCGACCGCGTCCGCAAGGCCGACACGACTGACGACGCCGCGATGTTCTTGCGTTTCAGCCTCGAAGCGTCCCTTGAGAATCTCAACGACGAGTGATCGAGAACTCGGCCTGCGTTGAGCGATCGGTGTGGCTCTCACGTCGGACGACGGCGGATCGTTTTTCACTCCCGGAACGATGGCTCCTGGCGCGGCGGCAGAATTCGCCGGCAGTCTCCGCAGAGAGCATGGCGTCGTGGTGGTGCGCGGAGGTAGAATGCCGGCAATCGAGTGGCCAGGGAAGGCGAGATCGGCCAGTTCCCTCGTGGCGAGTGGCCGTCGTTTCGGGTCAGACAGCGGGCTTTCACTCAAGAGAGCGGAGATCAGCGGCCATGAAGAATTCTGTGACGCGGCGTGGTTTTGTGCGGATGGCGGCGGCCGGTTCGGCTGCCTTGTCGTGGCTGGGGGCGGGACGGGCGCCGATGGCGTTGGCCGCCGACTCGGACAAGCCGGCGGTGCTGGGAGGAAAGCCGGCACATACGGGCAGCTGGCCGAACTGGCCCGAGTGGCGTCAGTCCTGGGAGCCGCAGATCCTCGAAATCCTCAGGAGCGGCAGCTGGTTCCGCGGAAGCGGTGGCGGCAAGGTGCCCGAGTTTGAGGAAGGTTACGCGAAGCTGCTCGGCGCCAAACGCTGCCTGGCCACCTCAAGCGGGACGACGGCACTGATCACCAGCCTCTACGTGATGGGAGTCGACGCGGGGGACGAAGTGATCGTATCGCCCTACACGTTCATTGCGACCTACAACGCGATCCTGATCCAGAAGGCCCTCCCGGTATTCGCCGACACGGATCCGGAGACCCTGACCATGGATCCGGCCACCATCGAAAGCCGGATCACCGACCGCACCCGACTGGTTCTGCCGGTGCACATCTACGGCATGCCATGCGACATGGATCCGATCAACGCGATCGCCAGAAAGCACGACCTGGGCGTCGTGGAAGACGCCTGCCAGGCCTGGCTGGCCGAATACAAAGGGCAGAAGTGCGGCACGCTGGGCGATCTGGGTTGCTTCAGTTTCCAGAATTCCAAGCACATACCGTCGGGCGAGGGGGGGGCGATTTCCAGCAACCGCGAGGAACTGGTCGACCGCTGCTACTCCTACCACAACTGCGGTCGTGCCCGGGGGACCTTCAAGGGGTCGGGGTGTTTTGCCCGTGGAAACAACTTCCGGATGCAGCACTTCCAGGCTTCGATTCTCCTGCAGCAGTTCGACAAGCTGGTCAAGGAAACCGAGATCCGGCGCGAGAACGCCGATTACCTGATCGCGGGCCTCAAGGAAATCCCGGGCCTGGTACCGGCCCGCCTGCCGGAAAACAGCCGGGCCGTCTGGCACCTGTTCCCCATGCGCTACGACGCCCAGCAGTTCAGCGGCCTTTCGAGGGCCGGTTTCATGCAAGCCCTCCGCGCCGAAGGGATCCCCAGCAGCGACGGCTACAGCGAGCAGTACAACGACGGCCTGCTGGACGAGGCGATTGCATCCCGAGGTTTCCAGCGGCTGTTCAGCCAGCAGCGACTGAAGGACTATCGCGAAAGTTTCAAGGAATTGAAGGGCAATCGCCAGGTGTGCGAGACGACGGTCGGTCTTTCGCAAAACCTGTTCCTGGCAGAACGCAGCGCCATGGACCAGATTCTCAGCGCGATCCAGAAGATCCAGAAGCACAGTGCCGAGATTGCCAAGAAAGCGTAGCCAAAGTCGCATGTGGTAGCCGAACTCGCCAGAGTTTGGACCCTTCCGCGCAGCTACGGCGGAGCGAGTTCAACTACGGCCCCAGGTTCTCGTAGAGCTTGACGTTGCCGGTGGAGGCGCCGATGGCGACGATGTCGGGGCGGCCGTCGGCGTTGAAGTCCTCGATGAGGCAGTCGGCGCCCGCCATGCCGCCATCGTCGAGGACCGTCTTGTGCCAGGGAGTGGTCTGGGCATCGGCAGCCTGGTAAATCGACATCTGATGCCCTGCGCCGCGGGAGCCGGCCACGATTTCGTCGCGTCCGTCGCCGTCCAGATCGCCGACGGCCAGCGCGTGGCCGTTCTGCATCCGGTCTTCGATGATCGTACGAATCCACTTGTCCCCCTCGGGCAGATACACGACCACCTGGTTGCCGTGCCAGGGTTCGATGGCCGCCAGGAAGCGGTCCTTGCCCAGGCGGCCAAGCCGCACCTCGCTGCTGCCGCACTCGGGCCACGGGCGGGGATCGCCGGAGGCCAGATGGGTGGTCTGCCACTGGCCGTCGATGAGCTGGAGCCGGTGCAGGCCGAGAAAGCTGGCGGCGAGGAGGTGCTGGGCCGGTCCGCCATCCCAGCTCACCGGATGAATCGCGTGGAGCACGCCGGCCGGAGTGTTGGAGATGGTTTCGCGTTTCCACGAGCCGGGTCGGTAGAGGTAGATGGGCACCTGGTCGCCTTCCTGGGGCGGGTACCGCCGGCCGACCAGAGGACCGACGAGCAGGACCTGGTTGCCGGAGCCGTCGGGGTCGATCCAGCGGACACGGTGCGCCGTGGGGACGCGGTCGATCTGGCGGGCAGTCCAGGGTTGCCGCACATCCGGGCCGCTCTTGAGAAAGGCGAGATTGCCCTGGCTTTTTTCCGGGCTGGATTCGAACCGGTAGGCCAGCACGGCCTCGGCAGTGCCGTCGCCATCGATGTCGCAGCAGGCGATGTTCAGGGGGCGGGGCACATCGGCGATCAGCACGTGCCGCGTCCAGGCGGGATTCTCGAACCAGGCCACCTCGCTGGCCTGTTCGTCGATGGCGATCAGGTCCTTCTTGCCGTCGCCGGTCAGGTCGGCAGATACGAGCTGGTAGCCGAACTGGATGGCCTGGGTGACGACGTGTTCTTGGAAACGGGGCAGCTCGCCGGCCGGCAGTGTGTAGGCGACGGGCAGCCAGGCGAGGCCGAGTGCGACCGCCACCCTGCTCCAGCGGAGTCGAGGCAGGGTGGCACGGCGTGAACGAGCGGAAGTGCGGGCCATGATGACGAACCTCCTGGGGTGTGGTGAACGTGGTGAAACCGGCCAGTCGGATTGGCGGCGCTGCAACGCAATGCCAATGATAGTCCATCGCGATCCGGCTCGCCAAGTTGCGGTCTTTGCGCAAGTGAGTCGGGAGGGCGAGCACGGACTGAAGCGCGGAGTGCGGCGAGCCCGGCGGCGACATCGCAGGGATGCAGACGTTCTCGGGCTGGGGCGGAGGTCCGGACTGCAGCGAGGGGCGGCTATCCTGGACTGCAAGGAAAGCGGGGCGGCAACCTCCAGGGGTTACCGCCCCGCCGGTGAGCCGATACCGCCGAGGGGCTCGGCGGCCGGTGGGTGATTCGAGGTTGCCCGCGGGCTTCCAGCCCAGCAATCCATTTCGGGCAACCGGTGATCGGGAGCCTACGAGCAGCCCATACTTGCGCCGCAGTTGTGGCAGAGATAGCAGTTGCCGTTTCGCACCGTGATGGCGCCGCAGTTGTCGCAGGCGGGGGCATCTTCCTGGAACATGGCGAACTGGCGGCTGGTGGCGATCGATGCCGCGTCGGACCGTTCGAGGAGGGCCGTCGCGGTCTCCGCGGCCGCCGCGACGAGCTGGGTGGTTTTCTTGCCGTTGCTGGACCCGCCGGTCGGCGTGAAGTGGGGGCCATGGCCGTTTTTGCCGCTGGTGCCAGTTCCCTGGCTGGGCTTCGGCCCGCCGGCCGTCATGGCGGCGGGCCGAGACTCTGGGTCGGTTGGTTCACCGGCGGCGTTCTTGATGGCTGCCGGCCCTCCCCGTTCCAGGTTGGTGTTTGCTTCGCGGAACCCGGGGATGAACGTGACACCCAGCCAGCGGAAGATGTAGTCGACGATGCTTTTGGCGATGCGGATGTCGGGATTCTTCGTGGGCCCCATGGGCTCGAAGCGGGTGTGCGAGAACTTCTGCACATAAACCTCCAGCGGCACGCCGTATTGGAGGCTCATGGAGACGGCCGTTCCGAAGCAGTCCATCAGGCCGCCGATCGTGCTCCCTTCCTTGGCCATGGTGATGAACATCTCGCCGGGCCGGCCGTCCGGATAGAGCCCCACGGTGATATAGCCTTCGTGGCCGGAGATGTTGAACTTGTGGGTAATCGACTGCCGGGTATCGGGGAGCCGCTCGCGGCGCGGCGCGGCGATGGCCTTCTCGGCCGACGCCTTGCCCTCGCTCTTGGTCGACACCGGCTGTGCGCCCTTGGAGCCGTCGCGGTAGACGGCC
>CAZLWV010000171.1:12148-16551 GCA_964563135.1 uncultured Planctomycetaceae bacterium
CGTGCTCCCTTCCTTGGCCATGGTGATGAACATTTCACCGGGCCGCCCGTCGGGATAGAGACCGACGGTGATATACCCCTCGTGTCCGGCGACGCTGAACTTGTGCGTGATCGAGGTTCGCGTGTCGGGCAGGCGTTCGCGGCGGGGTGCGCCCACAACCGTCTTCTTTTCCTTTTCGGTCTTTTCGGCACCGCTCTTGGTGTTGAGCGGCTGCACGCCCTTGGATCCGTCGCGGTACACCGCCAGGGCCTTCAGGCCGAGCTTCCAGCCCTCGAGGTAGGCATTGGCGATGTCTTCCGGGGTGCTGTCCTTCGGCATATTGACGGTTTTGGAGATGGCCCCGGACAGGAACGGCTGGGCGGCCGCCATCATCAGGACATGGGCCTTCCAGGAGATGGAGCGGATGCCATTGGGTGCCTGGAAGGCGCAGTCGAACACGGGCAGATGCTCCGGCTTCAGGTCGGCGGCGCCTTCGATCGTGTCTTCCTTTTCGATGTAGGCGGCGATCGATTCGATCTCATCGCCGGTGTAGCCCAGCGAGGCCAGTGCCATCGGCACGGTGCGATTGATGATCTTGAGCATCCCGCCGCCGGCAAGCTGCTTGTATTTGACCAGGGCGATATCGGGCTCGATCCCGGTCGTATCGCAATCCATCATGAAGCTGATGGTGCCGGTGGGGGCCAGCACGGTGGCCTGGGCATTGCGGAAGCCGTAGCGGCGTCCGCCGGCGAGAACTTCATCCCAGACCTTGCGGGCGGCCGCCTTGAGATAGGCGGGGCAGCCGTGGATTTCTTCGACCTTCTGCCAGTGCATCTCCATGACGTCGAGCATGGGCTGGCGATTGGTTTCGAAGGCCTCGAAGGGGCCGACGGCCGCGGCCAGCTCGGTACTGGTGCGGTTGGCCGTCCCGTGGAGCAGGGCCGTGATCGCCCCGCACACGCCGCGGGCCTGTTCCGAGTCGTAGGGGAGGCCGTTGGACATCAGCAGGCTGCCCAGGTTGGAGTAACCCAGACCCAGCGGGCGGAAGCGGTGGCTGGTGGCCGCGATGCGTTTGGTGGGATAGCTGGCATGGTCGACCAGGATCTCCTGGGCGATGAACACCAGCCGGCAAGCGGTCTGGAAGCGGTGGACGTCGAAGCTTCCGTCCGGGCGGCGGAACCGCATGAGATTGATGCTGGCCAGGTTGCAGGCCGAGTCGTCGAGAAACATGTACTCGCTGCAGGGATTGGAGGCGTTGATGCGGCCCGAGTTGGGGCAGGTGTGCCAGCGGTTGATCGTGGTGTCGTACTGGAGTCCCGGATCGCCGCAGGCCCAGGCGCCGTGGGCGATTTTGTCCAGGACTTCCTTGGCCTGGAAGGTCGGGCCTTCCACTTTCGGGTCGGTTACCCAATGGGTCGTCCAGGGCTTGTCGGCCTCGGCGGCTTCCATGAAGTCGTCGGTGACGCGAACGGAGAGATTCGCATTTTGAAACAGGATCGAGCTGTAGGCATCTTCGTAGTTGTAGCCCTTGGCCAGCAGGACGCGGGCTTTCTCTTCTTCCTTATACTTGCAGTCGATGAAATCAACGATGTCCGGATGCCCGATCTTGAGCGACTGCATCTTGGCGGCCCGGCGAGTCTTGCCACCGCTCTTGACGACGGCGGCGATCTGGTCGTAGACCCGCATGAACGACAACGGGCCCGAAGGTTTTCCGCCCCCCGACAGCTTTTCGCGGTGCGACCGAAGGGTCGAAAGATCGGTGCCGGTGCCGGAGCCGAACTTGAACAGCATGGCCTCGCTGCGAGCGAGTTCCATGATGTCTTCCATGTTGTCCTGGACGCTCTGAATGAAGCAGGCCGAGCCCTGGGGGTATTCGTAAGGGTTCTCCGGCTGAACAGCGTCGCCGGCTGCCTCGCTCCAGTGCCAGTTGCACATATCGCCGCGCACGCCGTACTGGTGGTAAAGCCCGACGTTGAACCAGACGGGCGAGTTGAACGAGGCGTGCTGGTGGAGGCAGAGCCAGGTGAGTTCGCGGTAGAACCGCTCGCCGTCTTCCTCGCCGGCAAAATAGCCGTCCTCCGTCCCCCAGTCGGCGATGGTGCGGGTGACGCGATGGATCAGGTGGCGGACGCTGTTCTCGCGTTCGGAGGTGCCCAGCTCGCCGAAGAAATACTTGCTGACCACGACGTTGGTGGCCAATTGACTCCAGGAGGTGGGGATCTCGCAGTCGTTCTGCTCGAAAACCACATCGCCTTTTTCCCCCTTGATGGAGGCAGAGCGCAGTTCCCACTCCACGGTGTCGAAGGGATCCTCGACGTCGGCGGGACAGAAAACGGCCTCGACATGCAGACCCATGTTTGGGGGGGTGGCCGCAGCGCTGGACCGACCGCCGGAATGGGTGGTTGTGGATTCTTCGCGGCTATTGCCGTCGGTGACGGCGGAAGAACGAACCTGGTTCTCCAGGTCTTTCATTGACACGCTCCTTGTATCGTGGGTTCCAGGGCATCCTGTCTGGGTGTGTACATGAGTACACGAGAAATATCAGCAATTCCAATGCGATGAGTGCTAGAAAAGCGCCGGGAAACGGTGAAAATCGCTCCGCGGATCGGTTCCGTCGATCTGGAGCGCTGATAGTTCGTCGCGACCCCATATATTGTGGCTGATACCCCCTAAACCACAACATAATGGTGTAACGGTCCAAGTGTACCGAGATATTGCAGTTCGTCAACGGTTTTCGGGATTCGACTCACAAGTCGTTTGCTAGAAATGAGTTACGAAGCTGACAGCGAACTCGCCATTTTGGCGGCTGAAACCGACATTTTGACGCAAGTCCTGGCCATTTCAAGGCTCGCGAGGATCTCGACCCGGGCGCCTTGACAAAGTTCCCCATTTGCGTCTTCTTCAAGAAGTCTCCTGTCAATTCAGGGAATCAAGAAGGACTGGAGGAGAGAGGGGGTTGCCTGGCAATCTGGCAAGCCTTGGGCAGCCGGCGGCGGCCCCTATCGGGCAGCCAGGCGTCTGCCGCCCCGACCCTGGCGGATACCACCGCAGATGGGGTTGGACCCTGCCGAACGGCACGGCGACCCGCCATCTTGACAGGCCCCTCACTTTGAGTATACATTAGTACAGAAATTTGTCAACCGCCGGCTCTCGATTGCCGGTCCGCCTGCCCCATCCGCCTCTGCCTTCGCCCCCGAATTCCGGAAACCAGGTCATGCCCGTCACAGAAAGCGAGAACCTTCGGAGGCTTCTGGCCCGCCACAACCTGACCATTGCCGAATTGGCGAGCCGGGCGGAGATCGATCGGCGGACGGTCCAGGCGGTGCTGAGCGAATCAGGCAAGCCCCATCCTCGCACAATCCACCGGCTGGCCGAGGCCTTGGGGGTAACGGTCGACGAGTTCTATGTGGAGCCGTCACAACTTCTGTATCGGCAGTTCGACCGGCAGACCAACCCCCTCGTGGCGGAGGTTGTTGAAGCTCGGCCCAGCCTGTTCGAGGCCTGGACGGAAGCCGATTTCGAGGAACTCCACAGCCGGTTCGGAGTGGGAGGATCGCTGACGGAGGAAGGCGTGATCGCGGCGGCCGAGGACATGAACCTGCGGCGGGGCCTCCACGAAAAACTGGCCCTACTGCTGGAGAGCACCCACAGGGAGCTCGTCCGAAAGATGATCGAACTGCTCTACGATCAGGCAATCCTGCCGGGCCAGGAAAAGGTGCCCGCCACCAAGGTCAGCAAGACGGAGCAAGGCGGGTAAAACCGGTGCGTGTCACGACCGTTACGCTGCGCTCCCCGGGGGGCCCCGGGGGGCGGTTTCTTGCCTGCTCAATCGACCCGTGGGGCGCAGGACGCTCAAGTGTCTCTGCCGGGTCGTCCGTTATGCCCAGCAGAACGCCCTGCGAGCGAAACGGCGTGACGGGTGCCGAGTGTTGGCCTTGGTCCAGCCTCTGTCGCGGACAAGCACAACGATGCGGCGCTACCGATCCTTTCGGCCACGCCGAATTTGGCGGCCGGCACCCTTTTACCGCGCCACCTCGCCTGGTGCGAGCGGGGCGAGGTGGCGTGTTTCGGCATGCCAAGTTGTCAAAGAGCCAGGGATGGCCCGCGAGGGAAGCGGCGGGGAGAGGGAGGAGGTGGTCAGTTTTCAGTGGTCAGTGGTCAGTGGTGCGTGTGGAAGGCGGGATGCCCCGAGGCGGAAAGGAGGCGAGGGGATGGGGGCGCGACGCTGGTCAACGGGGAGTGGAACTTGCCAAATTCTGGCCTGGCGGGGGGATGGAGGACAGAGGACAGAGCGGCAGAGGGCAGGACGCCACCGACGGCCTGCCCCACCTCCGCGAACGGATCATGCACACTTGCCGAAAGGATACAGAGAACGGCAGAGGGTGGGAATTGGGCAGCAGTTGGGGTCTTCAAGGGGGTGCGCA
>CAZLWV010000172.1:0-4380 GCA_964563135.1 uncultured Planctomycetaceae bacterium
CTCCTGGATGAGGAAGTCGAGCTTCCGCCCCTCCGCCTTGCCCGACGCAAGCCAGGCCAGGCACTTCGCCTGGCGCGACGACACGTCGGCCGTATCCCACAGCGTGGGTCCCCGCAACGACGGCGCCGCAACCGGGCTGTCCTCCACAAACCGGGCCGCAGAGCCGGCAAACTTCGGGTCGTCCAGCGAGGGAAGCCCGTCGCTGTCCGCACACAGTCCGAGAACCTCCCCAGGAAGCTCGAAAGGCGCCGCCGTCAACAGCGCGGCGGCCCCATCCACATCCAGCGGCGGAAACGGTTCCGCCTGGGCCGGTGGAGCAAAGAGAACAAGCACCGCCAGCGAGAGATGGCTCAGTCGCAGGGCCTTCTGACAAGTGGTTGAATTCATGGTATCGAATCTCCGCTGATCAGAAAAATCCAGTCCGTTCTCGAGTCCAGCCCTTCTCGATCTCTTCCAGTGTCTTTCCCTTCGTTTCCGGAACGACAGCCAGCACGAACACGGCCAGGACGGCACAGAAGGCGGCGTAGATGAAGAAGGGAAAGCCGTGGTTGAAGTTCTCGATCAGCCACGGGTTCTCATCCATCATGGGAAAGGTCTGGGAGACGACGAAGTTGGCTACCCAGAGGCAGAAGGTCGCGATAGCCATGGCGCGGCCGCGGATCTTGGTGGGGAAGATTTCGGAGAGGATCACCCAGGTGACAGGGCCCACGGAGAGGGCAAAACAGGCGATGTAGCCCAGAATGAACATGAGCACCCAGGTCTCCGTACGTCCAGACCAGGCCGCCAGCCCCAGGGCGGCCAGCGACAACCCCATACCGGTGGACCCAACCACCATCAGCGGCTTTCGGCCAATCAGGTCGACGGTGGCAATCGCCACGATCGTGAACAGCAGGTTGGCCGCGCCGACCACGATCGTCTGCAAGAGCGCGGCATCCACCCGGGCTCCAGCCATCCCCTTGAAGATCTCGGGAGCATAGTAGAGAAACACGTTGATCCCGGTCACCTGCTGCAGAATCGCCAGGACGACGGCTATCACCAGCGCCACGCGCATTCCGGGAGCGAATAGTTGGGCCAGCGACGGCGACCCCTGGCAGATCGCCTCGGCGATTTCCGCCATTTCACGCTCGGCGTGCTCGGTACCGCCGATCCGAACGAGAATATCGTGAGCCTTCTCCAGCCTGCCCTGCCTGCACAAGAACCGCGGACTCTCGGGCACTGTCAGCAGCAGAACGAGCAGCGCAGTGGCGGGGATCGCTTCGGAGCCGAACATCCATCGCCAGCCGATCTTCTCGTTCCAGGCCTGGTCTCCGAGCTCGGCGATCCCGTAGTTGACGAAATAGACGATGAGCATCCCCAGAACGATCGCCAACTGGTTCACGCTCACCAGGCGGCCGCGGAAGCGGGCCGGGCTGATCTCGGCGATATACATGGGACTGGCCATCGAAGCCGCCCCCACACCAATGCCGCCGACGATGCGGTAGAGAATGAATTCTGTCAGGCTCCTGGGAATGGCCGTCCCGATGGCCGAAACCAGGAACAGCACCGCAGCAACCAGGAGCGTGTTTCGTCGGCCCAGCCGATCGCTCATCCACCCCGCCATGGCCACACCGACCACACACCCCACCAGGGCGCACGACGTGGCCCATCCTTCCGTGGCCGCGTCCATGGCAAAACGCACCTTCATGAACCCGATGGCACCGGCGATCACCGCCGTGTCGTAGCCGAACAACAGCCCCCCCAGCGTGGCCACCAGACACACACGGGCCACGTAGGCCATACTCCCTTGCTGGTTCATTGGCTGTCTCGGATCGCTCTGAACATTGCCTGAACGTTGGCCACCGGCGTGTTGCCCAGGATATTGTGGATCGTATTGAACACGAACCCGCCCCCGTCGTTGAAGACCTCGATCCGCTCGCGCACCTGGCGATACACTTCGTCGGGGGTGCCGAAGGGGAGCGTCTTCTGGGTATCGACGCCGCCCCCCCAGAACACGAGTTCCCGGCCAAACTCGCGTTTCAACGCCCGCGGATCCATCTTCGCGGCGGAACACTGAACGGGGTTGAGGACGTCGAACCCCGCCTCGATCAGGTCCGGCAGCAGGTCCCACACGCTGCCGCAACTGTGGATGAACGTCTTCCAGCCGGTTTTTTCGTGGATCAGCCGGTTGACCCGCGTGTGGTACGGCTTGAACAGCTCGCGGTACGAATCCGGTGAGCAGAACAGGCCCCGCTGAGTGCCGAAATCCGTGCCCGTCACCACCGCCACCTGCACCACGTCGCCGTAGATCTCGATCAAGGTCTCGAGGTTCGCCAGGGCGATCTGGCACTGCCGCTCGAACACCGCCTTGACGTAGTCGCGGCGCATGGCGGTGGAAATGTACCACTCCTGAACGTCGCGGATCCCCTTGGGGTGCTTCAGGAACGGCGCCGGCACCAGCGCAATGTCGCCGAAGGCGGTGCCCGGAATGACGGCAACCGCGCCATACTGGGGTCTGGCCTCGAACCACTGGCGCGCTGCGCGAAAGTGCGCGGTGTCTTCGGCGCCCAGCGGGCCAAACTCTTCGCAGTTGTCCTCCGGATCGAGCCGGTCCTCATCGATCGGCTCCTGGCGCACGATCGCGTCGAAGAAATAGCCTCCCTTGGGCATCCGCACCGATGGGGCTACCGACGTGTCGCCCTGCGGATACCCCAGCAGGTCGCCCGTCGCCTCGTCGACCGTCGTGTTCAGGTTGTGGGGCACGAGCACCTCGATGCCAAAAAGGGTCATCGGCTTCCATTCCTGCTCGTCGGTGCCGAACAGGCTCGTGCGCCCGCCCCGGCCCACCACGTCAATCCCCAGGGCGGCGCGAAGCTCGTCGTCGATCTCTCCCAGCATCTGGTAGGGCTCGACGACCCGCACCCGATAGTCCATGTCGCCCAGTACCGCCCTGCGCAGCTTGTCGACCACCGAGACGTGCATGCCCGTGACCCAGGTGCCGCCGATATCGACGCACACCCGGTCGGGTTGCTGGTGGCTGAGTGTCGCCTGAAGACGCTCCCTCCCGTTCATCGCTGGCTCCTCGTGCATTAGAACCGTCAAACACCCTGCCGAAGTCGCCGGCCTGGCAAATCGGACAGCGAGCGCCCCCGATTCTAATGGACTTCCGCCCGCACCGAAACAGACTCCCTCTCCGCCTGCGTCTTCCACGTCTTGCGGATCAACCGCAGGCTCCGCTCCACGGTGCTGACCGAACACGCCAGTCGCCCGGCGATGTCCTCATTGGTATAGCCGTCCATCTTGTTCATTGCCACTTGCCGGAGGCGCTCGTCGAGCAGGTCGAGCAGCCGGGAGCACTCCTCGGCCACGATCACCGGAAACTCGGGGGGCAGTCCGTCGCCCGCCACCTCAACGATCGCGTTCAGGGCGGACTCGCCCCGCAGGACTCCACCGCCCCGTTTCACTCGCCGCTCGTGCCGGATTCGGTCGACGGTCTTCTGGGTGGTGATCGAGAGGAGGAGATACCAGAGCTCGTCCCGGTTCGATACCTCGGGCAGGCGCCCCTCTTCGGCTGCCCGTCAGAAGGCGGCAAAGACACTCAGCGCCACGTCCTCCTCGTCGGCCGCTCTTCGCGGCACACCGCCCAGCTTCTCGCGCGCAACGCGGACAACCCGGTCGAAGTAGCACCGCCAAAGGTTGCCCACCGCCTGCGTATCCCCGCGTTTGGCCTCCAGCATCCAGCGGCTGACGGATTCTGCCTTTTCGTGCATAACCATTCACCCATCGTGCGAAATTCCCTGAAGGGCTCGGGCGGCGGTTCTATCCGCAGGACCGGCCAACCTTCAGGTTAGACTATACCCCTCGCAGTGGTTATCACAATAGCCCCATATTTCTGGCAGGTTGGGGGGCTGGGTCCAGTCCGTGTGCAAACCGCTTTCCCCAGCGCACCGGCCAGCTCCAGGCGAGCGAAAGCGCATCGTCCGCCGCTGCCGGACCGCGCGACGGTTGCTGTCGCGTCAATCGCGGTATCCCGCCTGCCCAAGGAGGTTCCGGGCTTCCGCAATCGTCAAACCGCGCCATTCCGCCTGGGCGAAGGCATGGTCGCGAGGAATCGCTCCCACCTCAACTACCACGGCGTTCGCACCGGCACGCAGCACCTCCAACTGGGCGGGGTGGCTGCAGACGATCTCTACGTTGTCAAAACAATCCTCCATGGCCAGAACAAATGCTGCCGTGACGCCCGCCAACCGCTGCGCATCGATCATGCCGTGATGGGCCAGCGGAGAGCCCTCCACGGGCACTCTCGCCATGCCGCCCACGAGCACCGTTTGAACGTCGTTGCGGAGAGTCATGATCGCGTCGGCGATCTCTTTCATTGTCTTTCTCATATCCATGCTCTTTTTG
>CAZLWV010000172.1:4390-16439 GCA_964563135.1 uncultured Planctomycetaceae bacterium
ATGTTCACCGTCACCAGCGCGAAGGCTTGCAGTCCCACTCGGCGTGCCTGCCGAATCTGCTCGATTCGCTCGGCCGCGGAAAAAGGCGTGTCAATTCCTTCGCGCAGGCGTATCGTCTTGTAGATGCCGTAGAACCCGGCCGAGACCAGATCGCCCAGTTCGCTGCCGGTCGCCAACCCGGTGTTGGCCAGCAGCCGGACCTCGGCGGGCTTGACGCGGCGGATCATCCGCCCCAGCTCGACGAGCCTCTCCAAGGGATACTGCTCGCTGCTGCGGAGAATCAAGTACTCGGCACCGCCGCGGATGAAATGATCGGCCCACCGCAAGGCTTCGTCATGGCTCACTTCCCGGTACTGCTCCGGCGCGATGGAGGGATAGGCGAATGAGCAGAACTTGCATCCCATGAGGCACCGAGCCTGATCCAGACCAATGGCCGCCCAGATCCGGCCTCGGTCGCCCAGTCGCTCCCGCACCACACGGCGAGCCCGCTCGTATACCCTCTCTGCCTCACCCGGCAATTGCGTCTGTTTCAGCCATTCGATCACCTTATGCCGCAGCGCGAGCATGGGATTTGACATGATGCTTCCTCGTCAGTTTCACAAAGGCCTGCTCCGCGGCTGGCCGGCGGAGCGACGGCAATCCAGAGCACTCTCGCTGCAACTCTTGTCACGAACCCGTCATCCTCGTCCAGTTGTAGGGATTCAGACCCGCGTACCGCGGCGCACTCGCCGCAACATGTCCAGGAATTCGTCGGACAACCGGTCTCGCGGCCTGGGCAATGTCACCGGGATTTCGTCCACGATCGTTCCCGCGGCCATGATCGCGATTCGGTCTGCCAGAAACACCGCCTCCTCCAGGCTGTGGGTCACGAACAGGAGCGTGCGCCGGTCCGCAAGCCAGAAATCCAGCAATCCATCCTGGAGCTGGTGCCGCGTCGGTTCATCCAGACGGGCAAACGGCTCGTCCATCAACAGGATCCGCGGCTCCACGCATAGGGCCCGGGCCAGCGTCACCCGCTGGCGCATGCCACCGGACAGTTCCTGGGCGTAGCTTCCCGCCACCTCGGGAGACAGCCCCATCCGGACAAGGAACTCCACGGCCCGCTTTCGCCGCTCGCTCCTGCGAAAGCCCCGCAGCTCAAGCCCCAATGCAACATTCTCCCAGACGCGCCGCCACGGCAACAGATCGTTGTCTTGACTGACAAACCCAACGTCCCTGCGCGGGCCCCTGACTGGGCATCCAGCAATGCAGACCTGGCCACAGGTCGGCTGATCGAGTCCCGCCACCAGCCGCAACGCCGTCGTCTTTCCGCACCCCGACGCCCCCAGCAGGCATGTCAGCTCTCCGCCGGCGCAGCTCAAACGGAAATCGCGGACCGCCCATACCTCTCCTCGTGACCGCGTCTGGAAGCACCGGCCGACTGAGCTCATTCGAATGATCTGCGGTTCACACGCCATCGTTACCGCTCCCCTTGTTGCCAGTGGCCGACCGAGGCGGCCAACAACCGCAAACCTCCGTCCAACATCAACCCGATCAGCCCGATCACCACGATGCTGGCGAAGGCGTATTCGTAGGACCCCTGGGTTTGGGCCGTCGTGATCATGTAGCCGAGACCGCCGCGAGTTCCCGGGAAAACCTCGGCCGCGATGATCACGCGCCAGGCGATCCCGCCGGCCACCCGCAGCCCGGTGAGAATCGCCGGCCCCGCGCTGGGAAGAATCACCTTCAACAGGACTTGCCGGCCATTGGCACCCAGGACGCGGGCCGCCTCGATGTGCGCGTCGCGCACTGCTCTGGCGCCGGCCGCGGTGTTGAGCACGATCGGAAAGAATGCCCCCAGCCAGATCACCGCAATGATCGCCAGCCGCATCTGGTCGAGCATCCCGTATCGCCAGGCTTCCTCCCCGTAGAACGCCGTCGCCGGGCTGGCCAGGCCGAATGCGAGAATCGTCACCGGCAGCCAGGCCACCGGACTGATCACCATCGCCGCTGCCAGGCTGGGAGAAACCACGTCGCTGGCTCGCCGGAAACGGCCGACGACCAGCCCCAGCGGCACGCCCGTGATCGCAGCCAGCCCGAAGCCAATCGCCACCCGCGCAAAACTGATCGCCGCACTCTGCGCCAGAGGCATGGCGTCCAGCGCCGGAGGATCCTGCCAGGGATGCAGCAGGACCTCCGCCACGTCCGATATCGACGGCACGACAACACTCTCGCGCGAGGCGACATGCCATGCCGCCAACACGGCCAGAGGAAGGCTCGCACCCAGGGCAAGTCTGACGATCATCGGCCGGATACTCATGGTGCCCTCAGCAAGCCTCGCTCGCGAAGCTCCTGCATGGCTTCGCGGCACAGATCCAGACGACACACGTCCTCCACAAAGTCCCCCGGGGAGATGTCGGCGTATCTTCCCGTAAAGAAACCCATCGGCTTGACCATTTCCAGCCAGGTCTCCATCCCCGACTTCCAGCCGGCAGTCGGCTCCGCAAGGTAGGTGACCGTGGGCACGGAGCGCGACTCGACATCCCGTGGGTTCTTCGTCCAGCGGCAGGCGCAATCCACCGCCAGGGCGCGGTCGTCGTTGATCAGTTGCGTCGATAGCAGAATGAGCTTCAGGAGTGCCTTGATGGGCCCGCGATGGGTCTCGATCGCCGATTCCGAGGCGGCCACGCAGCAACAGGGATGGTTGGCCCATTTGCCTTCCGGCGGCAGATCGCGCAGTTCGGCGACAACTTTGGCCAGTCCTTTGTGAACCGTCACCGCCGTCGCCGGCTGGTTCATCACCAACCCGTCCAGAACACCGCTCTCCAGTAGCGGCAAAGGGGCTTTCTCCGATCCCAGATTGACCAGCATTACGCCGTTTTCAGGCCGGTCGTCGGAGCCGAAAGCGATCCCTTCCGCCTCTAGAGCGCAGGCGAAGATCATCTTGGCCACCGCCATGGGCTCCTTGTAGCCGATCCGGAGTGGCTTGCCCCCGGACCTGGCGGCCGCGACAAACGAAGGCCAGTCGGCAATCGGCGATTGTCTCCGCAGCACGAACTGGTCGCCATCTGTTTGCAGCGGGCAGAGGATTCGCAGCGGTTGGCCGGCGTCGGCAAACTTGGCGATCCCGATCGTCGAACCCAGGCCGACGTCGAATTCGCCGCGGCTCATCGCCGCCGGCATCCCGGCCCCCCCTTCGCTCTGAACGAGCTGGATGCGGGCCAGAACCTCCTCCCCCTCCACCAGATCGTAGACCTCCTTCGGCTTCAGCTCCCTCAGGTACACGCCCCAATGCTCCTTGCGAGACTCGCTCTCCAGCGCGGCCACGTACATGGCCAACTGATGATCGTGCCCTACGTGACCCACGCGGATCATGGGCAAGGCTTCCGCACTCTGGCCGCTGGGGCGAGAGCAGCCCGCCAGGCCCCACGCCGCGGCCGCCAGCAGCGCCATCCAAGGGTTGATCAGTCTCCTCACTCTGCCCTCCTCAAGCGGCCTCCCGCGCCGGGTACCCGGCCGCCACACCTTCAAAACAACCTTCCGGCGCCTGCGCAGTCCGCGCATTGGGGCGACCAGCGGAAGACCGGCCTCATGCCGTCCCCCGCCCCATGCCCGTGAGCATCTTCGCTGCAGACATCAGCCAGCACCGCACAGATCACGAAGAACCTCGGACGGAAATCTCCAGCTCAATCACCTGCTTGCCCGCCGTCAGCTCCCTTCGCAGCGGCGTATCCTTCGGAGACATGTACTGCTGCGGCACCCGCGAACGCCGGACTGGCGGCGCGGCCGCGATCTTTTCCACCACCTCATCCACCTTGCCGTTGTCGCGCCGAATGACGCCCGTCGACACCGACATGTCCTGGACGGTGATCCGGTGCCAGCCGGTCGAGGCTCCTTCTCTCTGGTCGTCCTGGCGCAGGCAGAAGGAGCCGTCCTTGTCAGTCAGCGCGCTGGAACGCAGGCCCTGGGCCTCCTGGCCGGGTTCGGGTAGGAATGTGACCAGGCAATTGTCCAGCGGCTTGCCGTTCAGTCGCAGGGTTCCCTCGACGATAGCTGGCGGAGAACTCCCGCCGCAACCCGGAAGCGGCGCCAGGGCAATCGCCAGCCACGCGGTTGCCAGAAGGAGCCGGACCGGGACCCGCCAGACGGTAAGCCGGCCGGACCGGTTCAATTGCCGTGAGATGCTCATGGAATGGTCTCCGCCTCTCCTCCCTGTCGCGTGCTCAGGGCCCGCAGCGTAATCATGGAAATCGTCTCCGAAACAAACCGCACGGAGCCGTCGCCCAACGAAAGATTGGCCCCGCCGGGATGATTGCTCCCGAAGGCACACACCCGCAGGTCGATGTAGTACTTGAAATCGGCCGAACTGTTGCACGGCGGGTTGGCATGGGCCCGATGGGCATAGTCGAAAGGCAGCCTGTAATTGATCGGGGAGTAGCTGCTGAGCGACCAGTGCGCCAGCCCTCCGCGGCTTGCACCGAACGAGTTCCCGTACATGCGGAAGCTCCAGTCCCACCCCTGGTCGGCAAACGTGTTGTAGTTCGGATCCCAGCGACTCCGCTCGCCAAACAGGATCGTGTTGCTGGCGCCGTCGGTGATATCGGCCAGGCGCACCGGCTGCTGGTTGGGCAGAGGCTCGGAATAGGGGCCTACCAGGAAGAAAACCCCGTCCGCCTGGAGATATCCCGAGTCGGGAGAATAGGATCTTGTCCCGCCGTTCCCCGCGTAATTCGTGGGCGTGATGTAGCGGTCGAACAAGAACCCCTGGATGGCCTGCGTGTAGTGCAGCGGGTTCTCGCTCTCGGGATCCGAGGGACAAAGCAGGTTCGGCCCGCGCGCGGAGGTAGTCTTCAAACCGCCTCCCAGGCCGGTAAACGCAACGTCCGGATCGCTGAAGTTCCATTCATCGTACAGATTGCCCATCTCGAGATAGGGCAGGAGATGGACAAACAAGCTGATCCCGCGGCCCGGCGGGGTGCGGGTTGGAAACCACCAGCCCATCACGCTGCCGCCTGGAAACGACTTCACCGTGTCGTGGTAATTGTGCGCGGCCAGCGAGATCTGCTTGAGCTTGTTGGTGCACTGCGCTCGCCGGGCTGCCTCGCGGGCTGCCTGCACGGCGGGCAGCAACAGGGCGATCAGGATCCCGATGATCGAGATCACCACCAGAAGCTCCACCAGCGTGAACCCCGACCTGGGCCGCGCAAGAACCATGAGTATTCTCCTGGAGTGAAAAACCGACCCGATCGAGCTCAGCCCTGCCGATCGCTCGTGCCCTTGCTCAGGGCCTTGCGGGCATCAGAGACCAGCCTGCCCAGGGCACGATGGTAATTTCCCAGCGTCTCGACCCAACGCGCAAAGCACTCCTGGCCCTGCGGCGTGAGGCGGTACGATTTCCGGGCCGGACCGCTCTCCGAAAGCTCCCACCAGGAGGCAACGAACCCCCGTTGCTCCAAACTGCGGAGGGCGCGGTAAACCCCCGTCCGGTCCGGGCGTTCGCCGGCGAGAATCGGCGTTCGCGACGCCTCCTGCACGATGCCATAGCCGTGCAGCGGGCCCTTCGCCAGGATCATCATGATCACCGGATGCACAAGCTTCGCAAGACTGCCTCCGCGACAAGGGCAGTCTTTCGAACTTGCTTGCAGACTTGCACCTCTAGTAGACATGTTCTTCTACCTCCCGACAGGTATGCTACTCGCCTGCCGACTGGAATGTCAAGCGTCTTCCGACCGGCTCCGCCGCCGGTTTCACCGCGCCCGCCCGCAGAGCATGGAGGACGCCTCTTTCCGAGGCACAATGGCCGCTGGCGACGTCGCCACGGGGACCATTTGACGAGCGTCGCGCCCGCACTTAACTTATCAGCACTGGTTTCGAGTTTCTGTTTCTTCAGGCGTGGGGGCCGGAGACCGGCCCGGTCCGACGGAGCAAGCCCGATGAGAATGAACCTGCTGCTTGGCTTTGTCGCCCTGGCTTTCGGCCTCGCCCCAGACCTCGGTGCAGCCGAACTGGGAGTGGTGAACCTGCGGTGTGAATACCAGAAGGACCCGCTCGGCATCGACACCGCCGCGCCGCGTTTGAGCTGGCAGATTGCCGGCGACCGCCGAGGAATTCGGCAGACCGCCTACCGAATCCTGGTCTCCTCGCAGGACAGCGGAGACGGCGACCTCTGGGATTCTGGCAAGGTCGCGAGCGGACAATCGCTCCACGTGCGGTACGCCGGTAAGCCGTTGCAGTCGTTTCAGCAGTGCTTCTGGAAGGTCCAGGTGTGGACCGATGCAGCGACGAATTCAAGCGAGCAGGCGACATGGACCATGGGGCTGCTGCCAGACGACCCCTGGCAGGCCAAGTGGATTGCCGCCCCCATTCCCAACGGGAGTTCGTTGGAGGGCGCGACGTGGATTTGGACCCCGGAACAGCCAGACGGCCTGATGCATCCGCCGGGCACGCGGTACTTCCGCTGGAAAGTGCAGATTCCGGTCGACGCCCAGGCCGATCGGGCCACGATCGCCATGACGGCCGACAACCGCTTTGAGTTGTACGTCAATGGCGAACCAGCGGGCAGCGGCAGTAGCTGGAGTTCTCTGGAACAGTTCGACCTGACGGAACACCTTCGCCCGGGTGACAATCTCGTGGCGATCGCTGTGACCAACGGCGGAACCGGACCGAATGAGGCGGGTCTGATCGGCCGGCTCGATGTGCACCTGGCGAGTGGCACGTGGATCACGTCGGTGCTCGATGGTTCGGCTCTGACTGCCGTCGCGGCCGAGGACGGCTGGACGACCATCGGATTGGACGACTCGGCCTGGAAACCAGCCAGGGTGCTGGGGAAGGTTGGGATGGAGCCGTGGGGTGAGCCGGTCGCAGCGCCGCCGGCGCTACCCCTCTTTCGCCGCGAGTTCACCGTTGCTCAACCCGTCAAGCAGGCAACCGTCTTGGTATGCGGCCTGGGCTTCCACGAACTGCGGCTCAACGGCCGCAAGGTGGGCACCGGCGAACTGGAGCCTGGCTGGACCAACTACCGGAAGACGTGCCTCTACTCCGTATATGACGTGACGGGGCTTCTTCAAACGGGCAGCAATGCCGTGGGCGTCATGCTCGGCAACGGCATGTACAACGTCGCCGGCGGTCGCTACACGAAATTCCGCGGCACCTTCGGCCAGCCCAAGCTGATCCTCGAGCTTCGCATCCAGTACGCCGACGGAACTGTTGAGACGATCGCAAGCAACTCCGCCTGGAAGTCGGCCCCCGGCCCGATTCGCTTCTCGTGCATCTTCGGCGGCGAGGACTACGATGCCCGCAGTGAAGCGAAAGGCTGGGACCAGCCGGGACTGGACGATTCCCAGTGGGCACCCGCCCTGGAAGTCGACGGCCCCGGAGGAGCCCTGACATCCCAGTCGGCGCCGCCGATCCGGGTGATGGAAGAGTTCCAGCCGCTCCGGATCACCGAGCCGCAGCCGGGCGTGTTCGTCTACGATCTTGGGCAGAACTTCTCCGGCTGGCCCAGAATCACCGTCAGCGGACCGGCGGGGGCCACGGTGAAACTCGTTCCCGGCGAACTCCTCGACCAGTCCGGACTGGTCACCCAGCGGAGCTCCGGCGGCCCCATGTGGTTCTCCTACACCCTCAAAGGCCAAGGGGAAGAGGTTTGGAGCCCCCGCTTCTCCTACTACGGTTTTCGATATGTGCAGGTCGAGGGCGCCCTTCCCCAGCAAGACCCCAAACAAGCCCCCGATCTTCCCCGCATCCTGGAGATGAAGGGCCAATTCCTCTACCCCGCCACCGAGCCGGTCGGCCGATTCACGTGCTCCAGTCCGGATGTCGACCGCGTCCACGCCCTCATCCTGGCAGCCATCAAGAGCAACTTCAAGAGCGTCCTGACCGATTGTCCCCACCGCGAGAAACTCGGCTGGCTCGAATGCACCCATCTCCTGGCCGGCTGCTTCATGTACAATTTCGATTGTGCACGCTTCTACGAAAAGATCGCCCGCGACATGCGTCAGGCCCAACTCGACAACGGCCTGGTGCCCGACATCGCGCCCGAGTTCACCGTTTTTCAAGGCGGCTTCCGCGACTCGCCCGAGTGGGGCAGTGCCGTGCTCATCTCCCCCTGGCGCAGCTACCGCATGTACGGTGATCCAGAAATCCTCCGGGCCACCTACGAGAACATGAAGCGCTACGTCGCCTACCTCGGCAGCCGCGCCGACGGGCACATCGTCTCTCATGGTTTGGGCGACTGGTACGATATCGGTCCGGGTTCCCCCGGCCCTTCAAAACTCACCTCGTTGGGCCTCACCGCCACCGCCGTCTACTACCAGGACATTGAGATTCTCCGCCAGACCGCCGCCCTCCTGGGCCGCGACGATGATGGCCGGACCTACTCGCAGCTTGCCGAGGAGGTGAAGGCGGCGTTCAACGCCAAATTCTTCCATGCCGAACAGAGCCAATACGACCGTAACAGCCAGACCGCCAGCGCCATGCCCCTGGTCCTCGACCTTGTTCCGCCCGACCGACGGGCGGCCGTGCTCGCCGCCATGGTCGACAACATCCGCGCCAGCGGCAACCGGGTGACGGCCGGCGACGTCGGCTTCTACTACCTTGTTCAGGCCCTCCTCGACGGCGGCCGCAGCGATTGTCTCTACGACATGCTCTGCCAGACCGGCGGGCCTGGCTACATGTACCAGCTTCAGAAAGGTGCTACCAGCCTTACCGAGGCCTGGGACACCAATCCCGGCTCCTCCCAGAACCACTGCATGCTCGGCCATATCGAAGAGTGGTTCTACAGTGGACTGCTGGGCATCCGCCCCCTCGCCCCGGGATTCCAGCAGATCCTGATCAATCCCCAGATGCCTTTTGGCCTCACCTCGGCCGAAGGACATTTTGACTGCCTTTACGGCCGCATTGCCAGCCGCTGGAAACGGGAGGGGGAAACACTCACCATGGAAGTAACGATTCCCCCCAACACCACCGCCACCATCCATGTCCCGGTAGCCGATGCCGCCCGTCTGACCGAGTCGGGCAAGCCCCTGCACCAGGCCCAGGGCGTCAGGTTGCTCCCCGGAAGAAACGGCACCACCGTCCTCGAAGTCGGTTCCGGTTCCTATCGCTTCGAGTCCAATGGATCTCGGCCCCCAGCGTGATGGCTGGTCGCCAGGCCATCTGTTCTCTTCGTTTCCGTCCTGGCTGGAGGGTGGTTCAACGAGCCTTGCCGGTCGCCCGCAGGTGGTCTTCCTCCGCCCGGGAACTCCTCATCACCTGCAGATATCCGCCCGCCCGGTTCTGGAACCCTTGTGCGAGGGCGCTACGAAACCCCAGGTGTTGCAGAACCCGAGCTCTGACAACCCAACCTCACCGGGGCTGCACCAGCGGACGAACCGCCATCGGCCCTGCGACCGCCTCGACCGGCGAAAACTCCGCCCACACCGGCAGGTGATCCGACACCGCCAGGGCCTGCTCCAGGGTCAGGCCGTACTCGGTCGCCAGGTCCGTAACGCCCCAAAGCCCGGTGTACTCGCTCGTTGCACCGCTGTGAAAGATGATGTTGTCGTAGGCCGCGTTCCGACGGGTGTTGGTCGTCGTGCCGGTCACCACCCAGGCGATCCCCGGCAATTTTCCGAGTTGCCCCAGGTGGTACTCGTCCACGTTCAGGTCGCCAAGCAGGACCACGTCGTCTTCGCCGCTGCCGTCCTGCTGGACGGCCAGGAAGACGTCGTCGAGGGCATCCAGTTCCATGTCCGTTTCATCCGGATCCGTGTGGATATTGACGAGTTTGAACGAGAAGGGCACGGAAGAGCCGGCAGCACGGACCTGGAAACGGGCGACCAGCGGTTCCCGGTGCAGGTAGTCCGCCGGATCGTTCACGGTGTAAACGGTGTTTGGATCGACAGCAATTCGAGTCGTGTCGTACAGGAAGGCGTACTGCTCCTTGCTCGACGTGCGTCCCAGCCGCGGACCGATCACAAACGAGTACTGGGCCCCTTGGCTGTTGATGTGCTGGACGAACTGCGGCACGACTGTCTGGTCGGTCGAACGGATCTCTTGAACCGCCACGACATCGAACCGACGAACCACCCTGGCCAGCACCTCCATCACCTCGGGTTTCGCAAGCTTGGATGTGCCGAACACCTGGATATTGAACGTGGCGATGCGGATTGGCCGATCCGTCTGAACCGCCGGCGGCAGGGCGAGGGGGGCCGGAGATTCCAAAGGCGAAGGCTGGGTGTTCTCCGTCGTCTGAGCAAGCCCGTCCAGGGCCTGCTTGGCCCGCTCGGCACTGCAGCCGAGGAGAGACAACGTCAGAACCGCAACAGCGCCGACAATTCGAGATCGCCGCATCGTGCCCACTTCCTTGTGGATGGTCCACAGGCCAAGCTCTTGCCAGCCAGGGGCAGTGCTTTGGCCAGTTCTTCCTGAAAGAATTCAGAGCGGAAAATACCTGGAACCAGGCCATCCGGCCAGTCCAGTTCCCGCCGCTCCCAGCAGTCAGGCAAGAGCGGCAAGACAAACCACTTGCCGTCGGCTCGCCGTTTCCCTCTTTGGAGTGCCCCAAGTCGCCATGGCCGTCTTTCCCCACGGTGCCACCAGTTCGGGCATCAGCCGGCCGGATTGTTGGATGCAATCACCGGCCTGGCTGCCCACCAATCTCGCCCAGGGCCTGCTCGGCCAACCGGGCCAGACGCGGATCGTTTCCCGCTGCCGCGGCGCGAAGCGTGTCCGTCGCGGCCGCGGCTCCCGGACCGATTTTGCCGAGGGCCCAGGCCGCTCGCTGACGAACATTGAGGTACCCCGAGTGTTCCAGCACCGAGCTCAGGGCCGGCACGGCTGCCGTCGCATCGGGCCCGAGCCGCCCGATCAGTGTCGCCGCCCAGTAGGCCACGTCGGCATTGTCCGCCGCAACCAGCGCCGTCAACCCGTCCACCAGGTCAGGGTCGGGCGGCCCCATTTCCTCCAGGACATTGGCAGCAGCCTCCCGAACCGCTTCCGACGGATCGCCACACGCCTTGACCAGGATCAGGGCCGACCCCCGCATCTCCGCCGGGTCCAGTTGACTGAGCTTCTCCGCCGCCTCGGCTCGAGCCGTCTCTTGCGGACTCCCGAGCGAGGCCATCAGCCTCGACAGGTCTTGATCCATCGGGGAACCCTCCGAACAACCGAGGAAACACGGAACGACCACGGCCGTCACACTGCTCAACACGCCCACCCCCAACCACCGTGTGCAAACCATCGTAAGACCTGCCTCTCTCGATGCCAAGCATCGATCGAGAAATGGCCGGCAGCGATTCACGCTTGATGTCGCGCTCTTTGGCGATGTTCACCCGGCGGATCGCCGACAGCACTGTCTCGAACGAGCCCCATGACACCAGCCCACCGGCACGCTCCAGGGCTCTACTGGCGCCAACCTGCACCGCGAGTGTAGACGGCAAACCACCACCCTGCAACTCTGCCCCACCCAGCACCGATGGTCGCCACCGCACGCGAATTTGCACTCGCTGCTCCCAACGATTAGCATATCTCCTAAGACCAAGAACCGTAACGACTAACGAGGGGAGTATCCCCGTGCGACATGGAATCGATCCAGCGGTCACGACGAATGCGTCCCACGGGCGGAAAAGGACGGGATCGGCGGTCATTTTCCGACGGATTCTGAAGGCCCTGCGGGCAGCAGCTTGCCTCGCTCTCTCCCTCTTGCTGTCCCCGGCTCCCGCCGTCGCGATTGGCGAGTCGACATCCGAGATTCTCGCCCGATGGACGACAGCCGCCCCCACCCAGTCGTCCAGGGTTTACCCAAACGGCCTGCAAACCCGCGTCATGTCGGCTGCGCCTGGCGGTCCGCTGGAGCTGCGATTCAATCTTGCCCCCGACCTCTCACAAAGCCCCTGGAAAAGGCTCGAGTACAGCTCGCAGCAGTGGTACGAGTCGACTTTCTGGACCGGCCCCGACTGGACCCGTGTCGGAAATTGCTGGCACCACCCTGGCGAGCTCACACCGAGCATCCGCAGTTTTGAGGTTCCTCGCGACGGTCGCATCACAGTCCGTGGCCGGGTCTTCAAGCTGCACCTCGACGGCGACGGCA
>CAZLWV010000173.1:0-16327 GCA_964563135.1 uncultured Planctomycetaceae bacterium
TAGATTCGCCAAATTCACCAATTCATGCAATATCAATCTTGCGCAGTAGAATTAGGCAGAGCGAAAAAATAACTCTGACAATTCGTGATTTGGCAGCGGCACGGCCAACAAGTAGGCCGTGGCACACCTGTTGGCCTCGTGTGAGGCACTGCTTGCTCGCAAGCAGTGCGATGAACTGTAAAGGTTATTCTTTCGCTCTGCCTTACTGCAATGATGGCCCGGCGGATGGTCTTGCAGCCAGTTGGCCGTGGCCACTTCGGCCGAGGAGCACGAGGCGGTCGTTGTCGAGGAACTTGTCGACCGAGGTCAGCACCTCCACATCCGCAGGCAGCTCTTTCTGTACCTCGGCGTAGGCCTCGGCGGTGGTGATCAGAAACGTGTTGTGCTCGTCGAGAAATGCGCGAACGCCGGACACCTCATCGCGGCGGTACTCGTGGATGCTTCGGCCGGAGTAGAAGACCCAGCTCGGTTCCATGCAGGCAAACGAAGCCACGCGCGGGGCCGGGCTGTTCTGGGCGATGGAACCGGCGATCTGGTCGAAGGTCTGATGGCGGTCGACCCGAACGGGGGCGAAAGCCATCATCGCCACCACCAGCGCGGCGGCGCCGGCGGCATAGACCGTCATCGCCGGACGCATCCGGTCTTTTGCCTGCAGCGCCCGAGCCGCGGCGCCTGCGGCGAGGGGAATGAGCGCGATCAATCCGAGCCATTCCTCACCCGGGAGGAAGAAGTGGGCGGCGATCGGCACCGCGATGAGCATCACCACGCCCACGCCAATGCAGATCCCGGTTGCCATCTTCGCCAGGCCGACCGGCCCAAACGCTTCACCCCGCCGGTACCGATCGAGGAAGCAGCCGGTCAAGAGCGCCACGGCCGGATAGGCGGGCGTGATGTAGCTGGGCAGCTTGGTCTGGGCGAGCGAGAACAGCCCCAGATAGACCCCCGCCCAGCAGGCCACAAAGATCAGCCCTGGCTTCCAGGGGTGGTCCTTTCGGATGCGATGGGTAGCATCGAACAGCATGGGCGCGAAAAACACCGACCAGGGGAAGAACCCCACAGCCATCGCAAGCAGGTAGTAGAAGAATGGTCCCTTATGGCCTTCCATGGCATGCATGGCCCGATGGACGTTGTGTTCCAGGAGGAAACCCTGCAGCCATTCGCCGTCGGTCCGCAGGCCCACCCAGATGTACCAGGGGAGCGCCACAGCCAGGCAGACCGCCACGGCGGTGAACGGCCGCATGAACCAGCAGGTCCGCAGGAAGTGGAGCGGTGCAAACGGCCGGAGTATTCGGAGCGGGATTCGTGCCCACCATCTGCCGGCGGCTTCACCGGCCACAGGCTCGGAGGGCAGTCGCATGATAAGCAGGAACATGCCGATGCAGGCGGTGGGCAGGACCAGTCCAACCGGCCCTTTGGCCAACACGGCCACGCCCAGTACGGCGTACATCAGCGCCACCGTTGACCAGCGGCCGGGATACCAGGTCGGAGCCGACCCCGTCTCTCCCCGAACCTCGACACGACCCGGGAATGCTGCCCTGACGTAGATCATCGTGGCCAGGGTGGTGAAGAAGATCAACACCGAGTCGGGCGTGGCTGCCCGGGCGGCCACGGTAAACATCAGGGTCGTGGAAAGAACCAGGGCGCTCCAGAAACCGACCTGGCGATCGAATAACCGCTTTCCAATGCTGTAGGTCATCAAGGTCGTGCCGACGGCCAGCAAGGCCGACCAGAAGCGGGCGCCAAATTCGTTCACGCCGAATACCGAGTAGGCCGACATCATGAACCAGTAAAGCAGGACCGGCTTGTGCACGCGCAGTTCGGCGTTGAACACCGGCACGACCCAATCGCCGCGCTGGAGCATCTCGGCCGCACAACCGGCATTTCGCGGCTCGTCGCGATCCCACAAGCGAGGCGTTCCCAGGTTGGTGAAGAAGACCACGCCGCTCAGGACGAGGATCGCGATCGGACACCAGGAGAATCGATGCTGCAAACTTGAATCCTGCATGGACTTAGGCCTCTCGACGGTGATCGGGCTGCCCGGACTGCAAACTCCGGGGGTCGCGGAGTATAGCGGGAACCACTGAGGCCAACAACGCGGATTTGCACATTCTCCCCCAGAAGTCGGAGAGAAAGGGGGCCGCAGACGCAACCATTGACGCCCATCATGGGGGCCATCGGGGGCGGTTCGAGGCGCCACGGCCAGCAAGCAGAAGACGGTCAGAGCGGTTGTCTGCCCAATCGGCGATCGGGCAGCAGGTCCGACGCCGAGGTCTCGCAGGCCCGGGCGTGCCGGCGGAGTCGGCCGATCCCGGACGGTGCACTGCGGCCTTACGCGGGGATGCGGCCGAGCAGGCGATCGACGGCGGCGCCAAGGTCGGGCTCGCGCATCAAGGTTTCTCCCACCAGCATGGCCGCCACTCCGGCCGCCTGGAGCCGCAAGGCGTCGGTCCGGGTGCGGATTCCGCTCTCCCCCACCACGGCCCGATCGGCGGGGATCTTCTCGCGCAGCCGAAGCGTGTGGTCGATGTCGACTTCGAATGTGTGAAGATTGCGGTTGTTGACGCCGATCAGCCGCGCGCCGGCCTCCAGCACGCGGGGCAGATTGGCCGGATCGTAGAGTTCGACCAGGGGAGTCATTCCCAGTCCGGAGATCTGGTCGTGGAGCGAGTTGAGCTGCATCGGGTCGAGACATTCGGCGATCAGCAAGACTGCATCCGCTCCGGCCACGCGGGCCTCCACCACCTGGTACGGATCGATGATGAAGTCTTTCCGAAGCACCGGGATTCCGACCGCATCGCGGACGGCGGCCAGGTAGTCCAGGCGGCCCTGGAAATAGGGCTGGTCGGTGAGCACACTGATGCAGGCCGCCCCGTGCTGCTGGTAGGTCGAGGCGATCTCAACGGGCTGGAAGTCCTCGCGGATGACGCCTTTGGAAGGGCTGGCCTTCTTGACCTCCGCGATCAGGCTGATCTCGGTGCGCCCGGCCAGGGCGGCGAAGAAATCCCGCACCGGTGGCGCGCCCTCCAGGCGTCGTTCGAGTTCTGCAAGCGGTGCGGCCGCCTTCGCTCGAGCGATCTGTTGATGCTTGGTGGCAACGATCTTGTCGAGAATGGTGGGCATGGGTCGTTCTGCCCCGAAGGGACATTCGTCTGGCAGGGCCGGATTGTTGAGCCCTTGCAGGGCAAAATGTAGATGCAATTCCCACCTGGGACGTTGCCCTCGGCGATTGTCGCATGATCCTGCGCCGTGGATCCCAAAATCACGCTGTGGCAGAGCCTAGTGCTTGAAGTGCCTCCGCCCCGTGAAAATCATCGGGATGCCGGCCTTGTTGCAGGCCTCGATCACCGCGTCGTCTCCCTTCGAGCCGCCGGGCTGGATGACCGCGGTGATCCCGGCCTGGGCGCAGCGCTCGATCGAGTCGGGGAAGGGGAAGAAGGCGTCGGAGGAGAGCACCGCCCCTTTCACGCGATCCCCCGCCTTTTCGATTGCGATCTCGACCGAATCGACCCGGCTCATCTGGCCGGCGCCGGCCCCCAGAAGCATGCGGTCCTTGCAGACGGCGATGGCGTTGGACTTGACGTAGCGAACGATGTCCCAGGCGAAGCGGAGATCGGCCATCTGGGCTTCGGCCGGCTGGGCCCTGGTGACCACTTTCCAGTCCTGCTGAGGGTCGGCCAGGAGATCGGCCTCCTGCATGAGCATGCCACCCTCGATGCAGCGGAAGACCCAGCGCTCGGGAGCCTCCTGAAGATCTCCCACCTTCATGAGCCGCACGTTGTTCCTCCATTTCGGCTTGGTTTTGAGAATCTCCAGCGCCTCGGGCGTGAAGTCGGGAGCCACGATCGCCTCGACGAACAAGCCCGGCTTGGCCAGCACCTCGGCCGTTTCGGCGTCGACGGGTCGGTTCAGGCCGATCACCGATCCGAACGCGCTCAACGGGTCGCCTTCCATGCCCTTGGCGAGGGCCTCGGCCAGTGTCTCACCCAAGGCGGCGCCGCACGGGTTGTTGTGTTTCATCACCGAGGCGGCCGGCTCGGAAAAGCCCCTGACAATCCCCAGCGCGCTGTCGAGGTCCAGCAGGTTGTTGTAGGATAGCTCCTTGCCATTGAGCTGGATGGCTGAAACGAGGTTCGCCGCGGGCGATTTGGCCCTGGCATAGAGAGCCGCCTGCTGGTGCGGATTCTCGCCGTAGCGGAGCACGGCCTTCCGCCAAAGCCCGATCGACAATTGTCCTGGGAACGGCCCTTCGGCCCGCTGACCGGCGAAGTAGGCCGCGATCGCCGTGTCGTACTTGGCCGTATGGGCGAACGCCTCGCCGGCCAGCCGCTTCCGCAGCTCGAGCGACGTACAGCCGTTGGCCTTGACCTCCTGCAGAATCTCGCAGTACTGGCCCGGACTCGTGGCAATCGTGGTGAAAGCATGGTTCTTCGCCGCCGCCCGGACCATTGTCGGCCCGCCAATGTCAATCTTCTCGATCGCTTCGTCCTCGGTCACCCCCTCGCGGGCGACCGTTTCTTCGAACGGGTAGAGGTTCACTACGACCAGTTCAAAGGTCTTGATCCCGTGTTCCTCAAGTGCCTCCATGTCGCTGGGATTGTCGCGGCGGCAAAGAATCCCCCCGTGCACCATCGGGTGGAGCGTCTTGAGCCGCCCGTCCATCATTTCCGGGAAACCCGTGTACGCCGCCACGTCGATCACCGGAATCCCCTCGCTCTCCAGGTGGGCCCTGGTCCCGCCCGTGCTGTAGATCTCCACCCCTGCCTGGACCAGCCCACGGGCAAATCCGGCCAGCCCCAGCTTGTCGCTCACACTGATCAGGGCTCGTTTGACGCGGGGAGATGCCATTTCAGGGGACCTTTCCAGTAGGAATCGGGAAAAACACGGACTTGCACCTGTGCCGGAACCGCCAGACCGCCGCTCCGCCGGTGCTGCGCCCAGAGGGTGCGTGCCCTCGTTCCGGACGGACGGCCGCGAGCAGATGTGCCAGAAGCCGGTCGCGGGGAGACTTCTAGGTTTACGACTGAAAGACTCTCCGGTCAAGGACCGGCTCGGCAAACGGTCGTGTCGCGGCTTGCCTCCAGAGAGGGGAAACAGCTTCACCCACGCTCGCCGACAGCGGGCCGCTCGTGCGGTTGGTGGTCGAGTGCACGGGTGGCTGTGCACGGCAGGTCTCGGTGGGCAAGAGCCAGTACAACCAGCGCCGCTTCCTCCCGGCGACCATGTGCACCTGAAGATCGCCCCCCACGACGTACATATTCTTGACGTCCAGGCAGAACATCGTTCTGGACGCGACACAAATGCCGTGCACACCTGATGAGGTGAAACCGGTCCCGGGACGCTGCGATCGCCGGGGCTCACCACCCGGGCGGCCGCGGTCCGCACCGGCTGCGCCGCCGGTTCGATCCCCTCTGGCCTGTATCGCCTCAGCGGCGCAGAGCAGACGGCGCTCGCCCGATTTCCCGGACTTGCTCGATGGCCTGGCTCAGCAGGCGGTAATCAACCTCGTGAATGTCCCGCGGTCGGCCGATTCCCTCGAGCATCGTGAGCGTCAGCCGGCCGCCGAGATGCTGGCGAAACTCCTCGAGTCCTGCAAGAAGTTGACCCGCATCGCCCAGTTGCGGGTGGTCGAGCGCAAAGCCCAGTCTCGAAAGACAGTCCAGCACGCGCTGCGCATCATGCCGCGGAAGTCCCAACGCCAGTGCAGAATAGACGGTGTCGATCGCAACGCCGATCGCGACGGCTTCTCCATGTCGCAGCGAGAATCGCGACATCGCTTCCAGCTTGTGGGCCGACCAATGCCCGAAATCCAACGGTCTGGCTTCCAGCATCTCAAACGGGTCGCCGCCTTTCGTGATGTGCTCCAGGTGCAGCTCGGCCGATCGGCGAATGATCGGAAGGCATCCGGCCATGTCGCGGGAACGAACCCCCGCTACCGCATGGCACAGTCCTTCAAACAACTGGGGATCCTTCAGCAAGGCAACCTTGACGGCCTCCGCAAAGCCGGCCACAAAATCGCGGTCGCTCAACGTCTCCAGCAATCGGGTGTCGTTGATCACTCCCCACGGCACGGCGAAGGTCCCCAGCCAGTTCTTCATGCCGTAAAGGTTGACGCCGTTCTTCACGCCGACTCCCGAATCCGCCTGGGCCAGTGTGGTCGTCGGCAATCGGATCAGCCGCAGACCGCGATGCGCCAGCGCCACGGCAAACCCGACCGTGTCGAGAACCGCCCCCCCCCGACCACCACCACGTAGCTCCGCCGGTCGAGTTCCGCGCGATGCAACCCCCGGAGCACCTGCTCCAACACGTGAATGTCGTTCTTCAGCTCTTCGCCGCCGGGTACGATCTGCAGGTCGTCAGCCGCCGCCACTCGATCTGCAAACCGGGCGGGAAACTGGCGGATGCCGGCCACCAGCGCTGGGGCGGCCTGCGCGACATTCGCATCCACCCAGAACTGCACCCGCGCGGGCTCCGTTCCCGATGGTTCCAGCAGCTCGGCCAGCACGTGCTGTTCCGCCCCAAACACGTCCTGCGTGAACCGGAGCCGATGCACGAAAGGCACCGAGAACGCCACGTTGATGGAAGCGGAATCACGTTTGGTACTCACGTCGGTCAGGCCTCTCACTTCAGAACATTCCGTCACACACGTTCGCTACAAGGCACTTCGTCCCTGCTGCAGGAGTTCAAGGGGATGGGTGCGCCCAACTCGAACTGCCGGCCCAATGGCGGCCAGAGCCGCAAACAGCAGAACCACCATGAGTCCGATGCCCAGCGCCGCCGGCGGCACCACCAGAACCGGCTCCAGGCCCCCGAAGAAGCTCATGTAGCCGGACAGACCGGTGCCGCACCAACCGGCCATGATCCCGAAGCCGAGACTCAACACGCAAGCCACCACCCCCACGAGAAGACCCTCCGCCACCACCAGGCGGACGAGAGTTCCCCGGCTGAACCCCAATGCCCGAAGGACTCCCATCTCCCACTGCCGGGCGCGAACCGAACTGATGACAACCGTCAGCATGCCGATACTGCCGATCGCCACGGCCACCAACGGCATCACACTGGCGGCCCAGAGCCAACGTGAGGCGTTGCCCCGAATCGCGCGGCGCACCTGGTCGGCCGAAACGGCCTCGACGTACGCCGCCGTCCGACCCCGCAATCCTCGCTCCCCGTCGCTGCCCATGAGGGCGTCGCCCCTTGTCCGCTTCGGTTTCCCCAATCGCACCTCCTCGCCAAGCACGCTGGCATAGCAGGCCTGAGCTGCCTTGGCGATATCGGTCGGATCGGCGCTGGGCGTCTTGTAGCGGAGCCAGACATGCCTGGCGTTGGAGAGATTGAAATCCGCCCGGACCGTGTCGAAATCCGCAATCACCAGGGCGGCGGCACGGTGAGTCCGCACTCGCAAGCCGCCGATCTTGGTCATCCAATGCCAGCCCTGAAACCCGGCCGAGGCGGCGATTGTATACGCCGCCGGGTGCTTGGGGTCTTCCGGCGGCACCAATTCAAAACGATCGCCAACCTTCAGTCCTGTTTCGCGCAGAAAATGCTCTGGAACAATGCATCCGCGGTCGTTCCGCATCGCAGCCAGCGCGCCGCCTGGCGTGCCCCGCACGTAGCTGAAGTCCAGAAGCGGCGAGTCCCCCCCGATCGCCTTCGCGGGATCGATCCCGATCATCACCACGTTGTCCTGCCGCGTCACCGAGGCCCGTGCGGCACTGCCGGTCAGGTCTTCCCGCAGACGCGGCTGTTCGACGACGACCGCAGCGCAGCGCTCGGCATCGATTCCAGGCAAATGGGCCACCTCCACGGCTGCCGCATCCGTCAGCCCGTAGGGTTCGAAGCTCACCTGCAGGTCGGGAACCCATTCTCCCGGAACAAAGGTCTCCAGGAGCGTGTATCCCCACACCTGGATGCTGATGTACAGAGTCAGTCCAACGCTCAGTCCAATCGCCGACGCGACGGTTCGACCCGTGTGGCACGTAACCTGCTGCGCGAGCAGTTTTGGGCAAAGGCCAATCGCCCTGGCCAGCACGGGGCCGGCCAGCCGATCGACCAGCCGGACGATACCGGGGGCGAGCAGCAGGAACCCGGCCGCCAGGGCCAGCATGCCGTAGATCAGGCGCCCTTTCGCCTCAGGTTCAGAGGCCGGAGGAAACACGAAGGTGAGAACCGGTGCCAAGCCAACCAGCACAACGCCCACCAGGAACCAGAACCCGCGGCGTTTGGCCTCGGAAGCCGAGGTCCTCTGCGGAGGAACCATGGCATCGAGAGGTCGCACACGAGTCGCTTTCCAGGCCGGAAAGAACGCGGCGAGCATGGCGGCCCCGAACGACGCAAACGCCGCCAAGGCAATCGCCAGGGGACCGATATGGGCTCCGTGCCGCCACACCGAACTGGAAAGGCTGTCCGCCAGCCCCAGCAAGACCTGCCCCGCGGCCAGTCCGCCGACAAATCCCACGGCGGCTATGAACAGGCTCTCGGCAAACACGAGCTGGGCCACCTGGGCACGCGTCAACACGATCGCTCGAAGCATGGCAAACTGCCGAGTCCGTTCCGAAACCCCCATGTTGAGCGTGTTGAAGATCACCAGCAGCGCCAGCAGCATGGCCATGAACGTGGCCAGATAGGATTGAAGCTTGAGATTCTTGGCGGCCGCGGCCTCGTCCAGTTGTTCTTCCAGATCGTGGTCTTCCTGAAACTGGGCGGGCTCCGCGAATTCGCCGAGCCGCGGCCCCCAGGCGTAGCGAAAGGCATGGACATCCACGCCGTCTTTCAGGCACACCCCCACGAAGGTCGCCAGGGGCTCCCGTTTCAGAATCGCTGCGGCCCCTTCCATGCGCGCGTAGATCCCGGCAATGCTCGGGCTGGGCAGATCCATGTTCGCGGCCGACCGGCCGGTGATGGGAACCGGTGGATTGCCGACAATGCCCACCACTCGAAGCGGCTGGCTCGATTCGTCCCGCCCCACGATCAGGGTGCCGCCGACGCCGACGTCGTAGCGTTCGGCAATCTGCACGCTCAGGGCCACGTCGATCGTCCCCGGCTCTCCGGAGCCTTCGCGGTTCTCCCCGATCCACCGTCCCCGTACCAGATCAAAGGGCGGCGCCGGTGCATCGGTTCCCAGCAACAGACACTCGTTCACGCCTTCGCCCGGCTGAGAACCCGATCCCGGGGGCGGAGCCTGGAGCTTGACGGCCTGGGACTGAATGACGACCCGCTCGGCCCACATCGGCTGATCGGGTCGACCGACAGCACGTAGCGGCCCAGCGCCCGCTGCGCATACACGTCGTAAGACCGCACGAGCGCCTCGTATCCGCTGACCATCCACAGCACCAGGCAGGTGGCTGCCGTGGTGGCCAGAATCGTGAGCAACGTGCGGACCGGATGTTGCCGCAAGAAGCCGAGTGTGAGCTTCCAAACGGTTCTCATGCCGCGCCCCCTCAGAATCGGCCGCTTTCCGAATCGCATCCTGATACGCATTGGCCAACCCCAGAGCGTCGGAAAACCCGGCGGTCGAAAAGCCGGCCACGATGGCGCCGTCCTTCAGGACCCGAACCCGGTCCGACGCCAGCGCGACACTCGGCTCATGGGTGACCATCACGATCGTGCGGTTCTGCTCCTGGCAGAGAGAACGCAACAAGGCGCAGATCTCCGCCCCCGCCACCGAATCGAGGTTCCCGGTAGGCTCGTCCACCAGCAGAATGGCCGGATCCGTCACCAATGCCCGGGCAATGGCCACTCGCTGCTGCTCTCCGCCCGAAAGAGCGTCGGGTTTGTGCGTCCGTCGATCCGTCAGGCCCAGCCGATCCAGCAGCGCGGCAACCTTGTCGCCGCTTCCGCGATGCTCCATGACCGGCAGGCGAATGTTGTCTTCCGCGCTCAACAGCGGCAAGAGATTGTACGCCTGAAACACCAGCCCGATCCGCTCGCGCCGGAACCGGGTCAGCCTCGAGTCGTTCAGACGCGCCAGATCCTGGCCGTCGACCGCGATGGAGCCGGAGTCGATATCGGTCAACCCGGCCATCGCGTGGAGCAACGTGCTCTTGCCGGATCCGGACGCTCCCATGATGGCAACAAACTCCCCGCGATGGACGGTCAAGGAAACATCCCGGAGCGCTTCAACGACCTGGCTGCCTTGCCGGAATCGCTTGGTGACGTGCTCGACCAGCAGCGGCGCTACCGCCCCGCCCGACGCTTTCGTTTCCTGGGCGTCCCCTCTTGCCGCGTCTTCCACATCGGCCCGGTTGTCGTTTCGCATTCCTGATCGTTCCCTGTTTCAATCGCCCTCCAACGCCTGGGCCTGGTGCTTTGTCTCAGCTAGAAATCGGGATCGAGACTGCGGAACGACTCGGCGATTGTCGCATGATTCTACGCCACTGATCCCAAGATGAAGCTGTGACAAAGCACCAGGTTCAGGCCCGGTTTCCGCTGAGACAGCTCATCTGAGCATTTCGCGTGCCAACCTGCAATCTCCCAGCCGCCCACGCAACCCTCCTACCGTGCGCACCACCGTCTCAGGAAACCGCGACCGCCGTGCGGCACTGTCTTTCCTGCGGCAAACTCCTGATCGTGCAGATCCGATTCAGGGGCCGGAGAGACTCGTTCCACGGGCATTCGGCAACCGCTCTGTCACATTTCTCGACACGCCTGTCGATCGTCTCGACACCTCGGGGAGCAAACGGCCGTCTCGTCACCCTCCACCAGGCGGCCAGAGGTCGGCAAATGGCCGGTACACCTCTCAACCGGTTCCCCCGCGCGGCATTGGCATACAAATTGCACCGACAGAATCGCTCCCGGTCCCCTGGTTTGGCCAAAACAGAATCCCGGCAAGTGGCGTTGGAAACTGATTCCATGAATCCTCTGTTCATGTCGGACGGATCCGTTGTGGCTCAGCGGCAGCGGCGTGCAGCCGCTCTGGAGATTCTTGCAGCCGTGGCCGTCAGTTGGCTGCTGATGCCGGCCGTCGTCCCTGGCGGAGAGCCTGCGGGCCGGGTGGGGTCTGAGCCCGGCCTTCACCAGGAGACCGTTCAGCGGGCAGTCCGCTTCCTTGCCACCCATGGCCAGGCGGCCGATGGCTCCTTCAGCAAGTTCGCCGGCACGGGGCCAACCTCGTTGGCGGTTACCGCCATGCTCCGCAGCGGCCGCAAAACCAACGATCCGGCCGTCGCCAAAGGGCTTGCCTACCTCGAGTCCTGTGCCCAGCCCGGTGGCGGCATCTTCGGAATGAAGGGCATGTTCGGCAACTACGAGACCTGCGCGGCAATCATGTGCTTCCAGGAGGCCAACTCCGACGGCAGGTACGATGAGCTGCTGGCCAAGGCCGAAAAGTTCGTGCGCAGCCTCCAGTGGAACGAGAGCCGGGATCGGGAGAGCGAAGACTTCTATTACGGCGGGGCCGGATACGGCGGGAGCACCCGTCCCGATCTCTCGAATACGGCCTACCTGATCGACGCGCTCAAGGCCCGCGGCGCCGATGGCAACGACGAGGCCATCCAGCAGGCTCTCACGTTTGTCTCCCGCTGCCAGAACCTCGAAACGGAACACAACACAACGCACTTCTCCGCCAAGGTCAACGACGGCGGTTTCTACTATTCCTGCGTCCCCGGGCAGCAGGACGAAGAGCGTTTGACCCCTGAAGGTGGGCTGCGAAGCTACGGTTCGATGAGCTACGCGGGACTGAAGAGCATGATCTACGCCGGACTCAGCCGCGACGATCCCCGGGTGAAGGCGGCCGTCGCGTGGATCCGGAAGTACTACTCCGTGAAGGAAAACCCGGGCATGGGCAGCGCCGGCCTGTATTACTACTACCACACGTTCGCCAAGTCGCTGGACGTGCTTGGCGACGATCTCATCGAGGACCAGAACGGGCTGAAGCACGACTGGCGGCGGGAACTCACGGAGGAACTCGCCCGTCGGCAGCAGGAAAACGGTTCCTGGGTCAACACCGAGAGTTCCCGCTGGATGGAAGGCGACCCGAACCTGGTGACCGCCTTCTCGCTGCTGGCCCTGTCCCACTGCCGCCCGAAGTCGCAATAGCCGCCGGTGTGAACCCCTACGGAGAGGAGGAATTTGTGCCCACGAAACCACGTTCCGCGTTCACCCTTGTGGAACTGCTGGTGGTGATCGCCATCATCGGTATTCTCATCGCCCTGCTGCTGCCGGCCGTTCAGGCCGCCCGCGAGGCGGCGCGGCGAATGAGCTGCACCAACAACCTGAAGCAACTCGGCATTGCGATGCACAACTACGCCGACACCTTCAGGGAGACGCTGCCCAACACGGGTTTTTCCGGCCCGGTCTACCCGAACGACTACTCTCCCCTGGCCAAACTCCTGCCCTACTGCGAACAGGCCAACCTGCAGAATCTGATCGACTTCTCCATCTACATGGGGCATGTCGGCAAGACCGACTTGCCGGTCCAGTTGCGGGCGGCAGCCGCCACGGTGGTTCCCATGTTCCTCTGCCCCAGCGACGGCGAGCCCCCGCTGCACGACATGAAGCTCCCTTCGGGCACGGTTATTCCGGCGGCGGGCAGCAATTACGCAATGAACCATGAAAGCGGGATCGGCGGCGTCTTCAACCCGGGTTTCGGCGCAACCGACGGCCTCTGCTGGGTGGGCGCCGACATCCGATTGGCGGCAATTACCGACGGCACGAGCAACACGCTGGCCTTCACCGAGTCGCTCCGCGGAAATGGCAACACCCCGAATCTGACCCCGACCCCGGACGTCCAGATCTATCGTGGCCAGACCAGCGCCTACGCCACCATTGCCGATACGGCTGACTCGGGCGGGCTCGAGGGCGTGCTTCCCAGCATCACCGGCTGGGACGGAAAACGCCTTTCTTTCTGGCTTCGGGGCTGCTCGCCGACGGGCCCCGTCATGAACGGACGCTTGACACCCAACCACGAAGCTCCTGATTTCGTGTATGCATCGGCCAAGGTCACCGCGGCCCGCAGCCGGCATCCCGGCGGCGTAAATGCCTGCTTTTGCGACGGCAGCGTGAGCTTCGTCAGTGAAACCATTGAACGAGACACCTGGCACGCCCTCTGGACCCGAGCCGGCGGCGAAGTGGCGAACCGCTAGACTCGCTTGACCTGCAGCCGCAGGCAAGGCACATCGCTCAGCGCCCGGCCGAAAGCGCTGGCTCCCGTGTTCCTGCCGGCGCCTTCGGCTGGGCGCCAGACAAACGACTCACATCGCCCCGGTTCACAAGCACTGAGAAATACCCCCAGCCATGAACACCACCTTCGACACGCCTCTCCCCTTGCGAATCGAGCAGGTGACAAAAAGGTTCAAGCAAGGCGCGACGACCGTGGAGGCTCTCAGCGACGTCTCCCTGGAAATCGCTCCCGGCCAGTTCGTGGCCGTTATGGGCGCCAGCGGTTCCGGCAAGAGCACCCTGCTCCACGTGGCCGCCGGTCTGACGGCGCCCGACGAAGGCCGGGTCTTCGTCGACGGCCAGGACCTTGCCGCCATGTCGGACCGGCGTCTGACGATCTTCCGCCGCCGCCGGATCGGCGTCATGTTCCAGGCCTTCAACCTCATCCCTTCGCTGACGGCCGAGCAGAACGTGCTGTTGCCCGTCCGAACCGACGGCCGGGCCCCCCAGGCCCGGCAGCGGCTGGAGCAGCTGTTGGAACGGCTGCGGCTGAGCCATCGCCGCACCCACCGCCCCGACGCCCTCAGCGGGGGCGAGCAGCAGCGCGTGGCCTTCGCCCGCGCCCTGATTGCCGATCCGGCGATCGTGCTGGCCGACGAACCGACCGGGAGCCTCGACTCCGTCACCGGCCTGGATCTGTGCCGGCAGCTTCGGGAGCTGTGCCACGAACAGCATCGCACGATCGTCGTCGTCACCCATGAGCCCGCCGTCGCCACCTGGGCCGACCGCATCGTCGTGCTGGCCGATGGGCGCATCCTCACCGATTTCCTCGCCGCCCAGTTCGGCGACGCCCAGTCGCTCGCCGCCCACTACCACGATGTTGTTCGTGCCGCCTCGCCGCTGGAGGCGTCTCCATGAACAGCCTCCGAACCGTGGCAATCTTGCTTTTCTCCCAGGCCCGCCATCATCCGACCCGGCTCATGCTCGCCTCCCTTGCCGTCATCGCCGCCTCCTGCGCGGTGGTCTGGGTCGTCAGCGGATACGACGCCCTCGTGGCCCAGTTCGACGAGCATGCCTCGTCGTATATGGGACGCTATGATGTGATTGTCGTCCCTGGCGGCCCCATGGGAGGAACGCTTCCCGAATCCCTCATCGACGATCTTCGTGCCGATCCGGCCGTTGCCGAGGTCAACCCGATCATCCAGTCGCGGGTCACCGTGGCCGCGGCCGTTCTGGGGGCTGGCGGCCAGGAGGTCGAACCGGGCAGCCAGGTCATGGGAGGCTCCCTTCCCCCCGTCTACGGAGCGCCCCCCCTCGGCCCGGTCCTCGTCGGCACCGAGGCAACCGCGCCCCCCTACGATCTGGTCGACGGACAGTGGCTCACCGGCCCCGGTTCCGCAGTCCTGAGCGACCGTGAGGCCAAACGCCTGGGCGTCAAGGTAGGCGACCAGGTCCTGGTCACCTCCCTGACCAATCAGAAAACCCTGTCCCTGGTGGGCACGGTACGGGAACCCCTGCTGTCGCCGATGCTCGCCGGTCCGCGGACCGGCGACGCAGCAGGCCCCGCCGGCGCCATGCAGGCTGGAGGTCGTCTGTCCGGCAAGCAGGGCCGGGGTCGCGGCGGACCCGCCATGGGCGATCGCCGCGGAAGACCGTCCGGCGGGCCGGCAGGACGAGGCGAACGCCCTCGGGGCGGTCCGGGAGGTCCCGGCGGATATGGCCCGGGCTCGTCGGAAGCGGCGGGGCGTCCGAGCCTGCCCGGCGTGTTTGGCGCCACGCCCGCCTCCAGCGCGCTTTATGTCCCCACGCAAGTCGCCACCGAAATCAACGGCTATCAGTCCCCGCCCAACGTCATCCAGTTGGCCCTGCACGAGGATGCCGATCCTTCCGGTTTCGTCCGCCGCTGGCTGCCACGGATCGCCGAGGCCGCCCCTGGATCGAATACGCTGGACCTGACGGCCGTCGAGGCCGGCATGGGCCAAAACAGGAGCGTGTCTGCCAGCAAGACCCAGGCCTACTCGGCCGCCGGAATGGCGCTCTTGGCCGCCTTGTTCATCATTTTCACCACGCTCTCCATGGGCGTGAGCGAACGGGCCAGGGAACTGGCCGTCCTGCGGGCCGTGGGACTGACGAAAGGCCAGGTGGTTGCGCTCGTGTTTGCCGAGAGCCTGCTCTTGGCACTGATCGGCTGGGGGGGCGGGCTGCTTGCCGGCTTCGGTCTGCTCCAGTTGGCCCAACGCGCCCAGCCGGATCTGTTTCCCGCCGGAGTGTCGCTCGGCATTTGGTGCGTGGCGCTGACCGGCCTGAGCGCCCTGGGCGGCTCGTTGGCCGCCGCGGTCCTCCCCGCATGGCGGGCCGCGCGGGTCCGCCCCCTGGAGGCCATGGTTCCTCCCCGTCCCCGACCCCACGGCGCAACGGCCATAATCGCGGCGGTCGTTGGTCTGGCCCTCATCACCATCAACCCCATCGCCGTCTTCGTCCTCCAGGTTCCGCTGGAATCCCGATCCTGGGTTTACTGGGCCCTCGGCTATCCGGGCATGGTGGTCGGCTTCCTGCTGCTGGCCCCGGCCATGGTCCTGGCGGCCGAGAAGTGTTTTGGATACCTCGTGGCCAGACTGTTCCTGCTCGATCCGCAACTCGCCACGACGCAGCTCTCCGCCAACCTCTGGCGGACCATCGGCACAACGGTCGCCCTGTGTGTGGGACTGGCCCTGTACATCTCCACCCAGACCTGGGGCTACTCGATGCTGCAGCCCTACTTCCCCGGCCGGTGGCTTCCCGACGTGCTCGTCGCCTTCCAGCCCGTGGGGCTCAGCGATTCGGAACTGTCGGATCTTCGCTCGGCGCGGGGCGTGAGGCCGTCCGAATGCCTGCCGGTGGCGGTCGAACAGCCGAAGCTGGCCGATTTCCAGCCCCGTCCGCTGCTCATGCACGACAACGTCATCCTCATGGGCATCGATCCGGGCGAAGCTTTCAGCGGCGATCCCGCTTTCCTCGATCTCGAGTTCCTCGAAGGCGATGCCAGCAGCGCCATGGCCGCTATGGCGAACGATCACGCCTGCCTCCTTCCCGAGAATCTCGCCAGGGCCATGGAACTGCATCTGGGCGATACGCTCCAGCTCATGCCGCCGCAGGGCGGAGACCGCCGCGTGGCTTACAGGATCGCGGGGGTGGTCGACCTGGGCGGCTGGCACTGGTTCACCAAGTTCTCGGGCGTTCGCCGGCAAGAGACCCG
>CAZLWV010000174.1:0-16326 GCA_964563135.1 uncultured Planctomycetaceae bacterium
GAATCGACCCTCCGTCCTCGCGGCCGGCCGCGGAAGAAGGGATCCTGAAAACACGGCTGCCCCATAAATTAGACCTGGCCCGTTTATTTGTCCCCGTGCAGATCTTCAAGTCCAAGGGCGTCGCCAGCTTCAAGACGGTGTAGGAGGCCGGTATGAGTGAAGCCGAGAAACCCAACGAAGGAGAACTCATCCTGTACCAGACCCAGAAGGGGGCGGTCAGGATCGAGGTGCTCTACGAATCCGAGACCTTCTGGCTCAACCAGAAGAAGATCGCCGAGCTTTTCGGGGTGGAGCTTCCGACCATAAGTTACCACCTGAAAGAGATTTACGACTCGGGCGAATTGAGCCGGGAGGCAACTCTTCGAAGAATTCTAAGAGTTCAACGCGAGGGCAATCGGGACGTCCGCCGGGAAATCGACTTCTACAACCTGGATGCCATCATTTCGGTGGGTTACCGGGTCAACAGTGCCCAGGCCACCCGGTTCCGCATCTGGGCCACTCAAACCCTGCGGGAATTCGTCATCAAGGGCTTCGTGCTCGACGACGAGCGCCTGAAGCTCAACAGACGGTTCGGCAAGGACTACTTCGACGAACTGCTGGAACGCATCCGGGAGATCCGGGCCAGCGAGCGGCGGTTCTATCTCAAGATCACCGACATCTACGAGCAGTGCAGTATCGACTACGACGCGAAGGCCGAAATCACCCAGGCCTTTTTCAAGACTGTGCAGAACAAACTCCACTGGGCGGTAACCGGCAATACGGCCGCGGAGATTATTGCCGAGCGTGCCGACGCCACGAAGCCGACTATGGGGCTGACGACCTGGAAGAACGCTCCCCACGGCAAGATTCTGAAGGGCGACGTGTCGATTGCCAAGAACTACCTGATCGAGGGCGAGATCAAGGAGCTTGAGCGAATCGTCACTATGTACCTGGACTACGCCGAGAACCAGGCGGCCCGCCAGATCCCCATGCGAATGGCCGATTGGGTGGCCAAGCTCGACGCCTTCCTGAAGTTCAACGAATACGAGGTACTGACCAACGCCGGGTCCGTTTCCGCCGAAGTGGCCAAACGATTGGCCGAGGAGCAGTACGCCACGTTCCGCGTTCAGCAAGACGAGCGGTTCGAGAGCGACTTCGAGAAGGAGGTCAAACGTATCGAGGAAAAGAAACGCAAGGAGGGCGGCCAGTGAAGCTGCAATTCGACGCCAACCAGCAGTACCAACTTGACGTCGTGGCCGCGGTGACCGACCTGCTCGACGGGTAGCCGCAGGATTCCTCTGAGGTGTCATTCAGGTCGGGGAACGGGGCGGCCTGCTCGCCGGCCAGGCCTGGACCGAGCTTGGAGTGGGCAACCACCTGCTACTGGCACCCGAAAAGCTGCTGGCCAAGTCGATATGTGGCTGCCCCTGCGGGGCGGAAGAAGGGGGGGCGATGATCGGGGCTGCATCGGGGACGAAGGGGGCGGCAGTCACTTCTGCGGAATCCAGTCGGGCTCCTTGTTGGAGTGGCCGTCGGTGGTGATTTCGACCCAGCGATTGACGGCACGGAGATCGGCCACGCAGATATTCCAGCCGGGGGCCTGGGTTCCAACGCCCTCGGGCGCCGGGCCGAGGCGTTTTCCGGCGGGGCCGCGAGTGAAGGCGACGTAGTTCCCCTCCGGCGGCCAGTCGATGTGGTAGACCTTGATCGGTTTCTCGCTGACGACGATGTCGCGTCCGCCGGTAACCTTCGGCTCCGGGCCGCTCAGATCGAGGTCGGCGACGCGGAGGGCCCAGTCGCTCGGCGTCCAGGCGATTTGCCTGCCGTCGGGACTTGCCTCGGGCCGGCAGCCGGGGATGCCCAGATCGACGACTCGCTCGCCATGAACCTCGATGGCTATGATGGCGTGCCGGTATCCCATGGCGGCGTGAATCGTGGCGAGGATCCAGTTCCCGTCGGGCGTCCAGCAGACGCCGAACAGATGGCAGAGTTCCTGGTTTGCATGGGCGCGGTGCTCGCCCGAGGCCAGGTCGAAGAAGAACAGCCCCCGCGACGCCACCGACGAGGAGTTGTAGGTCTCCATTTCGCCTTTCAGATAGGCGATCACGGTGCCGTCGGGGTTCCAGAACGGCTGCCGCGCGTTGCGGGCGACCAGGGTCCGGCCGGTCCCGTCGGCGCTGATGTAGTACACGTTGCGACTCTTGTCTTCGCCCTTTCCTTCGTCGGCCACGAAGCAGATCTTCGTGCCGTCGGGCGAGGCGTGAGGATAGAGTTCGTCGACGTCGCCGGTTTGGGTGAGGTTCACCGGGTCGGACCCGTCGGCATTGATCCGAAACAGTTCCCAATTGCCGTCTTGATACGTCTCATAGACGATTCTGTAGGGGCAGCCCGCCAGTTCCGCCTTGAGGTCGCCGGCCGGGCAGAGGCAAGTTCCGCTGGGGGAAATGAGCGCGGCGGGAAGGGTTGCGATCACAGACCACAGGGGGAAGAACCTGGTGATGGTCACGGTGGACTCCTGAGGCAGCCTCGGGCCAAAGCCAAATCCGAAACACGAGATCCGAAGGCGGGGCAGGCCCGCAGCCCAGCCTTCCCAAACCTGCGCACACCATGCACACAAGTCTGGACAAAAAACTCCAAGAACCGTCGAATCAATGACTGTCGTATTGTCGCCGTTCGCTTGCGAAGGCAGCGCCGCTTTCACGCAGCGAAAGGCGACCGTGGCGATCCTGAACGAACTGAAAACCGGAAATCCAAACATCTCAAACCGGACGAACCGACTCGTGGCGACACACGCGGTCTTGTTTCGAGCCTTCGATCTTCGGCCTTTGGGTTTGTCTTGGATTTCGTGCTTCGCATTTCGAGTTACAGAGCTGCGAGCACGGTGCGCGGCATTGTATCACCGGGCGGGGCCACAAGCCAGTTTGCCAGCCCTGGCCGCCGCTGCGTGGTGGAGGGTCGGGCACTCGGCTAGAATGATGGCCGCTCGGTTTCTTTGTTCGTCCAGCAAGGCCTTGATCGCAAGCTTGCCGGCCCAATCGCAAACCCGAATCGCAAGCCAGAAGGGTAACATCTTGCCTCGCTTGCGCTTCGGGTTACGAAGATGTGACAGCAGTTGGCCAACTTACGATCGAGGCCGTCCAGCAAGACCCGGGAATCATTGTCATGCGAGGATCGGAGCGGATCTTGGCCACTGTGCTGCGGATGGTCGGCCTGGTTTCGTTTTCGGCGGTCATTCCCACCTTCATGCCCAGCGCCTGGATGGAGACTGCCCACCGCTGGCTCGGGATGGGGGAAATGCTCGACGGGCCGGTCGTGCAGTACCTCGCCCGTTCAGTCTCTCTCCTCTACGCCGCCCACGGCGCCGTGGTGATCTACGTATCGCTGGACGTTCGCCGCTATCTGCCCGCCCTCCGGTTCACGGCCGGTGTGCTCGCCTTCTGCGGCATCAGCCTGGTGTTGATCGACGCCTGGTCGGGCCTGCCCTCCTTCTGGACCCTCACGGAGGGTCCCTTTTTCCTCCTGGCGGCCCTTGTGCTTGGCTGCCTGGCAGGCTCCATCCCGGTCGATGGAGGCAGAAAAGCACAAGACAGCCCCTGATCGAAGGACCCGGCGCAAGGCCCGAAAGGGCGGCCGGCGTCTTGTCACGGCCTCACAGGGAACGATTCTGCGCCGGTTGACGCGACCGCGCTAAGGACCGCAACTGTCGCATTGCCGGCGTTCGCACCGCCAGCGGCGACAGTCGTTTGCCCGGCGATCCTTAGGGCGGGAAAACAGCACGCCATGTTGGGGTGACAGCAGCGGCAGCAATCCAACCTGTTCCAGGAAAGTGGCGACTTGGCGCTGTCCTGTCAAAGAGGGTCGTCTTCCCACGATTCCTGGGGTACTGGGATCTCGCCCGCAGTGGGCGGCAGAACCCATCCATTTGGCGCCACTGAAATTAAGCCCATCCATATTTCCCAATCCTCCCACTTTCACGGAAAAGACGCTTATCTCCCCCCGCCTTCGACTCCGATGCGAAGGATAAACTTGAGGAGGAAAGCGCGCGCTGCCCACATGGGATACCGCGGAAGAGAGATACTGTCCCCCGATTTAAGCCATTTCTACCCATCGCCCTGGCATTCACGTTCTCCGTATCGCATGCTTGTAGGTGAGCCTCGATCGCCCGTTTCCCAGTAGGAAGAGACCTGTCGTGAACATCTTGTTGGCAACCAGCGAAGCGGTCCCGTACGCCAAAACGGGGGGGTTGGCCGATGTGTGCGGCACCTTGCCCCTGGAACTGGCCCGTTTGGGACATCGTCCTGTGCTCGTTATGCCGGCCTATCGCCATGCCCTATGGTGCGGCGTCCCTGTGCAGCCGATGGGGATCGATTTCATCATCCCGGTTGGCAGCAAAACGGTCACGGGGCACGTTCTGGAGAGCAGGCTCCCCGCGAGCGACGTGCCCGTCTATCTGGTCCAGCAAGACCAGTACTTCGATCGGGCTGAGCTGTATCGCGAGAACGACAAGGACTACGTCGACAACTGCGAACGGTTTGTGTTCTTCTCCCGCGCCGTGCTGGAACTGATCCGGGTTCTGGAACTGAACGTCGAGGTGATCCACTGCAACGACTGGCAGACGGGCCTGATTCCCGCCTACCTGAAGCTCGAGTACCGCCGGCTTCCGCGCTACTCGCGGATCGGCACGCTGCTGACGATCCACAATCTGGCCTACCAGGGGAGTTTCTGGCACTGGGACATGCTGCTGACCGGACTGGACTGGCGCCACTTCAACTGGCGCGAGATGGAGTTCTACGGCAAGTTGAACCTGATGAAAACGGGCCTGGTGTTTTCCGATTCGCTCAACACGGTCAGCCGGCGATATGCCGAGGAGATCCAGACTCCCGAGTTCGGCTTCGGGCTGCAGAACGTGCTGCAGCACCGCCGCGACGTGCTCAGCGGTATTCTCAACGGAATCAATCGCAGCGAATGGAACCCGGGCACCGACCCCTATCTGGCGGCCAACTACACGGCCGGCACGGTCGCGGACGGAAAGCCCGTCTGCAAGGCCGCCTTGCAGAAGCAGTTCGGATTGCCGCAACGCCGCGACGTTCCCCTGGTCGGCATCGTGGGCCGCATCGCGCACCAGAAGGGATTCGATCTGATCGCCGAAATCATGCCCGGCTGGGCCCAGAACAACGACGTGCAGTGGGTCCTGCTGGGCACCGGGGATCCGCGGCTCGAACAGACCTTCCGCGAGTACGCCCGCCAGTATCCGGACAAGATCGCCGTGAAGATCGGATTCTGCGACGAGTCGGCCCACCGCATCGAGGCCGGCGCGGACATGTTCATGATGCCGAGCCGGTTCGAACCGTGCGGCCTCAACCAGATGTACAGCCTCACCTACGGTACGGTGCCGATTGTCCGCGAAACGGGGGGCCTGGCCGATACGGTCGTCGACGCCAACGAATCCACCATGGCTGCGGGAACCGCCAACGGATTCAGTTTCCGCGAGGATTCGGGCCTGATGCTTGGCCAGACGCTGTGGCGGGCCTGCCAGCTCTACCACCAGCCCGACCGATGGGGTCGTCTGGTTGCCAACGGAATGCGGCAGGACTGGTCGTGGACGCGGAGCGCCCAGCAGTATGCGGCACTCTACGAAGAAACCGGCCGCCGCGCCGTGCAGCATCCGTAGCGGCGCCTCACGACGCCCTGGCCGCCGCCCCGCCGCGATCGAGGATCGTGTCGCACGCCGCGCAGACGTCGTCGACCGTGATGGCATCCATCAGCGTTGGCGCTGCCGTGCGGCGACCGCGCAGAAGCCGGCCTTCAAGCCTGGCCTTCTGCACCGCAATGTGCTGGGCCCCGTAGGGACCGTTCCGCTCGGCGGGCACCGGACCATAGAGCCCGACGCAGGGAGTGCCGACCGCCGCGGCAAGGTGGAGCGGGCCGGTGTCGGATCCGACCAGCAGAACCGCCCGCCGGCACACGGCGGCCAGTTCTCGCAGCGTGGTCGCGGGGGCCAATCGGGCCCAGCCGTCCGACTGGCCAACCACCTGCTCGGCCGACAGCCGCTCTTCGTCGCCTGCCCAGACAACGATCGTCGGCAAACCGCGCCGCTGGCCCAGATGGCGGACAACCGCCGCATAGCGATCCATCCGCCAGAGTTTCGACGGCCAGCCGGCCCCCACATTCACCACGGCAAAGGGGCCGGTCTGGTCCAGCCGGCTGAGGATCTGGCGGCAGGACTGGCGATCCTGGTCTGTTTCCGGCAGGTCAAAATGCACTCTGGGACTGTCGATTCCCAGCGGCCCGAGGAGTTGCAGATTGGCGTCGATGATGTGCGGCGCGGTCGATCGGACCAGTTCCGTATTCAGCCAGCGGCTGATCTCGCGACCCTTGTCGCACCCGAAACCGATTCTCCGCCGGGCTCCCGAGAGCCATGCGGCGATGGCGCTGCGGCTCAGCCCCTGCAGGTCCAAGGAAATCTCGGGGGCGAACTGGCGCATCTCGCGCCGCACCTGCCGCACAGTCCGCGGCGACTTGAGCCAGCCTCGGGGAATGACGATCAGCTGGTCCAGCGCCGGGTGCCCTTCGAGCAGGCATCCTGCCCGCCCTTCGACCACCCAGCCGATTTGTGCCTTGGGAAACCGATCCCTCAGGGCGCAGAGCACCGGCAGGCCGTGAAGCACATCGCCAATGGCCGTGAGCCGAACGATCAGGATTCTGGGATTCTCGGACATCGGCATTTCCGGCGTATGGTCGTCAGCAGGCCAGTGCCCCCCGCCCCCGTGGCAGTCTGCGCATGATAGCCGACAAAAGCAGACTCCCCCAATAGCAGTTGCGAAACGCAGCGGCTGGTCGGATGGGTCGGATGAGTCGGATGCGGTTCCTATTGGACTTCAAGAATGTGATGCCGTGATTGACCGCCGAATGCCGCAGAATCCGGGCTTCCGTTGGTCGCCCTCCCCAAATGGCTTATCTGAAACCCTGGAGAAGGCAAAAAACGCGCCCCAAGAGCTTCGGTTTGATCTCCCGGCTCGCCAATTGGGCCCCTCCGGCGGGTACCGACGGAAGGTCCGTCGCACACTGCCGCCCGGCCGCCGGCGGCCTGCTGCCGCCGCAAGTCTCGGCAGAAACGCGGCGGCCTGTGGTTTGGTCGTGCACGACAAGGGCAAAATGCCTTCCTGCCCCGGCATCGAGGATCGGCTCCTGCCGTGCGGACGAGTGCAGAATCCTTGCTATTCTCGCTGCCATCGGGTAAACAGGTAGTGGGGAGGGTCCAAGCGTGTCGTGGGGTGAAGCGGTTTGTCTTTCAACTTCATACCGCAGGAGGGATGCGCGATGATGCGGCTGGTCGATCGCCCAAAAGGGTTCACACTTGTCGAGATTCTCGTGGTGATTACCATCATCACCATCATGATTGCTCTTCTCCTGCCCGCCGTTCAGTCGGCCCGCGAATCGGCCAGGAAGAACCAGTGCCTGAACAATCTGAAGCAGATCGGGGCGGCGATTCAAAACTATGTGATGTCGTATGAGAGACTCCCGCCGGGGACGATTCGGGACACTCAGGGTTGTGGCGATCCGGGCGAGACCAACAATACGACCTGGATCGCCCAGATCCTCGGATACCTGGAGCTCGAGACGATCCATAAGCGGATCGATTGGGAGATGCAGCCCGGCAATGCGGGAGTCAATGCGGAAATCGCGGCAATCGAGCTTTCCCTCGTTCGCTGCCCCAGCGATCAGGATGAGAAAGTCGCAGCCGGTTTTGGGCCGACCAACTACGTGGCCTGTATCGGGCACACGGACAACGCCTGGCTTACGAAACCGGACAAGTCCATCCAGGGGGCTTTCGGTATCAACAGCGCCGTTCGCTTTGCCGACATCCTGGACGGCAGCACCAACACGATGCTCGTCTCGGAGTGCTTGATCGGTGCCACTCCCGAGTTTTTCGCCAGCAATACCGACGACGATTACGCCGACTGTGTTTCCCGGAAACCCTCCCGCAAACCTGGGGCACCGGGGCCTCCGCGAGGGATGTCGTGGTTCTTCGGACAACGCAACCAGGTCTGGACCTTCATAACGCTCGACACGCCGAACTCCGATGACTTAAACGAGTGCGAGCTGGACTACAAGTATAGACCGGTTCAGTCGCGGACCGGACCGGTCGGAACATTCCTGGCCAGAAGCCGTCACCCGGGCGGCGTCCAGCGTGTGAACGCCGACGGGTCCGCAGCCTTCACTTCCGACAGCATCGACCGCAAGGTGTGGAAAGCCCTGGGCACCCCCGCAGGCGAGGAAATCCTGGACAAGTACTGATTGCGCCCCCGCACGAGAAGCGGTTGCCTGGGAGTCCGCCTGGTGCGATCGCTCGACCAGAAAGTGACAGGAACAACAGCAGGAGCCGGCAGGTTAGGCCCGCCGGCTCCTGGGCTCTTTCTTCCCTCGCAGGTTGTCGGTCAGACAGCGGCTGCAACCGTCCCCTCGATCTGGCGCCGCCGGCTCTCGGCCTTCGAAGTGTCGGCCGAAAGGTGGATCGTTGCGCTCCAGGTGCCGTCGGCTGCCGCCTGGACGTGCCAGTGCGGGACGACGACCACCGACTGGTGCACCAGCTCAAATCCCCCCTCCGATCCGCTCACCGACTGGATCGGATAGGCCCAGAAGCTGGTCGGGCGGGAACATTTCACTCCCACGTCGATCCCCAGCCACTCGTCGACAAGGTTGAGGCTGGCCGTCTCGCGAAGATCCAGCCGCGTGCCGAGTTGGCCGAGGCTCGTGCCGGCCGCGTCGTGGAAGTAGCGATCGTCGGCTCCCCCGGGCAGCCCCGCAAAATTCAGCTCCACGCCAAAGTGCAGCGTCCGATCCAGGGGTAGGTTCTCCAGGCGATAGGCGATCTCGAGGACGGAACTGCCGGCGCTCAAGGTAACCGCCTTCGTAACCCGCACCGGCACTCCATCCACCTGGCCATCGCGCGCGAGATGGACCTGGACCCGGTCGGGATTGCGGCGCACACGCGCGTCGTAGGCCCCTTTGGCAAAGTCGCCGTGCTGCTCGGCCTTTCCCGCGGCTACCTGCTCCAGTGTGGCATCGGCGCCGAAGAACAGATCGACCAGGCTCTTGCGGCGATAGCTGTCGTACTGGACGAGCCGGTCGAGCCCTTCCTGTTTGAACACGACTCGATCGTGGATGCTGGCACAGTCGCCGCCCGCCTGGTTGGCACCGGCAAGCACCTTGCGGTGGTACGCCTCGGGGCCGCGGGTCATCGTGGCCAGCAGATTGTGCTGGATCGAGCGGATGTCCAGTTCGTACAAGTGCCCGCCGCAGGCCGGGGCCAAGAGGCCGATCATCCGGTCGTTGGCCACCTGGACCTCCTGGCGGCCGTCGAAATTCAGATCCTCGGCCTTGGCCTCGATCCACTTGCCGCTCCGGCCCGCAATATGGTCCAGGAGATTCTCGGCCTTGATCAAATGCTCGTAGACCGCGTTGCGAAGGTGTGGCAGGTAGATGCCCCCAAACGCCCCATGCCAGTAACTGCAGTTGCACTGGCCGCGGTACAGCTCGCGACGCGCGTCCTCGATCTCCGGGCCTACTTTGCCGTCGTCGATCGCACGCTGCAAACGGGCGCTCACCTGCATCATCCGCGAATACATCTCGTCCGTTTCGGGGTACCGAATCTTGAAATTGCGCCAGTATCCCCCTCGCACGAATCGCTTCAGAGAACCCCAACGCTGCTCGTGTTCCATCTGGTGCGCGATGTCGTAGTACTCGTTCTGCATGCCCGCAGGCAAGGCCCACTCGGTCATCTCCCGATAGCTGCACGTGGGCAGATAGATCTTGCCCAGCGGCTCGACACTGTCGAGCGCCTCGGAAGGCGTCGTCATATGGATCCAGTCCCGATTCTCGGACAGCACGTCGAAGAACCGCCGCAACCAGCCGTTCTGGTAACAGTGCATCTTCGTCTCCGGCCACGTGCCGAACTTCTCGCCGTCGTCGCCGAAAAGCACCACGGCATTGTCCTGCTGCTCGGCCACCTGCCGCAGGTAGTCGACGGTCTCGTGTGGCTGTCCGAACGGAACCAGGTAGCGCAGACGCTCGCTCCCCGGAAAGATCGACATCGTCCGCCCGTCGTCCTCGGTCAGGTAGTGGCCAAAGAGCTGCTCATCCACCAGCCCGGAAGCCTTGAAATGGAAATCGTCGAGAATCGTGTACTCGATTCCCGCAGCGCTCAGGTCCCGGACGTAGGACTGCTCCCACACGCGCTCCGGAACCCACATCCCCCGGACCGCGGATCCGAGACGATCTTCCAGCCAACGGGTGTAGCCGCAGATCTGGCCCACCCGATCGCGGGACGGAATCATGGCCAGAATCGGCTCGAAAAACGCCCCCCCAACGATCTCGATCCGGCCGCGCTGAACCAGCCCGGCAAGGCGATCCAGATACTCCGGATGCCGCGCGTCGAGCCATTCCATCAGACAGCCGCTGGTGTGCAGGCCGATCCGCAGCGAGTCGTAGGGTTCAAAGACGTCGAGAAACGGAAGATAACTGTCCTGGTAGGCCTGCTCGAAAACGTGATCGAAATTGCCGACGGGTTGGTGGTTGTGAAGTGCGAGGACGAAGCGAATAGACTTGGTCATGATCGATGCGAGTTTCTGTTGAGACGCCAGAGGGATGATGGAGTTCCTTTCGTCCGCGTGCCCGCTGCTCCGGCAAACCTGCACAGACTTATTACTTAATCGGATAGAATAACCCAGTTTGTCCAGCTTCCCCTGACGGAAAATCTTCACAAAATTCCAGTCCTGCCCCGCTGTTTCGTCCATCGTGCAGAAACAGGGGCTCGGGGCAGCCGTGTCACGAGGCAGTGCTTTCTATCTCGACTTCCCTGAGAAAAGCCGCCGCTTCTTCCGGTGGCACCGGGTTGATATAGAACCCTGTCCCCCATTCGAACCCCGCCGCGCGCGTCAAACTCGGCATAATCTCTATATGCCAGTGATAGTGGGCGAGCTCCTGGGTGTCAAAGGGGGCCGTATGAATGATGTAATTGTAGGCGGGCTTGTCGAGTGCCGCCTCGATTTTGCCGATCACCTGGCGGACCACCCCCGACAGCTCATCGATCCCGTTCTTCTGGATGTTCTCGTAGTGGCTCGAATGCGTTTTGGGCAGAATCCAGGTCTCAAAGGGGAACCGGCCGGCAAACGGACAGAAGGCCACGAACCCGGGAGTGTCGAGCACGATCCGCTTCTCGGAGGCCAGCTCCTGCTGAATCATGTCGCAATAGACACATCGTCCACGGTAATTATGGAATTCCAGCGAGCCGGTCATCTCCTCCCAGACATTGATCGGCACGATCGGAGTCACGATCAACTGGCTGTGGGTATGCTCCAGCGACGCGCCGGCCGCGGCGCCGACGTTTTTGAAGATCATGCCGTACACCAGTCGAGGGTCCTTCTTCAGGTCCACCAGGCGATCGCGATAGACCCAGAGCACTTCCCGGAGCTGCTCTTCCGTCAGTTGCGAGGTGCTCACGATGTGCTGGGGAGACTCGATGATCACCTCGTGGGCTCCCACCCCCTGCATCATGTCGTAAATGCCCTCCCCCCGTTTCTGGAGGTCGCCTTCGATTTCGAGTGCTGGAAACTTGTTTGGCACCACCCGCACGCGCCAGCCTTCCCGATTGGGCTGCGATCCCGGATTGCGGTAGGCGATGATCTCGCCCGGAGTCTTGTCTTCGTTGCCTGCACAGAAGGGGCAGAACCGGCCCCGCCGGAGTCGTGGCGACGTCTCAAAATCGTGGGGACGCTTGGCGCGACTTTTCGCCACAATCACCCAGCGTCCGACGATCGGGTCTTTGCGTAAATCGGGCATGCTCGCTACTCGCCTGTTCGGTCTCTACGCCTGCCAGTTTCTCAGTTCGAAATCCTCGCCGGGCGCCGCCGTTTCGATGGCGCCTTCCGCCGGGATCCGTTCGACCACCAATCCCTGCTTCTGCAGTTCGATGAAGAACTGGATCGCTTCTCCTGCTGCAACGCCCAGGCTGCTGAATGCGCAGGTCGCTTCGAAAACCTGTTCCGCAGCCGCCTGGACGCCGGCCTGGGCAGCCTTCTTGCCGCCACAGAGCAGGCTGGAGTCCAGGCTCTTTCCCGACCGAGTCGCGATCCGGAGTTCATAGCCCTCCGGCTCGAAAAACACAACCCGAATCGTGTCGACGCCTCCGATCCGTTCCTGGAAGGCCCCTCCGCGGGCATCGAGCCGCAGGGCAAGCTGCGTCTCGTCGAAACCGAAGAACAGGTCGCTGATGATCCCCTCTCCCGCGGCCATGCTCATCGTTCCCCGGGCACCCTGGCACATATAGCGTCCCGCATTCAACCACTCGAAGTAGGTCCGCCGGCCGTCGACCTTCACGTTCAACAGCCCGGTGGGCTGGCTGTGCAACCGCTGCCCGTGCCCCTGGCTGATCGGCCGAGCCAGTTCTCCCGGCGGTTGTTCACCCAGAAAGGCGTACACATTCTGAAGGTGCTTGCGGAAAAGCCGATCGAAGAGATTGTCCTGGGCGCTGGAATGGGAATCGCCGAACCACCAGAACCAATCGCTCCCTTCGGCAATCATCAGTTCTTCCCGCGCCCGGTCGAGCTGCTCGCCCGACGCGCGGCCCGCTGCGGCCGCCTCGACGAGGTGCCTGCGAGTCTGGTCCAGCAGGTCCCAGGCGCGATTGCACTCCGGATGGCCGATCCAGATCCCGAAATTGTGCTGGATCCAGCTTCCGGGAAACAGGTTGGCCAGTTTGTCGGTTGCCGGGTACTGGTCCAGATAGTCGCAGATCCGCACGGGAGTCAGCCTGGATTGGCTTGCGACCCGGCGGTAAAGCGCCCGAACGAAATCCAGGCCGCCGTTGGGATAGTATTCCCAGCAGTTTTCGCCATCGAGAATGATGCTGACCAGGGTTGGGCGATGGGCCGTCTTGCCCCGCGTGGCGCCGGCAATCGCCTGGATCTTCGCCAGGAAATCGTCGACGGCATGTCCTGCCTCGTAGCGCTGGTAGTGGAAGCCGATCTGATCGCTCATGGCGTGGTCCCGAAAGACCATCTGCAGCGACCGGCCCCGTTCTTCCACCCGCCACGGCCGGTAGAGCATCTCCGGATTGCGCAGGTAGCCGTTGGCGTCGCGCGAGACCCAACCGTCGGTCGAAGACGAGAGAATCTCCTCGTCGGTGGCGATCCACTCGATCCCGGCTTCCGCAATCGCCGGGATGATGCCCTGGCACACCGATCCCTCCGAGGGCCACATGCCCCGAGGGGGACGCCCAAAAACCCGCTGGTGCGTATCGACCGCCTTCTGGATCTGGCCGGCCACATCCTCCGCATAGCTGGCCAGCGCCTTGGGGAGTACCACCTCCGGCATGGCCCGCTGAGCTAGCCGCTTGTCCCACAGTAGTGGCAGGATGGGGTGATAGAATGGCGTCGTGGTCAGCTCGATCTGTCCGCGATCCTGCAACCGGCGGTGGAGCGGAATCACCTCGGCCAGCAGTTGCATCTGCCGGGCCAGGAGCCACTGTTTCTCCTCCTGGGTCCAGCGACGCCCCTTCTTGCGGAATTCGGCCAGATCCTTGTCGCGTTCGAACGCCAACGAGTGGATCCACGTCACGTTCGACCAGCACTGCAGATCGAGAAGGTCCCGCTTGCTGAATCGCTTGGCAGCCCGCAGTGCCGTGTCGACTCCCACTCCCCGCTTCTGATAGAGTTCCTGGTAGCGAGGATAGGGACGGATCATATGATCCGGAAAGACCATGAAGAAGTTGTCGAGCAGGTACACCAGGTCGTCTTCCTGCAGGGAGTCCGGAGGAAGCTGCGAGACCCGCAGATGGCGGTCCTGCCGGCTTCCGTCGGTGTATTGCTGCAACTGAAGCAGGAGACTGGGGACCATGTTGATCGTGGCGTGAACCTCGGGCATCTCGTCCAGCAACATGGCCATGCCCCAATAGTCCTTGGTGCCGTGCAGGCGGACCCACGGCATGGGATTCTCGCCGGTCAGATCGTCGGGATAGTACGGCTGATGCTGGTGCCAGAGAAAAGCCAGAGAAACGTCTTGCATCACTCTCCCTCACCGGGGAACCGGACCGGTGGCAGCACAAGGAGCATCCCCAGGCCGCCCGGCAGCCTCAGCGGCCGCCACTGGGAGTTGATTGTGCACTTTTTCCCACATCGCACCAAGCGCAGATCGAAGAAATCGCGGCCAGGCCCGCTCCCAGCATTGTACCACCATGCCGGGAGGCCAGGAGTCCCTGGTTGGCGGAGCCCGCGGGACCGCAGCCTCTGCGCCAGATCCGGCATCGGCAGGCGCGCCGGGGTTTGCCCGAATTGGATCCGGCCGTTTCGATCGGCTACAATGGGCACCCATCGGACTTCAGAAATCCAGGACCGCGAGGATTCAGGGCCGAGTGCCGCGGGGCGGCAGCACCGCCAACGCCCACCGGCCGGAGGTTGGTCGCCAGCTACCGCTGGGTGGTCCGTGACCAGCTCCCGCGGGTCCCCCGTCTCTGTACTACTAACCTCAAAGATCGTGAAGTTTTTCACAAAGATCCGCGACCATCGGGAGCAGGCCATTTCAGCTCGAGCGGTAGCTCGTATTGGTTGGCGGCCCTGCCGCCCTGTGAAACATGGGACGGTTTTCTGAGGTTCGTCCCACACAACCCGGTCATCCCGCCCCTGGCCATCGCGGCATTGCCTGGAGCCGATCCTGAGATTTCTGCCGCCGATGATCCCGCGTAGTGGGAGGCCTTTTGGGCGGTTCCGGGACAGGCCGTTGTCCGAAACCGCTCAGCCGCTCGCCCGGAGCGGGCAACCACCTTCACTTGGATAAGGATCCATTTCATGGCCAACAGAGTCTTCCCAGTTCTCCTCCTGGCAACCCTCGCTGCCTGCCCGCTGGCAGCATGGGGAGAGGTCGTCGTCTATCCCGCTCCTGAAGGCGAGGTTCTCTCGGCCGACTATGAAGTCTGGGCCGACGGCCGGAAGGTGGATGTCTACACGGCCCGGACTCTCGATCCCCCCTTTGCCGGCAAGCAGTGGGATTACGGCGGGCCCTACAGCTTCGCCAACTTCGATCTGTCCGGCCCGGTCACCGTGCGGATCACGTCTCCCCGGTCGCTCCGCGGCACGGTTGTCCGTCCTGCCTCCGCCGCAGTCGTGGCTGAGATCCAGGACGATCATACGCTAGCGATCCGTCTGGACGGGCCCCGAAAACTGAGCATCGAGCCCGATGGAAGAAAGGGGCCGCTTCTGCTCTTTGCCAACCCGATCCAAGACAATCCACCCAAACCGGATGCCCCGAGCGTGGTCTATTTCGGCCCCGGAGTCCACAAGCCGGGCAAGATCGAGATCGCGTCCGGGCAGACCCTTTACCTGGCCGGCGGGGCCGTCGTCAAGGGTGGGATCGTGGCCGAAGGCGACAACATCACCATCTGCGGCCGGGGAATTCTCGATGGCTCCGACTGGGAGTGGCGCAAGGGCCCCACTCCCACCGTCGTTGCCATCCACGGCACGAACGTGGAGATCAGCGGGATCACCATCCGCGGCGCTTCGCACTGGACGATCGTCCCGCAGCACAGCCGTCACGTAACGGTCCGAAACGTCAAACTCTGCAACAGCCGCGTCCAGAACGATGATGGCATCAACCCCTGCAACTCCCAGGATGTGCTGATCACCGACTGCTTCATTCGGAGCGACGACGACTGCGTGGCCATGAAGGGGCTCACCTTCGACGGCCAGAACAACAACGTGGAGCGGATCATCGTCGAGAACTCGATCCTCTGGTGCGACCGAGCCCGCATCTTCCTCCTCGGACACGAAAGCCGCGCCGACTACATGCGCCAGATCACCCTGCGGAATCTCGACATCATCCATTTCACCATGACTCCCTTCCTGTTCGAACCCGGCGAGGACATGCGGCTCCAGCAGGTGGCCGTGGAAGATGTCCGCATCCACGGCGAAGGCCAGCGGGAACTCATCCGCCTGCGCCCCGTCGTCAACCAGTACATGCGCAAGCAGGTCCCCGGTTTCGTGGCCGACATCCGCTTCGAGAATGTCACCCTGGACGGCCAGCCGGGCGAGTATCTCGTGCAGTTGGGGGGGGCCGATGCCGAACACAACGTCAAGAATGTCACCTTCCGAAATGTCGCCGTTCTCGACCAGCCGCTGGCGTCCGACTCCAAACGCGTCCAGGTCGGCGAGCACGTGGAGGCCGTCAGGTTCGAGAAGAGTGCCCAGCAGTAAGGGCCTTTCCCACGACCGCCCCGCCGGGCTTCCTTCGCCCGGGTACTGCTAACCCAAGTTCGCCAGCTGTGGCCCGGAATTCATTTTTTCGGGAATTTTTTCG
>CAZLWV010000175.1:0-16318 GCA_964563135.1 uncultured Planctomycetaceae bacterium
TTTCCCCTCCACCTTCCCCTTTCTCAGGATCTCCCATGAACACCCCCCGCGACCCCATCCGGCTCGCCGGATGGTGAGAAGGATTTGGAGCTAACGGCACCACGCACAAAAGCAGCCTGCATGGTGTCCCCCGCCGTGCCGGAGCCGCGGCCCTGCCCCGAAGCGGTCGATCGTCTGTCGGGCGAGCAAAGCGATCGTCGGATCGCCATCGGGCCATAGGACCACCACGACGGCCGGCGGATGACCCAGGTCGCCAGGCTTTTGGGTCATCGTGATGGCAGCGGCGCCGCTCGCGTGGTACAAAGGCTGGGAGCACGGGCAAAGCAGAATCTCGAGCCAGCTTGAAAGCTACAGGCGTTGGTACGCTGCCTGTGAAGAGTCGCGAGTTGGCCCCGTATTCAGAACTTAGCTGCGGCCCCGTTGCGATCAGCAGGAATCAGCCATGAAACGAACCTTCACCAAGATCTCTCTGGCCATGCTGTTGCCGGCCGCCTGTCTCACGGCCATGCCCGCTGCTGCCCCGGCCTCCGACTGGCACCACCCCCTGGCTCTCGATGGCGGCGACTACTGGCGCGCCCGTCTGCCGGTCGTTGTCACCAACAAGGGCCAGGATACCCTCGAAGGCTTTCCGATCGAGCTGAAGCTCGACCAGGGGCCCGCGGCCGTGCTAACCGGGCGCGACGCCCGTGAGATCCGCGTGACCGGCGGCAATGGCAGCGAGCTTCTGTTTGCCGTCTTTTCGCCTGGAGGGCAGCCGATCCGCGAGGGGGCGATCTTTCCCGGGGCCACGCTCGTTCTCCCGGCCGAATGCCCGCCCGGCGCCACCACGACGTGCTATGTCTATTTCGACAACCCGGCCGCCGGCCTTGTTCCCGATTGGTTGAAGGTCCGCCCCGGACTGGTCAACGGATCGGTTGAACTGGGCTCGGGCCAGACACCCGACGGCTGGCAGCATGACGAGCCCGACGAAAGCCATCGATCCCTCTGGAGCAGCGAGAAACCGCACTCGGGCCAGCGCTGCCTGAAGACGGTCGTCGCCCCCGGAGCCGAAGAGACCTGGATCGCCACCCGGCAGACCGGGATCCCCATCGTTGCCGGTGCTCGTTACCGTGTCGAGGGCTGGGTGCGAGCCGAAAAGGTCAAGGGCTTTGCCGGCTGGTACCTTCACATTGGCAACTCCCAGAACTCCATGCTCGCCGCCCCCACTCTCGACGCCGGCCAGGGCACCTTTGAATGGAAGAAGGTCGCCCATGAATTCACCGCTCCCGACGGCGCGGACCTCCTCAGCCTGGGAACCGTGCTGCGAGGGACCGGGACCGCCTGGTTCGACGACGTCTCGCTCACCTGCCTTGAAGGCGGCGCCGGCGGCGCCGTTGCCACCGAGGTCCTGGCAGTCCAGCGCATGGAACTGGGCGAACTGGGCAGCCCGGTGGATCCTGCCCGCTGGCTGCCCGCGGCTCCGGATCGCCGGGCCATCGTCAGCGTTTTCAACTTCGGCGACCAGCCCAAATCCTCTGCCATGGTCTCGGTCGACCTCAACATGCTCCGCGGCCGGGCCCGCGGACGCCTTGATCTGGAGTCGATCCGCGTTGCGCTTGGCGACGAGGTCGTTCCCCACCTCTGCGCCGCAGACGCCTTGCTCTTCAAGGGCTCGCCGGCCGCTCGGTCGGTCGCCCGTTATGGCGTCTACTTTGCCGACGACCGGCTCCCTGGTGAAGAGACTCAGCCTCCGGTCGCCTCCACGGTGCTGGCAAACCTCGTGACCAACGGCAGCTTCGAACAGGGCCGACCTCTCCCAGACGGCTGGCGTCCCACGGGCCCCGCCGAAGGAAAAGACGGCGTGCGGTTCTCCCTCGACAATCCCGGCCGGCCCGGTCTCGGTTCGGCCTGCGCCCGCATGGATATCCCAAAGGGGCTCGGCGAGAGTTGGCGGGGCTGGCATCAGACGGTGCCGGTCCGCCCCGGCGCAACCTACCTTCTTTCCGCCTGGCTGAAGGGTGAAGGACTGGACGCCGGCGAGGCTCGTGTGCACGTCCACCTGCGGCAGGCCGACGGCAGCCTCTGCAAGACCGGCGGCATGACAAGCCTCTCTCAGGGCATCTCGGGCACCGCCGACTGGACTTGCACCTCGGGCCATTTCACCATGCCCGACGATGCGGCCCAGTTCGAGATCCACCTTACGACAACGGCCTCCGGCACGATCTGGCACGACGGCGTTTCCCTGGCGGAGGTCGCCCCAGGACGCATCTCGCACTTCCAGTGCCGCCCGGTCCCCGCAGACGGCTTTGCCCTGTGGCCCGTTGTCTCGGTGGTGAAGGTATTTCCCGACGACCCGGCGCCTACAGAGCAGCAGCCTTTGAAGATCTCCTCCGCCGGCAACGAACGCGAAGTCCTCCAACTCGCACTCCGCTCCGGCCGCGCCATGGGCGGAATCCAGATTCAAGCCACTCCCCCAATCGGTCCGGAGGGCCCGGCGGGCCCCGGCCAAGGCCAACCATCTCCCTCCTGCCTCCCCGCCCCCGAGATCCAGGTGGTCGGCTACGTTCCCATCGACTACCCCACCAGCTACTACCAGTCGGAAGCCCCCGCCTGGCACCGGCTGCTCCCCAGCCAACGCCCCGGCTGCGACGGCTGGCCAGGCCTCTGGCCCGATCCGCTCCTCTCCACCGACACCCTTGACATCGAGCCCAACGCCACCCGGGCCATCTGGCTCACGTTCAGGGTGCCCAAAGACGCCCCAAGGGGCGACTATCGCGGAACAGTGCGTCTGGCAGCCGCCGGCCGCCTGCTGGTCGAGCGCGACTACACGCTTCACGTCTGGCGTTTTTCGCTTCCCGACGAGAACCATGTGGCCGCCATCTACGACGTCCGCCTGGGACCGGGTGGCCCATCGCAGTGGGGCAAGCCTTTTGAGCGGGTCTATCCGGAGCTGGTTCGCTTTCTGGCCGACCGCCGCCTGTCGGCCGACAAGATCGAACCCTCCCCGAAGATCCGCTACATCGACGGCCGGGTCGAGGCCGACTTCACCGAGTATGACAAGGCCGCCGAGTTCTACTTCCATGAGCTGGGTCTTCCCTATTCCTACTCCCCCTCCCAGTTCTACCTGTTCGGCTGGGGCCATCCGCCCAAGACCATGTTCGGCGAGCAGCCCTACGAAGGGGAGCCTCCGTTCGCCGACGCGGATCGCAGCCAGCTCCGTCCCGAGTACAAGCGAGTCTATCAGGCCTGCCTCAAGGCTTACTGGGACCATGTCAAGGAGAAGGGTTGGGCAGATCGCATCGTCCTCTACATTTCCGACGAGCCTCACGACTGGCACCCGCACATCACGGTCCAGATGAAGGCCCTCTGCGGCATGATCCACGAGGTGGCTCCGGCCATCCCCATCTACTCCAGCACCTGGAAGCACGTCCCCGCCTGGGACGGTTACCTCGACGTCTGGGGAATCGGCCACTACGGCGGCGTGCCCGTCGACAAGATCGGCCAGATCCAGAAGGCCGGCGACCGCATCTGGTTCACCACCGACGGGCAGATGTGCACCGACACCCCGTACTGCGCCGTGGAACGGCTCCTGCCCCACTACTGCTTCAAGTTCGGCGCCCAGGCCTACGAGTTCTGGGGGGCCTCCTGGCTCACCTACGACCCCTACCAGTACGGCTGGCACAGCTACATTCGCCAGTCGAGCGAACCCGGCAAGTCCTATTGGATCCGCTATCCCAACGGCGACGGCTTCCTGATCTATCCTCCGCGGGAGCTCTCGCCGGCTTCGCTGTCGGGCAGGGGAACCGTCTCCTCCGTCGCCGCGGTGGATACTTTTACCCCAGTCAGCTCCATCCGTCTGGAAAACGCCCGTGAAGGCGTCGAGGACTACGAGTACCTTCACAAGCTCAAGAGCCTCCTGGAGGAGGCCCAAACCGCCGGGCGCGACACGGCCCGGGCCAGGAAGGCTCTCGCCGCTGCCGCCGCGCTGGTCGAGATCCCCAATGCCGGCGGCCGTTACTCCAGCAGGATCCTTCCCGATCCGGCAGCCCTCCTGCGCGCGAGAGCTGAAGTGGCCGAGGCAATCGAGAGCCTTTCCAGCCCATAGATATCTGCCGACAGATGCCCCTATTGCGCTTGACCGCCGTTCTGCTTGCCGCGCCGACGGTGATCAGCGTCGGATCGGAGCACTACCAGATCCGCGCTCCGGAGACCATCGCCGCCGAGTCGACCGAGCTGGTTGAACAGCTCCACGTCCACCTGCAGCAGTTCTTCGGCCGCCGGCCCGAAGGCCCGCTGCCGGTCTGGATCCTTCCGGATCGCCGGACCTTCTCCGCGGCCCTGGCCGCCGATCGCCAGCCGGTGGCGGATGGTGGTGGGTATTACGCCCCAGAGAATCGCACCGTGTACCTCTTCGTCCAGCCGTCCTCCTACTACACCCGGCAACTTCTCCTCCACGAAGCGACGCACCAGTTCCACTTTCTTGCGGCCACGGAGAACCGCACTCCCAAGGCGGCCTGGTACGTGGAAGGCCTGGCCGACTACTTTGCCATGCATGGCTGGGACGGCAAGCGACTGCAATGCGGTAGGGTTCCGGCGGTCAGCCTGGAAGACTATCCGGCCGCTGCCCTGGCCGCCATCGAGTCGCACGACGCGCCGGCCAGCTGGCTGGAGCGGGTGATCGATGGCAACGAGCCCCTCTCCCGTCCCGTGAGCTGGGCCCTTGTACATTTTCTGATCGGCCGCGACCGCAAGGCCTTTGGCCGGCTTGCCGCTCGCCTGGATCGCGGCGACTCGCCGCTGGCCGACTTCCAGGACACCATCGGCCCGGTCACCGGCGAGCTTGCCCGGGCATTCCACCGCTGGGTCGCCGCTCACCAGCAGCCATGGTCGGTCGTCTGGACCCAGTGGCGGCAATCGGGCGACACGCTCGAAGGCACGTCCGAGACGGTCGGCCTCCTGGTTCACAAGCGGCCCCTCGACCGCCTCGAGTTGACGATTGAACCCGGGAATCGACCACGCAGCCCGGAAACAAGCGCTCCGCTGGGCAAGATCGATCGGGGTACCCATGCGGATGCAATCGCCTCGGGCGATCCGGTCTGGAAAGCGGGTGCCGTCTTCGGCTACCGCGGCGAGAACGATTTCTACCTCGCGCAGATCGATTCGAAACATCGTTTCCGAATCCTGCGGCGGACCGGCGATGGCTGGTTTCCGGTTTTTGCGGCAGAACGGCCGGCCGCCTCCAGCCGGCTTCTGGTCGAGTGCCGCGGCGACCGCGTTCAGATCGGCCTTTGCGATGTCCCGGTCTATGATCAGATCAACCCCGGACTGCTCGGACTGCATGTCGACGCCTGCAGCGCAGCCTTCCGCGTCCGCGTCGTTCCGGCCGGAGCCCCGCTGAGAGCTGCACGCCGCGGCGGCGCAGACCGGGACCGGCAGGCAAGCCTCCGTCACCACCCGGACTGCCAGCCGAAGGAGTGAATGCTCCTGAAGGGGGATCCCAACGCGGCATGCCGTGAGACCGGCCCGGTCACGGCGCAATAATCGTCACAACCCCTGCCAAGCACCTCCGATGTTTGCGGACAGGAGGCGTATGTGACGTAGGGTTTTGGAGTCGGCCTTGATCATAATCTTGCCAACTGCCAGCACCCTGTACCATCCAGGAATCGGTGAAACTGCGGGAAAGCCCTGCGACGGAACATGCTGGTAACGACAGCAGTGCGCAAGGTTGCGATCAAGGCCTTTGGAGTCATTGCTTCGCAGGCTCCGGTATTCGCCCTGCGAAAAGCACCTCTGAACACCCGTTTGCCATGGACGACGGAACTTCCCTCTACCAAGACCTGACGCGCGGCGGGCACTGCAAGGGGGACGCTCTCTTGGCCTCACTCACCCGAGGCATCGACAGGTTCATTCCGTCCCGCGTTCGGTGGGGAGACGTCGACGTGCTGCGACGCGCCCGGCTGATTGTGACCTTCGGCTGGACCCTGTTCGCTATGGCGATCGTGTTCGCGGCCATTTCCATGTCGATAGGCAATCGGGCGTCTGCGGTGACTCACGCGGTGGGAGCGGTGACGGGACTGATCGGTGTGTGCGTGTTCCTGCAGACGGGCTCGTGCTTCGTGGCGGGCAACGTGCTTGCGGCGGTTTTCTTTGGCGTGCTCACGGCCGCCATGTGCGTGGTGGAGGGGCGGGATATCCTGACGCTTCCGTGGTACTCGGCCGTGCCGGTGGTGGCCGTGGTGACCGCGGGGCGGCGCTCGGGGTTTGCGTGGCTGGCGGCCACGCTGCTGCTGCTGGGCACGTTCTACGGGCTGAGCTGCAGCGGATACACCTGCCTTGCTGGCCAGGCCAGCGGCCGTCTTGCGCTGGCTTACCTGGTGTCGCTCACTTTCCTCAACATCCTGATGTTCTGCCTGGCGGTCATGTATGAAACGGCCAGGAACCGGGCGCTCGGCGAGTTGAAGGAGGCGGAAGCGCGGTTGCTGGACCGGAAGGCTTTCTCGGATACGGTGATCGCCAGCCTGCCCGGCATCTTTGCCCTCGAAGATGCAGAAGGGAAGTTCGTCTGTTGGAACGAGGAACTCGAACGCCTTTCAGGGTACTCGCGGCGTGAACTATCACGGATGCAGCACCTGGAACTGTTTCGCGGTCGAGATCGGGAGACCGTCGCCCTGGCACACAGGGAGGCGCTGGCCAAGGGGCAGGCCAGCGCGGAAGCGTGTCTGATTACGAGAGACGAACGGGCGATCCCCTGTGTGTTCTACGGAAGACGGGTCTTCCTGAACCGGCGGCCGTACATGATCGGAACCGGGTTCGACATGACCTGTCAGAAGGAAATCCGCGACGCTCTGCAGGCCAGCGAGGAGAAGTTCCGGCAGTTTGCCGTGGCCTCCAGTTCAGGCATCGGCATGTGCAGCCTGACCGGTGGGATCGTGTTCGTCAACGCCGCATTGCTCGGCATGTTGGAGGAGGAATCCGAAGACGCCCTGATAGGCAAGTCGCTCTTCCAGTACCACCGCCCGGAAGACGTTCAGCGGCTGATGCGGGAAATCCTGCCGACCGTGCTCGAAGATGGCCAGTGGGTGGGAGAGCTTCCGGTGGTCACCGCCCGGGGGCATGTTATTGCCGCTGAGCACCGGTTCTTCCTGATTCGCGACGAGCAGAGGAAGTTCCGCATGATCGGGAGCATCATCACCGATATCAGCCAGCGCAAGCAGGCCGAGGCGGCCATGGAGAAGCGGCTTGTCGCCCTGACTCGGCCCCTGGGAAACACCGACAGCATCACGTTCGAGGAGTTGTTCAACCTCGACGACATCCAGCGTCTCCAGGACGACTTCGCCAGGGCGACGGGCGTGTCGTCAATCATCACGCGGACCGATGGAACCCCCATCACGGCCCCCAGCAACTTCACCCGGCTGTGCCGCGAGATCATTCGCAAAACGGAGAAAGGCTGCGCCCGGTGCCTGTACTCGGATGCCCGGCTGGGCCGCTGCAATTCGGAAGGCCCCACGGTCCAGGCCTGCCTCAGCGCCGGGCTTCTCAGTGCGGGCGCCGCCATTTCAGTTGGGGGGAAACACATTGCCAACTGGATCATTGGCCAGGCGCGCGACGAGCGTCAGACCGAAGAAGAGATGCGACGGTTTGCTCGTGAGATAGAGGCCGATGAAGAACTGGTCGTGGAGGCATTCCTCGAGATCCCCACGATGTCGCGCCAGCGACATGCCCAGGTGGCCCAGACCCTGTTCACACTGGCCAATCAACTGTCGGACATGGCGTACCAGAATATCCAGCAGGCACGGTTCATCACCGAGCGCAAACGGATCGAAGCGGAACTGGCGGAGGCCAGAGATGTGGCGGAAGCCGCGGCGCGGGCGAAGAGCCAGTTCCTGGCCAACATGAGCCACGAGATCCGCACGCCGATGACCGCCATCCTGGGTTTTTCCGAGATCCTCAGCGGAAGCGTGACGGACCCCAGGCAGGCCGATGCCGTGGCGACGATCCGGCGCAACGGCGAGTATCTCCTGCAGATCATCAACGACATTCTCGATCTTTCCAAGATCGAGGCGGGGAAGATGGATATCGATCATGTTCCCTGCCTGCCGGCCCAGATTCTCAGGGAGGTGGTCTCGCTCATGCGGGTCCGGGCCGAGGAGAAGAACCTCTCGCTGGATCTCCAGTTCGACGGCCAGCTGCCGCGGGCAATTCGATCCGATCCGATCCGGCTGCGGCAGATCCTCATCAATCTCATCGGCAACGCGGTCAAGTTCACGGAGACCGGCGGCGTCCGCGTCGTGGCGAAAGTCGTGGACACCGGCACCGATCACCCCGCGCTCGAAGTTGCCGTGATCGACACCGGTATCGGCATGTCGGAAGAGCAGATTGTCCGGGTCTACCAGCCCTTCACCCAGGTCGATTCGTCGTCGACCCGCCGCTACGGTGGAACGGGACTGGGGCTGGCCATCAGCAAGCGGCTGGCCGAACGACTCGGCGGCAACATTGCGATCCGAAGCGCTCCGGGAAAAGGGGCCACCTTCACGCTCACCGTCGCCGCCGACCCGCTGGAAGGTGATGCCGCTCTCGACGGGCCCTGCCAGCCTCCGCCCGCGGCGGCCGGCTCGCCCCTCAGCCTGGAGCCGCTCGGCCCGGCGGGCCGGTGCCGGGTGCTCCTGGCAGAAGACGGCGCCGACAATCAGCGGCTCATCGCCCTGCTGCTCAGGAAAGCGGGAATCGATGTCGACGTGGTCGATAACGGCCGCGATGCCTGCGACCGGGCCCTGGCCGCCCGGGAGGGCGGCTCGCCCTTCGCCCTGATCCTGATGGACATGCAGATGCCCATCCTCGACGGCTACGATGCCACGAGCCGGCTGCGCGCCGCCGGATACACCGGGCCGATCATTGCCGTGACCGCACACGCCATGTGCACGGACCGGCAAAAATGCCTCGCCGCCGGGTGCGACGACTACCTGACCAAGCCGATCGACCGGAAACAGTTGGTTTCCCTGGTCCTGTATTACGCTCGGCAGGCTGGTGCCCACGCCCGGGAACCTCTCCCGATCCACGAGTGAACGCACCTATTCCCAATCGCCGCGTCCCGACCGCGTCAGCAGCAGCCACACGAAGAAGGGCCCGCCCAGAAGGGCCGTCAGGATTCCGACCGGCAGTTCCGTGGGCGCGATCACGGTTCGGGCCAGTGTATCGCAGAGAACCAGGAATGTGCCCCCCAGCAGGATCGTTGCCGGGGCAAGCCGGCGGTGGTCGGGGCCGATCGCCAGCCGGCAGATGTGGGGAACCATCAAGCCGACGAAACCGATCGGGCCGCACACGGAAACGATCGCTCCCACCATGATCGAGCTGGCGAGAAACACGACCAGCTTGACCTGGTTCACCTCGACCCCGCGGGCAACGGCCAGCTCTTCACCGGTCGTAATCAGGTTCAGCTCGTGGCGATAGTAGAGGACGACGGCGCAGCCGGCGAAGACGAAGGGCAGAATCGTCAGCACGCTGTCGAGGCCCACGATGCTCTCCAGCCCTCCCATCACCCAGCGGACCATGCGGAAGGTCCGCGTCAGGTCGCTGAGGTACTGGAGGAAGAGGATCATGCTGGAGAAGAAGAAGCTCACCGCCACGCCGGCCAGGAGCATGGTCACGTTCGAGGCGCCCCGCGCCGTCCGTGCGAGCCCGTAGACGACGCCGATGGTGGCCAGCGCGCCGGCGAAGGCAAACCACGACTGGCCCGGGATCCGCAGCAGAGAGAAGGCCAGGCCCAGGTGGATGTAGACGGCCGCCCCCAGCGATGCCCCGCTTGAAACGCCGAGGGTGAACGGCGTGGCGAGTGGATTGCGAAACATGGCCTGGAACGCCATTCCCGCCACCGCCAGACCGGCTCCGGCCAGAAGCGCGACCGCCGTCCGCGGCATCCGCAGCGTCCAGAGGATCTTGACCGCTCCGGCTTCCGCGTCGCCCCAGAGGGCGCCCAGGGGAATCCTCTCTCCGCCCACCAGCGGCGCACCGCAAACGGCGACCAGCGCCGCCAGTGCCAGGAGAACAAGAATCGTTCGCGATCTCATCGCTGGTTCTCCCGCGACCGCTGCGGTGCGATGATGGGCACGTCGCCTTCGGGATGCCCGACCAGGAGGAAAGAGGTCCCGTAGATCCGCTCGAGCGCCTCCGGCCGCATGATCTCCAGCGGCGTGCCGTCCAGCACGACGGTGCCGGCGCTGAGGGCCACGATCCGGTGGCTGTCGATGGCCGCCCGGTTCACGTCGTGGGTGACGGCCACCACGGTGACCTGCGAACTGCGATTCACCTCGGCCAGCAGATCGCGGATCTCCGCCTGGTGGCGATAGTCGAGAAACGTGGTCGGCTCATCCAGCAGCAGCACCTCCGCCCCCTGGGCCAGGGCCGCGGCAATGTAGACCTTCTGCCGCTCGCCCCCGCTCAGCGTGTCGAGCCTGCGATGGGCGAAGGAATCGATGCCGGTCCGCTCCATCACCCGGCCGACGGCCAGGAGGTCTTCGCGGCTTACCGAAGAGAACGGGTTCAGATACGGATACCGGCCCATGAGCACGAACTGTTCGACCGTGAACGGGAAGACCCGGCCGTCGGCCTGGGGCACGTAGCTCAGGCGGCGTGCAAGATCCCGCTGGCGGTAGGAGTGGAGCGGCCGGCCAAAGACGCTGATCCGCCCCGTGCCGCCCCGGTAGATCCGGTCCAGGCATTTCAGCAGCGTGGTCTTGCCCGCGCCGTTGGGACCGACAATCGAAAGGTATTCTCCCCGGGCAACCGAGAACGACACGTCGCGCAGGATCTGCTTGGTTCCGATCCGGAACGAGAATCCGGCGATTTCGACGATCGTACTGCGGTCCTGTGGCATGGCAAATCCCGGTTGACGGGCTTCAGGGCGGGCGCTTCGCGGCACGCAGCGGCGCGCCGCGGCCCTCGATGTGTCCAATCGGTGGCCGTATTCAGCGGCACTCAAACAGTCCACACCCCTTTTCCGGGCTCAGAGCGTGGCATACCCATCCGGCCGGCAACCCATGTGCCGATCTCAATCTTCCCAGTCTACTTCAGGGTGCAGCAGGCGTGCGACCTTTTCGACGAACAGGATGAATCGCGGTCCCGGCACAGTGGCGAAGTCGTCGGCAACCAGGTGCACGCGATCGTGCCGCACCGCGTCGACCTCGTGGAGACACTGCCAATCGGCACGGAGGGCCCGTTCGTCGGCGTCCTTTCCTGCCAGGCCGTAGGCCAGATCGAGGATGACTTCCGGATCGATCTGCATGATCCCTTCCTGGGAGACGACCGGGAAGCGGGCATGGCTCTGGGGATAGGCGTTCTCACCGCCCGCCAGTTCGATGATCCGGTCGATGTGTCCATCGTGGCCGGCAAGGTAGACGTCCTGCAGCGAACCGGTACCCAGTGTCCGGTCGATGGCCACCATCACCCGCGGGCGGTGCCTTCCGGCCGTCTTTTCCGCGATGCGGTCGAGGCGGCGGTGGATATCGGCCACGATCGCCTCGGCCCGGTCCCCCGCGCCGCAGGCGGCGCCAATCCGCTGGATCGAGGCCAGGATTTCGTCCACGCTCAGATGGTTGACCTCGAGGACCGGGATCCGGAGCTTGTGGAACACCGATGGATCCTGGACCGACGATTCCAGGAGCAGCACGGCGTCGGGGCGAAGCCCCACGATGCGTTCGAAGTTGGGGTTAAGCAGCCCGCCGATCCGGGGTTTGTCGCGCGTTTCGGGTGGATACTTGCAGTAGTCGCTGACTCCGACCACGCGGTCGCCGAGTCCCAGGGCGAACACGGTTTCCGTCACGCTGGGAGCCATGGTAACGATCCGCTGCGGCACGGTGCCGGAAAGGGCCGACGGAGCCGACTGGGCAAGGCGTCCCTGCGCCCAGAAGCAAGCGCCGAAGACAACCACGATCGCGCCGACCAATGCCACGGGCCGCCTCATGCCGATACCGCCTTCGCCCGAGTTGCCGCCGGAGTGCAGGCTCGAGCCTGGGGATCGCCAAGACCGCCCCCTCTCTTCGCATCGCAGCCTGAGGGCTGATTCCCAAACGGCCCAGGCGGCCTCCCGCGGGCGGCAGCGACCGGCAGCGGCAGAAGTCGCGGGACCCGGTGTGAATCCCCAGCTCCAGCTGCGGCGGAAGCCGCGGCGTCGACAAGCAGGTCGGCAAACACGAGCCCGTCGCGATCGACAAACTCGCCGACGGTCACCGGAATGGGTTGAGCAAACATGGGGCCCTGCGTCACGCAGGTGTGGAACTCGCCGTTCTCCGCGCAGGGATCGGTGCCGGGGGGCAACTGGGCGAGAAAGGAACGATCGAACCTGTGGCCTGCCAGCTTCCGCGGAACCTTGCGCGGATCCAGGCAGGTTACATAGGCCAGCAGTCCGCCATCGATCATCTCGCCGGCCAGTTCGGCCGTCGGTCGCCCCCAGAGCGGAAACATGGGCTCCACGCCCGTGCCCGCCAGCCGCTGCTGGCGATAGGTGCGGATGTCCTCCAGCAGCAGATCACCGAAGACCATGCGGGTCACGCCCGCCCGACGAGCTTGCCGGAGGGCCTCCGCCATGGCCCGCTCGTAGACCTCGTTCGGACAGGGGGCGGGGATAGGCACCACCAGGAGCGGCAATCCTGCGGCTGCCGCCTGGGCTTCGAGCAACTCGATCCGAACCCCGTGCATGGAAACGCGTCCGAAGGTCTCGGTCACGGTGGTCAGCAGGCCGACCACGTCGACCTGGCCTTGCCGGCGAACGGTGTGCAGGGCCCAGGCGCTATCTTTGCCGCTCGACCACGCAAGCCATGCTCGCGGCTTGGCCATTGGAAATGCTCCGCAGAAACAGGGAACCGGAAACCGTTGATTCTACCATGGATGGCAGCAATCATCACCCCCGCCAGTGGCACGTTGCCGGCAAAGAGGCCTCGGAAGAGCTACCTCCTGGATGCTGCAACCTTGGGGAAAGCGCGCTGGCGAACGGCCCGCGCAGGAGAAACGGGAAAACGCGGGCCAAAGGCCGCGCTGCCACAAGCGCAAACCTCGCGGTCGTCGAGGATTGTCGGTTCCCGACGCCGGACCGCCCGAGGGGCCGACATCTGTACTCCGGCAAAGGCTGCTGGCACGAGGGGCTCTGCGGGGGTATAAAGGAATATTGCGACGGACCAACCGAACCGGCACGACGATGAACAAGCAACCGACGATGACTCACTCAGAACACAGCCTGGGACAGCCGTGGGAGTATCCCAAGTACGAACCGGGCGAAACGGTCGCGCTCTTCATTCCCTGCTACATCGACCAGTTCTTCCCCGAAATTGGCGAGGCGACCGCCAGGCTGCTGACCAGGTACGGTGTTCCGTTGGCCTATCCGGAAGGGCAGACGTGCTGCGGCCAGCCGGCGTTCAATTCGGGCTATTGGGAAGAGGCCCGCGGCGTGATCCGCCAGTTCTGCAATGCTTTCGAATCCTACAAGTGGATCGTTTCACCTTCCGGCTCGTGCACGGCCATGTGCCGGGTGTTTTTCGAACACGTCGATCCGGACGAGCGGATTGTCGGCATCGGCCGGCGGGTTTTCGAGCTGACGGAGTTCCTGGTGGAGATCCTCGGTGTGACCGACACGGGCGCCCGTTTTCCGCGGAAGGTCACCATGCACAGCGGCTGCCACGGCCGCCGCGAACTGGGGATCTTCAAGCAGCCGCTCACCCTGCTCCAGAACATCCGCGACATCGACTACCGGGAACTGCCCAACATCGAGGAGTGCTGCGGATTCGGCGGCACATTCAGCGTCAAAATGCCCGGCACGTCGCTGGCCATGGGCAAGACGAAAGTGGAGAATATCCTCAAGACCGGCGCCGATGTGGTCACTTCAATCGATATCAGTTGCCTGATGCACGTGGGCGGCATGCTCCGCCGCAACAAGGCCACCCGGCACATCGAGTGCAGACACATCGCCGAATTGCTCGTTCAAGAATAAGTCGTCAGGGTTCGGGGCTCAGGGTCCAATGGAAGCCATCCCTCACCCCCGGAAACCGAACCCTGACCCCTGACCCCTTTCTTGCTGAATGCCATGCCCGACCACCAGCTCCATCTTGAAGGCGCCGAGTTTCTCAAGGCCGAGAACAAAGGTCTCTATGAACCGAAAGGCAGCCCCTCCATGGGCATTGCTGCCGAGCGGTCGACCAAGCACAACCAGGAACTGCTGGCCCAGATACCCTACTATCAGGACTGGCGGACCGCCGCCAACGGGATCAAGGACTACGCGATCGGCAACCTCGACAAGCTCCTGGTCGAGTTCGAGAGGAATATCACGGCTCGCGGCGCCGTAGTTCACTGGGCGGAGGATGCCGAGGAGGCCAACCGCATCGTCCTGGACATTGCCCGCCAGAACAACGTCAAGACGGTGGTGAAGGCCAAGTCGATGGTCAGCGAGGAGATGGAGCTGAACCACAAGTTTGCTGCCGTCGGCATCCGGGCGGTCGAGACCGACCTCGGCGAGTACCTCGTCCAGTTGGCCAACCAGCGTCCCACCCACATTGTCACCCCCGCCCTGCACCTTTCGGCGGAAGACGTCGGCAGGCTTTTTTCCCAGAAGCTGAACGAGCCCTACACGGCCGAGCACCAGGCGCTCACGGATATCGCCCGCCGCCACCTGAGGGAAGAGTTCATCAACGCCGACATGGGCATGTCGGGCTGCAATTTCGGCATCGCCGACACAGGTTCCTTCGTGGTCGTGGAAAACGAGGGCAACGCCGGCCTGTCGACGGCCACACCGCCGATCCACGTGGCCCTGATGGGCATCGAGAAGGTCATTCCGAGCATCCGCTATCTGCCCCAGTTCCTCAACCTGCTGGCGCGGAGCGGCACCGGACAGAAGCTGACCACCTACACCCACCTCTTCCACGGGGCGACGCCGGGACGCCAACTCCATATCGTGATCCTCGACAACGGCCGCACCAGGGTGCTGGCCGATCCCAAGGCGCGGATGGGCCTGTTCTGCATCCGCTGCGGGTCCTGCCTGAATGCCTGCCCGGTCTATCGCCGAGTCGGCGGCTGGGCCTACGGTTGGGTCTATCCGGGTCCGATCGGATCGATCATCACGCCCCACCTGGTCGGTCTGGACAAGGCGGCCAAGTTGCCCTTCGCCTCGTCGCTCTGCGGTGCCTGCAGCGAGGTCTGCCCGGTGAGAATCGATATTCCGCACCAGTTGGTCCACCTTCGGCACCGGGCGGTCAACGAACCATCCCCCATGAACCTGCTGAGCGAGCGGATCATCTGGCGGGCCTGGTCGTGGATGTTCCAGGGACCGAAGCGCTATGGACTGGCGATGTTCGCGGTGAAGCTGGGCGTCCGCATAGCCCGCTTTCTGCCGTGGCATCCGGACAAGCTGGGCGCCTGGACCCGCGGCCGCGAACTACCGCGGGTTCCCGCCCGTTCGAGCTTCCGCAAGTGGTGGCGCCAGGAAGGCAAGGATCTGAAGCCCGCCAACAAGGAGTAGCATCGCCGCCGGGCGGGTGTGCCCGGTGGTGGAAGCACCCAACTGTTCTGACCATCGCCACGTTTCGACATTGGACCTGTTTCGGATTTCGAGTTTCACGCCCCGAGGTGTCTCCGCCACGTGTGGGAGACTTGAGTACCATGAGCAGCCGCGACGCCATTCTTTCCCGCATCCGCACCTGCCTGAGCCGCGAGCCCGATCGGCAACCGCCCCCCGTTCCCCAGGTCTGGCCGGTGGAGAATCCGCCGGTCGACAAAATGGCGGGTCGGTTTGTCGCGGAGCTGGAGGCCGTGGCGGGCGAGGTCCACCGGTTTCCCACGATGGAGGCGGCAGCCGAGAAGCTGGCGGAGATCGTCGAGGGGCTGAATGCCGAGTTCATCGGCCGCACGGACCACCCGCTCTGCAACGAGCTGGTGGCCGATCTGCCTCCCGAGTGTTTTGTGGGCGACAGGCCCGGCGCCGCCGCCACGGAACTAGCCACGCTAGCGGCGGCCCTGGTGGGAGCCGACACGCTCCTGGCCGACACCGGCTCGGTGATGGTGGCCTGTGCCACGCCCCATCATCGCCTGATGTGCTACCTGCCGCCAGTCTGCATCGTCATCGCCCGGACCAGCCAGCTCGTCGAGCACATGCCGGCTGCCTGGGACAAGATCGCGTCCCGGGTGGCCGATCCCCAGCTTCACGGCGAGTTTGTGTTCATCACCGGCCCGAGCCGCACCGCCGATATCGAGAAGATCCTGATCCTCGGCGTCCACGGCCCGAAACGGCTCGTGGTTCTGCTCGTGGGGTAGCCCAAGTTCGCCAGCTGTGGCCCGGAATTCATTTTTTCGGGAATTTTTTCGG
>CAZLWV010000176.1:0-16254 GCA_964563135.1 uncultured Planctomycetaceae bacterium
GACCTGCTGGCGTCGCGCGAGACCGGCGACATCTTCGTCAACGAGATCAACACCCTCCCCGGCTTCACCGACCACAGCCTCCTCCCCAAAGCGGCCGCCCACGCCGGCATCCCCTTCAACCGCCTCGTCCAGATGCTCCTGGAAATGGCCCACCCGGCGGCCCCGAAGTAGCCGGCGTGCTACCCGTGCCGGTATGATTATTTTTAACTAGATACTAAAACACTTACTTCCCCGGCTCGAGCTTCTCCGCGGCCGTCTTGTCCGCGTCGGCTTCCTTGTCCTTACCCATGCGGCGCAGGGCGGCTGCCCGCATGCGGAGCAGCTCGGAATCGTTCGCATCCAGCGCGATAGCCGCCGTCAGATCGTCTGCTGCCGCCTGGTCGTTGCCCTGGATCATGTGGAGAATCGCCCGGAACTTGAGAGCTTCCGTGTTGTCGGGCGCCAGTTCGATCGAACGGGTGACGTCCTCCAGGGCGGCCGGGTAGTCCTGCTTCGAGAAACGGATTCGCGCCCGGCTCAGATACAGCGGGGCACTGTCGGGACTGCGCAGGATCGCTTTGTCCAGCAGTTCGGCCACCTTGGGACGGATGCTCGCCTTGCTGACCGCCGGAGCCGGACCGGCCGCCTCCGCCGCAGAGAAGGGATCGCCCCTCGAGTCGCCCCCAGCAAGGCTCGCACGCCTGGCCATGAGCTGCTCCCAACGTTCGCCAAGAGACACCAGCGCCGCCGCCCATGGGCCCAGATGCGAGTCGGTCGCAGCCTTCTCCAACGAGTCGCCATGCCGCCCTGCAATCGCCTCCGCCGCGGCATCGTCGCCCGAGTCGATGGCGGTGATCAGGTAGGCCAGTTCGATGGCCGGCCGGTAACTCTCCCCCCTCGGCTCTTGATGGAGCCGGACCAGGAGCTGTTCCGCAAGCTCCGTTCGTCCACCAGCGAACACATCATACGCGCAGCCGAAAACTTCCTCGATTCGCTCGGGCTCTTTGCCGATCGCCAGGGCGAACTCTTCCCAAGCCTCGTCCAGCTCGCCAAAGTCGAGCCGTCGCTTGCCCAGCCGCAGATGCCCGCCCGCGTCCACCGGCCGGGCTTCCTCGTCAAGCCGCTGCGTCCGGGCCCAGTTCTCCAGCCAGCCCACACGGCGCCGCCCGTTGGCCAGGTAGGCGGGCCCCAGCCTCCGGAATTGGAGGCGATAGGCCCGCCTTCGCTGCGAGTCGGTCCACGAGCGGTTCGCCGAGACCAGCCCCATGGTCTCCACCTCGTCCGCCAGCAGCCTGCCCAGCTCCTGGTGCTGTTTGAAATCCGGATGGACATGGTCCATGAAACAGTTGTTGCCGGCAATACCCTCCGGACTCATCCCCGCCACGAGCGCCTCCGCGTCGATCAGCGGTGTACTCGTTTCCTTCGCCACCCGCTTCAAACGCTCGTGCAGTTCACTGACCATTCGCAGGGGGCAGATGTCGAGCTGGCGGGCTTTCTGGTAATAGCCGGCGGCCTGTCGGGCGTCGCCCAGCACATCCAACAAGCGAGCCATCCGGAAGGCAAGCAGGGCGTACTGGTCGTCGATCGCCTCCGCCTTCCGGTAGAGATCCAGGGCCTGGGCGGGGCTCGAATCGTCGACTCCCGAAGCCCGGTCGAACAACTCCTGCCACTTCTGCAGCGGCCTTGCCGCCAGATCGTTGCGATGCTCCGACTTGAAGGGCGGGCAGTCCCGCAGATTCTCCCCCAGGTTGATCAGGATCAGCGGCACCTTGGCGTCGCGGCACGACCTGACCATCGCCCGGACCGATTCCTCGTACTGTCCGATCACGCTCTGGCGCCACTTCTCGTCGCGATGATACGATCCGTAGCCGCTCTGGGCGTCCAGCCGGGTGTCCACCTCCCGCTTGAGTCCCGAATCATCCTCCTCTTCGTTCGATTCCTCCGGGCCGCCCCGCAGCAGCCGCCGGGCAACCGTCACCGTACGGAGCTTGTCACCCTGGTCAACCGCCCAGCGGACCAGGGGCGATCGCTTCTTTTCCGCGCGATAGCTGCGGTCCTCGAGGAACTCGTTGTGGCCCGTGGCGATCACGATCAGGTCGGGCTCGTACTGAAGAACCTCGTCGAGAACCTTGGTCAGCCGGTAGCTGGCGTAGGAGATCCCGCCGCAGTTGATCGACTCGTAGGCTCGCGTCGAGTCTCGCCCGGCCAGCTCCAGCTCCAGCCACTTGAGAAAACACGTGCCGGCCTCGTAAGGATGCCCGTAGACTGTGGAGCCGCCCAGGCCAAAAATGCGAAACGTCTTCGCGGGCTTCTTGGCCGCAAACTGCTGAGCACCAAAGAACAACAGACGATGCCGCGCCGTCCGGTAGACCTCCTCCTCGGCGTCAAGCTCAAACAGGCTTGAACGGCCGAATCCCGCAGCATCGGCCTCCGCACCGCGATCCTTCCCCACCCCGAAAGCCCGCAGGCCGCCCTCCAGCAGTACCAGCGGCAACAACGCCAGCAGAACGGCCGCCGCCGGAAACAGCACACGCTTCCAACGGTTCCGATTCTGCCGGCTGCCCGGACCGTGACCTTCGCGAATGTCCGTCTCGCTGGCTGCCATTCGCCGATGGATCCTCACGCACGACTGGAAATTACCGCTTGATGGTCCATAATCGAGAAAGAATGGCCGCCTCGCCCCGCGTCGGGCGCTGCTTCGCCCAACGCCCGCCAAATCGCTCCTTCAGATAGTGTACCTCGCCTCGGATGCGGAGAGTAGCATGACGCACGAAACCGACCTGGCAGACCGCGTGGCCGCGCTCGAGCGCCGGCTGACCGGTACGCTGCCCCCTGCGCCAAGGGGCCGGGCCAACGGCATCGCCGCGGGATTGCTGCTGGTCGCAATGCTGACCGTCAACCTCTGGGTCTTCTGGCAGATCGTCAGCGACCAGAGGAAGAGCCGCCTCGAACACTGTTTCTGGATCGTCAGCCAGCCCGGCGCCACCGCCCAGCAGCGGTGCGACGCGTTCACGGCCCTCGTCTCCGCCGGCAATCGCCAGTGGCGAAGTGCTCGTCTGCGCAATCTCAAGTTGCGAGGGGCCGATCTGCAGGAAACTCACCTCCAGATGATCGACCTGTTGGGCTCCGACCTGTCCGACGCGAATCTCAAGTCCGCCAACCTCCATGGCGCCAATCTCGAACTCACCAAACTCGCTCGGGCAAACCTGATGCTCGCCGACCTCTCCGAGGCGTTCCTTCGCAAGGTCGACCTCACCAGTGCCAATGTGAGCCGTGCCGATCTCCGCACCGCCTCGCTCGAACAGTCCGACCTCGTCGATACCGACTTCGAACGGGCGGACATGACCGAGGCGAACCTCCTCCTCGCCGTACTCACAAGGGCCAATCTCAAACGGGCGAACCTGAGCTGGGCCGTCCTGGATGCGGCCGACCTGACCGGCGCCGATCTCGAGGAAGCAAACCTCGAAAACGCGTCGATCAAAGACACCTACTTCGGTGGCTGCAACTGGTGGCGGGCCAAGGGACTTCCTTCAGCCGTGATCCAGCGCTTCAAGACGGAGTTTCCCCCGGGCCAAGATTCCTCCACCGCACTCCGCGATGACTACGTGAAATGGCTCGGCAGCCAGTAGACCGTCGGCAGCCTTCTGGCCCGCACCCACTCGCACTCCGCCGCGCTGCCCCCAGGAAGGTACCGGATAGACCCTGCCGTCTGGCGAAACAATACCTGTTGTAGGGCAGCATCCAAAAACTGGCCCCAACAGCTCTTGGCCTCTTTCGGGGCGCGCAGCCCGCCTGGGCGGCGGCTTTAACCCGCGGTCTCCAGACGTTTTGGGGTGACTTTGACGGACTTTGACCGCGCAGAATTGCCCGTCAAGGCACCAATACTTTTTGTGGCCTGACCGACTCCCCTTGTCGATCTATATTACGCAAGGTCCCTGTTGTCTCGACTGCGACGCTCTGCCGTCCTTTCACGCTCTCATCCAGGAGACTGTGAAGGACTGTCCGGAAAGAGGGACGGGCTCCCATGTCTTGTGCCTCGCGCCGCTTGCATCTGGCGGCCGCGCGGGTGCCTGTCCCCCTATCTGAACAGCCACGAACAAGACGTGTGGGTCTCCCGACCAACAGTGATGCGCATCCGTGTCCGGCTGTCTTACTGAACCGGTGCCCCCAGAAACAGGCAGGAAGCCATGTACCGAACTTGCGTACTCTTTCTCGCTGCAACCATGCTCTTCGCTTCCGGATGTGGCCAGTCCAAGGAAGTCCAGCGGCTGAAGGCCGATGTTGCCAGGCAGCAGCGGAAGGCCGAAGCCGCCGAAGAAGACGCGGCTCGAGCTCGGGCCGACCTCCAGAAGCGGCTTGCCGATGCCAAATCGATGAGCACGGCGGTGGAAGCACAGAAGACTGAGGCCGCCGCGGCGAAAAAATCCGCCGACGAAGCTCTCCTCCTGGCCCAGCAGGAGCGAACCGCTGTCGAGCAGGCAAAAAAGGCCGCCGACGCTGGCCTTGCCGAAGCCAAGACCATGCGGGCCGAGGGGGAGGCACTCAAGGTTGAGGCCGAGAAGGCAAGAACTGAGTCGCGCACAAGCCTGACCGCTGCCGAGAAAGCCCGGTCCGACGCGGCCGCCATGGTGGCCGATGCCGAGAAGAAGCTCGCCGCTGTCGAGACGACCCGCAAGGAGGTCGAGAAGCAGCAGGCAGAACTGAAACGAAACCTCGAAGAGGCCCAGGGCACCATCGAGAAGGCGGCGGCCGCGAAGACCGAGGCCGACGAAGGCCGAACGAAGGCCGAGAACATAATCAACGAAGTGCAGCGTACTGCCGCTCAGGCAAAAGCCGATCGCGACGCCGCCGAAAAGGCCCGCAAGGAAGCCCAGGACGCGCTCAACTCGGTGGTGGCCGAGAGAGAGGCCGCCAAGAAGGAGCAGCAGGCCGCCCAGGCTGCCCTCGAAGCCGCAAAGCTCGAAAAGGAAGCCGCTGCCGCAGCCATCGAGGCGGCCAGGCTGGCCAAGCAGACGATCGCCCGGGACAAGGTCGCCCTCGACGACGAACGCAAGCTCCTGGAGATCTGGCACGAGGAAGTCCGCCAGTTGGAGTCCGGCGCGAAGGAAGCCGCGGTCGCTGCCGAGGAGGCAAAGGCCGAGGCGCAGCGAGCCCAGACCGAGGCCGCGCGCCAGCAGGTCGCCCTCGCCGAGCAGCAGACCGTGATCGACGCGGCCAGGAAAGCCGCCGAGATCAGCCGGGAAGCCGCAAACCAAGCACTTGCCCGCGCCCAGGCCGAGAGATCGGCTGCGGAAGCCGCCCGTGCGGAGAGCGGAAAGGCGGAGGACCAGGCCACCAAGGAACGCAGCTACATGCTGGAGGTGATGACACAACTCCGTGAAGCGAAAACGGCCGCAGAAAAGGCCGAAGCGGCAGCCGCCGAGGCCGCCCGACGCGCTGCCGAAGAGCGGGCCTCTGCCCTGGCCGCCCATCGCACCGCTCAGGCCGAGCAGCAGAAGGCCGCCGCCATGTTGGCCGAGATCGAGAAGCAGAAGGCCGAAGCGGCGAAACTCGTCGAAGCCGCAAACAAGAAAGAACCGGCCAGCCCTCAGCCCAAACAGGATCCGGCGCCGAAAGCCGAACCTGCCAAGGAAACACCCAAGGCCGGCGACACCAGCAAGCCAGCCGCCCAGCCCAAACCAGAGGCCGCTCCCAAGGTCGAATCGCCAAAGCTCGTGCCTCCCAAAGAGTCTCCGAAGCCTGAAACCCAACCCAGGCCGGAAGAAGCGGCCCCCAAGGTCGAGCCTCCCAAAGAAGCCCCGAAGACCGAGCCAGCCAAGGAGGCTCCCAAGACCGACGACGCCAAAAAGCCGAACTAGCGGAGCTCGATCCTCGACGCACAAATCGGGTTGCGTGATTCCCAGAATAGGCCATCTCCTTCAGGCCGCCTCCCGAAGGGTAGCGGCGGAGTCTGGATCTCCTGGAATCGTGCAAGTCGATTCAGAACACCCGGTTCCCAGGTCTCCGCCTGGGAACCGCTGCTGTTGAGTCTCCCGTTCCGCCCGGCACCGGCAAGGCGGAATCCAACGACGGCGGCTCAGGCGGCACGCTGGGTGGTTTCGTCACCGAAGTGAACCACCACGGTTGTCACGCGCCCCTGACGCTCCACCTGGAGTTCCAGGGGACCGGGAAGCGTCGTGACCCACCCGGCAAACTCTTCGTCGTTGGCGAAACTGCGGCCGCCCACCTGGTAGATCCGGTCTCCCGGACGCAGCCCGGCCTTCGCCGCCGCCGTACCCGGATAGACCTGCTTGAGAGTCACGGTTCCCGGTTCCGCCGCGTCCTGCTCCCAGGTCACGCCCAGCCGTAACGGCTGGCCCTCGAGTTGGACGACAACTTCCCGGGACTCCTCGCCCTCACGAGGCCTCACCCTGACTCGCACGGGATTGACCGCCGAGAGAACCGCGCCGGCCAGATCATCCCCCGAACGGATCATGTGGCCGGCCAACTCCACGACGCGGTCGCCGGGCCGGATTCCGGCCGTTTCGGCCACCGAACCGGGACTGACCGACGTCAGCTCGATTCCCTTGTCGTCGGTCTCCCCCGGGTCCCAGGCCACGCCAAAACGCTGTGGCACGGCTCCGACTCCCTGGGAGTCCTGTTCCCGGTTCGACGAAGATTCTGCCCGGCAGGCGGGGCGGAACTTGGGGCACTCCACTGCCTCTGCCAGGTCGTACGCCGAGCCGAAAAGCAGTCGCACCACCCGGGTCATGCCTTCCGAATTCACCAGGCGAGCGTCGTCGGTGTCGCGGTGGTACTGCTGGTGGATCCCCGTGTGCGGAAACAGCACCGGAATTCCGTGCTCCACAAACGGATAGTGATCCGCATTGGCCTCAAGGCTCCAGGAGAAATCGATTCGCAGGTCCGACTGAGCGTTGTTGGTCGACACGAGGCGGCGATACCCCTGCGCCGTCCGAGTGCCGAAGAGCGTCAGTTGGTCGTTTCGCAACCGTCCAATCATGTCGATATTGACCGCAGCCACGATCTTGTCTCGGCGAACCGTGGGATTGGCAAGCCAATGCTTCGAACCGAGAAGCCCCTTCTCCTCGGCGTCCCAGAAGGCGAACAGGACGGTCCGCCGCGGCGGTTCCGCCAGGAACAAGAATGCTTCGGCCAGTTCCAGAACCGCCGAAGTCCCGCTGGCGTTGTCGTCGGCGCCGTTGTGGATCTCGCCGATCTTGCCGAGGCTCGACTTCGCCCCCCCTCGGCCGATGTGATCGTAGTGGGCGCAAATCACAACGGTTTCGCCGGCCAGTGCCGGGTCCCGCCCATCGATTTTCCCCAGAACGTTTCGATACGCCAACCCGAAATGCTGATAGTAGCTGCCATCGGAACCGGCCCCTTTCAGGCCCAGCCGTTGCAGTCGCTCTGCCAGATACTCCGCGGCAGCTCTCCCGCCGGGCGTCCCGGCTTCCCGTCCGGCCATCGCATCGTCGGCCAGCAAATCCACGTGGGCCTGCAACTGGCCGGCCACTATCGAGTTCATGGCGGCTGCCAGCGAGGTGCTCTTCTCGCTCCCCACGGATGTGGCCAGCCCGGCCAGAAAAAACAGCCACGCGAGCAGCACCAGACGGCGGAATCGTCGACAGACGCTTGGGGTCATGGATAAGGGCTCAATGGGGCTCGGTAGGGGGGGCGCCGGCGCGGCGGCTACCATCTCATCCCCGCTACTATAGCTTCTGCGGGCCAAACCGTCGAAAGGGCTATCAAAATCAGGGCGTCGACAAACGGCAGGGCATTGATTACGCTGGAAACTTCCTCCCCCATCGACGGGGCGGGGAGGAAATCGGGTGGTCGCAGTCTTTCGATCCGCGAGCGTGACGAACTGGTAGGAGAATCTGATGAGTTCCAAGCGAATTTTGTTGTCGGAAAGCGAAATGCCCAAGGCGTGGTACAACCTCCAGGCAGACCTGCCTGATCCGGTTCCGCCCCCGCTCCATCCTGCCACCCAGAAGCCGGTCGGACCAGCCGACCTCGAGCCGATTTTCGCCAAGTCGTTGATCGCTCAGGAGGTGAGCCGGCAACGCTGGATCGATATCCCCGACGAGGTCCTTCGCGTGCTCGCCATCTGGCGCCCGGCCCCCATGGTCCGGGCAACCACGCTGGAAAAGGCCCTGGGAACTCCCGCGCGTATCTACTACAAGGATGAGAGCCACAGTCCGGCCGGGAGTCACAAGCCCAACACGGCCGTCCCGCAGGCCTACTACAACAAGATTGAAGGCACCACGCAACTGACCACGGAAACCGGTGCCGGGCAGTGGGGAAGTGCTCTTGCTTTTGCCTGCAGCCAGTTTGGCATCAAGTGCAAGGTCTTCATGGTCAAGATCAGCTACCAGCAGAAGCCCTACCGCCGCTCCATGATGCACGTTTGGGGTGGCGAGGTGACGGCGAGCCCCTCAGAGGAGACCAATGCGGGCCGATCGATTCTCGCCGCCGATCCCGATTGTCCCGGCACCCTCGGAATCGCCATCAGCGAAGCCGTCGAAGCGGCAGTCACCCGCGGCGATGCCAAGTACACCCTCGGCAGCGTCTTGAACCACGTGATGCTTCATCAGACCATCATCGGCCTGGAAGCCGAGGCCCAGATGAAGATCGCCGAAGACTACCCAGACATCGTGATCGGCTGCGTCGGAGGCGGCAGCAATTTTGCCGGACTTGCCTTCCCCTTCCTGCGTCACAAACTGGCCGGAAAGAACATACGCTTCGTGGCCGCCGAACCTCAGTCCTGCCCGTCGATGAGCCGCGGCCAGTATCGTTACGACTTCGGCGATACCGTGAAGATGACGCCGCTGCTCAAGATGCACACCTTGGGGCACAGTTTTGTGCCGGCGGGAATCCACGCCGGGGGACTCCGCTACCACGGTATGGCCCCGATGGTCAGCTTCGCTGCCAAGCTCGGGCTGATCGAGGCGGCGGCCTTCCACCAACTGGAGTGCTTCCAGGCCGCCAAGCTGTTTGCCGAAACGGAGGGCACGATTCCCGCTCCCGAAACGTCGCACGCCATTCGGGCGGCTGTTGTCGAAGCCTTGAAGTGCAAGGAAACCGGAGAAGAGAAGTGCATCCTCTTCAACTTCAGCGGACACGGGCTCTGCGATCTGGGCTCTTACGATCGTTATTTCGCGGGTGAACTGGAGGACTTCGCCTACCCGACCGACAGGATCCAGGCAGCCTTGGCTGAACTCCCCGTCATCGACTGAGCGTGCATTTGCCCGCAAGTCCCCAAATATAACCAACGGGCCGCACTGGACGTCGTCTCATCCAGTGCGGCCTTTCCTTTGCGGCCTCGGCAATCGATTGTCGACTGTTCGCGAGGATGAGCCTCGCTGTCTTGGCTCGGCAAGAACTCACCCGGGTTCGCCGCGAGTCGCGACGCACCCTGCGGCCAGACAACCTTGTCAGCCGGCTCGCGTGTGGAGGTGGGGCTGGATCTCTTCCTCGTCCCTGAGGCGTACCACGGCTCCCGGCGGCAGGCGACGTTCCGACATGATGCCCCGGGTGGTTGCCGACAGGAACGGATAGTACTGGGCCGCATATCCTTCCTGGAACTCGTCCTGGAGCCTCTGGAGGATGTCGTTCCAGCTCAAAGCGCTGCGATAGATGATCCGATACGCCTGCTTCAACTGGCAGATGTCATCGGACGTCAGGCCCGCCCGTCGGAGCCCGATCGTGTTGAGCCCGACCACGTGGCTGCTCAGCCCGTCGAGCGTAACAAAAGGTGGCACGTCTTTGTTGACATGGGCCTGGCCGCCCACCATTGCCAGAGTGCCGATGCGACAGAACTGATGGGCTGCGGCCGCGCCCGAAACGAATGCCCGGTCCGCCACGCTTACGTGGCCCGCCAGCATCGAGTTGTTGGCGAAAATCGTGTGATTGCCCACTCGGCAGTCGTGGGCGATATGGGTGTTGACCATGAACAGGTTGTGGTCGCCGATCACCGTCGTATGCCCCTCTTCCATGGCACGGTGAAAAGTGACGGCCTCACGGATCATGTTTCCCGTTCCAACTACGAGCCGCCCCGGTCGCTCGGGAATGTGCACGTGCTGGGGCAACCCTCCCAGAACTGCTCCGTCACACACCGTGTTGCCGGGCCCCAGACTCGTTCCATTCTTGATCACGACATGGTGCAGAATTTGACAACCCTCGCCGATCACAACGTCCCCCTCAACCACGCTCAATGCCCCGATCTGAACGTCGTCGGCGAGGATAGCCGCTGGGTCAACAACGGCCGAAGGATGGATTCGCACAGCAGATTCCCCCTGATGTAAGTACCAAGAAGTCTGATGCGTGGTGCTCGGTTCATCGAGCCCTTTGCGGTATTGTGGCGCACCGACTCCTTTCCCTCTGTATCGGATTTTCGGGTCGTAGCAGTCCAAGGCGATGTAAGGTTTCTTCTGCCGCTCTCCCCCCAGACGAATGGGTGTGCTGCCGCCGAATCGCGGCAGCCTTTCCTCTGCCCGCTCGGTGACGCCCTGCGAGCGCACTAGCCGAACCCTGGTGTCACGCGTACACTGGGGGAAGTCACGCTGTTGGCTTGGTGTTTTCCATACGCAATGAGTCTCGAGGAAGGACTGAAGGGCGATGTCGAGTGAAGTTGAGCGGTATGATGAGGCAATCCAGCTTCAGGAAAATGGTCATCTGGAAGAGGCTGTCTCCAAACTCGAGCAACTGGCTGTCGACCACCCTGACTACGCCCTCGCACACGCCGCATTGAGCGTCTTCTACCAGAAGCTCGATCGCAGCGACGAGGCAATCGAACACGCGGGTAAGGTGTGCGAACTCGAGCCGGAGGACCCTTTCAGCTTCGTTGCCATGAGCACGATCTGTCAGAAAGCCGGTCGCATTGCGGAGGCCGAACAGGCCTTGGCACGTGCCCATCAGGCTCAGATGGCGTCTTACCGCAGCGGTAAGGATCGCGATTGATCGGTCCAATGCCGGCGGTCTGGCTTCGGACCGCTTCCCGCTTGCTTCCGAGAACTCAGGCCGTTTTGGCGAAGACTGCCCGGAGTGCACCGGGCGTGGGCAAGGGGGCGGTCACAGCTTTTCGTTTCTGCCCATGGCACCTGCCGCGGGTCGATTCCTGCCCCCCGCTTCCCAATTCTTTCCTGCTGCCGTCAACGCAAGAAAACGCACAAGGCGACCCGAAAAGCCGCCTTGTGTAGCGAACCGTAGTATTCCGGAAGGACCAGCGGGAGCTGAGCATTGGCAACCGATCGCCGGCTCGCGACCAACCTCAGGCCGGTGCCCGTTGGCGGCCATGCCGCCTTGTGGATGTCACAGCGAGGCCTTGACCTTCTCCACCACCGCTCCGAAGGCCTCGGGGTCATGTATTGCCAATTCGGAGAGCGACTTGCGATCCAGTTCGATCTGCGCCTTTTTGAGCCCATTCATGAACTGGCTGTAGCGAAGTCCATGCATTTTCACGGCCGCGTTGATGCGGATGATCCAGAGGCGGCGGAAATCCCGCTTCCGTGCCCGGCGATCGCGAAAGGCATAGGCGCCCGATCGGACCAGGGTCTCCTTGGCCGTACGCAGCAAACGCCCGCGTCCGCCGCGAAACCCTTTGACTTTCTTGAAGAGCCGGTTCTTGGCCTTTGTTCTTGCGGCCCCTTTTGTAGTTCTCATGAACAAACCTCTCTTGATGATACGGAATCAAGGCCCTCCCCCGTTGACCAGGTGGAGCGTTGCGATGCCCGTTCCGCTGTACGACTAACGTCAGAGATCGTTGAGTTCTTCACAAACACCCGCCAACAGCAGCAGGCTGCCGGTAATCCAGTGGCAACTCGCGACCAACCTTTGGCCGGTACCCGCTGCGGCCCTGTCGCCCTGTGCCAATTTCCACTCGAAAGAGTGCCAGAGCCGATCATCCCGCCTGCGGTGCGGATCCACGCCCGTCTCGCGCTGCGACTGCCCCTAGTTGCTGTTTCCGCACAAAGCTTTGCGGACCTTCGACGCTTCCAGGCTGTGGGTGCAGGTCGTGCCGCGGAGGTTTCTCTTGCGTTTGTGACTCATTCGGGCAGCCAAGTGGCTGGTCCCGGAATGGCGATGCTTGACCTTGCCCGTTGCCGTGATCCGGAATCGCTTCTTCGTACCCTTGTGGGTTTTCTGCTTGGGCATGACTGACAACCAATCCCTTCTGAACCATGGAACACAATTCCCACGGGCGAGCGCAATATCGGCAACGGCCTGCCCGATAGGGTAGCCCCTCATTATAAATTCTTGAGGGTCACGAGAAAGGGGGATCGGCCGGATTCCCACACACTCCGGAGGGAAAATCGCCAACATGCCTCCAAAATCCGCCCTGCCGTCAGCCCCGAGGCTCAGATGCTTCGTTGTTGGTGTGCCTATCCCCTCATTTGGCCTATCTGTTCCCAGTTGGCGGGCAGCGTGAGTCTATTTTGGCGCCAGCGTACAGATGATGCGTCTCCCTTGTTTGGAGGGAGGGACTTCGACCTTCGAAACGTCCTCCAACTGCTCCAGCATCTGGGTGATGACCCGGTGCCCTTCATCGATGTGCGTGATCTCTCGTCCTCGGAACATGACCGAAATCAGTACCTTGTCCTTGTGCTCAAGGAACATGCGAGCCCGGTTGATCTTCACGTTGATGTCGTTATCCCCCGTTTTGGGGCGGACGCGAATCTCTTTAACTCTGTGCTGATGAGTGTGACTCTTGTGCTGCCGTTTCTTCTGCTGGTACTTGAACTTTCCGTAGTCCATCACGCGGCAAACGGGTGGCTTGCTGTCCGGGGCCACCTCCACGAGATCCAAGCCCGCATTGCGTGCCGTTGCCAGGGCCTCTTCCGTCGAGAGGATCCCCAGTTGATCCCCGTCGACTCCGACCACGCGGACCTGGGATACCCGGATCTGGTCGTTGATGCGCTGCTGCTGTTTCGTTGTGATGGTCGCAATCCTCCTAGAAAGGGTAGTGATCCAACTCCTGGAGCCGTCCATTTGGCGAGGGGCTCACCCGGCTGGATACAGGTCAAGGTTTCCGGCAACCGCAAGACTCGCACCCGAATTGACGGTTGCCGACGTTCTTCAAGAGTGTTTTCAATCGCTTGCGCAACGTCGTTGGCGACGGACTGCCGAAACGACTCGGCTAACGTTCTTCAAGAGTATTTCCAATGGTTTGCACTGCGTCAACTTCGGATCGACCGAAAAACGGTTGTTCCGGCCACCAACAAGCCTCGTTCCCCCTAATTATACTATTCTGCTTGAGCGACTGCTTCCGGAAGTGTCCGGGCAGTGATCTCGCCTCGGAGCTTGGCGATCGCCTCGGCGACCGGAATCGAGCCCAGGTCACCTTTTCGCCGCTCGCGGACAGCCACGGTGCCTCCTTCCATCTCCCGGCTGCCTACCACCAGCATGTATGGAATCAGCTCCAACTGGGCATCGCGAATCTTCGCCCCGATCTTTTCGGGGCGGTAGTCGCCAGTCACTCGCAGTCCCGCCTCCTTGAGCTGCGATTCAACCTGTCGCCCGTACTCCTCGAACTTCTGGCTGACGACCAGCACACGGGCTTGTTCCGGTGCCAGCCAGAGCGGGAACGCTCCGGCGAAATGCTCGATCAGCATCCCGATGAAGCGTTCGAATGAGCCGAACGGGGCACGGTGGATCATGACCGGCCGGTGGGGCTGATTGTCGGCCCCGATGTACTCCAATGCGAATCGCTCGGTGCTGGGCAAGTTGTAGTCGAGCTGAACCGTGCCCAGTTGCCACTCCCGGCCAATGCAGTCGGCGACCACGAAGTCGGCCTTGGGCCCGTAGAACGCGGCCTCGCCGACCTCGATTTCCAGGTTTGGCAGATCCATGCTCTGGCAAACCTCTCGCAGGGCGGCTTCGGCCCGATCCCAGGTGGCCCCGTCGCCAACATACTTGTCGCTGCCGGGGTCGCGGAAACTGAGTCGCACCCGATAGTTGTCCAGGCCCATGGTCGACAGCACGGATTTGGTCATCTCCAGGCATCCGCGAAACTCGTCGGCCACCTGCTCTTCGGTGCAGAAGATATGGGCGTCATCCTGGGTAAAACCTCGCACGCGGGTCATGCCGTTCAATTCACCCGATTGTTCGAACCGGTGGACGGTCCCGAATTCGGCCAGCCGCAGGGGCAGCTCGCGATAGCTCCGGGGCTTCGACTTGTAGATCGTGATGTGGTGCGGGCAGTTCATCGGCCGCAACAGGTAGCGATCGCCGTCGGTCATTTCGATCGGTGGAAACTGGCTGTCGGCGTAGTAGGGGTAATGCCCCGAAATCTGGTAGAGGTTGACTCGCCCGATCACCGGGGTGTAGACCGGCTGGTAACCTCGCCTGATCAACTCCCCGTATAGGAAGCCCTCGAGCTCCCGGCGGATCGGCGCCCCTTTCGGAAGCCAGAGGATAAGGCCCGAACCCACGTCGGGATCGATCATGAAGAGTTCCAACTGTTTGCCGAGCACTCGGTGATCGCGCCGCCTGGCCTCCTCCATTTGCTTGAGGTAATCGTCCAGCTCCTGCCTGGAAAACCACGCGGTGCCGTAGAGACGCTGCAGTTGCTGCTGTGACGCATCCCCTTTCCAGTAGGCCCCGGCCACCGACATGAGCTTGAATGCTCCGATCGCCTTCGGCTCAGGCACGTGCGGACCTCGGCACAGGTCAACGAATTCTCCCTGCCGGTAGAAAGATACGCTTGTCTGGTCGGACAGCCCTTCCCGGATATGCTCGACCTTGAGCTTCTGGCCCAGGTCGCCACAGAGTTGGATGGCCGTGTCTCGCGGCTCCACCACCCGTTCGAAGGGCTCGTTCTCCTTGATGATCTTGGCCATTTCGGCCTCGATCCGGGGGAAATCGGCCTCGCTGATGGGATGCTCCAGAGCGAAATCGTAGTAAAAACCGTTGTCCACTGTTGGTCCGAACGCCAACTGGACTCCTTCGAATAGTCTCATCACCGCCCGGGCCATGATATGGGCACACGAATGCCGCATCACATTCAGGGCCTCGGGGTCTCGCCTGGTGAGGAGCCGAAGCGAGACGTCGCCACTCTCGGGAAGCAACGTATCGGTTCCCACAACCTGCCCGTCGATTTCGGCTGCCAGGGTGGCCTTGGCCAACCCTGGACCGATATCCGCTGCAACGTCGATGGCGCGCATCCGGCGCGAGAACTCCCTACAAGATCCGTCAGGAAGATTGACTTTCACCATTGCTGCGGCCGCAGGTCGATGCGGCCTCCTTTCTGAGAGCCGGCGCCGATACAAAGGACGCCGGAGGGAAACGGCCAATTCGGCCGCGGACAGACGATTTCCGTAAGTTATACGGGCAACCGCGCCGGCCTATCAAGAGCGGACAGAGAACCCAGGATGCCGGTTCGCGGCGCACGAAGGCGTCACCACAAACAGGGAGACAACTACCCCCGACTTGGTGCCGATCCGGCGATCTACAGAAACCGGCCAACAGAGCGCGATGGGCCATCTGGCAGGGTTTCCGGGCAAAACGAAGGAGATTGTCGACCATCAATAGAAGGCCATCAGCCCACTCGTTTCGTCACCCCGGATGTCGAAGATCTTCGTCAGGTTGGTGAGAGAAAACAGCTCGTAGATCTCCGGTTTCATCTCGCAGAGCTTGAGTTGGCCGCCCTTGGCTTTCATTCGCTTGTTCAGGGTAATCAACTTGCCGAGTACCGAGCTCGAAAGGAAACCAACGCCGGAGAAGTTGAGGAGCAGGTTTGTGCAGTCTTCCTGGGCAGCCAGATCATACAGGTCGTGGGCAATCCCCTCGATCACCATATCGTTGAGGATTTTGGTGTCCAGAAACCGGGCCACAAACACGATGCCGTTTTTCGAAACCTCGATGTGGCGATAGTCGGCCATACTGAAAAGCTCCTAGAACCGCTGATCCCATCTCAGGCAAAACAGGGGCGAAACGGGGGACTCCGCTGGTCCAACGATCGGACGAACTTGTCATGCGATAAGGAATATCGTTGGCGCAGAACACGATCTGCACATGCCGTCACGTGAACAACCCGCCCGAAGTGAGCCCTAAGCCCGGTGCCCGGCCCATCTCACGAATTTGTCCGAAATGACTGGCAGCAACCAGACTTACGCCGCCCGGCAGACTTTACGGTATACCCCGCCGGCGTACCAGTGTCAAGAAGGTACCGGACCGCCCAGCCACGAATATCCAGTCATATCGGGGGATTCGGTTGCGCCCATCCTCAAGGATTGCCGCTCTGGTGGTCCAGTGGCCGCAGGCCGTCTTCTTCGCCCT
>CAZLWV010000177.1:0-16147 GCA_964563135.1 uncultured Planctomycetaceae bacterium
AGCAAACCCAGCGAGAGAATCAGCGCAAACAGGGTCACCCCGTTGATCGTGGCGGTTGCGGTGCCCGTGGTATTCGGCCTGACGCTGTTCGTGAATCTGATGCTGGGCTTCACGATCAACCGGGTGACCCTGTTTGCGCTGATTCTCTCGCTGGGTTTGCTGGTGGACGATCCGATCGTGGACGTGGAGAATATCGCCCGCCACTTCTCTCTCAGGAAGAAGGCGACCCGGCGGATCGTGCTGGAGGCGGTAGCCGAGATCCGCCCGCCGCTGATCACGGCGACGCTGGCGGTGATCGTGAGTTTTCTGCCGATGTTCTTCATCACGGGGATGATGGGGCCGTACATGCGTCCCATGGCGCTCAACGTGCCGGTGACGATGATCATGTCGATGGTGGTGGCGTTCACGATCACGCCGTGGATGGCGTACCACGTGCTGCGGCGAAAATATGCCGCCGGTCAGGGGCAGCATGCCGAGCACGACCTGGACGACCAGGAAGCGCTCAAGAGGTCGAGGATCTACAGGGTCTTCTACCCGCTCATGGCACCGCTGCTCCACTCGCGATTGGTGGCATGGACGTTTGTGCTGGTGATGACCCTGCTGACGGTGGGGGCCATGGGGCTGGCGGCGATGCGCAGCGTGCCGCTGAAGATGCTTCCCTTCGACAACAAGAACGAACTGCTGCTCGTACTGGACTTCGACGAGGGGACGACCCTGGAACGGTCCGACGCAGCGGTTCGCGACATAGAATCGTTCCTGGCCGGCGTGCCGGAGGTGAGCGATTTCACGAGCTACGTGGGGGTGGCATCGCCGATCGACTTCAACGGGCTGGTGCGGCACTACTATCTGCGCCGGGGCGACAACGCGGCCGAGGTGCGGATCAACCTGGCCGGCAAGAAGAACCGCCAGATGCAGAGCCACGCGATCGGGCTGAGGATGCGCGGCGAACTCCAGAAGATCGCAGACCGGCACCGATCGAGGATGAAGCTCGTGGAGACTCCGCCGGGTCCACCGGTCATCGCCAGCATCGTGGCGGAGATCTACGGCCAGCCCGACAGCCGCTACGAGGATCTCCTGCTGGCGGCCGATGCGGTGGGCACCCGGCTAGCCAAGGAGCCGGGCGTGGTCGACGTGGACGACAGCCGGGAGGCTCCGCGCACGAAGATCACCTTCGTGACCGACAAGGAGAAAGCTGCCCTGAACGGCATCACGACCGAGGAGGTGGCCGGCACCCTACGGTCGCTGCTGGGCGGCACGGCGGTCGGACTGGTGCGGAGCGACACGGAGAGGAACCCGCTCCGGATCGAGCTGCGGGTGCCTGTGGATCAGCGCAGCTCGACCGACGATCTGGGCCGAGCGCAGGTGAAGGGCTCGGCGGGGCAGCTTGTGCCGCTGGCCGAACTGGGCAGATGGGAAGCCGCGCGCGTCGACCAGATGATCTATCACAAGAACCTCAGGCGCGTGGCCTACGTGTTTGCCGAAACGGCCGGGCGCCCGCCGGCCGACGTTGTGGTCGACGTCCTGGCCGATCGGGCCACCGCCGGCGAGACGGACACGGCGGTGGAGCCGGCCGGCAACGGCTGGGTCGGAACCGGCAAGCCCCGCGAGGTGGAGGGGCGGACGTTCTTCTCCAACGGCAGCGGGATCGGTTGGGGAGTGCCCGAGGGGTTTACCGTCGATTTTGCCGGCGAAGGCGAATGGAAAATCACGCTCGACGTGTTTCGCGACCTGGGGCTGGCATTCGGGGCGGCCATGATCGGGATCTACATCCTGCTGGTGGCGCAGACGGGCTCGTTCGTGATCCCCATGGTCGTGATGCTGGCGATCCCCCTGACGGTGCTGGGGGTCATGCCGGGCTTCTGGCTGCTCAACGCCCTGAGCGCCCAGCACGTGGGAGGCTTCCTCGACCCGGTGTATTTTACGGCGACGGGCATGATCGGCATGATCGCGCTGTCGGGGATCGTGACGCGTGATTCGATCATTCTGGTCGACTTTATCCATCTCTCGCTCGGCAAAGGCCGATCCCTGTTCGACGCGATCATGGAAAGCCGTGTCGTGCGACTGCGCCCGATCCTGCTGACCGCGGGAGCGGCCATGCTTGGAGCGGTGCCGATCATCATCGACCCCATCTTTTCGGGATTGGCCTGGTCGCTGATCTTCGGTCTGCTTGCCTCGACGCTGTTCACGCTGTTTGTCATCCCGGTGGCGTACTGGCTCCTTTACGCCAACCGTCCCGGCCACGGTATGCCCCAGTCGACCATGGCCCTGGAAGACGAGGCGGAAGAGCGCGGCACGGTCCGGTAGATCGGACTGCAAAGCCAGTCGCCTGTTCGGCCAGGTTGTTGGTCGGGTCGATTCCAGGCGTGGTGATGAATACAAAGAAGGCTTCACCGTGTTGGCCAGACCGATCTTCGCAATTCGATCCCATGGCACAATACTACCTATGGGGTAGAACATGTCCGTGAAGATTCAGGATTAAGATGAAGAGTAAGATTACGATTAAGAACCGCTGACGGCCGGAGGCCGTCAGCGGTCACAGACCGGTGTTCTGACCGGCTGGAAACCCTGGCGCAAATCATCGCGTGGAACGTGCCACGCGGTACTCTCGAGGAGCGGAATGCCAGGCGTTCAAGATCCATCTGGCAGCGGCCCATGCGAAGGATCGGACTCTCTGCACCCAGGGAAGAACCGACTTCATCGCCTCCAATGAGTAAGTACCCCCCATATCGGTGATTCTGATCAGTCCACCCGAATCGAGGGGCAAGGCGGCTGGCTGTTGTGGGTACGTGACCTTTGGATTACGATAGGGTGTGGAAACATCTTCCTTGAGAGGCACCCTCATGGCGTGGAACAGGGCTGGCGGAATGGTGGGTCGGGCGGGTGGCGGGCGGGCCTATCTGACACGACGACTGGGCGCGGCTGCGCGGAGCGGCCGGCGGCTTCTGGTGGAGAGGCTGGAGTGCCGCGAGCTGCTGACGGCGGCGCCGGTCGAGGCAAGCGTGACACTTCAGGGGACGGACGGCGACGACAGGCTCGAGTTCTGTGCGGGCGACGAGCCGCAAACATGGCGGATCACGCTGAACGGAGCGGAGACCGAATACGTTGCCGACAGGATCGATGTGAAGTTTTCCGGGGGAGGCGGAAACGACACGGCATGGCTTCGGGGTACGGGCATTGCCGACAGCGTCGAAATCCGGCCGGGCGAGGGGGTGTTGACCAGCGACCAGTACGTGGTGGAGGTCAGGGAGACGGAGACGATCGATGTGGAGGGGGGCGGAGGTGCCGACCGGGCGATCCTGCTCGGCGGCGGCAGGGATGTGTTGACGGCCGGCCGAGGCTGGGCAAGCCACACGGGCGAGGGTTGCGAGAACACGGTGCGCAGCTACCCAGAGGTAACGGTGTACGGGCCGACCGAGGGCAAGGGGGTTGCCTACCTGCACGCCGATCCGAACGGTGCCGACGTGTATAGCTGCGGGCCGGGCTGGGACCGGCTGGTGGGCAATGACTACCAGGTGCAGGCGGTCTGGTTCTCGCGGTCGTATGTCTACGCCACGGCCGGCGGAGGCGACACGGCGATCATCTACGACAATCCCGGCAGGCAGGACAAGCTGGTCATCCAGGGAGACGAGGGCAGATTCACGGGGGACGGTGTCGCCAGGAGACTTACGGGGTTTTCGGACATCGAGATGTACTCGACGCAGGACGATCGCGATCGGTGCGTGATGTACGGCGCTGCGGACGTGGCCGAAACGGTGACGACAACGGGGCGCGAGGTGGCGCTGACGGCCGAGGGGAAGAGTTGGCGGACAACGAACGTCTTCGACGTGCGGGTGTTCAGCGACGATGGCCGGAACGACATCGCCCTGCTATATGGGGATCCGGCTGAAGACAACGTTTGCGAGCTATCGCCGACGCTGGCCAAGATCTACGGCAGCAGCTACAAGGTCCACGTGAGCTTGTTCGATCGGGTGAACGCCTACGGCGATCCGGACCGCCAGGAGAAGGCCATCTTTCGTGGCGACCCTGCAGAGAAAGAATTGTTCACGGGCAAGGCGGGGTTTGCGAAGCTTGTCGGTCGGGATCACAAGCTGCGGGCGGAGGGGTTCCGCGAAGTGTATGCCTACGGCACCAACGGCCGCGGCGACAAGGCGCGGCTCCTGGCGGACGCCGCCATGCGAGACTACTTCGAGGCGGATCCGAAGGTGGGCACCCTGCGGACCGAGCGCGACCTGGTTCAAGTCCGCAATTTCGACCGGGTCACGGCGTACGGGACAGCAGGTTCGGATGACACGGCGGTCATGTACACGGGGCTAGAGATCGCGGAAGAGTTCATCGGCACGCCCGCTGCCAGTACGCTGCGGGGAGGCCACTTCCTGCGGCGGGCGGTTGGATTCCGATATGTCCATGCGTACGGCGACCCGGAGGGCAACGACGCGGCCAGGCTGGTGGACAGTGCCGGCGACGACTCGCTGGTGGCGACGAGCGAGTACGCCCAGTTGTCCGGGCCGGACTACTTGACCCGGGCGCTGTTGTTCCGCGAGGTTCGGGCCACTGCTGCCAACGGAGGAGACGACGAAGCGGTGCTGTACGACACGGACGGAATGGATCACATCGAGGCGTATGCGACGCATGCGAAGATCACCCACGAGGGAACACCGCGGAGCTTTGCGGTGAAGGCGGAAGCATTCGGGCGGGTGCAGTTGTACTCGAGCAACAGCGACGACATCAAGGATGTTGCGCCCGGCGCGGCCGAGTGGCTGCCGGGGGGACCGGACGCGGAGGCAAGCGGGGAAGAAACCGGCCCCCAGGCCGCGGACGAGCCATTTGTTGGGCCAATCGCCCCCGGGGCCGGGGAGGAAGCGATCGTGGGACCGATCCAGGAGACTGGCGATCGGCCCAACGTGTTGTTCATGGCGGTGGATGACCTGAACGATTGGGTCGGCGCTCTGGGGGGCTACGCGTCGGTCCAGACGCCGAATCTGGATCGGCTTGCGGCGCGGGGGGTGACGTTCGGTCAGGCATACTGTCCGTCGCCGATCTGCAACCCGTCGCGAACCGCCGTGATGACCGGGTACTACCCGGCGACCTCGGGCGTGTACAAGAATACGGAGGACTGGCGGGTGGCGTTGCCCGAGGCGGTGGCGCTGCCCGAACTGTTCAAAGAGAACGGTTATCACACGGTGGGCGGCGGGAAGATTTTCCACTGGAACGATCGGTCGATATGGCACGAGTACTATCCGAGGATCAGCGACCCCGAACTGGATGCCGATCTGGCGGAGGAGGACGAGTATTCGACCGGCAATCTGTCGTGGGGACCGCTCAACGTGCCGGACGAGGAGATGAACGACTATCGGATCACGTCGTGGGCGGCCGACTACCTTCACCAGGAGCACGACGATCCGTTCTTTCTGGGCTGCGGGATCTTCCGGCCCCACGTACCGATGGAGGTGCCGAAGAAGTATTTTGACATGTATCCGCTCGAGGAGATCGTGCTGCCCGAGTCGCCGGCGGACGATCTGGACGATTTGCCAGCGGGGGCCCGAGCGCTGCTCAACGCCGGGATGGACGACCGGTTGGCGGAGGCCGGCAACCGGGAGAAGGTGGTCCAGGCCTACCTGGCCTCCGTGTCGTTTGCGGACGCGCAGATCGGCCGCGTGCTGGATGCGCTGGAATCGAGTGCGTATGCCGACAACACGGTGGTCGTGCTGTGGTCGGATCACGGGATGCATCTGGGCGAGAAGGAGCACTGGAACAAGTGCACCCTGTGGGAAGAAGCGACGCGAGTTCCCTTGATCGTGGCGGCGCCCGGGGTCACGGAAGGGGGAAAGGTCGTGGATCAGCCTGTCGACCTGGTCAGTCTGTATCCGACTCTGGCGGATCTGTGCGGGCTGCCGGTCGATGCGTCGCTGGACGGCGTCAGTCTGCGGCCTCTGCTGGAAGACAGCGAGGCGGCCTGGGATCGGCCGGCGATCACGAGTTTCCGCGATGCCGCTGCCGTACGCTACGGGCAATGGCGCTACATACGATACGGCGACGGCAGCGAGGAACTGTACGACCATGTGGCCGATCCCAACGAGTGGACGAACCTGGCCGGCGACCCGGCGTACGAGTCGATCCAGAGCGAGCTGGCGGCGATGCTGCCGCAGAGCATGGCGATGGAAACGCCCAAGCGAGTGAATTCACCACTGCATTGGGATGCGATCGACGTGGAACCGGCGGCGGCTGTCACGCCGTCGGGGAATCAGGTATTCACTTCCGACTGTCAACAGGGCAGCGGACGCGAGCTGTGGACAACCCGCGACGGGTCGCCGCCGCAGATCGTGGCCGACATTCATCCCGGCGAGGGATCCTCCAGTCCAAACCAACTGACGGACTGGAACGGAACTGTCTATTTCCGGGCAGACGACGGGACGCACGGGAGCGAGTTGTGGCGATCGGACGGGACGGAGGCCGGAACCTGGATGGTCTGCGACGTGCATCCCGGGAGCCAGTCCTCGGAGATCCGCGAACTGGTGCTGGTGGGCCAGATGCTGTACTTCCGGGCCGATGACGGGGTCCACGGTTCCGAACTGTGGTGCAGCGACGGAACCGAGGGGGGGACGAGGCTGGTGGCGGATGTTGTGCCAGGCGGGGAGGGATCGTATCCGGCCGAATTGACGAGAGTCGGATCGCAACTGTACTTCCGGTCGTATCACTCCGATTCCGGGGCGGAACTGTGGACGATGGATGCTCCCGCGGAGTCGCCCAGGCTGGTGGCCGACCTCTTGCCGGGAATCGGCAGCTCGATCCCGCGAGACCTGCTGGCGGCGTCGGAGGGTGTGTATTTCCGGGCGTCGGACAGCAGCGGCGAGCGCATCTGGTATTCGGCGGGCACGCGCCAGACCACCAGGCCCCTTGAAGACGAGGAGGTGGATGCGATCGGCTGGCCGCAGGAATAGCCGAGGGGGGAGCGGCACGGGCGGCAGAGGCGTCAGATCAGATCGACCAGCACGGTGTTCTGCAGATCCATGCCCAGGCGGGTGAGTCTCAAGGCGCCCTGGTGCCATTCGAGTAGCCCGCCGCTGAGCGGCCCATCCAGCTTGCTGCCAAACGCCTCGCGGATACTCATCCCGTGCATGCGGGCGAACTGGTCATCTCTCACGCCGCGCGTCATGCGGAGGCCCAGCATCATGCTTTCAAACCGCGCTGTTTCTCGGGACACCGGCTCGGTCTTCGGCGGTTCACCTGCCAGATACGCCTGGAGTTCGGACGGGTTGGTGGTGCGACAGTCGGCGAAGAAGCTGTGCGCCGCGCAGCCGAATCCGAGGTAGGGCACGCGAGTCCAACAGCCGATATTGTGCCGGCAGGCGTACCCTTGGCGGGCAAAATTGCTGATTTCGTATTGATGCAGGCCGTGCTCCGCGAGCGTTTGCCGCGCCAGCTCGTACATCTGGCGCTCCGTCTCGTCCTCCGGAAGAGCCATCTTTCCCTGGGCGATATCGCGGCAGATCGCCGTTCCCTCCTCGACCATCAGGCTGTAACACGACAGGTGCGTGGGCGAGAGTGCCAGCGCGGCCTCCAGCGTTTCCCGCACATCGGAAAGCGTCTGCTGCGGCAGGCCGAGCATCAGGTCGAGGTTGATGTTGTCAAACCCCGCTCGCCGCGCGATTTCGACCGAAGCGACCACCTGCTCCCAATCGTGGATCCTGCCGATGAGTCGCAGAAGACTCGCCTGCCGGGCCTGGGCGCCCATCGAGAGCCGGTTGACGCCGGCGCTGCGCAGCGTCTCGGCAAAGGAGGCCGTGAGAGTTCCGGGATTGCATTCGCAGGTGATCTCGGCATCGCCTTCGATCGGGAATACTTCCCGCAGCGCAGCGAGGATGCGACTTACCTGGCGGTGATCCAGAAGCGAGGGCGTGCCGCCACCGAGAAAGACCGTATCGGCCTTGGGATGCCCCGTTTCAACGCCGCGCCGCGATATCTCGCGGACCACGGCGTCGACATAGCGGGGGATATCCGCCTGGCGCCCGGCGTAGGATGTGAAGTCGCAGTACGCGCACTTGCTGACGCAGAACGGCACATGCACGTAGAGGCCGATCGGCGGACGCGGAGATTCCTCCATGTTGTGTCTTTCCAGAGGGAGAAGCCGTGGCAGAAGGCGGGAGTCTGCCGCCGGGCTGGGATATGCACCAGCGGTGATTCCGGCGGCGCTGGAGGGGCAGCCCATCGATTCCGGCTGCCGGACCAGCGGCGTCACTACCTGGCATTGTACCCATCGAGGGTCGCCTGCGGGAACTGGCACCCAAGCCGCCACGCCTCGCCATCGGCGGGGCCTGCGAGGCCGTCGAGGCTGAGGATCCGGCACAGCTCGTCTTCTGCAACCGCCGGCAGGTCGATCCGATCCACGGCCTGGACGTCGACGGCCGGGAGGTTTTTGCTGCGGTCGACGGTGCCTTCGGCAGCGGCCGACAGAGCAGGATCGACAAAACAGCCGCTGCCGGCCGCGCTGATGCCGACGGTCAGCGGGTTTTCCACAGTCGTGGCGAGCAGCGAGCGGCCCAGATGGCCAGTTGCGGACTCCACGGGTACGAGTTTTGCCGGCGGCGCAGAGGTTGGGAAGACGTTGTCCCAGCCGCCAGCGGCCCGCGCAACAATCGCCCTGGGGTCTGCTCCGGCGGGCCAAGGCACGCCTGTGGCGGTCGAGACCAGGTCCGGCGCGGCCAGAACGGAGGCGCGGCGGGCTGCGCTTGCGCCGGCGACCTGCCAAACCGTGGGATTGTCTGCCTCCATACCGGCCCAACCGGTGTACTGGCCATTCTGCAGGATCCACGCGCCGACGATTCCCGTCGATTGGTCTTGCCAGAGAATATCGGACGTGCCGTCGCCGTTGTAGTCGCCGGCGGCGACCACGTTCCACGCGGTCAGGCTCTGGGTTCCCAGGTTGGCCCAACGGGTGTACAGACCGTTTTGCAGGATCCACGCGCCAACCTGTCCGGTCGATCGGCCTCGCCAGAGGATATCCGACGTGCCATCGCCGTTGCAGTCGCCGATGCCGGCGACATTCCAGGCGGCCAGGCTGGCGCTGCCGATCTTCACGGAACGGCTCAGGGCGCCGTTTCGCAGGATCCAGGCGACGACCTGCCCGGTGGACCGGTTCTGCCAGAGGATGTCGCTGGTTCCGTTGGCGTCGAAGTCGCCGCTGCCGGCGATGCTCCATACCCTGGGACTGGCGGTGCCGATGCTGGCCGAGCGGCTGTAGACACCACTGCGCAGGATCCAGGCGGCGACTTGTCCGGTGGACCGGTTGTGCCACAGAATATCGGATGTGCCGTCGCCGTTGAAATCGCCGGTGCCGGCCACGTTCCATACGGTGGGGCTGGCGGTGCCGATGCTGGCCGAGCGGCTCAGGGCGCCGTTTCGCAGGGTCCATCCGACGATTTGTCCGCTGGAGCGGTTCTGCCACAGAATGTCGGATGTGCCGTCGCCGTTGAAGTCACCAGTGCCGGCGATGCGCCACACGGCCGGGCTGGCACTGCCGATACCGGCCCAACGCGTGTACTGGCCATCGCGGATGATCCAGGCACCGACCAGTCCGGTATCCTGGTTCTGCCAAAGGACATCGTCGGTCCCATCGCCGTTGAAGTCGCCGGTGCCGGCCACTCGCCATACGGTCGGCTTGGCACTTCCGATAGCGGCCCAGCGAGTGCACTGGCCGCCGTCGATGATCCATGCGCCGACCAGTCCGGTCCACTGGTTCTGCCACAGGGTATCGGACGTGCCGTCGCCGTCATAATCGCCGGCGGCGATCAGGCTCCACACGGCCGGATTCTGGGTCCCAAGACCGGCCGAGCGGACGTACGAGCCGTTTTGCAGGATCCAGGCAGTGACTTGTCCGGTCGAGCGGTTCTGCAGCAGGATGTCGTCGGTTCCGTTGCCGTCGAAGTCGCCGGTGCCGGCCACGTTCCATACGGTGGGGCTGGCTCTGCCAATGCTGACCGAGCGGCTGAAAGCACCCCTGTACAGGATCCAGGTGACGAGCTGTCCGGTGGACCGGTTCTGCCAGAGAATGTCATCGGTTCCGTTGCCGTTGAGATCGCCGGTGCCGGCAATGCTCCATGTGGTTGGGCTGGCGCTGCCGATCTTGGCCGAACGGCTCAGGGCGCTATTTCGCAGAATCCAGGCGGTGACCTGTCCGGTGGACCGGTTCTGCAGCAAGACATCGTCGGTTCCGTTGCCGTCGAAATCGCCGGTGCCGGCAAGGTTCCATACGGTGGGGCTTGCCGTGCCGATAATGGTCGAACGACTGAGGGCACTGTTTTGCAGGGTCCAAACGACAACCTGCCCGGTGGACCGGTTCTGCCAGAGGATGTCGTCGGTCCCGTCGCCGTTGAAATCGCCGGTGCCGGCAATCCGCCATACGGTTGGACTCGCCTTGCCGATGCTGGCCCAACGGGTGTACTGGCCGTTGTTGACGATCCATGCGCCGACGAGCCCGGTATCCTGGTTTTGCCAGAGGATATCGTCGGTGCCATCGCCATTGAAGTCGCCATGGAAGGGCTTGACGGTGGAGACGATGGTCGGCTCGGTTTCCTGCACCAGGGCCTTGATGCAGAAATTGGCGGTGGAGTTCCACGTTGTCAGATCGGTCCACGATGTTCCATCGAAGCTGTAGTAGCTCTGGTCTGCCGCCGCGGAAGATCCGGAATTGTAGCCATCCCAGCGATAGTCGATCGCCATGCAGTAGGTGCCGCCGTTGGCGATCTGCAGGCTGACGTAGAAATCGTTGCCCTCCGCCAGCGAGACCGCGGATGCCAGGTCGACGGTGTGGTAACCGGCGTATCTTTGGCTTCCCGAGACGGTGGCCATCAGATTGGAGAGTCTTCCGCCCGAGTAGGTATCGTAGACGTTGATGGTGTAGTCGGCGTTGTCTGCCGCGGTGAAGAATCCGACAGACTTCAACTGGGATGGGGAAGCGGCGACGTACTTGTTGAAGGCAAAGGGCGTGTTGATTTCGCCCACATCGCCGAAAGTGTCGTGGTAGTAGGCCCTGGAGTAGGTGCCGGCCGCCGCGGCGTCGCAGAAGCACTCGCCCCAGCGGCCGCCCGAATCCTGGTATGCCAGCCAGAAGTAGCCGCCGTCGGCCCAGCCTGTTCCCCAACTGTTCTTCACCAGCCAGGCCCCGGTGCCGCCGGCGGTGGCCTTTGAGTCATCCCAGCCGACGATGGTTACGGCGTGGTTGGATCCGGAGCCGCTGTAGTAGTAGGTGCAATCGTAGGAGCGAAAGTAGCTGGAGTCCCAGTACATGTAGGTGTACGCGGCGCCATAGGTCATCAACGAGGTCTTCAGCTCGCCGGGGGTGTCGAGGCGGAGCATCTGGCGGACATAGTACTGCGCGGGGCCGGTGACGTTGTCGGCCGTGCCCATTTGGGAGTAGGGATCGTCGCTCTCGCTGATGGGGCCGGAGAACCGGCTCAAATAGGCCTCGCTGAGGTAGGAGCTTCCTCCGTCGTTGTATCCCCAGTCGAAACCGCTCCTATAGGCCAGATTTCGCTCGGAGAAATCGGTCCAGGTATCGCTGGCCTTGAGAAGGGAGCTTTCCAGCGAGGCATAGGTGGCAAATGCCCAACAGGTTCCATAGCTGCCCTGGCTTTTCACCGAGGTGACGTCGCCGTAGGCTCGCAGATCGTAGCTGCTGGGTGCGGAGAGGTCGGTAGCCACGAAGGCCGATCCGCCGGAGGTGGAACTCTGTGCCGCAGCCCCCGTCTGAAAGCTGGTGTGCGTGACGGGATTGAGTTCAGGCGACTGGCCGATGGCGGTTGTGATGCTCAGCAGCATCCGCCCTTCGAGCGGTTCGAACGAGAGGCGGCGTTTGCTGGTTCGGTGTTTCTGGGTGCGACAACCACGCCCCGTGAGGACTGCTTGGAAGAAGGTCGTTGGCTCCCCGTACTATGCGTCTGCTCGCTTCCTTGCGCCCGCGACGCTTGAGAAAAGACAGCTTTCGAAAAGAAGACATCATCGGTTTCCTAAAGCAAACCTATCTCAAAGAACTCCCTGCCGTCAGAGACAGCACCGTATTGGCCACGAGCATGTCTCCGGTCGAGGGGCGTTGTTCCGGTCCAGCGGAGACCGACAGCCGCCGAGATGGGCCAGCCTACCAGCCACAATAGGGGTGGGGCCGGAGCCTGCTGATTCTTCTCGGCGAGTTGTGGCCTATCGGCGTGGCTCGGCAGCAGCCCGAAGATTGCGAGGAAACACTACCTGATGAGGACGGGGGCTGATCTCTCCGAGGCCGTTTGACACCACTGCTGTGCGGAGTGGCAAGAGAAGAAGACAAGCCCTTGGGATGCAGGCCCAGCCGGACCTTGTGGAGGATGGCCAACGCTTCGGCTGGCGGGAAATCCACGCCAGCATTCAGTCGCCGGCAGCAGATCGCATCCGAGCTGTCACGATCCGGCAGTCTTTTCTGCGCTCAGCTGGCCGGTGCATCGTGCAAATCGTCCCAACTCAGTCCGAAGCGGCTGAGGTACTTGCGAAGCCGATCGGCATCGTTTGACGACTTCTTGCGGGTGCGAGAGACGCCAAACAGGCGACGCCCCGCTTCTGAGAGCGTCTTCGAGCCACTGCATATCCGGATCGCCTCGGCGAGCTGCACGCAATCGAACCGATCCAAGGTGTCCGCCTTCTCAGCCCCGAGGATGGTGGCCAGCAGGATATCGCTCTCGTCGGCCGTGACGCTTTTCCACGCGGTCTGGAGACGCGCGACCTCCTCATCGACCGTGTCGATATTGATCCGGCTGCCTGGGGCCAGAGTTGCCATCCGTGTGATGGCTCCGTTGAGATCGCGGAAGTTTGCCCGCCACACGGCCGCCTCGGAGACGGCGAAACTGAGAAATCGGCGCCGAGCCTCCTTGTTGAAAGTGACCTTGATCCCAGTGCGGGCCGTGTATTGGTCCAATTCGTAATCCAGATTCGGCTCGATGTCTTCGCGGCGCTCAGCAAGGCCGGGCAGGCGGAAGGTCCACAAGTTGATTCGGGAAAGCAGGTCTTCGCGGAACCGGCCGTGTGCCACTTGGGCGGCCAGATCACGATTCGTGCCGGCGATCAGTTGAAAATCGCTTTGCACTTCCTGATCGGAGCCAACCGGCAAGAAGTGTTTCTCTTCAACTGCACGGAGAAGCATGGCCTGCTCGTCGATGCCCAGTTCGCCAATTTCATCGAGGAAGAGCATTCCTTTGTCGGCCGCCCGCAAGAGACCGGGACGCTCCGTTGTTGCGCCGGTGAATGCGCCCTTCACGTGGCCGAACAGTGCCGACATTACCTGATCGCCGCACAGTGTGGCGCAATTGACCTCGACGAACTGGCCAGCAATCTTCTGGCGCTGCCGTTTGAGTTCGTAGATTCGTCTTGCCAGTTGCGACTTGCCGGCGCCCGTGGGGCCGGTCAACAGCAGCGGGGCACTGCTGGCGACCACCACGCACTCGATCCGGTCGATCAGCCGGTTGAACGCCGCGTTGCGCGTGTCGATGCCGGACTTGAGGAAGGATGTGGCCTGTTTCTGATCCAGGGCGAATCGCGTGGCCAGACGATCGTATTTCGACAGGTCGAGGTCGATGATTCGATAGGAGCCGGTCGGGTCTTGCTGGTGTTTTCGCGCCGGCGGGGAGCATTGAAGCAGCTTGCCCGGCAGGTGCCGCGATTCGGTCAGTAGGAACAGGCAGATCTGGGCCACATGCGTGCCGGTTGTGATGTGGATGAGATAGTCTTCCGTCTCGGTGTTGAACGGATAGGCCCGGGCGAAATCGTGCAAGGCCGCATAGACTTCCTCGAAGTCCCAAGGGTCTTTCATGGGCAGGAGATGCGTTCGCAATTCGGTTTCGGGCGACACGGAGGCGATGTCTTCGGCAATCAATTTGGCGAGTTTTGTTCCTTGGGGTTCGTAAAGCAGCTCGAAACGATCGACCAGGAGGTTTTCCTGTTGGCAGATCGAGACGGTTGGCCGCCACGCACTCCAGCGGTCGGCCCCGACTGCGGCATCCAATCGTGGTCCGAGCAGCCCGATCACGACGCGTTTTGCACTGGCTCTATCCATCATTATAAATCTCTATCCACAGGTATCTTCCATAAGTATACCTAGTTGGCCCAGCCGTGTCAGGCCAGAGTCCCACAATGCGCTGTAACCCATTGTTGATAAATGGGTTAAGTCGTATCTTGTGCCGTGTCGTGCGATTCTGGCACGCGATCTGCGATTCCTTGGGCCGTGACGAACCTAAGGCATGAAAAAACAGTCCTTGGCCAACAGGAACCCAAGCAATGGCAAACAAGACCCTTTTCCGATCGATGATTGGCCGACTGCTGGCGAAGACCGATACGCTCAACGAGGAGGGCCGGGCGGCCTACGCCTTTTCGGCCAAGCAGGCTTTGGCCCAGTACGCGGCTACCGGCTGCTTGAACTCCACCTTCTACGCCTCGGGCGAGGAGCAACTCGGTCGGGTGCTGCAACTGTGCAGCCAGGTCGAGCCGGAGTTCATCGCCCGGGCGGCGATCTACGCCCGGCAAAAGGGGTTCATGAAGGACTTGCCGGCCTTGCTGTGCGCGGTCCTTTCGGTTCGTTCGCCGGGCCTAATGGCCGAGATCTTCGATCGCGTGATCGACTCGCCGAAGATGCTCCGCAACTTCGTGCAGATCATGCGTTCGGGCGTTGTCGGTCGCAAGAGCCTCGGAACGCTGCCGAAGCGATTGATCCAGCAGTGGTTGGAGAAGCGAAGCGATGAGCAGTTGTTCAGCGGATCGGTAGGCAACGATCCGTCGCTTGCCGACGTGGTCAAGATGGTTCACCCGAAACCGGCCAGCCCGTCTCGTCAGGCCTTGTACGGCTACCTGATCGGCCGGGAGCACGACTTTGCAGCCTTGCCAGAGATTGTCCGTGCCTATGAGGATTTCAAGCGGGACAAGAGCGACGACAAGGGGCCGGTGCCGGACGTGCCGTTCCAGATGCTCACCTCGCTGGAATTGGGCCGAAAGGAATGGACCGAGATTGCCCGCAACGCGCCGTGGCAGATGACCCGCATGAACCTGAACACCCTGGCACGACATGGTGTCTTTGAGTCGTGGGACATGGTCAACATGGTTGCCAAGCGGTTGTGCAACCCGGAGTTGGTGGCGCGTGCCCGCGTGTTTCCGTACCAGTTGATGGTTGCCTACATGACGGCCAGCGAGGTGCCGACGATGATCCGCAAGGCGCTTCAGGATGCGATGGAGATTGCCATCCAGAACGTGCCGACGATCGAGGGCAAGGTGTATGTATGCCCGGACGTATCGGGGTCGATGCACTCGCCGGCGACCGGATTTCGCAAGGGATCGACCACGGCGGTCCGCTGCATCGACATCGCGGCGCTGGTGGCTGCGGCGGTGCTGCGGAAGAATCCGCAGGCCGAAGTGATTCCGTTCGAGTCGGATGTGGTGCGCGTGGATTTGAATCCGCGGGATTCGGTGATGACCAACGCCCAGCGGCTGGCGTCGCTGCCGTGCGGCGGTACGAACTGCAGTGCTCCCTTGCGGCACTTGAATCGCCGCAAGGCGACGGGCGACTTGGTGATCTACGTTTCCGACAACGAATCGTGGATCGATTCGCCCTGCTACGGTCGTTTTGGCGGCGGTGCGACGGAAACCATGCGGCAATGGGCTGAGTTCCAGCGGCGCAGTCCTGGGGCGAAGATGGTCTGCATTGACATCCAACCCTATGGCCACAGCCAAGCGCAAGAGCGAGACGACATTGTCAACGTTGGCGGTTTCAGCGATCAGGTGTTCGGCCTGATCGCCGAAGTGGCCGCCGGAAAGACCGAACGGGACCACTGGGTCCGTTCGATCGAAGCCATGCAACTGTGACGCGAAGCGGGCGGCAGGGCCGCCAACCAAAGCGAGCTACCGCTCGGTTGACGTGGCCTGCTCCCGTTGGTCGCGGATCTTTGTGAGAAAGTTCACGATCTTTGAGGAAAGTCGTACAGGGCGGCAGGGCCGCCAACCAAAGCGAGCTACCGCTCGGTTGACGTGGCCTGCTCCCGTTGGTCGCGGATCTTTGTGAGAAAGTTCACGATCTTTGAGGAAAGTCGTACAGGGCGGCAGGGCCGCCAACCAAAGCGAGCTACCGCTCGGTTGACGTGGCCTGCTC
>CAZLWV010000178.1:0-16019 GCA_964563135.1 uncultured Planctomycetaceae bacterium
GTTGGCGTTGAGCGTCAGGGTTGCGTCGATCTGCGGCTGGTCGGGCGAATAGTACAACCGCATGGTTTCGCCTTTGGCCATGTTGCGCTGGTAAGCCATCCAGCGGACCACCTGGCCCCAGAAGCGATAGTGGTACTTGTCTTCCACGCCTTTACGCCAGCGCCAGGCACCGTCGGTGCCCATGAAGAGGACCTTGCCGGCGCCGTAGGTACGGGTCACCAGCAGCGGCAGGCGGCCGGAATCGTTTTCAATATCCTTGTGGACCGCCAGCACTTCACAGCCGGCGCGGGCCCGGACGACCGGCGCGTACCAATGAAAACCGGGGAGCCCCTCCCAGACCTCCAGGTTCTCCTCTTCCAGATCGGCCAGCTTCGTCAGCAGGCTGCGGCGTCCAAGGTCGGTGAGGGCAAACTGGCAGGGCGTGCGGGATCCCCAGCCGCCCGGCTTGAGGCGTAGACGTCCTCGGCGATGACCATGCCCGGCTTGAGCTCGTCGAGGACCACCGGGTAGAGATCGTCCAGGTCGGTATCCCGCAAGGAGAGCTGACGACCCTGCCCGCCGGGCATGAACACGATGCCGCTGGCCTGGTGCTCGACAAGCCCCTTCAGCCAGGTGCACTGTTCGCTTGTGAGCTGGGCATTGTCCAGTCCCACGTCGCCGAGGAACACCACGTCGTATTTCGATAGTTCATCGAGCCCGTCGGGAAACTGCTGGATGTAATCGGAATTGCCGCCGCCCACCTTGGCGAGGCCGGGGTGGAAGAGGAGGCAGGACACGTCGACACCCGGATCACGCGAGAGGGCGTTGCGCAGGTACCGGTACTCCCAGCGGGGAACCGATTCCACAATCAGGACGCGAAGCTTCTCCTGGCGGATGGAAATGGGCACCGTGAGACGATTGTTGTCGGCGAGGGTTTCGTCGCCCTGCTTGGAGATCTCGAGCGTGAGCGTCACGTCGCCAGTCTTCTCCGGCTTCCAGACCAGCCAGTCGTGGGTCCGCCCCATCGCCGCAATGTGCACCTCCTTGGAAACTTCGCCCCCCTCCGAGGTGTGAAGCACGGCGTTTGCCACATAGTCGCGAGGGAGGGAACTCTCCACACTGAAGGGAATCCGCACCGACTTGCCGGCCACGCCGAAAGTGGGCGCGTCGAGACTCAGCAGCTCAATGTCTGGGAGACGGATGGGCTGGCCCACCGGCACCGCCAGAACGGGAATTCCGCGGAGCCGCAGAAGGGTCGCGGCCTGAACGGGCGGGAGGCCTTCGTTCCAGTCGCCGTCGGAGACAAGCACGGCGGCAACGAGGTTCTTGAAGCGATCAAGAGACTCGGCCAGCGGCCTGTAAAGGTCGGTGCTGCCGCGGGCGTCGGCGCCGGGGAAGGGCTGGATGACCACGTCGAGACGCTGGCCGAGCGGAGTCCAGAAGGCCGGATCGGCCAGCGATGCGGTCGCCTCCCGCCGCGAAACTGCGGCGCGGCCGGCCGGCCCGGCGGAAACGGCGTCGCGGGTATCCATGCTGGGAGAAGTATCGCACAGCACCGCGATCGCCGGCTTCTCCTCAGGGCGGAACTCCTCCACCAGCTCGGGCTGGTTGAGCATCAGCGAGCCAATCGCGACCAGCCCCAGCCGCAACATCTCCAGCAGCCCCATCGAAGTGCGGTAGCCGCTCCGCCGCCACGCAGCCAAGCAGAATCCGGCCGTCACCAGAATCAGAAGGATCGAGAAGCTGAGCGACCACGGAGTCCAGAGGAAGGTCAGCGTGCGGGAGGCATTCATGGGGCGGCTCCTTCCCTGCGGCGTAGCCGGGGCAGGCAAAGGGCGGCCTCGCACACGAGGGCCACGATCATGGCCGCCAGGAAGAGTCGCCAGATTTCGTGAATGAGGGATCCCGCGCTGCCGGTGTTGCCGTCGACGCGGGCAAACGGAAGCCCGCGGAAAAGGCCGGCCACACGCACGTCCGCCAGGACCGGGGCCTGGTCTTCGGAGACGGGGCGGTTGACAGCCAGGAGCCGCTCACCCGTGGTGTACACGCCCTGGTGGAACGAGTACTCGGTGGAGAGGGCCGTCTCGGCGCCCGAGAGCCGCTGCCAGGTTTCCCGAACTGCGGCAGCCGGGGGGCCGGCAACCAGGTTCTGCGTATTGCCGAGCACGGCGGCGCCGGAGGCAATGGCTCGCTGAAGGGCAACGTAGAGCACGACACCGTCGACCGCCAGCGATGAATCGGCCGGCGCAGCGGTCGTGGCGCAAAAGTAGACGCCTCCCCGGTCCGTCGGAGCGCGGGCCAGGAGCGCCACGCCATCGCGAAGGTGGGCCAGCGGTATCGACTGGCCGGACATGCCGCAGTATCGCCGGACCTCCAGGTCACCCACAGGAAGGGCCTGGCCGCTCTGAGTATTTGCCAGCAGGCCGTGGTCGCCGCGCCACGACTGGACCGCCCGATCGACGCGCTCGTCGACCCACGACGCCCAGCGCAGGCCGAACACCTCTTCCTTGCCGGGAGCACCAGGCGGCAGGAAGAGAACCTGACCGCCCCGCTCAACGAACTTCTGCACCAGGGCGGCGCTATCGCCCTGCGGAAGGGACGCCTGCCATACCACCAGCGCGATCTCCTCCCAGGCAACCGTGGGCAACTGCTCCATGGCAACGATCTCGGCGGCGCAGTCGACAGTCGCGTCGGGTGGGATCGCAGCGGCCAACTGGATCGCCCCGGCGGCCTCCGGCTGGTCGGCAACGATGATCGTCTTGCGCAAAGCGGGCTGGTCGAAGACAAAATACCCCTGGTTATCGGCCGGGTTGGCATCGGCGGGGATGGAAACACGTCCCCAGCCTCGCTGCCGGTTGCCCTGGAGGGCTATGCGGAAGTCTTTGAGCTCATGCTGGGGCCCGGTCATCTCGATCGCCAGCTCGGAGCGGGCCCCCTCGATCTCGAATTGCACGGGGATCGACAGCTTGCCGTCGGCGTCCTGCTCGCGGGCCAGATGGAGGGAAACGAGTAGTTCAGCCTGTTCCCCCGACTGCTGACGCCGTACCCCGGTGACCCGGACGGCAACGTTGCGGGAGACCGGATCGGGGTAGGCCAGCAGGTGAAAACGCACTCCCTGCGGCAACTGCAGGAAGCTCTCGCGGAGAGTATGCCAGCGGCCGCTGCCGGGGCGCCAGTCGTTCTCGCGAAGGTCGGAACAGATCCAGATCTCGGTCCGCCCGCTGCGGTTGGCCTGGATGTAGTTGCGTGCCGCTTCGAGCATGGCGGTCAGATCCGCCTCGGAGCTGGCCGGTTCCGTACAGGGCAGGTCGAGAAGGAGCTCGGGGGACTGGATCAGGCGGGGCTGGTTGGTGGTGCTCTCGATGAGCACCCACCGGGAAGATCCCAGCGTGGCGAGAGTCTGGGCCAGTTGCTGCCGCCCGGAATAGAGCTTGGAGGCGGTGCCGGTTCCTTGCTCATTCATGCTGGGGGAACGGTCGAGGAGAATAATAGTCGTGTCGGGCCGCCCGCCGGCGGTCAGGCCCAGCCAGCCGCTGGCCAGTGGCCGGCCGACGGCAAGAACCAGGGCGGCGATCGCCAGGGTGCGGGCCGCCAGGATCAGCCACTGCCGCAGACGGGCGTAGCCCCGCGACATGCGGTTGGCGGCCAGGAGAAACATCATGGCCGCCCAGTGCGTCGTCTGGTAACGGCGCTGGTTGATCAGGTGGATCAGGATGGGAATGCCGATCAACGGCAGTGCGGCAAGCATGATCGGCTGGAGAAAGCTCATCGCATCCCCCTGGCACGTGTCCGCCCGACAAGAAATCGCATGAGTACCTTCTCGTAGTCCTCGTCAATGCTCACCCGGTGGTAGTCGATCGCCAACTCGAGGACGAGCTGGCGGACGGCATCCAGATAAACCTGGAGCGCCTTGTGGTAGCGATCGGCGATCTCCGTGGGCTCCGCAAATATCGAGGGCCCGCCTTCCATATCGAGGAACCGCATGGGACGGTAAAACTCGAAGCCCAGCTCGCGGGGATCCAGCAGATGGAAGGCGGCAACATCGTGTTTGCGAAACCGCAAATGTTCAAAGCAGCCGCGGAGCAGCTCCGGCTCGACGAACAGGTCGGAGACCAGGACGATCAGCGCCCGCTCGGCGATCGTTTCGGCCAGTTCGTGGAGAACGGGAACCAGCCGGGTCCGCCCGTCGGGCTTCGCCTTCTCGAGAACATCGAAGACGTGGAGCAGGTGGGCCGGGTTGCGGCGTGGAGGGATGTTCTGCACAACGCCGTCAGCCACGCAGCAGAGTCCAACTGCGTCCCCCTGCTGGGCCGCCAGGTAGCTCAGGGTCCCGGCCAGCCGGCGGGCATACTGGATCTTGCTGACGCTGCCGGAGCCGAAGTCCATCGATCCGCTGGTATCCAGCACGAGGCAACAGCGGAGGTTGGTATCGGCCTCGAACTCCTTGACGTAAAAACGGTCGGACCGCCCGTAGGCCCGCCAGTCCATCCGCCGCAGATCGTCGCCGGGGACATACTTGCGGTATTCCGCAAATTCGACGCTTGATCCTCGATGGGGGCTGGGGTGCCGGCCCGAAACACTCCCCTGCATGGGCCAGCGAGCGCAGAGCGGCACGGCGGCCAGGCGGGAAACGGCCTGGGGATCGAGAAACGAGCGTGGCTGTCGGTCGGGAAACATCGGCAACTCGCCGTGGCGCCGGATGGATTGGGATCGGCCGTCAGGGACGACCGAGGAATGAGTTGCTCTTTTCGGTCATACTCTGCTTTCAGTCGGTCAGGGTCTCCAGATCGGTTTCTTCCACGAGCCGGCCCACGATGTCCTTGGCGCCGATCCCTTCGGCCTGGGCGGCGAACGTGGTGATGACACGATGGGTGAGGACCGGAGCGGCCACCTCCTGGATATCCTCCAGACGCACCATGTAGCTGCCCAAGAGGGCCGCACGGGCCTTGCCCCCGAGGATCAGGTTCTGCACGGCCCGCGGGCCGGCTCCCCACGCCACCAGCGGCTTGAGCCAGGCCGGTGCGGTGGGGTCCTTGGGGCGAGTCCGCCGCACGAGTCTGGCGGCATAGCTGTAGATGTGCTCGGGAACGGGAACACGCCTGACCAGACTCTGGTGGCCAATGATGTCGGCCGCGTTCAACAGCGGGCTCAGCAGCGGGAACTCCTCACCGGTCGTAGTCCGCGCAATCTCGATCTCCTCGTCTTCGGAAGGATAGTCCAGTTCGATCAGGAACATGAAACGGTCGAGCTGGGCTTCGGGGAGCGGGTAGGTGCCTTCCTGCTCGATCGGATTCTGCGTGGCCAGCACCAGGAATGGAGGTTCCAGCCGAAAGGTCTTGCCCAGGGCGGTGACCTTGTATTCCTGCATCGCTTCGAGCATGGCCGCCTGCGTCTTGGGGGGGGCACGGTTGATCTCGTCGGCGAGCACCATGTTGGCAAACACGGGTCCGTACACGAATTCGAAATCGCGGCGTCCACCGGCAGCTTCCTGGAGGATATCCGTGCCGGTGATGTCCATGGGCATCAGGTCGGGCGTGAACTGGATGCGGCTGAACTTCAGAGACATGGTCTCCGCCAGCTTGCTGACCAGGAGCGTCTTGGCCAATCCCGGCACACCCATCAGCAGTGCATGGCCGCGGGCGAAGAGGCAGATCGAAAGCCGTTCGACCACCTCGCGATGGCCGACAATCACCCTGGCAAGTTCCTGCCGCAGGCGTCCATAGACGTCGCGGAGTTGATCGATGGCTTCAACGTCATGGTCGCTCAGATGTTTCTCATTTTGCGCTGCGGAGACTGCCATAGGGTTGGTCCGTGAGGTTGAGGGTTATGCGGACGACAAAGTCCGCAAACACGCGTCTTGAAGCTGGCTGCTGTACGTGGTTTCTACTGGGAACTTCCGATCCATGACCGAATCACTATCGATATACGTTTCCTCTGCATGGTTGGATCGTTTTACGGCACATCGACCGGTTCCCCTCCCGACTTGGTAAAAAGGGCCCGGAGAGTCTTGGGATCAACGCTCTGGGAGATGGCACGCACGCTGCCGTCCGCAAGTCCGGCGAGGAATATGTTTCGCCGCAGTCCGACGAGTCCCAGGATCGGGTTCTCCTTGTTGGGGGAGAAATCGCCGGGCCTGGTCCACACGACGGCCAATTCGTCGGGCACTTCGACGGTCATGATCGTGTTGGAGGTTCCGTCCGTCACACGCGCGAAGCTTGTCCCAAGAAGGCCATCGGCCTCTGCCCCGCCGCGCGGGCGGACGAAGACCCCGTCGGCCCCGCCGACACCCAGGTAATTCGTCGTGCCGGGCGGACTCTTGGAGCCCGGCGAGCGATAGGTATCGGGCATCTTCTTAATAAGAGTCTTGTTGTGGAGGCTGTCCCACGGTTCGTCCAGGTGGAACTGGTTGTAAAGGTCTTGCTGCTCGATGAACGGCAGGATGTGAACTCGCCAGCTCAGCAGGGGTTCGCCGTCGGCGCCGGCGCTGTAACCGGCGGGAAAGGCCTTGAAGGTGTCGTGGAAGTTGTGCATCGCCAGGGCGATCTGCTTGAGATGGTTCATCGACTGCGACCTCCTGGCAGCCTCTCTGGACGACGAAACCGCAGGCAGGAGCATCGCCGCAGCCACGGGAGCGTAGGCTCCCGGAGTTGGGCCGGGCAGAGTCTGCCGGAGGGCCAGCACCAAGCCGTCGGGGGTGCGGCTGACGGAAACCACGGTCGGCTGCAGGTGCCGCGTGATCACTTCCGACGGCGGCAGACTCGACACGCCGGCCGGCACCCGCATGCCGATCATCTGTTGCAGGGCCGATATCAAGGGAAGGGCCGCGGCAACAACCTGACGCGTTTCCACGCGGGCCATCGCCAGCGTGGTGGCCTGGTCGCCCACCAGCGGCGCCACTTCGGGATGGGCGGCCACGGTTCCCGAGCGATCGCCTTCCAGGAGCGGCCTGATTGTCTGCGGGACCGGAGCGATGAACAAATAATCGCCCGCAATGCACCAGGTCGGGGCCGAGGCGACCCCCATCGGCGCCAGCGAAAGGGTGTGCACGTCCTGGCCATGGACCACCTCGGTGGTAAGCGAAGGCGCTGCCGCGGCCTGAGGGAGTGTCTCTCGGAGCTGCGTCAGCAGGGCTGTCTCCACGCGTTTGAGACGGTCCCGATTCCGAACCTCCACGGCGAGGCACCAGCCGGCAATCGCCCCGTCGGGCCCCGGCTGGGCGAAGACAGTCCAGGTATCGCCCAGCGATTTCAGCAGGTCCTCGCGCGGATCGATTCCAAGTCGGGCGTTGATCTGCTCCAGCTCTCTATGAATATCGTCAGCCGCCCTCGGCTCCACCTGTTGGGCTAGTTCGAGCCACAGATCGAAAAGCCAGGCCGGGTCGAGCTGCAGTGCGATCGCCAGCGGTGTATCCCGGGCAATCACCTGCAAATCCTTGGCCCGTAGCGGTTCCGAATCGATCCATGCCAACAGGCCCGTGCCCCGCCCCTGGACGGCCAGGAGCGACCGGCGGACGCAGCCTTCCGCGTCGAGGCCGGCCACGGATGCAAAATACTGGACTTTGTCAAGGCCCAACGCGGCGACGACCTGGGCCGCTTCCGGCTCGCCGGCCTGCTCAACGGCCAGGTCCACCAGCCCCTTGACGTTGACATAGACCAGCGACGAAAAACGGGGGACCACCAGTTTGGCACGGACCGCCGTAAGCCACTCGGGAGCCTCGCCACGGATCCGCTGGAGCAGGCCTTCCATCGATTCATGCCCAAAACCAACCAGCAGGTAGCCTTCGTCGATTCCCCAGGTGATCGGCGGAGACTCTTCGTCCCATTGAATGCGGGTGAAAGAGCCCGAGTCGATCTGGATGGGAGCGACACCTCCCTCGGGCACCCTTGATTGAGTCTTTTTCAGCAGTGCCTCCACGGCGCCCGCATCCTTGTCGAGGCGGAACAGCGCACCCCCCTTGATATCCTCCAGCACTCCGTGGTCGAAGCGGATCTGGTTGACAAACACGGCCCCGGGCTTGTCCGCAACAAGCTGCAGGAATCGGGCGGCATCGTCCAAGGCCGCTTGAGCATCCGGCTGACCGGCGGCTTCGGACCGGAAAAGACCAAACATGCGGCCGCGAGCCTGGGTGAGGAATCTCTGAACCTCTGGTTCGGCCAGAAGCTGTTCGGTGTGGTTCTTACTGGCCGCATCGGGTAGGGTCGTGCCGGCCCAGGCTGCGTAAAGGAGGCAGTCTGCGGGAGCGGCCTTCGCCATGAGGGGGTCTTCCGGAGTCGGGGGCATGCCTTGGGGCATGCCGAAACCTCCGCCCAACAAGAGAAGAAGAATCAGTTCGAGGGGATTCGGACTGACAACGGCGTTCATCCTGGATCTCCGCTTGGTAGGAGCCTGCTGCGTTTCCGCCACAGATCCAACTCATGGAAATGCCCGAGGGCGCCTGGCTGTCTTGGAGAACCCACCGTCCACCCGAGCACTGCGAAAATGAGAAACCGTGCCGCCCTCCCGGCAAGGGAGGTTCACCCGACCAGGGAGCCGATGCGGCCGCCAGCCACCCCACCATGCGGCTCGTCTCACCTGGATCGGTCTGTCCCCAGATTGTGGGATGGCCGCTATCGCTTGTCAATCCTGTCTGCAGGGGGGGCGCGAAAGCCGCAGCACCACCGGAAACAGCCACGAACAAGCAACAAAACGGCTCGCGACGGCGACCGGACCGGGTCTACTTTGCCTGCGAGTCCAACAAGGTGAAAGCTATCAGGAGAGCCTGTTGATGCGGCGGCCAGCGCTAAAGAAACGGACCACGCCGGTCAGCAGAACAAGGCAACCGACGACAATCAGAGTCCAGCCGAGGGGAACGGAAAAGCGAGAAGGAATGAACTGGATCAATCCCGCCCCGGTGGCCAGAAAGGCCAGAGAAGTGCGAACATAGGCCAGAACAGTCCGTTCATTGGCCAGGTGAGTACGAATGGCAGCCAACTGGTCGACTTTCATCGACCGGTCCATTCCCGCTTGCCGGTCATCCCGGCGGCCGCAGACAGCCGGATCAGGCGGACACGGGGGATATTCCTGTTCCATGAGATCGCGTCAGTTGGAGTTGTCCGAGGGATGGGCAACGTCAATCAGTTCCCAGCGGAGCCCGGGAGTCTCGGTGGCATCCATCTGGCTGAAATCGTCGGCGTGAGCCACATACAGCGACTCGCCGGTGCGGTACCAGTGATACGAGGCATCGTCGCCCGGCTTGATCACGACGGTGGGGGCGTAGGGATAGCCGCGGGACTGCATCCACATGGGAAAATAGGTCCATCCGGTCGTGAGGCTGGCATAGTACTGGTCGTACAGGGCCGCCCACCCTAGGCAGTCCCAGTCGCTGTCGGCATGAATGTCGAGATCCTGAGCGACCAGACGCCCCTTGAGGGTGAAGGTACCTCGCGACGCAGCTGCATCTACATTCACGGCGCCGAATGCCGCCAGGAGGCCGCCCACGGTGCAGGCGGCCGACGGGCGGACCGTGAAGTCGCGGCAGACGGCCACCGGCAAGCGGATGGGAAGCGAACTGCCGTGCACGGGGAGCTGGTTGAGCGACTCGAGAACCACATTCGTGCCGGTCACACGGATTTCTTCCTGGCAGAACAAGGTGCCGCGGACCGTGACGTTGCAGCCCAGCACGAGACTGCAGGCGGCGTAGTAGAAGCCGAGCGGATTCTCCGTCACCGAACTGCCGAGGGTCCGGTTCGAAATCGTTCCGCACAGAGTCGGGATCGAATACTCGGGGCCGCCGGGGAACAGGCGGTAGCTCGTCAGGCAGGTAGGTTTCACCCAGTCGGAATTCGCCGTGTCGACATCCAGATCGGAAGTGGACACCGCCATGTACCCGGTGAGAATCTGGCGAATATACCACTCCTGCGACTCATTGTCGTAGTCCACTCGTCCCGTCACCGTGCGGTAGTCGCCGTAGCCCGCTTCTCGCATCACATTCAGGTGATGGAAGTAGTAAAGCCAGGCGTCGGAGTCGTCCGGGTACTCGTCGCCCAGGAGCAGCTTGCCCTGCAGCCGGATGGGACCCTGGACCCGGCAGGGAGGATTGAGGGAGGTGTAGTACACATGGGTCTGGTAGAAGGTGTAGTTCTGCATCGCCGACCAGTCGGATGGCTCGGCCGGAACGGCCCGCGGAACCAGGCGAACCACGGCGCGGATCGTGTGTTGGCTCGAGCGCCGCGAGTCGGCCGGATCGAAGGCCGTGCCGGTAACCAGCAGGGTCACGCGGTACGGAAGCTCCGCGTAGTCCGCATCGGCTGCCGTGAGCGTGTCGTCGCCGGCAACGAAGGCCACCTGAAAACTCTCACTCGTGCCCAGCGCGCCGGTCAAGGTCGACCCGGTGCCCGTCCAGTTGGCCGAGTGCATCTTGCGAAGAGCGACATTCAGTCCCGTCAGGGCCGCCTGCCGCGCCGACGCTCCGAGAACCGCATTTTTGCGGAGATTGAGGGTGACGGTCTGGCTTCGCATGGCCGAGTACGAGGTGGCCAGGGCCACCGCGATCAGGAGCAGCACGACGACGGCCACCATGGCCCGGCGCTGCCTCCCTCGAGAGGCCTTCGGCCGCCGCTTGCCCCGAGTTCTGATGTCGGTCATGGATGAACCTCGAAGAAGAGGGAAGCCGACCCGAGAAAAGCTATGGCCGTGTCGTCGGCAGCGGGAATCCCCACGCTTGTCGAGCCGGGCACGAACTGCAGTTCCATGCGGAGCCACGCCTGTCGCAATCCTACCTGCTCGGAGTAGATTCCCTGCGGCCAGGCCAGACTGGCCCAGGGGGTGGTGCCTGCCTCGAAGGCGGCCATTTCCTGCTGGCTGGGGCGGTAACGAACGACGAATCGGACGGCCCCTCGCCGGGGAGAAGCCTTGCCGCCAAGTTGCGGCGCGCGAAGCATGTCGGTCAGCACCGTTCGCACTCCACTCGACGAGGTCTTGGCAATTTCGGCCTCCGCAAGCCAGGCAGCGGTGTCGCTTGGGGAAGGCACGGTGCGCGTGTCACTGGGAAACGTAATTTCCAGCAGTTCGTTCGGAGATGCCGGGTTCGGACAATAGGCCCGCAACTCGTTCACCCGCGGGAGTCCGTCGGGATCCACCGGAGCGCCGTCCGGGTGCCACACGACAAGAATGTCGGGAAACTCATTGCCGTCCGCCGTCTCCGCAATTGCCAGGATGCCGGGGAATTCGTCGCTGGCGGTCGCCCCGCGAACGCTGGCGGCAATCCGCTCCATGGCAACACGCGCGTGCTGCGTGGCGGTGCCGTAGTTCTCGCTGTACAGGGCGCCCTCGTTGACCGCCTTGACCATCGCTCCCAGCGATCCCATGACGATGACCATGATCGCAATGGAAAACATGATTTCAAGAAGGGTGAAGCCGGAGCGAGTCGTTAGCGGGCAGTGGTGTCGGGCTGCCCCAAGAGAGGCGGAGCTTGCATGCCGCGTGCAGCCATGATGGTCTGCCTGCAAAACGCCCGTGGCCACCCAATGCGAGACGGCAGAAAGCCGGGCTTCTGCCCGCCCCCATAGCCGATTGGCTGCGTCGGCGCCGCTAGAGGGGAGGAACATAGGCCACCACCTGGCGCAGTTTTGCCAGCACACGGGGAGCAAGTCCTGGATCCTCACGCACGATGCGGACCTCGATGGCCCGATAGTCGCTCGTGGTTCCGCCCGAGAGGTTCTGGGACAGGTTGTCGGGATTGGCATAGAACACGTCGACTTCCTGACGCCAGTTCTTGAAGTAGTCGTGAACCACGCGGAAATTGGGATGGCGAAATTCCCCGGTGTCGTCCCCTTTGCCGACGGCCGTTCCGTAGACTTCCACAGGCGGAGAGGTTCTCAGACCGTTGAAATCGTCGATGTCATTGTAACGTTCACGCCCCAGGCCCGACTTCTCCCAGGAGGAGGCGCTCATGGGATATTCGTAGCCGTCGCCGCCGATGGCGTGGTAGCGGTTGCCGACGATCTCGTCCATCAGTTGCTGGGCCATGCCAATGGCCAAGGTCTGCTGGAGATTGTCGTCGGTGGTCTGGATGGCACCAGAAACGCCCCACAGGAGGGCGGAGCCGGCAATGGCCATGATCGAAATAGCCACCATGGCCTCGATCAGGCTGAAACCCCGGCGGGTGCCGGGGCCAAGACGACTCGAGTTGGACTCAAAAGTTCGGGCTGTCATCTGGACGTGGTACTGCCTCAGCAGCGGACCGCACAGCGAAGGTGTGCACAAGCCCGCGGCGCCTACTCAAAGATAGGTCCACATCGGGAGCATGCAACCTGTGGGGGGAGGGTAAACTGCCGGCCCGGGACCAGACCGTTTGCCAGCACGCCCTTGCGGCCATAAGAAGTTACAGTCAAAAGATTTACGCTTGCCGGCAGGATCGACAGAAACGCACCGGCAAGATCAGTCGTACTCAATAGACAGGTCGCCAGCGACAGCGAAGGTAATCGTCAGCGGACGGCCGTTGTGGGCCAGGCGTACACCGAGGCGGCGCCCGGTCTGGATGGGTTCAACGTCGCCCATCTGGTCCAGTTTCTGGTCGCCGACCTGGATCACGTGGAGGAAGAAGTCTTCCTTTTGAGCGGTGGCGGGGGAGACTTCCACACGCCACTGGCCCATCATGGCCTTGTTTTCCGGCTTGAGCCCGCGATCCACGAGTTCCCAGTTCTTGCCCGCCGCCCAGAACTCCTTGCCCGGGCCTCCGACTTTTTCGATTGAAGCATCGGCGGGAAACAGGCTGCGGCAGAACATGCGGCCGTTGCCGTGGTCGGCGCGGAACGTGCTGCCGGTGATCGTGGGCTCCTGCGCCGTGTGGAGAAGCCACTGCTTGCGATAACCAGGGTCGGTCGTGGTCACCCGATCGAAAATAATGAAGCGATCGGGCTTGAGGAAGACGAGCTGCCGCGTGGCCAGCGTGCATTTCTCCGGCAGATCGGCCTGACCTTCTCGCCGGACGACGCCGTGCTGATAGCAGGCGGTGGCATCACCGGCCACGTACACGTAGTCATCGTCGACATCGAATGCCTTGAGCACCGAACCGAGCTGCTTGTGCTGCCCACCGTGGTTGCCTTCCACGGTGCCGCCCCAATAACGGGCCGGCGGCTCGCCCGGCTGGTGGATGAGCACGCAGTTGTGGGCCACGGTCTGGGCAAAGTAGTTGGCCAGGTGCTGGCCATTGTCGAACTCGAGGTAGCGGGTGCCCGAATCCAGGGCCAGGTGGCCCCGGTGGTAGATGACGAAATTCAGGGCGTCGAAGTGCCGGTGCTGGCTGAGGATCCCCCCGCAACTGAACAGGCAGTAGGTGTCGTCGGGACCCACACCGGATCGCATGAAGACCTGCCCCATCGGCTCGAAGTGAAACGCGCTGGGAAGCTCCCGAGGATCGGCCGCCGGGGGCGATTTTTCCAGGCCGCTGAGCAGAAAGGGATAGATGAACCAGCTACGAGAGTACGTCCGGTCGGGCAGCTTCTGCTGGAGGTGCCGAGCCAGCGCTGCGGCCTCCGGAAGGGACTGGCCGTAGAGATGGCGAATGTTGGCCATGTGCGTAAACAGCTGCCCGATGGGCAGGCGGTTGTCGGTGTGGGGCGTGTCGCCGTAGCCGAATTCCAGCGGGACCGGTTTGGCGTCGATCCAGTTCCAGATCACGTAACGCGTAAGCCACGCACTATGGGGCCAGTCGGGGGCGATGTTCTCGCCCGTGCTGGACAGCCAGGTGTAAAAGTAGTTCTGCTCCGCCCAGGGATAGGCGCCAAAAATGTAGCCCAGAGTCGGCGACGCCCCGCCGCCCGCCTCGCCGCAGGCCTTTTGCCGGTGCGCGAGCATCTTGAGGTTCTCGTCGTGGCCCCACACAAGCCACTCGTTGACCCGCTCCGTCCGGATCCCCGTGCCGAAGGCGGTGCAGCCGATGAACCACAGGCAGTTGTGGACGCCGTAGAAGCCGGTGTCGTAGCCCGACATGTTCTCACGGTAGATGGCCGGCCTGGCCTTGATGACCCGATCAACGGCCGTCACCAATCGCTCCATCAGGTCTTGTCGCTCCGCTTCCGTAAGGTCGTTGTAGAGCCAGTCCCAGGCCATCACGGCATGCACGCGGCTGGTGGAGTACCAGTTGACGGTCTTCCTCTGCTCGAAGCACTGATCGTAGAACCGCAGGCTCGTGTCGAGGCACTTCTTGGCCAGGTCGCGGTAGCCAACATCGTCGGTCATGAGAAACACGAAGGCCGCCCAGGCCGCCTCGGGGCCCAGTTCCTGGGGTTCCGGGCGATCGACCTTGTCGAGTTCCTTCGCCAGCCGGTCCACGCGGTCCTTAATTGATTCATACCAGCCGTTCTCCTCGTTGAGGGCCCGATTGCGGACGCCGGGCCAGGTGTCGGCGTTGAAGAACAGCCGCGGGTGGTCGGGACGGAGCTTGGCGGTCCATTCCGGCAGCGGTTCTGCTTGAGCCGACGACAGGAGAAGAAACGTGAGCGTGGCGAGTATCGCACCTGCAGCCGGCAGCGTTTTGTTGCCCTTGCGAGTCATGGGTTTTTCTCCAGGTTATTACCTCCCCTGGCAGGGGAAGACCGACACAGCGGCACCAGATGGATCCGCAGAAAGGGACCCCGTCACAGGTCTCTTCCGTAGACTTCGAGTTCGGCAATTCCGTTGTCGCCAAGAGGAAACTGTTCCCGGAAATCCACGAGCTTCACCCACGCACACCGCTGTTTCGGAAACACGAACTCCTGCGGCTCGCAGGTGGTCTCTAGTTCAATCGCCGTCTTCTCGCCGTTGGAGAACTCCAGCGTCGCGCCGGTCCAGGTCTTCTCCTGACCATCGTCCAGGTGAAGCGTGATCACGACCCGTTCCGCCTCCACTTCACGGCCGAACTCCAGCATCAGCCACGTGTCGGTGCGGCGTGCCGGACGCCAGTAGGCGTCGGACCGGCGCTGTCCGTCTATGGCGTTGTTGGGCGAGAATTCTGGCCGATAGCGATAGTGCGAGTTCGATGTCGCCCGGGGATACGAACGCAGATGGTAGCTGTAGGCGTCGACGTTCACGGCCAGGTTTCGCACCTGGTTACCAGCCACGTTCGTGCCGCCGCGGGCGTCTTTCCCCTCGGCCAATCCATAGATCGGAACGGCGGTCGGAAGGTCATCGTACTGGCGGACGAACTCGGCCTGGACGTCGCGCCCGCCGAAGGTGTACGGCGAAAAACCGGCCGGATCGAAATCCTTGCCGTCATCCACGTGCCGCAGATACTTGGCCAGATGCTCCAGTTCCAGCTCGGCCGACTTCAGACGCTTGGCCTCGAAGTACAGGTAGATCTGGCGCATCTTGTCACGATACACATACCACGGCGTCAGACCGGAGTGAATGGCATGATTGAGCTGGTCCCAGTAGTTCAGTTCCATCCATGAGCCCGCAAAGGGAACGTTCAGATCGATCCAGCAGGCAACCCGCTCCTTCTCTTCCTGGGAGAGCTGTACGCCGTAGTGGGCGGGTTCCAGATAATCCATCAGCGGGCTTGACGCCGATCCATAGGCGTACGCGGGAAGCATGGCACAGGCGCTGGAGACGTGCAGCCAATTGATGATTCCCTTGCCCGCATATTCATCGCCACAATACCCGAGGGCATCCGGATTGGGGACATTCTCGGGTTTGCCGCCGAAGTAGGCCAGATAGACCTTGTCGTCGCGTACGATGGCCTTGCCGCCCGCCCCGGCCACGGGGATCTTGGCGTTGTAGCCGAAGTCGGTCAGGTTGATGTACGACTGGCTGAATGCTCGACCCGGGTGTCCTTTCGTGCTGGTTCCGTACTCTCGTTGGGTCAGACGCCATTTGGCGCGGCTGTAGATCTCGGGATTGGTGATCGGGCGGTAGTCGCCCAGGAGGCTCAGCGGCACGTCCCTCTTCTCCGGATTCTTGTCGCCCGCGTGGCACTGGATGCAGTGTTCGTCCCAGATGGGCTGGATTTCTCGCGTATAGCTGAAACCGCGGGGGACGTCCATAGCCTGGGGAGCGTTCGTGCCCAGGTATTCGGTTGCCCG
>CAZLWV010000179.1:0-526 GCA_964563135.1 uncultured Planctomycetaceae bacterium
AGGCTGTGCCTGACCCAATCCGACCGAGCCCCGTAGGTCAGGCTGTGCCTGACCCAATCCGACCGAGCCCCGTAGGTCAGGCTGTGCCTGACCCAATCCGACCGAGCCCCGTAGGTCAGGCTGTGCCTGACCCGATCCGATCGAGCCCTGTAGGTCAGGCTGTGCCTGACCCGATCCGATCGACTACTCCACGCACTACCTGACCCCGATGTGAGCCAGCTTCTCGAACAGCTCTGCCGTGCGGATCGGTTTCGAGAGATACTCGTCCATGCCGGCGCCCAGGCATATTTCCCGATCGCCCTTCAGGGCGTGGGCCGTCATGGCGATGATCGGGGTGCGTTTCCCGCTGTCTTTCTCTCGCGTGCGTATGATGGCGGTTGCTTCCAGACCGTCCATCTCCGGCATCTGCACATCCATCAGCACCAGGTCGAATTCCTGCGTCTCCATCGCTGCGATCGCCTCGCGTCCGTTGTTGGCCACGGTGACCAGATGCCCCTGACGCTCGAGCAGTGCCACGGCCAGCTTC
>CAZLWV010000179.1:547-15797 GCA_964563135.1 uncultured Planctomycetaceae bacterium
GGAGACCCGTGGCGGTCGCGACGGACTCTCCGGATGTCACCAGGTCGAGGCTGCGAACGACGGTGTCGAACAGTTCGGACTGCTTGACCGGCTTGCGCAGCGAGGCTGTGATTCCCGATTGCTGGCAACGGGCGGCATCCTCGAGATGTTCCCCCGAGGTGAGCATGATGATCACCGCTCGCGGGATCTGGGCCTCCTCTCCGATCGCTTCGGCCAGCATGAACCCGTCCATCTCCGGCATGTGCGCGTCGCTCAGGACCAGCCGGAAAGGCATGCCCGCACGATGAGCCTCTCGCATCCGTTCCAGCCCGTCCTGCGCGGTCGACGCGGTCGTGGGGTTCATACCCCAATTAGTCAGTACTTCCTGCAGAATCTGCAGATTCGTGGCATTGTCGTCGACCACCAGCACCCGCATGTCGTGGATCGACGTCAAGTCGCCCCGGCGGACGGCGGGAAGCTCGCCCTCGACCACGCCGAAGGGCACCGTGAAGTGGAAGGTGCTTCCCTCGCCGATCCGGCTCTCCAGCCAGATGCGTCCCCCCATCTGTTCCACCAGCCGGGCGCAGATGGCCAGCCCCAGTCCGCTGCCGCCGTGGCGCCGGGTGAGCGTTCCATCGACCTGCTCGAAGGCCTGGAACACGGTGCCCTGCTTCTCCGCAGGAATACCGACCCCCGTGTCGCGTACCGAGAAATGGAGCGTTACCTGTTCCTGGCTGCGTCCCTCCTGGCCGACGTCCAGGACAACCTCTCCCTGTTCCGTGAACTTCAGCGAGTTGCCCACGAGGTTTACCAGGATCTGGCGGATGCGGCTGGGATCGCCCATCACAAAACTAGGCACATCGGGGGCAATGTGGCACGCCAGTTCCAGCCCTTGCCTGTGCGCCCGCAGGGCGAGCGATTTCATCGTGTCTCCGACGACTTCCCGCAGTTCGAAGCCAGTCCGATCCAGGGTCAGCCTGCCCGCCTCGATCCGGGAGAAATCCAGGATGTCGTTGATCACCGTCAGCAGGGCCCCGCCCGAGTCCTTGACGGTGGCCAGAAAGTCGCGCTGGTATGGCGTGAGAGTGGTATCGAGCACGAGTTCCGTCATTCCGATGATCGCGTTCATCGGCGTGCGGATCTCGTGGCTCATATTGGCCAGGAACGTGCTCTTCGCCCGGTTGGCCGCTTCGGCCGCCTCCTTGGCCTTGCGCACGGCCTCCGCGGAACGCTTCTCTTCGGTGATGTCGCGGACCGTCGCCTGCACAAGCGCCCGGCCTTCCAGTTCCATCCGCGTCAGGAGAACCGAGGCAGCGAACTCGCTGCCGTCCCGGCGCTTGTGTACCCACTCAAAGAAATGCGAACCCTGCTGGAGAGCCGTGGCGATCATCTCCTTCGCCTTGACCGACGAAAGCGACTGGTCGGGCTGGCGCTCCGGCGACAGGTCCGCCGGCGTCAGCGAGGTGAACTCCTCCTCATCCCGGCAGCCGTACAGGGCCACCGCGGCCGGGTTCCCGCTGATGAACCCCTGGTCCGGCGCCGCGATCATAATCGCGTCTCGCGAGGAATCGAACAGCGTGCGGAACCTGGTCTCGCTCGTCTCCAGCGCCTCCCGGGCCCGCTTCTGCTCCGTGATGTCGCGCGATATCCCGAAAGTGCCCACAATCTGGCCCGAGTCCGCGTACAGCGGCATCTTCGTAGTGGTCGCCCAGGTCACATGGCCGTCGGACCAGGTGATCTTCTCCTCCTTGTCCAGCACCGGTCGGCCCGTCCTCAGGATCTCCTGCTCGTCTGCAAAGGCCTGCCTTGCATGTTCCGAGTCGAAGAAGTCCAGGTCGGTCTTGCCTTCCGCTTCGGCCAGGTTCCGCAGGCCGAACCGCCGGGCCAGCGCCTGATTGATCCGCAGGAAACGGCTCTCTGTGTCCTTGAAGTAGATCGAGTGGGGCAGGTTGTCCATCAGGGTGTGCAGCAGATACCGTTCGTGCTTCAATTCCTCGTTGGCGCTGGCCAGCTCGCCCGTTCGCTGCTGCACCCGGACCTCCAGCTCATCGTGAGCCCGGCGCAGATCCTGCTCCACTCGCCGGCGCTGGATGAGCTGCCACATCCCCTGCATCAACAGCGTCAACTGGCGGATGTCGGATTCGCCGTACGGCTCCTCTTTGTTTCCCACTCCCGCCACCAGCACGATCCGGCTGCCGTCGAACACGGGAACATTCATGTGCCGCGTCACGACCACGTGCCCCTCGGGGCAGCCTTTCTTCGCCGGATTCGGGGCGGCATAGTCGTTGGTGATGACCGGCTGGCGCTGGCGGACCGCCTCGCCCCACAGCCCCGTCTCCTTGACCTGGTAGATGATCGGCTTGTTGATGATCCGGCACTGGTCCATCGCCGTCTTCGACCAGGCGTGCATCGTCAGTTCGGTCTCCTCGTCATTCATGAAGGCAAGATAGCCCAGCGCGCTCTCCGTGAGCCGCACCGCCTCCTCCAGGGCAAAATCCGTCAACTCCTGGAAAGACGCCTCCGCCATCTGGTTCAGCTTCAACAGGGCTTCCAGCCGCGATTCGTCCAGACGCACCTTCTTCTCCGCGCTCAGGCGCTCCTCCTCCAGTTGCAGGCCGCGCAGGGCAAACGAGATGTCTTCAGCCGCCTCCCGCAGCAGGCTGCGATCTTCCTCGTCGATCTCGACATTCGCCGGAAACGACACCACCAGCATCCCGTACACCTCGTCTCCGATCGCCAATCGAACCGCCATCGTGAGGAGATTGTCGCGGTCCACGCTGCAGATAGGGCAATCCTGGCACTCGGAGGATTTCCCTCCCAACACGGTCACGTCAGCCCGCGAGAGTACTCGCTCCATGCAGGAGGGCACCTCTCCCGAATCCAGCCGCTTCCGCAGGCTGGCCAGCGATTCGCCCGGGCCCGCTTCAGCAGTCGTCGCTCGAGCCTGAGAGTCGCTCAGCAGCACGATCCCCGCCCGGCTGTATCCACCCGCCTGAGTCAGACTCCTGCACACCTGCTCGATGAGCCGGTCACGGTCCTTTTCCTTGGCGATGACCTGCCCGACGTTGCCGATCCCTCGCAGGGTCGCGTTGAGCCGTTCCAGCCGCCGCTGGCTCTCCCGCTCGATACGTTCCGAGTCCTGCAGGCGATGGAATACCGGAAACATCCCCGCAATGCCCGCCAATATCAGCACCGAGATCGCCAGTCCCGCCAGTTCATAGGCCGGATCCGGATTCGGCGATCCACCGCCCGCGATCGCCCAGTAGAGCGGCACGCAGCGGCGCGCGACCATCAGAAGAATCGCTGCCGCAACCAGTCCCCAGGCCCATTGCCGCCCCGTCAGCCAGATGAGCCGGATCGCCAGAAGTGCCGCCACAGTCTGGCACCCGACCGACAGCAGAAGGACGAGTGTTGTTCCCACAGCACTGGCCTCGTGAAGAGAAGCAGAGAGCCGCAGCGGACACGCCCCGCGGATGCCGCATCAACTCGATCCTCGGCCATTCTAACCTATTTCTTGCCCGGGTACCGATTCACCCACCCACCAGAGGGGACCCCTGCCGATCTCCGACAAACCGCCAGATCTAACCTCTCCAGCCAGCCCCTTGCCCCGGTGCCGTACCTGTCAGGGGTCGCTGAACAAGGCCGCCGCATACCGCCCGTGGCCTCAGAGCGCCAGCCCCCCTGGGCCGGTCCGCCCGTGCACGGCCGCTGCGGATTTGCAGCCAGCGGCATTCTGACGAACGATGGGTCGATCTCCCGGCACGCCCCTTCCAGTTGCCTGTCGTCAACGCTAACGCCTGGGCCGACGAAATCGGCCTCCGTGATTCCCAGCATTGGGCCATCTCCTTGGAGCCGCCTCCCGAAGGGTGGCGGCGGAGTCTGGATCTCTTGGAATCGTTCGAGTCTGCTCAGATCCGCCTCGGCATGGGCCGGCGGCGTCAGGCCGATGCCGGCATCGCAAAGAAACTTCAGTCCGAAACCGAGAAGCATCACGGCGCACGCCAGCGATACGACCTGCCGGCTTCTCTCTCCAAAGACCTCGGAACCCTTGTGTCCTGCCTGCGAGAGTACCTCCAGCCAGCCGAGATCGAGGCTCCAGTGGATCAGCGCGAACAACACCAGGGCCAGAATCCCGAACTCCAGGGCCTGGCTCGTCAGCCGCAGGCCCACTGCGGCTCCCCAGATCCAGAAATAGGGGCTGGTGGCGGTCAGAAGCAGGCCCGTCCAGAAAGGACGCTGCACGGCGCCGTCATCCGACTCGTCCAGGGGCCGGCGAAGACTCAGAAGAAGCTGAACACCCATGAACAGGAGAAAAACCCCGCCCGCCAGTCCGATTCCCGTCTGGACTCGCGGCGACTGGAGATAATCGCCCAAGCCGATCACCAGCAGCACGATCGTCGGCAACTCGATCGCGATGTGGCCCAGCGCGATCAGCAACCCCGCATGGCGGTTGCGCATGCCTGCCGCCAGAGTGGCCGCGGTGATAGGACCGGGGGCCAGAACGCCCGAAAGCGATATTCCGACCGCCGTGATAATGAACTCGATCAAGACGTCCCTCGCCCTTGGGGTGCCGTCGACACGGGTTTGCCGTTTGTCGCCCGCGGCTACTTTGGCTCCAGAAATCCCATCGTCAAACGGGTAAACGTGATGAAGCGGTAGTCGCCCCGTTCCCAGAGTACGCCGGCGGATTTGTCCTTCAGAATCGTCAGGTCCGAGTAGGCGGCCGGTTCGTCGGCGATCAGCCGCTCGTTCTGGAACGTCTGCCCTTCATCGTAGCTGATGCGCGCCACCAGAGTCTTGCGCCCGGGGCCCCGAGGACCGGTCCACAGGATCCGGTCCCGATCGTCTCCGGCCCCCTTGAGCGTCAGCCGCTCGATGGCGCAGGCCACGGCAGTCACCTCAACACCCGGCCGCGGCTCGGACCAGGTCTGGCCGCCGTCGCTGCTGGTCGACAGCAGACGCCTGGGACCTCTGTTCTGGCGAATATCCAGCAGCAGCCGGCCGTCCGCCAGTTCCACGATCTGGTCTTCATCTCCCCCCTGCTTCCCCGGCATCAGGGCCCCCCGCTGCCAGGTCCGACCATGGTCGTCGCTAAAGATCGCCAGCGACCCATAGGGCTTCACCTTCCACACCGGGGCCACCAGCCGGCCGCTCCTGGTCTGGATGGCCCCCCCGGGGCCAATCACGCTCGCCTGCCAGGTCGGATCGTCATAGTCACGGGCAACCCTCGTCAGGTCCTGCGGTTCCGACCACGTCAGGCCGTTATCGGTGCTCCAACGCGCGAAAGTCTGCATGTCGTCGGTCCCGGGACGCGACGTGTCGGTGCTCCGCTCCGGCTGCGACCGCAGATAGAGGACCCACACCCGCCCCGTCTCTCGATCCACCACCGTGGTCGGATTCGCCGCCGACCACAGCTCGCCCGGATCCTCGATGACCGTCATCGGCGACCAGGTCTGCCCTCCGTCGCTGCTCCGCTTGAGCACCAGGTCGATATCCTGCTTGCCCATGCCCGGATCGCTTCCGCCGTATTTGCGGGCCTCCGCAAAGGCCAGCAGCGAACCGTCGGGAGCAGTCTCGACGGCCGGGATGCGGTAGATCTTGTATCCGTCGGCACCCGATGTGTAGACATCAACATGTGCCAACTCCGACTGGCACCTTGCTGCCAGCGGCGCTATCAACACCAGCAGACACGCAATCCCAAGGCTTCTCATCGTCTTCTCCCGGGGGACGGTCCCCCATCTCGGTCAACGGTGCAGCACCCTTACCTCTTCTTCCAGGCTCCGGGTTGGCACATTGGCGGTCAATCCGCCTGGCCAACGGGCGGAAACCCGGACTCCTGCGGTCTTCCATCGGGTGGCCATGAACATTTTCCGTGCAATCATCCCTACTGCGGCGGCTCGCGGATCTTCCTGCCCGGCCCAGTCTCGTCCGCCGCCGGCGCCAGTCCGCTCTGCTGGCGCCTGCAACGTCTTTCGACGTTTCGCCCAAGGTACCCGTTCTCCCCAGCCGCGGAAACTCCCGGGCCCATCGGACTCGCCAGAGCCCTCGACCGCACCGACCATTATGACAGCTTCCCGAACGAGGCAACAGATACCTCGTCCCGCTAGCGTCTCCGCCGTCAAGACACGAGGCCGACGGGCGGAACCCCGCCCCTTCTTGCGGTCTTCCCTTGGGCGGCCACAAGCATTTCGCGCCCCATCCGCCCGTGTCCGGCCCCCCCGTCGATCTGCTACCCTGGACGTGCGTCTCCCTGACTTTTTGACTTCCCTTTGAACCCCAGGCCACTCCCGAGCGACCTCCTGGCAGATGAACCAGAACGAACGGATCAACGACGAACTGCTGGTGATCCGTGCTCAGGAGGGGGCCGTCGAGGCGCTTTCCGAATTGGTCGGCCGCTGGCAGGACCGCCTCTGGCGGCTCGCCTGGCGTTTGACCGACGACGAGCAGGCCGCCTGGGATGTGCTCCAGGAGGCCTGGATCGTGATCAGCCGCCGGATCGGCCGGCTGGGCGACCCTGCCGCCTTTCCCGCCTGGGCCTACCGGATCACCAGCAATAAATCGCGCGATTGGATTCGCCGCCGCCAGCGCATGCGCCGAGCCGACGAGGCTTACGGCCAGAGCTGGCGCGAAGCGGAAGACGACGCCGGCCACACGGAACAGGAGTACGCCGATCTCCGCCAGGCCCTGGCCGATCTGGCCGGACGCGACCGGGCGATCCTCTCGCTCCGCTACGAAGACGGATTCTCGACGGCCGAGATCGCGGCAATTCTGGCGATTCCAGCGGGAACGGTCAAGTCAAGGCTCCATTACGCCCGGCAGCGATTGCGCCGGTTCTTTGAGGAGGATGGCGATGAGTGAACATGACGAATCTCTGCAAAAAGCCCTGGAAGAGAACGCCCGCCTGCGATCCGAGCGGGAGGAAACGCTCCGCCAGAGCGCTTCGGCCGAGTACTCCGGTCATCTGCGAAGCGCCGAGCGGATCTACTGGCTGTATGCCCTGGTGTGCGTGGCCGTCGGAGTCTCGGCACTCAACTCCTTCTTCTTCTCGCCGAGTTTCGATACCAAGACGATGATCGGCTGCGCGGTGGTGATCCTGGTGATCTACGAAACGACCGTGCTCATGAAGCTCTGGCTCGCCGTGGCTGCCATGAAAATGGGCGTGCTCAAGGATGTGAAACTGCTGCGGCTCGAGGTAGCCCGGCTGGCCGAGGCGGTGGGTGTGGAACGACCCACCGAACCGGCAGTCAAATACCAGCCGCTGCGCGGGGCCTCGCCGTGGGAACGCAGATTGTGGATCGCGGTGTGTGTGGTCGTCGCTCTCGTGACCTCTTCCTGGAGCGCCCGGGAGTTCGCCGGAGGGAGCGGCAATGCCGTCGACGAGACGGTCGTCACACTTGAAGCCGATGGCAGCGCAAGCAGCGTCACTGAGATGGAACACCCCTACTACAGCCGTCTGCTTGTGGCAAAGGACTTTCCCTTCTATGCGCCAAAAGACTGCAAGATCCGTTTCATCGATCCGCGGGGGGAGGAGATGCCCGTTAAGGTCACGGAAACAAGCAGTCACACCCGACACGACGTGACGCTCACCGACTCGGTCTTCGCAAACGGCACCATGCGCTACACCCGCATCCTCCAGCAACCCAAGGCCGCCAGCAGCCAGGACGGTGTCTGGACCTTCAAGAACGACGTGATGTACAGCAAGCCGGAAAACAGGTTCAGTGTAACGGTCTGTCTGCCGCAGGGCGCGAAGCTTGTCTCAGCGAAACCCGCGCCCACACTCGTGTCGGAGCGCGACGGCCGAAAGGCCGTCGAGTTCCGGGGAACGCGGGCAAAGAACGAGCGATTCGCCTATTCGGTCACGTACCGGCTCTCCGGCGAGTAGTCGCCCGGTTGACCTTTGCACGGCCAATCAGCCCGCGCCGACCAGCGGGAGGCCGCCAAAGGGAACAAACAGGTGGACTGGCCGAGTCATTCTCCAGGCAAACACCAGTGATCGGTCCAGATCCGACGCCGCGCGACCCGGGCGGCGGGACTCCGCCTTTCGCAACCCAGGTCGCCGGGGGCCCGATCGTGCAGCCGGATCGGCACCGTCCTTTCGCTGCGTTGAGTAGGGTGGTGTGGGAGGAGAGCCGATCGAAGCCGAGGAGGGCGCGCCAAAGGCGCCCTTCACCACGTCACTTCCGCGTCTGCCCCCTCCTTCGCAAACCAGATCGTCGCCCCGCCAGCCCGAACCGCGATCTTGTCCGCCGTGCCCTTCAGTTCCGCCTGCGGAACCGACTCCACGCTCGAGTCGACGGCCGTCAATACGTGAAGGAAGAAGTCTTCCTGCTGAGCCTCGGCGGGCGAGATCTCGATGCGGCACTCGGGCGCCGGGCCGGTATCGCGGCCGGGTGGATAGGCCTGGCCGCCGTAGCGGTAGAGATCCTCGCCGCAGACGAGATTCACCGTGGCGTCCGCCGGGAGCAGCGTCTCAACAAACAGCCGCCCCGCACCGTTGGTCACGACCAGTTGTTTCCCCACTTGCTCCGGCCGCTTCATCGCCTGCAGCAGCCACGTCTTGTGGTACTCAGGCCTGGTCGCGACGACGCGGTCCAGAATCACGAACGTTCCGGGCCTGAGATACACAAACTGGCGTACAAACGATTCGAGTTTCCTCGCCCGATAGGCCTTGGTGCAATCGGCGGCAATGTAGACATGCTTGCCGCGGTCTTCGAATGCGGTGATGTCGCCGATGTCGTACAGCGACCGCTCCCGCTGCCACTGCTGCGGATCGCCGACGGCGCCATTGTGGTGCGGCCAATCGTGGTGCTGGCCGCCGTCGTTTCCCGTCACCTTCCCGGCGCGGATGGCGGGCCAGGTTTCCTTGGGGTCGTGAATCAGGATCGTGTTGTGGGCGATCGTGCGGAGGTGGTAGTTCACGTCGTGCACCGTTCCGAACTCGTCATAATGCCCGCCGTCGCCGACCAGTTCCTCGCCCCGATAGATGAGGAAGTTGCCCACGTCGAGATGCTGATGAGCCGTAAAACGATCGCCGCACTTGAAGAAGAAGTACGTTGCGTCCTCGTCCCACGAGCTGCGGGCAGAAACGTATCCCGCTCCGGGGCTGTGATGGGAGAGCCGAAACCCTTCAAGATCGCCCTTGGTCACGGTCGTGTCTCGCCATAGGAGGTCTTTGTAGGCGTTGACGCCGACGGCCGAGCGGGGCGTGGTTTCGTTGAACGTGTGCACAGCCTGGTGGGCCGGATCGTCGCGGAACCGGTTGACGAGAATCCGCCTTGCGGAAAGGGCCTTGTCGCGATCGCCGCCAAAGGTGCGCCCGCCCCCGTCCCCCATCGGGACCGGCCTCCGCGAGTTGTAGGTGCCGATTCCCGGATAGGTCTCCAGCATGCTCGCCACGGCGCGGTTCCGGTAAAACGCCGGCGCCGCCGCATAATAGTCCACTCCCTCGCACAGCCGGGCGGCCTCGCAAAAGAAGAGCCACTCGTAGAGCCAGTAGTTCACATAGTAGCCCTCGGCCCAACCGCCCCCGTCGCCGGCAAGCTGTAGGGCCGGCGCCGCCCGCTCGAGATAGTCTTTCTCCAGGTCGCGCAGGATCGACTCGGCCCGCGGGTTCTCGTAATAGCCGGCATAACAGGCCAGCCCGATGCCCCAGTTCTTGTAGCCGTACCAGGCGTTGTGGAACACGTGGGTTTCCGACTTCACGTTCGCGTCGACGGTGGCGTTCACATAGCGATGCAGCTCCGCCCGCTCCTCGGCGGTCCAGCTCTCGTAGCACAGATCGTAGGCCAGCGCGCAACGGGCCAGGTCGTGGCCAAACGTCTCATGCCCCACGCGGATCGGGCCGCGCACCGTTTTCAGCGCCATCTCCACCGCCTGCCGGCCCAGCGCACGATCGCCCTCGATCACGGAGACCAGGCCCAGCGAGATCATCTTGGCGTGCGGGTCGGCATCCTGCCCGCGTGCGACGCTGGCAACTCGGGTGTAGTCGCCGCTCCGCTGGCGTGCCAATTGCTGGAGCCAGTGGCGCGATCCCAGTAGTCGCGGATGCTCCCTCGGCACCGCGTGACGCCCTGCGTCAAACGATTCGGCCGCAACCACAGGCAGCGGCATGAGCAGGACGGCAAGCGACAGAACCTTCGCGAAATGCATCACACGACTCCTGAAGGGAGGCTCATTGCTCAGCACTGCCCGTGATTCTGATCTCTGATGCGGCCTGGATCAAGTGAGCGGTCGGCACGAGTGAACAGGTGTCAGATGTTTGCTGCAAATTGAGAACCCCATTCCTGACGGCTTTTCGGAAAGCGATATGGCGATCTCGGATCGCGCCCGCTCCCCCGGCGACGGAGCGTTTGGGCTGGAGGCGAGCCCTCATCTCCTTTAACGACGCCAGCCGCACAACCTTTGCCATAACGAGCCACCCGGCCCACATGGCTTCGCTTTGTATCCCAATTTCTCGGCTTGGGCGAAATCGGCATCGGCTTTGCCTTTCTCGTCTTTCTGGAAGTACGAATGGCCGCGAGAATAGAATGCGTAGCCATTTTCCGGATGGATCCGAATCGCTTCCGTATAGTCGGTGATCGCCTGGTCGTGGTCACCTTTTTCGACGTAGATGCAGCCACGGTTGTAGTACGCCTCGGCATACTCCGGGTTGAGTCGGATGGCCTCGGTGTAGTCAGCAATGGCCTTGTCGTGCTTGCCTTTCTCCGAGTAGCAGCAGCCCCGCCCCAGCGAAGAGATCCAAACCGGCACCCGTGCGTCGCACCGATCGCTGCTCGGTTCGGCCTCGTTCTTGGCCTCCCACTACGTGTCGGCTTTCGCGGCCTGTCTCCGCCGGCCGTCGAGCAGGTGGCGGATGGCCAGCAGCGGATGCCGCAGGAGCATGCGGGGGCCGGCAAACCGCATGACCTCCTTCACCCGCTCCCGCATCTGGGGCTTGTAGCAATGGATCGGACAATTGGCACAGGTCGTCTTCTGCGGCCCAAAGGGACAGCGATCCAGCCGGCAACTGGCGTACTCGAGCAGTTCCGAACACTCCGTGCACAGGTCGCCCCGAGTTCCATGATGCCTGCGGCAATAGAGCCGCACCATGGCCTGGACGGTTCGCTTCTCACGGGCGATTCGCGGCGAGTCAGCCGGCATGGCAACGGCCTATCCATGGAGACGGTGGGGTCCGAGCCCTGCCTGATTGTACGGCCACCTTTGGCAGATTCAATGGCGTTCCGGCCTGATCGGAAACCAGGCGATGGACGCTCGACGGGTAGGCTGAGGAAGCAATGTAGGGTGAGCCAGAATGGACCAATACGGATCCGGTATCACCCACAACAGAATACGCCATCTCACATCGCGGCAAACGACCTGCGGGGTAATGACGGCCCACCATAGGCCGGTTTCCATTTCGAATCGCTTGCACCGAGCCGGTTTGGGTAGCAATGCAAACGACTTGAAGTGGAAACCGCAACTGGCCCACCCTACCTGCTCGACGGGTAGGCTGAGGAAGCAATGTAGGGTGGGCCAGAATGGACCAATGCGGATCCGCTATCACCCACAACAGAATACGCCATCTCACATCGCGGCAACCGACCTGCACGGTAATGACGGCCCACCATAGGCCGGTTTCCATTTCGAATCGCTTGCATCGAGCCGGTCTGGGTAACAATGTAAACGACTTGAAGTGGAGGCCGCAACATGGTGGGCCGTCACTCCTTTGACTGTTGAGGGTCCTTCTGTCGAGATTTCTGATCCTTTGCCAGTCGCGGGTATGCTGAGGTGGTCCGTTCTGGCCCACCCTACCTGCTGTAGCTACTCGCCAATCACTGTTTGGAAACGATACGTCCCGGATCCGGCCTCCAACACGGCCGCGTGCGGTTCGCGACGAACCAGTCTCACGCCCTCGGCCTCACCGACCGGTTTGCCCGATTCTTTCACCTCTGCGCCGTCACGAGCCGGCACCCAAACCGTGGCCGACGTCCCGGGCGGGATCGTCACGTTCCAGGTCAGCGCCGATCCCTCCACCTTCCATGCACTCTCGATCTTGCCGTAGGGACTCTCGTGGGAAGCCTTCACCCAACGCAGATCGCCGACCGGATGCGGACGCATGAGGATGTGCTTGAAGCCCGGCTCCCCTGGATCCGACTGGATGCCGGCAACGCACTCATAGAGCCAGATCACCAGATCGCCCACAAGCATCACGTGGTTGCCCGAGTTCATCGCCGGGTCGGCCGTGTCGCCGTTCCACAGTTCCCAGATCGTGGTGGCGCCCTTCTCGACCATGTAGCCCCAACTCGGATAGGTGGTATTGGTTGCGAACCCATAAGACAGGTCGGCTCGGCCGCCTTCCGTCAGGACGCGATTGAGCCACTGCCCGCCGACAAGCCCCGTACCCACGTGTCCCTTCGTCTCGTCGGTGATCTTGCGGACGAGATGGTCGAACACCTGCCGGCGTTGATCGTCGGGCACCATGCCGAAGGCGAGCGGCAGCACCGAGGTCGTTTGGGCCCCGTTGTCGTATTGTCCGAGCTCCGGTTTGAGATAGGCCTTGTTGAGCCCCGCCTTGAGCCGTTCCGCCAGGGCCGTGAAACGTTTCGCGTCGTCCGGCTTGTCGAGCAGCGTGGCGTATCGCGTCATCAGCGTCAGGCAGTGATAGAAATAGGTTGTGCCGAGGATCGGACCGGCTGTTTTGCGGGCCGGATCTTGGGAGTGGATCAGTTTCGGATCCTCCGGCGGCACGCACCAGTCGCCGTACCTGTCCTGCGGCATGATGTCGTCAGCGATGAACTGGCACATGTAGTCGATCCACTTGACCATGTGCGGGTAGGCAAGGGCGATGGTCTTCGTATCGCCGAACTGGTCGAGAAGCGACCCGGGAATGATCACCAGGCTGCTGGGCCAGGTCACGTTGTCGCTGTAGATCGGCCAGTAGGCCGGGCACACGTCGGACACGCTCCCCGATTCCTTCTGGGCGTCGGCCATGTCCTGGACCCATTTGGAGTACAAGGCGGCGTTCTTGAACAGGAACGTCTCCCCCTTCGATTCGGCCGATCTATCCCCCAGCCAGCCCTGCCGCTCGTCACGCTGGGGGCAATCGGTGGGAATACTCCGATAATTGCCTCGCACGCCCCAGACGATGTTCCGGTAAATCCGGTTGATCATCGGCTGCGAGCACTCGAACGAACCGGCCGTTTCCAGGTCGTCGTGGACCACGCATCCTTCGATTGCATCCAGCGTGGGACGCCCCGGGAACCCGGTCACTTCCACGAAACGAAAACCGTGATAGGTGAAGCGCGGCTCGTAGACTTCGGCGTCCTGCCCCTTGAGCGTGTAGAGGTCGGTCACCTTCGCACTCCGGATGTTGTCCAGGTAGAGCGTGCCGTCTTCCTTGAGCGTCTCGGCGTGGCGGAGCTTCACGGTTGTGCCCGCCTCGCCCTGAACCTTGAGGCGGCACCAGCCGACCATGTTCTGGCCCATGTCGAAGATGAACATGCCCGGCTCCGGCTCGGTGATCTTCACCGGCTTGAGCGTCTCGGTCACCCGGATCGGCTCGATCATCTCGGCGACCAGCGTTCCGCCCGGGGCGGCCACCAGTTGCGCGTCCCGCCAGTTGCCGTCGTCGAAGCCCGGACTGCTCCAGCCCGGCATCTCCTTGCGGGCGTCGTATTCCTCCCCGTCAAACTCGTTGTTGGCTTGAATCGGGCCGTCGGCGGTTAACTTCCAGGTCTCATCGCTGACGACAAGCTCGCGCGAGCCGTCCTGGTAGTCGATGGCCAGTTGGAACAGCAGCTTGGGATAGCCGTAGCCTTCCATGGTCATGGGGCTCTGAGCCCGGGGCGCGAAAAACCGCCCGTTGCCGAGCCAGACCCCCAGCACGTTCTCCCCGCGGCCCAGCTTGCCGGTCACGTCGAGTGCCAGGTAATGGACCCGTTTCGTATAGTCCGTCAGCCCCGGAGAGAGCACCCGGTCGCCGATCTCTTCTCCGTTGACATACAGCTCCGAAAGCCCCAGGCCGCTGAAATACACCATCGCCCGGGCAACCGGCTTGTTCACGACAAACGGCTTGCGGAGCATGCGGGCGGCCAGGCGGCGATCCTCGTCGTTGACTGAGATCTCGCCCCAGGGAGCGCAGCCGACCGGGCCGAGCACTTCTGCCGTGCTCCACGCGCTGTCGTCAAACTCACGCGCCGTCCAGTGCGAGACGTCCTCGCCAAAGACCTTCCACGTGGCGTCGGTTGGAATCACCAGCGGATCGCCAGTCTCAAATCCAACTCGCAGCACGCCCACCAGGCCGGCCGGATTCGGATTGTCGCCCAGGTTCTTGACCCAGGCGGCCACGACGTTGCCGCCGGGACGCAGGCTCTTGGTCACGTCCATGACAACGCCCGACTTGAAACTGCCGCCCGACCCGGCATGCTTGGTGTTGACGGCGGTTGCGAACTGATTGTCGGCCGCCAGGATGAGTTCGCCACGCACAACCGCACGGTCCGCCGGCAGATCGAACACCCGGCGGAAGTATCGCGTGGCGACCGGCGCTGCCTGGGCTCCCTTCTCCCCGGGCAGCCAGATCCACTGGGACTTGGCCTGAACGAGCGGGTTGGCGTCATCCGCCTTCGGCGGCTCGTCGTAGCCGATCCACTTCGCCTGCCAGTCCTCGGGAGCCAACAGCCCCATCGACCAGCGGGCCGGCTTGCTCCAATCGGAAGGCCGGCCGTCCTGGTCCCATACGCGGACCTTCCACCAACAGGCCTGCTCCGACTTCAAAGCTCGCCCCTGATACGCGACGTGCTGCGATCGGTCCGACTCCACTTTGCCCGTGTCCCACAGATCGCCCCGATCTGTCTTGAGCGTCTCCTCGCTTGAAGCCACCACGATCTGGTAGGCCGTCTGAGCCTGGCCGCGTGCCTCGGGTGCGCTGGACACCAGTTGCCAACTCAGACGCGGCCGGGCCGAATCGATCCCCAGCGGATCGCGAAGATATTCGCAGCGAAGATCGCCCGGTGTGAGCGAACCGGCCTCGGCAAACGCCACAGGCAGAGACCATGCGATTGCCGCAGCAAGAAGAACAGTTATTACTCTCATTGAGTCCACTCCTCCAACGAATTCAGACCATTTGGATTTCGAGATTCGAGTTCGTTTCGTATTTCCTGCCGTCATCCCTTCGCGAGCCGGTGTTTCAAGTAGTCGATGTACTCTCGGAAGTTGGCCCACGATACGTCGGGGGGCACACTGTGATCGAGTTCGGGGATGTAACCTCCGTCTTCCACCACGGGCATCACTCGAT
>CAZLWV010000180.1:0-14802 GCA_964563135.1 uncultured Planctomycetaceae bacterium
CCGCGACCATGTGATGGCTCTGTTGCGCTTGACCTAGGTTTGCAAAAGTCCAGTCATGGCACAGATCGAGGCCATGACCGAAGAAAACCGCCAGAAAGTCGGGCCGGCAGCCACAGGCAGTGCCGTCGCGTCCGGATGAGTCTGGCAACCATTCGATCGTCGAGCCCGGACCCCAGTTCTGCCAGTTGCCTGATTTCGCAGGGCCCGCCCCCTTTCGCGCTTCAGAGACCTTGACCGACCTGCCGTGAGGGGTGTCAAGACCGGCAGCAGCCGGCGACCAACCCGTCGGCCGCCAGGCCGATCGCCTGAGCTTCGATGAGCCGGCCTACCTGGTCGAGGGTGCCGCTGAGTTCGACCGGGGCATAACGGGCGGACGTGCCGTGGAGCGTGCCTGGCCGGCCGGGAGCGGCCGATTCGACGAGCACCTGGAGACGCCTGCCCACCAGGGAGCTGAAATAGTCGCGCCGGAGCTGCCGCGCGAGGGCGTCGAGCTCAGCGGCCCGCTGCTGTTTGACCCGGCCGTCGATCTGGCCGGGCATGGTGGCGGCAGGGGTCCCTTCCCGGGGACTGAAGCGGAACACGTGCACCTTCGAAAAGCCGACCGTGTCTACAACGCGATAGGTGGCTTCGAACTCGGCGTCGGTCTCGCCGGGGAAACCCACGATCACATCCGTCGTGAGAGCCGGCGAAGCCAGCAATTCCCGGGCCTGAAGACACTTCTCCACGAAACGCGAGGAGGCCCAGCGGCGCTGCATGCGCTCCAGAACCGTGTCGGACCCGCTCTGCATGGAAAGATGCAGATGGGGGCAAATCCGGTCCGGGCAGGCGGCCATGAGCGCCAGGAGCCTGGAGTCGACTTCCACAGCCTCCAGGCTGGACAGACGCAGCCGCCATTGGCCGTCAACCTCGAGGAGCTCTTCGACCAGGTCGCAGAGTCGCTGGCTACGGTCGGTCCATTCGAGGCCCCAGTGCCCAAGATGAATACCGGTCAGAACGATCTCGCGATGTCCACTTTCCACAAGGCGGCGGACCTCCTTCACCAGTTCGTCGACCGAGCGGCTCGCCAGGTCGCCCCGCGCGGCGGGGATGATGCAGTAGCTGCAACGCATCCGGCATCCGTCCTGGACCTTCATGTAGGCCCGGGCGCGGCGGCCGAACTGGGAAATGCCTGTGGGCACGTCAAGAACGCCCCAACGGGCAAGGAATTCGGGAATCTGGCGCTTGTCCGTGAGCACCTCCGTCACGCCCGGCAGCTCGGCAACAATATCTTCCGCCATGGTGGCATAGCAGCCCATCACCACAATCTGCGCCCCCGGGTTCCCTTTGGCAAGCTGGCGGATCGCCTTGCGGCTCTTGAAGGCACCCTCGGCCGTGACGGTGCACGTATTCACCAGGCACAGATCCGCCGCTTCACCTCGAGCAGCCTCCCGAAAACCCACTCGTGCAAGCCCTTCGGCCACCAGTTCCGTTTCGTACTGGTTGACCTTGCAGCCGAGCGTGATCGTGCGGAGCGTAGGCATCTGGAACGAAATCTCGAATGTCGAAATGCGAAACGGACTGCCCCGAGAACAGGATTTCCTGCCATGCGTGCCTTCGGTCATTCGGATTGGCTTCGGGCTTCGTAGTACAGATCCCGAAATCCACCCGAGTGCTTTGTCTCAGCCGAAAATTGGGATCGAGACGGCGGAACAACTCGGCGATTGTCGCATGATCCAGCGCCACGGATCCCCGGAATCGAGCTGCGGCAGAACACTAGCCCGCAGCCGGCTCGATGGTTGCATACATTGCGCCGCAGCAGTCCTCGATCTGCTGATCGCGACCGAAAGCGTGGATCTGGTCGCGCTTGAGTTCGGCGTGTTCGAGCGTTGTGGTCAACACGATCGCCTTGCCCTGGGTGTCGACCGTCTTGGCGATCTGGCACCCCTTCTCGAACGTGTGGCCGAAAAGCTGCATCATCATGGTGATCACGTAGGCGTAGGTGTGATCGTCGTCGTTCCAGAGAACCACGTTGTAGGGCGGCTGCCGCTTGGGCTTCTCCCGCTCCTCCGTCTCGATCTCTTCGGCCGGTTCGGCAATGGTGGCCTGTTCTTCTGCCATGGCAGGACCTGATCAGGGCAAAAATTCTCCAGCAACGTGCCGGGATGCGGTCAGCGATGCCCGCCGCAGCCTGTTGGAGCACGGCCGGCAGCTTCGCTCCGGCTAGTCACCTTGGGTGGAACGAAGGTTCACCTTCAACGGCCAGCCCCGATGGCCAGTGACACCCTTGGCCATTATATTGAACGGTTCCTCGAATCGGGAAGTGACGCCCGAGAGATCACCAACCACCACAGGCGCTGAAGAAGGACGACGCGATGGCTGCGATCCAGACCTACCTCGACGAGCATGCCGACGCTCTCTTGGCAGAACTGTTCGAGTTGCTCAAGATCCCCAGCGTGAGCGCCAGTCCCGATCATGCGGGGGATATGGCCAGAGCCGCCCAATGGTTGGCCGACAAGCTCGCAGCGATCGGCATGAAGTCAGAAGTCATTGCGACCAAAGGACATCCGATTGTCTACGGCCAATCGCCCAAGGTCGAAGGGGCCCCCACAGTGCTGGTTTACGGGCATTACGACGTCCAGCCGGTCGATCCGCTGAACCTCTGGATCTCGCCCCCCTTCGAGCCACAGCTGCGCGACGGTAAAATCTTCGCTCGCGGGGCCACCGACGACAAGGGACAGGCCCTCACCCACGTTTTCAGCGCCCAGGCCTGGCTTCAGACCGAGGGGCGCCTCCCGCTCAACCTGAAATACCTGATCGAAGGCGAGGAGGAGGTAGGAAGCGAGGCCTTGAGCCATTTTGTTGCGGAGAATACGGAGCAGCTTGCGTGTGACTGCATCGTGGTGAGTGATTCCGCCCAGTTCGGACCGGGGCAGCCGGCGATTACCTATGGTTTGCGCGGTATCGCCTGCTACGAGATCGTCGTCCGGGGACCGAGCCGTGACCTCCACTCCGGATCGTTTGGCGGCTCGGTCGCCAATCCGGCCGTGGCGCTGTCGCGAATCCTCAGCGGGTTTCACGACAAGGACGGCAGGGTGCAGGTGCCGGGGTTCTACGACGACGTGGTGCCGTTGACCGAGCAGGAGCGGCGCAAGATGGCGGAACTGCCGTTCGACGAAAACCAGTACCTCAGCCAGGTCGGCGTGCCGGACAGTTGGGGCGAGGCAGGATATACGGCCCTGGAGCGACGCTGGGCCCGCCCCACATTCGAAATCAACGGACTGACCAGCGGCTACCAGGGCACGGGTGCCAAGACAATCATCCCGGCGCAGGCATCGGCCAAGATCAGCTTCCGCCTCGTTCCGAATCAGACTCCCGAGTCGATCGACAAGGCGTTTCGTGGCCTGGTCGAGAAGTTGACCATGCCGGGAGTGAAGGTCGAGGTGCACGGGATGCACGGGGCGCCGGGACTCCTGGTACCCTTGGACAGTCCGTATGTGGCGGCAGCCGTGAAGGCCCTGCAGAGCGCCTTCGGCAAGCCGCCCGTGATGACGAGGGAGGGAGGATCGATTCCCGTCGTCGCTACGCTGCAGCAGCAATTGAAGGCCAATGCCCTGCTCCTCGGCTGGGGCCAGGACGACGACAACGCTCACAGTCCGAACGAGAAGTTTCTCGTGGACGACTTCTACCGAGGCATCCTGGCCAGCGCGAGGCTGTGGGAAGAAATCGCCCGCATCGGCTAGATCGCAGTGACCGCCCGGCTGAGAGCAGGGCGTTGGAGAGTTGAGGACCCCGGAATACCGGAGAGGATGGAGGAATGCCGGGTGATGCCGGTCGGCGCCGCCGTGCTCATCGTCGCACGATTGCCCCACGGCATCCTTCTGCCATTCCAGGAGCCAAGCGTTTCGAGCATCAAGGGAAGCAGACACAGCCATGTTGGATCGTAAGTTCATTGTTGACAATGCGGAACTGGTAAGACAGAACTGCGTGAACCGCGGGGTCCCCGCCGACGTGGAGCGGTTCGTTGCCCTCGAAGCCGAACGGCGCCAACTCCAGGTCGAAGTGGACGAACTGAACCGCAGGGCAAACGAAGTTTCCAAGTCGATCGGCAAGGCGAAGGACGCCGAGCAGCGCGAAGCCCGCAAGGAAGAAGGACGCGCCTTGCGCGAACAAACGAGCCAGAAACGAACCCAGCTCGACCAGCTGTCGGCCCAGCTCGACAAGATCCACCGCTCGATCCCCAACATGTCGCACCCGGACGCCCCGGTCGGCGAGGACGACAAGGCGAATCTGGAACTCGCACGCGGCAAAACGCCGCTGCCGAGTTTCGATTTCCAGCCGCTCGACCACGTGGCATTGGCCGAAAAGCTCGACCTCATCGACTTCGAGGGAGGCGCGCGGGTGGCCGGGCACGGGTTCTACTTCCTCAAAAACGAAGCGGTGCTCCTGGAACTGGCCCTGCAGCGTTACGCCCTCGGCGTGCTCATGGCCGAGGGCTTCACGCCCATGACCACCCCGGACCTGGCGACAAACGAAGTCCTCGAAGGAACCGGATACATCCCGCGGGGCCCGGAAACGCAGATCTACACCATCGAAAACCAGAACCTGAGCCTGGTGGCAACGGCCGAAATCACGCTCGGAGGATTGCTGGCCGGACAGATCGTCGACGCCGAAACGCTGCCCCTGAAGCTCTGCGGTATCAGCCACTGTTTCCGCACCGAGGCAGGCGCCCACGGCAAGGAGAGCCGGGGCCTTTTCCGCGTGCACCAGTTCACCAAGGTCGAGATGTTCGCTTTCACCCTGCCCGACGACAGTAGTGCCATGCTCGAGCACCTGCGGGACCTGGAGTGCCGGCTGTTCGACGGCCTTGGGATCCCCTATCGCGTGGTCGACACGGCCACCGGCGACCTCGGCGGGCCGGCCTACCGCAAGTACGACCTGGAGGCCTGGCTGCCCGGCAGGGGTGGCTTCGGCGAGGTGACCAGCACGTCGAACTGCACCGACTACCAGGCCCGGCGGCTCAATGCCCGATTCAAGGTCAAGGGAGAGAAGGGAACCCGGTTCGTCCACACCTTGAACGGAACCGCCATCGCGATCAGCCGGGCCTTGATCGCCGTGCTCGAAAATTACCAGCAGGCGGATGGTTCGGTTCTCGTGCCCGAGGCGCTGCAGGCCGTCGTCGGCAAGGAACGGATCGAACCGCGGAACTAGCTCCCCTAAAGCGTCTCCATGCCTGACGAGTTCTTCCCCTACCTGTTCGGTATCCTGGCGGCAATCCTGGTCGGTCTTTCAAAAACCGGCGTACCGGGGGTGTCGATCCCGGGAATCCTGCTGATGGCCGAGGCCTATGCAGGAAACGAAAAACTCTCGGTGGGGGCAATCCTGCCCATTCTGCTGGTCGGCGATCTGTTCGCCGTCGGATACTTCCGCCAGCACACCCAGTGGGACCGGCTCGTCAGCCTGTTCCCTTACGTGCTCCTGGGCATGGTTCCTGGCGTGTACGTGCTGTTGAACGTCGATAATCAGCAGTTCAAGCTGGTGTTGGGGCTGCTGGTAATCGTGCTGATGGCGATCGAGGGAGGACGGCAGCGGTTCGGCTGGACCGAAATGCCCAACCAATGGTGGTTCATCGCGCTCATGGGCGTGGCGGCCGGATTCGGCACCGTGGTGGGCAACGCCGCCGGACCGGTCATGAGCATCTATCTGATCAGTTGCGGCATGTTCAAGGCCGAATTCATGGGCACCTGGGCCTGGTTCTTCATGATCGTCAATGTCTCCAAGCTGCCGCTGATCGGCTGGATCGGGATGATCAGTCCGGAGACGCTCCAGTTCGGCATGCTCCTGGTCCCGTTCGTGATCCTCGGCGCCCTGATAGGCAAACGGCTCTTCCGCCTCATTCCCCAGAAGGTCTTCGATCCGCTGGTTCTGGCCCTGGCGCTCGTCGCAGCCCTGCGAATGATGTCGAGCGGGATTTGGGGATAAGCCGCCAGGCGTCAGGCGGCTGGCTGGCCGGACAGCGCGAGCAGGCGGGGATAGGCAAATCCATAGAGGGTCGTGGCCGCAAAGCCCACCATCGGCAGGATGAAGCAGATCGCCATGCTGTCGTAGCGATCGGCGAGATACCCCATCAAGGGCGGCGCCACGGCACCACCCACGATCGACATGATCTGGAACGACGCGGCCAGCTTCGTGTGCCGCCCCAGACCGTGGAGGCTCATGGCGAAGATGAAGGGGAACATGATCGACATGAACAACCAGCAGAAGGGGAGCACCATCCACGAGACGTGAGGAATGTCGGCCATCACCAGGGCGATGATCACGATGTTGGCGATCCCGTACAGGCCCAGGAGCTGGTTGGGCTTGACCTTCTTGGTGATGGCCGCGCCGGTGAAGCGGCCGGCTGCGTAGAGGATCATGGCGATCGTCACAACGTAGGCCGCGGTGGCCTCGAAACTGGCGGCCCCGGTGGCCTCGCGGTACCAGGCAAACAGCGGGGCAACCGACTCTCCCCCGGAGGCATCCTTGGTGATCGCATTCTCCAGAATGTAGTTGACCGCAAAGGCATTCACACCCACCTGGGCCGCAATGTAGAGGAACTGCGTGAGAATGCCGCAGAGGAAGTGGATCTGGCGGATGAGCGGGATATCCCGCACCCCCTCACCGTCCTCAGTCGGACTCTCCGCCGCTTGTTCGTCGATCTTGGGCAGCTTGATGAACGAGAAGACCACAAACACCAGCAGCACCACGCAGCCCAGAACCACGTACGGGATGAGGAGCGACTTGAAATCAACCGGCTCCCCGACCTTGATCTTCCGGCCGAAGATCAAAGCGCCTCCCACTGTCGGGGCGATGATATAGGCCACGGAGTTGAAGGCCTGCGCCACCGAGAGCCGCGCGGCCGCCCCTTCGGGCGGGCCAAGGACGGTGACATAGGGATTGGCCGCCGTTTCCACGCAGGCCAGCCCGCTCGAAAGAACGAACAACGCAAACAGAAACGCCCCGAAAGTCTGCCACACCAGACCGGCGGGAATGAACAGGAAGGCGCCGGCGGCCACCACCAGGAGCCCCAACAGGATCCCACGCTGGTAGCCGATGCGGCGAATCAACAGGGCCGAAGGCAAGGCCAGCAGGAAATAGGCCCCGAACACCGAGGTCTGGATGAAACCCGACTGCATCTTGGTGACATGCAGCGTGTTCTGAAAGTGCTTGTTCAGCACGTCGAGCATCGCATGGCAGAACCCCCAGATGAAAAACAGGGACGACACCATGATCAGGGCCAGAAATAGTGCCTGACGGCTGTTTGCCCCCGCCCCGGGAGTCTCATGCCCCGCCCCTGCGGCGGAAGAAGGCTGCTGCTTGCTCATCGTGCCCTTCGCATTCTTGGTCTGGCTGTGGTGGCATCAGGAGGCCGTAACAAGACGTGGGAGTCTCCCACGGGCATCGATATGCACAGTCGGCGGTCTTGTCCGCGCCTCGAAGACAATATCCGAACGATCCTACCAGGAATGGCCCGCGCCCTCAAGAACCCGCGGCCCCGCCCGACCGGTCTGGTCCGGCATCTACGCGCTCCGTGCGGCGTCGGGCTGGCTGATCGTCCACAACGCGGCATTGGCCAGAAGCTGCAGGAAGGCCGGCTGCTGGAAATCGGCCGGCTGGCCCAAGGTGGTGAAGAACGACCGCGTCTCCCCCTCGGTCCGCACCCAGGCAACCGGTTCCAGCCGGTCCTGGATGTTCGCCGTCAGCAGTTCCGTCGTGTGCTCGTCCACGTCGGACAAGGTCGTCAAGCAGCCGGCATGCCATAGCTTTCCCAGATCCTTCAGCACCGGATGGCCTTCGGCATAGGGGGCGGTCTCGATGGCCGCTCCCGGTGAACCGTACGTCCTGGCAGTCGAACGGATGCCCAGCACTTCCCTCTCCCAATCGGGCCAGTTCAGGAAGGCCGATCCCGGCGGGATCATCGCCACCAGGTGGCCGCCGCAGGCCACGTAGTCGCGGAGCATTTCGAGCTGCGGGCCCTCGATCGCCAGCCGCTGTGCGAACAGCACCAGGCAATCGCACTCCATCAGCCGTTCCAGACCCGGCAGATCGGAGCGGGTGCGGGCAAACGCCTTCTCGCACGCCACGTCGTAGTGCTGCTCGATGAACGCCGCCAGGGTCGAAAGCGACTGGTCCGACTGATACGACGGGCAGGCCGAGACGAGGCACAATTGGGGCCTGGCGTCGGCGGCAGGCAGCGGCGGAACGACGGCCGGCTGCAGGATCGGCTGCCACACGGGCGACGTCACGCCGATCTCCGGATGGGGTGCATGGACGAAGAACTTGCGATCCGAAAGAGAGGACATGGCACTGGTGCGAAACAATAGAGGACCTGGATGAAACAACCGCGGACGCTCCGTGTCACAACGCCGTCCATTATCCGGATCGAGCGAGAACGTGTCCACGTGCCGGCGGCTTCGCCGGCGCGGAAGGGAAGAAATCGGCGGCCGCGGGAGCGCCCTGTGCGGGTGAAGTAGAAACTCCCGCCGGCACAGAGCCTGCCGGTCCCGAAAGCCGCGCACTTCCTGCCGCCCGGCGCGGGCTCGTGGAGCCGGTGAGATTGCCGGCTGAAGCGGTGCGGTCGATCAGGCAGACCTTGCAGGCGCCGGCCTCACAGCCATTTCCGCCGCCGGAACCACAGGATCATCGTCGCGGCAATGGCCAGGCATACGCCCCAGAAGGCGAAATAGAAACCGTCCCAGTGGTTCTCCGGGATGTTCATGTTCATCCCGTAAACCCCGGCCAGAAACGTGAGCGGAATGAAGATCGTTCCGATGACCGTGAGCACCCGCATCACGTCGTTGGTGCGGTTGGAAATCGTGGAGATGTACGTTTCCGTCACCGCCCCGGTGATCTCGCGGTAGGTCTCCACCAGGTCGATGATTTGAACACAGTGGTCGTAGACGTCCCGGAAATAGGTCTGGGTCGTTTCCGACAGGCACTCGTGCTTCTCCCGCTGGAGCTGCTGGATCAGGTCGCGCATCGGCCACATGGCGCGGCGGAACAGGAACATCTCCCGCTTGATCCTGTGGACCTTCCGCAAGGTGTCGTGGGCGGGTTGCGTGAGCAGCTCTTCCTCCAACTCCTCGATGCGGTCCGAATAGCGTTCGAGGATGGGATAGCCGTTGTCGACGATGGCATCCAAGAGCGCGTAGAGCAGAAAACTCACGTCGTTTTCCCGCAAACGCGATCCCTGCGCCTGGATCCGCTGGCGGACCGGCTCGAATACGTCCGCTTCGGATTCCTGGATCGTGATCATTGTGTTTCTCCCCAGGAAGAAGTTGGCCTGGTGGCTGCGCAGATGGTCGCGGTCCATCTCGATCAACCGGCCCACCACGAACAGCCGTCCCGGCTGATGGGCCGAGCCGGGGTAGTCCTCGGCCTTGGGCCGCTGGGCGTTGATCACCACGTCTTCCACAGCCAGCGGATGCAGTTGGTACTTCTCCGCAAACGCCCGGATGCTGTCGATGTCGCGGATGCCGATGATGCTGATCCAGCGCACGCGAGACCACGACGGACGATGCCTGGCGAGAAACTCCCCGATGTCGGAGATCACCTGCACCTCGACATTGTCGGGATTGTAGTCGATGCACGTCACCCGAACCGACTCGGGTGCGATGGCCGGCGGCGCCGACGGCTTCGGGGCCAGGCCGGGCTCCGTTCCCGGCCGCGGCATGGAGATCCGGGGAATCGCCGTGCCGAAGAAGGGGAGCCGTGCACGGGCTTCGTCGAGCAGTTTCCACGGCAGGCCCGTCAAACGGCCCGTGCCGTGGCGATCAGAGGAAGGCGAAGAGGAGGTCATCGCTGGCTCCATGCGGATTGCCTGGTGGTCGAAGCAGGGGCTTCTTGCGCAAACCAGAAAAGAAGCACCAGAAATCGCCCGGAAGCAAACGGCCGTTCTCCGGGAAACGCGGAGGACCCGGAGAACGGCACCTTGGACAGGCTTGCCGAGGCCCGTCACGGCGGGGCGTGACGGCCGCCTCGCACAGGCTGGAGCCCGGACTCCGGCATCAGTCGGCGATACGGATCACCGAAAGCGTGCAGGGCTCATCATACTTCTTGTTGACGCAGCCGGGAATCGGCCAGTCCATGTTGGAGACGATCAGCTCGTTCTGGCGGAGCAGCGTCTCGCAGGGCTGGTCCATGCCGCCGTCCAGCCCGTCCGTATCGCCGTTCTGGGCGAGCGTCCGCACCTTGCCGTCGAGGCTGACCGCATGGATCGCGTTGGTCACCGAGTCGCTCACGTAGATCTCTTCGGTCTTGGGATTGAAGAACAGCCCGTCGCAGCACTTCATCGTGTCGGCGGTGGCAAAGACGGTGTTCGACTTGACGGCGCCCTTGTCGTCCAGCTCGATCTTGTGGAGCGTGGCGTCGCCAAAATTGCCGCAGTAGATGTTGCCTGCCTTGTCGAAGCACAGCCCGTCGGCGCCGAGTCGCACGTCCTTGTTCTTGAATTCGATCAGGGCCAGGAAGTGCGGGTCCTTGGTCTCGTCGTCGGCCAGCTTGACCACGCCCTTGTCGAGATCTTCAAGCTTGAACCGGAAAATGCCGCTCTTGCCCGGGTCGGACTCGATGTCGATCTGGGTTTCCGTCACGTACAGGTAGCCGTCGCGGCAGGCCACGGCATTGGAGGTCTGGAAGCCCTCGATGGCCACCACGGGCTCGCCCGGCTTGCCGTCCTTCACCGGGATCCGCAGCACCCGCGACTGCCGCTTGCCTTTCATCTGGTAGTCGGCCAGGAACAGGTCCCCCGTCGGGGCCACGCACACGCCCAGCGGACCGACCAGTTCGCCCGTGCCGGGATTCTTGCCCAGTTCCAGGTACTTCTCGACCTTGTTGTCGGGCGAGATCTTCATCAACCGCGCACCCTGTTCCAGCTTGTTGAAGTTGGGCATCGAGAGGATCACGCTGCCGTCGGCCAGCAGGCACATGCCGTCGGGCGTGTTGCAGCCTTCCGGCAGCTTGAGAAACAGTTCGGCCTTCGCCGCCTTCGGAGCCTCGGCCGGCTTGGGAGCGTCTGGCTTCGGAGTCTCGGCCTTGGGAGCTTCTTCCTTGGGAGCGTCCGGCTTGGGTGCGTCGGCCTTGGGCTGCTCTTTCGGCGCCTCAGGCTTCGGCTCCTCGGCCTTGGGCATGTCGGCTTTCGGCTCATCCGCTTTGGCTGCGGCCGGCTTGGGCTCGTCCGCCTTGGGGGCTTCTTCCTTGGGTGCGTCCGGCTTGGGAGCGTCGGCTTTGGGTTCCTCGGCCTTGGGTTCCTCCTTCGGCGCCTCAGGCTTCGGCTCCTCGAGCACAGGAGGTTCCGGCACATCGGCCGTCGGCGCGGTTATGCCCGGGGCGGGGGCAGACGTCCCGCCGGGGAGCGGCTGGGACTGGGGCTGCGACTGCGGCGGTGGGCAGCCGATCGTTGCCGCCAGGATCGCCGCAATCGCGACGAGAAACGTGATCTGGTACTTGGTTGTCATTGGCAATCTTCTCCTTGAAAAACAGGTTAGTTCCAACGCGGGTCAAGCCCGCAAATCCAGATTGACTTGCTCAGCGGCACAGAAGGACTCAACGATCTTCGGGGTTCGTCCCAGAGCGCCGCTCGCACCGCAAGGAAGGTGCAGCCGCACAGGATTCCAGCATCGGCGCCAAAGTTGCTGCCGGCACCGGGCCGGCGCCGCAACGCCGGGTCCCGAACATTCAATCGTGTCCGACCACCTCCTTGCGTTTCTGCCCCAGGGCATCGGCGGCGATCATCGCGTCGACCAGGTCGGCGGCCGTCACCTTGAAAGGATGATTGTGGCAGAGCGATCCTTCCCCGACGCAGCCTTCAGCAAACGCCATCAGCCGCTGGCGGCTGATCCCTTCCAGGTGCAGATCGGCAAAGGTGACCGGCAGCCCGAGGTGGACCTGGAAGTCGAACACGGCGTACTTGTCGTCCACGTCGTAGTCGTCGTCGAGGCAGAGCTGCGAAACAATGCCGAAGCCGACCTTCTCGCCGTGCATCATGCCCGCCTCCTGGCACTCGGGCATATTGGAGAGCATGTTGCCGATCATGTGGGCCGTTGCCAGGCCGCCGCTTTCGAAGCCCAGCCCGGAGAGCAGCACGTTCGCCTCGATCACCTTCTCCACCGCAGGGGTCACGAGGCCCAGCTCGACGTCGCGCATGGCGTCCAGCCCATAGTCGATCAGCGTATCGAAGGCCAGACGGGCCAGGGCCATTGCCGCCATGGTCGGCTGCCCGCCGGCAATGTTGTTTGCCCGGGATTTTTTGGCGGCCTCGGCCTCAATCCACGTCGACAGGGCGTCCCCCATGCCGGCCACGAACGCCCGCACCGGGCCGCCGGCCACGATCTGGCTGTCGACCAGCACCAGATCGGGATTGAAGGGCCAACAATCGAATCCGATGAAGTTGTGGTTCTCGTCGTACCACACCGACGCGGCACTGGTCGGCGAATCGTTCGACGCAATCGTCGGGCAGGTCACCATCTTCAGCCCCGCATCCACCGCCACCGCCTTGGCCACGTCGAGCACCTTGCCGCCGCCGACACCGACGGAAATGTCGGCGCCGCTTTCACGGGCGATCTTGCCCACACGGCCTCGCTCGTCGCCGGTTGCCTCCCCGTGGAAGACCACGTCGACCAGCTCGATTCCTGCGGCCGCCAGGCTGGCAGCCACCGTATCGCCCACGATCTTCTTGACGCACTCGTCCCAGAGAACAAGGGCTTTGTGGCCCAGGGGCTTGAGGCAGTCGCCCAGTTCGGCGAGCACGCCACGGCCCTGAACGTATTTGCGAGGCGCGATGAGCACGGTTTTCATGTTGTCGGTCTCCCGGTTAGTCGCAGTGTCGGCACAATCCCGTTGACGATCGGCAGGGGGCCCTCGCCGTGAAGCATTCGTGTCAGATGCCCGGACAAAAGTTTGGGGCTGCCCGAAAAGGCGTCGATCGTGCTGCCGGCCAGGTGGGGCGTGATCGTCACGTTGTCCAGTTCGAGCAAGGGGCTGCCGAGCGTCAGTGGTTCCTCATCGAAAACATCGAGCGCCGCTCCCATGATCTTCCGCTGCCGCAGGGCTTCCACGAGCGCCTTCTCGTCGACCAGCCCGCTTCGGGCCGTGTTGACCAGGATAGCAGTCGGCTTCATCATCGCCAATTCCGGCGCGCCGATCAAATCCTGGGTCTCCGCGGTGAGCCTGGCGTGGAGCGAAACGACGTCGGACTCCTTCATCAGGTCCGGCAGGCCGACCAGTGCTGCCGGCCCCGGATTTCCGCGAAAGTACGGGTCAAACGCCAGGATACGGCTGCCAAAGGCCTCCAGGTAGTGGGCCACCAGGCGGCCCACCTGGCCGTAGCCGACCAGCCCCACCGTTTTCTCGTTCAACTCGGGAATTGCCATGCCGTTGGCAAACTCCCGCCGCCACTGGCCCCGCATCAGGCTGGCATGGGCTCGGGCCAGATTGCGGATTTCGGCCAGGATCAGTCCCAGGGTGCATTCGGCCACCGCCCGCGCATTGCGCCCCGGTGTGTTGAGCACGCTCACGCCGCGCCGGCTGGCCGCCTCGACGGCCACGTTTTCAACCCCGCCGCGGAGCACGGCGATTACCTTCAGCGTCTCCGCGGCCTGGAGCATCCGAACCGGCACCGGCGCAAACTGGGTCACCAGGATGTCGACATCCCGGAGGTTCTCCAGCAGCCGGGGCGGCAGTTCCACGGCATCGGGCCCACCCTGCTCGACCGCCAGGTTTGCCTCCTGCAGCTCGACCAGCGTCTCATGCTCCCAGCGGCGGACTTCGACTTCGACTCCCAGCGACTCCAGGGCCGCCAGCCCCCGGCGCATGACATCATGCGGGATGTAGTGATCGCTGATCGCCAGGAGTCTCATGCCTGCCTCTCCGCTTTCCCGTCGGCCGACAGGAGCCGGATCTTCTCGGCCACCGCCTCTCGCATCGCCTGTTTCATCGGTCCGAACATTTCCGACGGCAGCGGATCGATCCGGCTGATGCGGGCGGCCGCCGTCTTGAACCCCTTCGCCATGGCGATACGGTTGTCGGCAAAGATGTTGACCTTGCAGATCCCGCTCCGGACCGACTGGCGGATCTGGTCCTCCGGCGTTCCCGAGCCGCCGTGCAGAACCAAGGGAACCGTGCTCACCGCGCTCAGCTCCTTGAGCCGATCGATCGCCAGGTTGGGCAGCGAGCGATACACGCCGTGGGCCGTGCCGATCGAAACGGCCAGGGCGTCGATGTCGGTCTCCTTGACGAACCGAACGACCTCCCCGGGCAATGTCAGCACCGACTCGCCGCACTCGGTCTCCGCCAGATCCATTCCCCCCACATGCCCCAATTCGGCCTCCACGCTCACCCCGTGGGGATGGGACAGCTCCACCGCCGCGCGGCTGAGCGCCACGTTGACGTCGAAGGGCATGGTCGACCCGTCAACCATCACGGAAGTGAACCCATGATCGATCGCCCGTTTCACAAGTTCCAGGTCCGATGTGTGGTCCAGGTGGAGGCCGATCGGAATGGAGTGCGAGTCGGCCACTCCTCGCACCAACCCGGCCAGGTAGGTCATGTCGTAGCTGCCGGGGCGAGGCTGGAGGCACATGACGATCACGGGGGCCCGCAGCTCCTCGGCGGTTTCCAGCACACAGCGCACCATCGCATCTTCCACGCAGTCGAACGCCGGCACCGCGTAGGCATTCGCGCGAGCGTCGGCAAGCAGTTCTTTCAAAGTTGTCAGCATGGGTTCCTACCTCATCAGCATCCCGCCCGTCGCGTCGAAGGTCGCCCCCGTCGTGTAGCTCGCCCGGTCCG
>CAZLWV010000180.1:14812-15787 GCA_964563135.1 uncultured Planctomycetaceae bacterium
GCCCTCGAACGCGCGCCCTCGACCGGCGCGCTACATATAGTTGCCGCCGTTGACAGCGACCAACTGCCCCGTGACGTAGCTCGCCCGGTCCGACGCAAGGAACACGACCGTATCGGCGATCTCGGCCGGTTCGGCGATCCGCCCGAGCGGTGTTCGCTGAATGTACTTTTCTTCGTTCTCTTCCAGGGCCTCCTGGGCCATGTCGGTCCGCATCATGCCCGGGGCCACGGCGTTGACATAGATCCCCGAGCGGGCCACCTCACGGGCGAGCGACACCGTGAAGTTGACCAGTGCCGCCTTGGAGGCCGCGTAGTGGGCGTGCCCCGTCGTGGAACCGTGAAAAGCCGCCTGGGTGGTGATGTTCACGATCCGCCCGCCGCACCCTCGATCGAGCCAGCGGCGCACCGCCTCGCGGCAGGTGAGGAAGGCGCCTTTCAGGTTGATGTCGAAGGTCGTGTCCCACTCCTCTTCCGTCATCTCGCAGACGTAGGCGGTCGGCCAGACGCCCGCATTGTTGACGAGGATATCGACCGGCCCGAGGGCCTTTTCGCATCGTTCAAACATCCGCGCCACGTCGGCGCTCCTGGCAACGTTTCCTTGCAGGAGGGTCCCCTCGGAATCGTGGAGGTTCTGCATCGCGCCGACCACCTCCGCGGCCGCCGCCTGGTCGCGAAAGTAGTTGACTCCGATTCTTGCCCCTTCGGCCGCCAGCCCCAGACAGATGGCTCGCCCCAGCCCGCGAGAGCCGCCGGTCACCAGCGCCACTTTGTGTTGGAGATGAAGATCCATGGGGGGTAAGCCAGGGCAGGATGCAGCGGCAGGCCGGTTTGGGCAAACCAGCAATATAGACCATCTCTCCGCCAGGTCCAAGTGGCACGAGACGCATCGGGCGTACGTGGCTGAACCCTCCGCAAGAAAAGTAGCAGGCACTCTCCGAGCTCTCCGTGTGCCGTCCGCCAAGGTTCCAGCAACCCC
>CAZLWV010000181.1:0-11149 GCA_964563135.1 uncultured Planctomycetaceae bacterium
CCTCACACGCCTTACGCCGCCACTCCTCGTCCAACTTTTTTGCACCCCACGCATATTTGTGCCAAGAATCGTCCACCCCCCATAACACCCCATCCCCCTTTGTCCCCCGTTCTCTGTCCTCCGTCCCCCTGACTTCTGACCTCTGACCTCTGTTTTCTCCCTCACCAGAGGGAATTTTGCGCCATCCCCCTGTCGAGCGACATCCCTTTACGCTTCGGACCCCTGGTGTAAACCCTTCTCATGTCCCGACTTACCAAAACGCCTGTCGTCCAACTTTTCCCATCACATCCAAAGGCGTTGCAAAACCTACCTGTTGCACAACTCCCACACTCTGCCGTTCTGTCCTCTGCCCTCCATCCCCCCGCCAGGCCAGAATTTGGCAGCTTCCGCTCCCTGTTGACCAGCATCCCCACCCGCTCACCTCCTTTCCGCCCTGCGGCGCCCCGCCCCGCCTTCCACACCGACCAATGACCAATGACGAATGACCAATGACGAATGACCACTGACCAATGACCACCAACCACCCCCCCTCCGCAGCACCCGCTTCCCTCACGGGCCATGTCCTGACTGCTCCCTGCTCCCTGACTCCCTGACTTCTGTCCTCTGCCCCCATGTCGCCATCACCCCCCGAATCTGCCACAATCCACGTTGTGCTGACCAGCGCCGGTCGCGTGCAACCGCATCTGCCCTACCAGCCCTCCCTCCCCCGGATGGCCCGATAGGCCAAAACCGGCAGAATCCGCTCTTGCTACCCAACTCGATGCCCTGCCCTGGAGACTTGCCATGAAACGGCTCCATACGCTTCGATCTCTCCTTGTCGCCATGTTTCTGTTCCAGGTCACGGCCGCCCACCTCCAGGCCGCCTGGGTGTGGGTCGAAGGGGAGAAACCGGCCCAGCAGTCGATGAGCCGTCACCCGTGGTACGCGGACGTCAAACGTGATGCGCTCTCTGGCGGCGACTTCATCTCCCACTTTGACGACACAAAGCCGGGTGAGGCCAGCTACCGCTTCGACGTACCCGAGAAGGGGCAGTACGTGTTCTGGATTCACGGCAACCCGGTCAGAACCCGATTGTCGTACGCACTCGGCGGCGGCAAGCTGACCGAGATCGACCTGACCGGCGAGCATGTCGACCAGCAGAACATCGCCGCCGACGGCAAGCCCGACCTGCGGTTCGTCGCCTGGATCCGCGTCGGCACGGTCGAGTTGAACCAAGGCGCCAACGAGATCCGCTTCCGGATGGAAGGCGAACTGAGCAATCACGGCCTCATCGACTGTTTCGTTTTCGTCAATCAGCCGTTTCAGCCACAGGGAGTTGCCAGGCCCGATGAAGTGGCCGAGGCGCGCCGCAGAACGATCCAGGCCAACCAGGGCTGGTTCGCCTTCGATCCGCCCGAAGATGCGTTCAACGCCGCCAGTGGGATCGATCTCCGCTTCCTCAATGAAGAGTTTGCCGGTCAGAAGGGACGCATCGCGGTACACCAGGGGCGGTTCATCCATTCGGCCACCGGCGAGCCGGTCCGCTTCTGGGCCGTCAACGGGCCGCCCGAAGAACTGAAGGGAGAGTCGCTCCGCCGCTGCGCCCGGATGCTGGCCAAGCGGGGCGTCAATCTCGTGCGGGCCCACGGCGCTGTGTTCGACGGAAAGACGGGCGAACCGGACCTGAAGCGGATGGAACTCCTGCGCCAGATCGTGGCCGCCATGCGGGCCGAGGGAATCTACACCCACCTCTCCATCTACTTTCCCCTGTGGTTCACCCCGGCGCCCGGCCTCGACTGGCTCGAAGGCTACAACGGCTCGCAGCACCCCTTTGCCGCCCTGTACTTCAACCCCCAGTTCGAAGAGCGTTACCGCCAGTGGTGGCAGATGCTCCTCACCGAAAAGGGAGAACAATCCGGGAAGGCACTCATCGAGGAGCCGGCGCTGATGGGCGTCGAAATCGTCAACGAAGACTCCTACTTCTTCTGGACGTTCGCCGAGGACAACATCCCCGATCCGCAACTCCGCATTCTCGAACAACAGTTTGGCGACTGGCTCGCAAAGAAGTACGGCTCTCTTGACAAGGCCCTGGCAGCCTGGGGCGGCGGGCGTCTGAATCGCGACGCTCCAGCCGATGGGCGGATCGGCTTCCGGCCGCTGTGGAACATGTCCCAGGAGAAGACGAAACGCGACCAGGACACGGCTGCCTTTCTGCTCGAAAGCCAGATGGGCTTCTACCGGCGCAACTGCGAGCATCTCCGCCGGCTCGGATTCAAGGGGCTGGTCACCTGCTCCAACTGGACGACGGCCAGTGCCGAGCTTCTGGGCCCCCTGGAAAAATACAGCTATACGGCCGGCGATTTCGTGGACCGCCACGGCTATTTCGGCTGCTTCCACAAGGGAGACAACGCCGCCTGGTCGATCCGCCAGGGGCATAGCTACCGCGATCGCAGCGCGCTCAGATTCGATCCCGAGGAACCGGCCGGGGCCAAAATGTTCAACCACCCGGTGATGGACATCCACTACAACTCGCTGCCTTCGATGATCTCGGAGACAGCGTTCACCCGCCCGAATCGCTATCGTACGGAAGCGCCGCTGTTCTACTCGGCCTACGGGGCGCTGCAGGGTTCCGACTCCATCGTCCACTTCGCACTGGACGGCAGCCGCTGGGATGTGAAACCGCGATTCTGGATGCAGCAGTGGACCCTCATGTCGCCCACGCAGATGGGCCAGTTCCCGGCCACGGCCCTGATCTACCGCCGCGGCCTCGTTTCCGAGGGGGACGTGCTGGCCGACATCCACCTGAAGCTCGACGACCTCCTGGCTCTCAAGGGCACGCCGCTGCCGCAGGATGCCGCCTTCGACGAACTCCGCCTGGCCGATGTTCCCAAGGGCACCCAGATCAGGCCGGGAGATCGTCTCGACCCACTCATCCACTTCGCCGGGCGGACCAGCGTCACAATCGACCAGCGCGGCGGCTCGTCGCGATTGATGCCGCTCGATTCGCTGATCGACCGCAAGGCACAACGCGTCCGCAGCAGCCACGGACAGATCACGCTCGACTACGGGCGCGGCCTCCTGGCGGTGGGTGCCCCCAAGGCCCAGGCGGCTGCCGGCGCCCTCAGCGCCGTTCCCAAGGTCACCCTGGCCGATATCGAAGTCCAGTCCGGCCTCGAACTGGGCGCCGTCATCGCGGTCGCCCTCGATGATCAGCCGCTCGCCAGCTCATCGCGGATCCTCCTTCAGGTCATGTCGGAGGAGAAAAGCAACGGCTTCGAGACCGCCGCGGAAGGCGACGTGAAGCGGATCGTGTCGGTCGGCCGCAATCCATGGCTCGTCAAGCAGATCGAGGGCACCGTCCGCTTCAAACGATCCGACGCCGCAGCGCTCAAGGTAACCGCCCTCGACGGCAACGGAGACCCGCTCAAAGAGGCTGGCAGTGCGGCAGAAATCCGTTTGCTGCCGGATGTGCTGTATTACCTGATCACGAGCCCCTAGGGCAACGCACCGACAGAACGGCACCCCAACACCAAGGCTACGAAGCCAGTCGCGTTTCGCCTGGGCCGGTCAGCCGCACAAGCCCCGTGCGAGGCGGCCGGATCGCCCGCAATGGAGGCCCGCCGGAACCGGCCAGAGCAGGTCAGACGATATCCCGATGATACTCCTGGAGACTCTTGACCTGGCCCCGTCCCTTGCGGCAGGCATCGATGCCTTTGGCTGCGGCGACCGCCGCGGCCAGCGTGGTCACATAGGGAATCTTGCAGCGAATCGCCGTCTGGCGGATGTAGGCGTCGTCCGTCTTGCTGGCCTTGCCGCGAGGCGTGTTGATGACCAACTGGATCTGCTTGTCGATCATCGCGTCGGCCAGATTCGGACGCCCTTCGCGCAACTTGGCGATCGGCTCGGCAGGAATGCCCTGCTCGCTGAGAAACGTCTGCGTTCCCGATGTGGCTACGATCTTGAATCCCAGCTCGTGGAATCGGCGAGCCACGTCCTGGACCGCCGCCTTGTCGCGATCGGCCACCGTGATCAACACAGTCCCTTCCAGCGGCAGCGGCGTCCCGGTGGCTTCCTCGGCCTTGAAAAACGCCAGGCCGAAGGAGTTCGCCATGCCCAACACCTCCCCGGTGCTCCGCATCTCCGGCCCCAGGACCGGATCGACCTCGTGGTACATGTTGAACGGGAAAACGGCTTCCTTGACGCCGAAGTGGGGAATGGCCTTCCGGCCCAGCCCCAGTTCGGAAAGTTTCTTGCCGAGCATCACCTGGGCGGCAATCCGGGCCATCGGAATGTTGCAGACCTTGGAGACGAGCGGCACCGTGCGGCTCGCCCGCGGATTGGCTTCGAGAATGTAGACCGTGTCCTGGTAGATGGCGTACTGGATATTCATCAGCCCCACCACTCCCAGCTCAATGGCGATCTTGCGGTTGTATTGGTAGATCGTGTCGATGTGCTTGGGGGCGATGCTGATCGGCGGTATCACGCAGGCCGAGTCGCCCGAGTGGATGCCGGCCAGTTCGATATGCTCCATGATCGCGGGCACGAACGCATCCTCACCGTCGGCAATGGCGTCGGCCTCGACTTCGATCGCGTTCTCGAGGAACTTGTCAATCAGGATCGGCCGCTCCGGAGTGACATCGACGGCCACCGTTACATAGCGCCGCAGCATCTCCTCGTCGTGGATGACTTCCATCGCTCGTCCGCCGAGCACAAACGACGGCCGTACCATGAGCGGATAACCGATCTGGGCGGCGATCTCCAGAGCCTGTTCCAGGTTGGAGGCCATTCCCGACTCGGGCTGCGGGATCCCCAGCCTGCGCATGACCTGGCGGAAGCGGTCCCGGTCCTCGGCCAGATCGATGGCCTCCGGCGAAGTGCCCAGAATCTTGACGCCTGCCTCGGCCAACTCGGCTGCGATGTTCAGCGGGGTCTGGCCGCCAAACTGCACGATCACTCCCTCCGGCTGCTCTTTCTCGTAGATGCTGAGCACGTCTTCGACCGTGAGCGGCTCGAAGTAGAGCTTGTCCGACGTGTCGTAGTCGGTGGAGACAGTCTCGGGGTTGCAGTTGACCATGATCGATTCGATGCCGGCGTCGCGAAGAGCGAAAGCGGCGTGGACGCAGCAGTAGTCGAACTCGATCCCCTGGCCGATCCGGTTGGGACCGCCGCCAAGCACCATCACTTTGCGATTGGGCGACACGTCCGTCCGGTCCGGAGCGTTGTACGTGGAGTAGTAGTAGGCCGCGTTCTCCACGCCGCTCACCGGCACGGCATGCCACCCCTCGACCACGCCAAGAGCCTTGCGACGCTGGCGGATCTCCTTCTCTTTCACTCCCAGGAGCTTGGCGAGATAACGGTCGGCAAATCCGTCCTTCTTGGCCCGCACCAGCAGCTCGTCGGGCAGATGGTCTTTGTGGGCGAGGATTTCCTCCTCCAGTTCCACCAGTTCCTTCATCTGCTGGATGAACCACGGCTTGATGTAGGTCTTGTCCGCAAGCTCCCCAACACTGGCCCCCTTGCGGAGGGCCTCGTACATGATGAACTGGCGTTCCGAGGAGGGCTCGGCCAGCATGGCCATGAGCTCAGCGAGCGTCTTGGTGTGGAAGTTCTTCGCCAATCCGAGTCCGTAACGCCCGATTTCGAGCGAACGGATCGCTTTCTGCAAGGCCTCCTTGTAGGTCTTGCCGAGACTCATGACCTCGCCGACGGCCCGCATCTGGGTGCCCAACCGGTCCTTGAGCCCCTCGAATTTCTCAAAAGCCCAACGGGCGAACTTGACGACGACGTAATCGCCCGACGGCGTGTACTTCTCCAGCGTTCCATCACGCCAGTAGGGAATCTCGTCCATCGTCAACCCGCCGGCCAGCAGGGAGGAGACATAGGCGATGGGAAAACCGGTTGCCTTCGACGCCAGAGCCGAGGATCGGGAGGTTCGCGGGTTGATCTCGATGACCACGACGCGGCCGGTCTTCGGGTCATGGGCGAACTGGACATTGGTGCCGCCGATGACCTGGATCGCCTCGACGATGTCGTAGGAGTACTTCTGGAGCTTCTGCTGAAGCTCCTTGTCGATGGTCAGCATCGGGGCCGTGCAGTAGGAGTCGCCGGTGTGGACACCCATGGCGTCCACATTTTCGATGAAGCAGACCGTGATCATCTGGTTCTTGGCATCCCGGACGACCTCCAGTTCCAGCTCTTCCCAGCCCAGAACCGATTCCTCGACGAGAACCTGGGTCACCAGGCTGGCTGCCAGCCCCCGTTCGACGACGGTTCGAAACTCCTCCATGTTGTAAACGAGCCCCCCCCCGGTGCCGCCCATGGTGTAAGCCGGCCGGATGACGCAAGGCAGCCCGATCCGTTCCACGATCGCCTCCGCCTGCTGGAGAGAGCTGGCGATCTCGCTTCGCGGCATATCGATGCCCAGGCTGGTCATCGTCCGCTTGAAAGCATCGCGATCCTCGCCCCGCTCGATGGCGTCCACCTGCACCCCGATCACGCGGACTCCGTGCGCGTCCAGCACACCGGCGCGATGCAGCTCAGAGGACAGGTTCAGACCCGACTGGCCGCCCAGGTTGGGCAGCAGGGCGTCGGGTTTCTCCCGCGCGATAATGTCGGCAAGCGACGAGACGTTCAGCGGTTCCACATAGGTCACGTCGGCCATACCCGGATCGGTCATGATCGTGGCCGGATTGGAGTTTGCCAGTACGATCGTGTAGCCCAGGCTGCGGAGCGCCTTGCACGCCTGCGTCCCAGAATAGTCGAACTCGCAGGCCTGGCCGATAACGATGGGGCCGGACCCGATGATCATGACTTTGTGGATGTCGTCGCGCTTGGGCACGGTTATTCACTCCTAAGGGGATGGGGCAGGATTGCCTCGACAGAAACCGGAATCATGGAACGCTGGAACAACCGAACAGGGTTCCTGTTCCAGGTTGAACCCAGGCCTCCTGCAGGCTTCGGCTCAGATGTACTCGACCGTTGCGGGCGGCTTGGGGGTCAGATCGTAGAGGCACCGGTTCACGCCCGGAATCGACACGATCCGCTCGCAGATCCGGTGCAGGGTCCCCCAAGGCACCTCGACCGCGGTTGCCTCGCGGGCGTCGATGCTGTGGATGCAGCGGACGACGATAATATGGCCGAACTCCCGTCGGCCGTCGCGGATTCCTGTCGCCTTGTCCTCCAGCAGAACCGCGAAATACTGGAAGGCCTGGGTCGAGGCGAGTTCTTCCTCAACAATCACCGTGGCGGCACGGACCAGATCCAGCCGCTCTTCCGTCACTTCGCCAACAACACGGGCCGCCAGGGCCGGGCCCGGGAAGGGAATCCGCTCGCTGATCTGTGCCGGCAACCCCAGAAGCCTGGCGACCTCGCGGACTCCGTCCTTGCGGAGCGCGGCCAGCGGTTCGAGCACATGATAACCGTATTCCTTCTTCGGATCGATCCCCAACTGGGCGAGGATGTTGTGTTGCCGCTTGATCCCGGCCACGGTCTCTTCGATGTCGGTGAGGATTGTGCCGTGGAACAGGTACGTCGCGCCGCTCTCGCGGACCAGTTTGCCGAACACCTTGCGGTAAAAGGTGTTCGTGACGGCATGGCGTTTCTCCTCGGGATCCGTCAGGCCGGCCAGCGCACCAAGAAAGTCGGCCCTGGCGTCGACGATCTCGACCGGGATACCCATGTCGGCAAACATCTGGCGAACGGACTGCGGCTCGTCCTGCCGCATCAAGGCGCTGTCGATGAACACGGTCTTGAGCCTGTCTCCCAAGGCCCGATGCCCCAGCACGGTAACCACCGAGCTATCCACCCCACCACTGAGGGCGTTGATGGCAATCCCGTCGCCGACGGCCTTGCGAATCTCCGACACTTGATCCTCGATAAATGCTCGATAGTCCACCGGAAACCTCCCTGGATCTTGACCTGCAATGTCTACATGCCTGTTGCACACAGAATAATGGCAACAGAACGGAGTATTAGCAAAGCTAGCAGAGGTGGCGATTTATGGGAAGAAGGCAAGGGCTGGAGGCGTGCAGAAAACCTGCCGGCTATTGACTGTGGGGGGCGTACGAACCCGTTGGAGAAGGTGGTTGAGGGGCTGCAAATGATGGAGCCCGAGCCGGCGAGCCTGGGCAGGCAGGCCGCGATGGCGTTGGGCCACCTGTGGGAGAGGGCGGGATCAGAAGCCCGGCCGGCCGGTTGGCTGGTGCGATGCGGCCTCGCTCTTGCCCAGCCAGGAGGTGAAGCGGCGTCGAGAGATGGGGCTGGACATCCACGACGTATCGGGCAGGGGGAGTCTCATGGCTTCGGCGACAGTCAGCCAACCGACCGGGAGCGGCATGGAAGAGCATTTTCCTCGACCCGTCGTCCACTGGAAACGTCGCTTCTTCTCGCACTCGAGGGCGATATCGCGGGCGATACGTACATCTTCGGCCACATAATCGAGCACCTGGTCGTGCCGTCCCTGGGCCCAGAGTCGCGGCGCCAGATAGCCCGACATTCCCTTGGGTTTGCCCCGAATGCCGAGGCCTTCGGCCGCCTTGTCCAGGGCAACGGGGAAGCCGCGGTCGCAGAAGACATGAAACATCATGTCGACGTGCGCAACGGCCAGTTTCCGGCATTCCGCCAGGTCGCCGGATTCCTCGGCGAGAATATCAAAGTCGAACCCCAGGCCATTCCAGGTCAGGAGCGTGTAGCCTTCGGCTACGATCTTCTCCAATTGCCGGACCAACTGTCGGGCCTCGGACTGCGACATGCGTGGGGCAGGGGTTCCGTCCGGGGTCTTGCCTTGCCAGACGGTGGCCTCCGTATCGTCCTCGGGAAAGACGGCGGCACAGGTGATTCCCAAGGGACGATAGGGAGCCCAGCTTCCGGCAGATTCGGCAATGTCGGCCGCTGTCTCGATGTCGAATGCTGCGTACTTCCTGATCATGATTTGATTCCTTCATGCCGAGATGCCGGAGGATGTTCCGTGCTACTCACCCGCGAATGTCCTGAGGAGTGGATCGTCGAGGGACAGATGGTACCGGATGCGAAACGCGGGCGGGGTGAAGCGGACCATTGGCGACCTGGTTCAGTATCCACGTCCTCTGGATGTCCGTCAACGTGGAGCTTGCTCTGGTTGCGGCGTCGATTGCCAGCCAGGAGCCGCTCTTCCGACCGCGTGTCTCCGCGGACACCCAGGGCGATCAGCACGACAACACCTGGGAGGACGATCAGACCGAGCGGGAATCTCGTCCCCGTGGGTACGGCTTGGGTGGGGATGACAGGATCGGAAGATCTCGACAATTCAATCCTCCGGCTGAATGCGGCTCTTGGTCCATTTCTCCCCGAGCGGCACGGGGTGTGCCAAGGAGCCTCTCGCCACAGCGGGGGGTGTATGCGACAATAATCGGATATGAAACTGCTTGAATTGACACTGCCCACGCCTGAAGAGAATCTGGCCCTGGACGAGGCGCTCCTCGATCAGGCCGAAGCCGGCGACGGGTCCGACGAGGTCCTGCGATTGTGGGAACCGGATCGTCCGATGGTGGTGGTCGGCCGTTCCTCAAAGCTGGTTCAGGAGGTGAAGACCGACGAGTGCCGCCGGCGCGGGATCCCCGTTCTCCGGCGAACGAGCGGGGGAACGTCAATCGTGACCGGTCCGGGCTGCCTGATGTACGCCGTAATTCTGAGCCTCAACGACCGTCCGGCGCTGCGGGCGATCGATCACACCCATCGGTTCGTGCTGGACCGGATCGCCACGGCCCTGGAACCGCTTGCGTCGGAGATTCGATGCCGGGGAACGAGCGACCTGGTGCTGGGCGGCAGAAGGAAGTGTCCAGCCGGGGATGGGTTGGACCGAAGGGGTGCCGCATTGGCGGCGATGAAGGTTTCGGGGAACAGCGTGCGGATGAAGCGGAATTGGCTCTTGTACCACGGCACGCTGCTCTACAATTTTCCAGTCGAGTTGATCGAGGCCTGTCTCCCCATGCCGCCGCGCGAACCCGATTACCGCGGAGGAAGGCCCCACCGGCAATTCGTGGCGAACCTGCCGGTTTCCAGAAACGACCTGCGAGAGGCAATGATCGCCGGCTGGCAGGCCCACGAACCTCTTGGAGACTGGCCGCGGGAACTGACCGGGCGCCTGGTTGCCGAGCGTTATGGTTTGACCTCGTGGCATGCCGATCGGTGAACACCGCCCGCGCGGTGAAGTGTTTTGGTATCGATTCAGTCGTCTGAAACGGCTGGACTACCGGTCGGAAGACGGTTGGCCTGGATCGGATGGGAGTGTCTTCCATGAACGCCTCCGCCAATACGCGCAGCCTATCGCCATCCCGCGTCGCTGTGCTTGGCACGCTGCTGGGAGCGCTTTTTCTGGTGGCCGGCAGCAACTCGAATGCCCCACCGAGGGACGCCGCTGCCCGGTCTTCGGGCCGCGGAGGTCCCGCTGCGCCGGCCACACTGCCCGAAATCGCCGCCCAACCGGAGGCTGAGGATGCCCGATATCGAGGCCTTGCTGTGGGCACGTGGCAGGACGAGTACAAGGGCAAACGCACGATGCACCTCCTGGCCGACGGAACCGGGACGATGATCGTGGAGCTCTCCGGGCTGACCGCCACGCTGTTTGCCGGCCGGCTGGAATTCGACATGGTCTGGTCGGTCGAGGGCGGGCGGATGCAGAAGCGGACGTTAGGGGGCCGGCCCGAGGGGAAGGTGAAAGCAATTCTCTCGATGATGGGAGACCGGGTCGACGAGCCCATCCTGGAGCTTTCGGAAGAACGCCTGCTGCTGCTCGATGCCGATGGGAAGACCCGCTACGACTGGCGGCGGGTGCGCGAAGAACCTCATTGACGTCTGCGCAGTCCACGCGCGAGGGCGACGGGCGGAGACGCGGCGTTTTGCGGTCTCCGCCCGGGTGGCTGCAGGCACGTTCCGTGAAGGCATCCGTAGTGCCGACGTCGAGCCGTCTGCCGGTGATTTCCGCCCGTGGGAGAATCGCGAGTTCTGCCGGGCTTCTCAGAGATATGCGTCGCCGAATTTGTCGGCCACGGCTTCGTGGAGCTGTTTGATCTTCTGGGCGTGGTCGCGGTGGCAGATGAGCGTCGCGTCGGGGGTATGGACGATCACCAGGTCTTCGATCCCCACCCCCGTGTTTTCAAACTTTCTGGCAATATATACGACCAAGCGAAGATTA
>CAZLWV010000181.1:11159-12563 GCA_964563135.1 uncultured Planctomycetaceae bacterium
CACGGTGGCAATGAGGTGGTCAGGATCGCTGCCGACGATCAGGTTGTTGCGGGAATCGACGAGAACGGACCGGTCGCAGGCGGTGCGGTTGCCGGCCTGGTCGGCAGCGAGCGTTTCGCCGTAGGCGGGCCAACTTCCCACGTCGAGCCAGCGCAGCGGCATGGAGACGGTGGCCACTTCGAGGGCTGAGTCGGTCGAGGCGGGTTCCATGACGGCGAAGTCGACACTGATCCTTTCGAGCCTGGGATAAACGGCCTTGAGCACCTCATCCTGGCGTCGAGTCCCCCAGGCGGCGCCGATTTCCAGAAGGCCGGCATGGACGGCCGGTTTGTAACGGCGGATGCAGTCCAGGAGCGTGGCGGCCCGCCAGACGAACATGCCGCTGTTCCATGCGTAGCGTCCCGAGTCGATGTAGGCCTGGGCGGTCACGGCGTCGGGCTTCTCGACAAACCGGACCGTCCGCCAGGCCTGGTCGAACCCGGCGAGGGGCTCACCCATTTCGACATAGCCAAAGCCCGTGGCGGCATAGCTTGGCCGTATCCCGAAGGTCACGAGAGTCTCGGGGTGTTGTTCGACGATCCGATAGCCGACCTCGACCCGATGCTGGAACTGGTCGACCGGCTCAATGATGTGGTCGGCGGTGAAGACGGCCATGACGGCGTCGGGGTCCTGCTGCACGGCAACAACAGCCGGGAATCCGACCGCGGCAAGCGTGTCACGCCCTTCGGGTTCACCGAGGATCTGGCTGTCGACCAGGGTGGGCATGGCGGCGCGAATCGATTGCCGGTACTTCTCGGCCGTGCAGATGAACTGCCGCTGCGGCTCCACGAGTCCAGCCAGGCGATCGACGGCGACCTGAAGCAGCGATCGGCCGTGGATGAAAGGGATCAGTTGCTTGGGAAGCCCGGCACGGGACATCGGCCAGAGCCGTGTTCCCGAACCACCGGCCATCACGGTAGCGTAGCGCATGGGGCTGATCCAGAATCGTGAGCCAATCGACTGTGAAACAAGGGGAGCCAGCGTGAGCCCGGGTTTCTGGGAAAGTCACACGCCGAAGCGCTGGGCAGTCAACAACGGAATCATGTGGTTCAGCGGGACCGACGGCTCGCGTCACCGACGCACTGTTTGTACCTTTGGAACCGATGACGTACAAGCCCGGAGCAGCGAGCAAGGGGCCGGAGTACCTCGCTTTCGCGTGGCAACGGGTTTGCAGATCCGCTCTCGGAACGACGACCATAACAACGGTATGTCTTCGCCGGGAAACCACGCAGGTGGCTTGGGGACAGGTTCCTCCAGCCCGGGCCAGCGTGACTGGCGGAATGGGCCGTCGCCTTGAGGCCGACTCCCGAAGGGTGGCGGCGGAGTCTGGATCGCCTGGGATCGTGCAACTCCATCTGGGATTCT
>CAZLWV010000181.1:12573-15785 GCA_964563135.1 uncultured Planctomycetaceae bacterium
GCCCGGTTCTGCTTCCTCTACTGCCGACCCGGGGGGGCACCAGCGGAGGATCCGGGTGTCGCCGAGGTGCAGGTCCAACTCGACGACGGGACCGGTTCCCTGGACGGCACCGGTAAGGACATCGCGAAGGGGGACGTCGCCCAGGTTCTTCGGGCGGTTCAGGCGGATGGTTCCGTCGCAGGTTGCATGCACCACGACCAACGGTCCGGAGGCGTAGAGGACACAGTCGTCGTCGGTATAGGGAGTGAGCCCGGCACGTCTGGCCAAGGCACGGAGCAGGGATGGGCTGAGGTTGGGGATGCCGACGAAAACGGATGCTCCAGGGCCGTCGGCATCGTTGCGGACGGCGATGGCGGGCGAACCGTCTGCATAGGTGGCCAGGACCTGGTCGGTTGTGGCATCGGTGGGGGCGAACAGAGGGGCAACCGGATCCTTGACCGACAGGCCGCCATCCAGGCCAAGAGTCTGGCCGGCTGCGGTCAAGGTGGCCACCGGGGCCGTATCGTCTGGCAGGCGGCGGAATTCGAAGCCCGTCAGCTCGTGCATACTCTTCAGGCTGGCGTCCCCATGGCCCAGCAGGCCGGGTGCGTAGCACCAGACGCGGAGTTTGCCGGCCGTCTGCTGGAGGAGTTTCTGCCGAAGGGGGGCATCGATCTGCCAGGCGTTCAGAAACACGAAGACGTCGGCCGTGCCGGCCCGGCCGGCAGCGACGTCGTCGAGGAGATACTGGCCAAAGGGGACTCCGGAGCGGGCGAAGGCAGCTCGGCCTTCGTAGATGAGCGGGCGGGTGACGCGGAAGCCCGTTTCGGCGACCCACATCATCGAGTCTTCGTCGACCACGGCGGCGATGGAAGGACGGTAGGGCTGAGGGTGTGAGAGGAGCGGGCCGTCCAAGGCTTCGAGGGCTTTCATGGTGTGCCAGAAGCGGCGATCGTTGAACCAGCCGGTGCCGCCCAGATCCATCCACCAGGTGGCGAAGTTGCGACAGGCCTGCTGGCCGACGTTGCGAAGGAGCTGGTGGTTGGAGCCTTCGAAGTCGTCGACCCGTTCGGTGTGGCCGGGGAAGTTGCCGGAACTGAGGTAGGTGGCGGTATCGTCTTCGTTAAGCCAGAGCTTGCCGGCCAGGGCGACCGATTCGGCGGCCGTCATCGATGGGGCACTCTGGCCGAGGCCGCGATCGTGGTAGGAGATGGGGGAGCAGAGGATGTCGATATCGGGCGACTCGAGGACGCGGCGGAGGCCATAGTGCCCGGAGATGGCAGGGCCGGTGTAGGCAGCGGCGAATTCGAAGAGGTAGCCGTAGAAGAAGACGGAGAGCTTGTGTCCCTGGCTGGCCTGGCGGACGGAACGAGCCAGGGTTGTCACGCAGTCGGCCATGGCCTCCTGCTGGAAGCGGTTGTAGTCGACGATGGGCCGTTCGGTCTCCGAGAGTCGGAAGACACCGCCGGGGTGCGAGTGTCGCTGGTCCGGGGTGGGGGGCTCGGCGGTGTCGAAGCTTGCCGTGTCATCGTGCCAGGCCTTGCGCAATTCAGCTTCGGTTGCGTATTGTGCTCGCAGCCACTGTCGCCAGGCTTTCTTTGCCACCGGAGAGTAGTCAGAATACTTCCGGTCCCAGGTGCGCATGTAGAACCACTCGCCCGTGTTGTGCCCGCAGGGATGGTAGCCGGCGATATTCTGCCCGAAAGTCTCCTCCATATGGCGAACGAAGGCTGCCAGAACGGCGGCCGCATCGCTGCGATACTGGTCCGAGGCGACCGAAACGCCCTGCGGCTGGGTGCCGTCTTCCCAGACCATCACGTGGTCGGGGTGTTGGTCTTTCCACCACTGGGGCGGTTCCATGCCGATGCGCGGGAGGAGGAGGACCTTGGGGTTGATCTTGATCACGCTGCGGCAGACGGAATCAGTGGCGGTGAAGTCGGGCTGTTCTCCCGGGCGGGGCCAGGGCATGGGGACGGGGAGACTGACGAAGTCGACGCCCGCATCGCGGGCCAGGGCTACCTGATCTTCAAACACGCCGGGGGCCATGCCCAATTGGACGAAAGTGGAACCCGGCCGATAGAAGGCGATATCGAGGGCCCGCTGGGCGTCGGTCCAGGCACGCAGCGTGACGCGATACGTCCGCCCCTGTTCGAGCGACAGGTTGGGGAGGTGGTAGACATGGAAATCGGGCCACAGGCCGCCGGCCGGTTCGGAAAACTGAATCTGCAGCACACCACGGTTGCCCTCGTCTGGACCGGGAACGACGTCGATCTTGGCAACCGTGTTGGCCTCGCCGGTCGGCCAGTGGGTCCACTGGCGGGTGAAGGCGGTCTGCCCCTCGTCGAAACTGCAATGGGGGATCACTTCACGGCTGGTGCCTTCCTCGACCACCCGGATGTCGTCGAGGAGGACGGTGCCGGGGGTGTGCCCGAAACGGAAGTGCATGGTGGCACTGCCCGATTCGGTATCGATCGCCTCGAAGCTGAAGGAAATCCGGTTCTCTCCTTTCTGGAGCGCGATCTGGCTGCGGCCGGGGATGCCGAAGAACATGCGGCCACGGACGGGCTTGCCATCGACGTGGATCAGGGGCACATCGCCGGTGGTGCGAACGCGGACTTCGAGGGCAAAGACTCCCTGCGGAAAGAGGATTGCCGAACAGGCAATGAGCGGGAAAAGGAGGGCTGATTTGGCCGTCATGGCTGGGAGTACCTCAGGCAAGTGAATGGTGTCTGGAGGGGAGTGCGCGGGCTTGGTCAACAAGAGGTGGATTATGCCAAGAACGAGGGTGGGGTAGGAGGAGGGCCGGACCGGTTGCCAAAGATCGCTTTCGAGGGGTTGTGCAACACGTGGGTTTTGCGCCGCCTTTGCATATGATCGAAAAAGTTGGACGACAGGCGTTTTGGTAAGTCGAAACAGGAGAAGCGTTTATACCAGGGACTCGGAACGTAAAGGGATGTCGCTCGACAGGGGGATGGCGCAAAATTCCCTCTGGTGAGGGAGAAAAGTCAGGGGGTCAGGAGTCAGAGCGGCAGAGGACAGGGGGACAGAGAACAGAGAACGGAGGACAGAGAACAGACGGGGATGGGGTGTTATGGGGGGGGACGATTTTTGGCACAAGTATGCGTGGGGTGCAAAAAAGTTGGACACGGCATGAGGGCGTAAGGTGCTTGAGGGTCAGGGATTAGGATGTTCTGTCTAGACGTAAAATGGCATCACTCGGCAGAGGTATGTGC
>CAZLWV010000182.1:0-15506 GCA_964563135.1 uncultured Planctomycetaceae bacterium
AGAACCTGCTGATCAATATCGCGGGCCACGAACAGTACTGGTGGCCGTTCTATCGGAATTTCAAATCGGACATTTTCGAACGTTGGGATACCTCGCTGCGCCACGTGACGGAACACGGGTACAAACCGATCTGGATCGACGACGGATTCTTCGGCGGTTGCGATTGATGTTTGTTGCCCATGCAGTTCCTCTCCCCGCCCCAATCGGCAAAGGCGCCGTGCTGCTGGCGCGGCCGGCAAGGAGGGCACGGTGGCCAGAAGAAGCATGATCCATAGAGGAACCACAGGGCGGAGGGGCGGGCAAAGGACTGCGATGGCGCGCAGACCCGGAGTTCTTTGACCCCGATCCCGGCAACTCCCGCCGCTGCCGGCACTCACCACGGGGCGGGGCGTCCTGCTGGCGGTTCTGGAGCAGGCCCCTGGGGTCAGGCGGGCAGCTCGAGGCCGGTTTGAATCTGGGCGACGTCGACTTCGCGCGGGGGGAGGTCGGATTTGGCGGCCAGGGCGGCGGCGGCTCCGGCGGCCGAACCGATGGCCATGGCGATCTGCTGGACGCGATAGGAGGCGTGGGCCTCGTGGCTGCCGCTGATGCAGCGGCCGGCAACGAGCAGGCCGTCAACGCCCTTGGGCACGAGGCAGCCGTAGGGGATATCGTAGGGTTTTACGCGCGCGGCCAGGCCTTGGGCCTGCCCGGCGCCGTTCGGATTGTGAATGTCGATCACGAACGACGCGGCGCGAACAACGGCATCGCCGCGCCGGCGGCCGGCGATCAGGTCATCGCCGGTCAGATAGTCGCGGCCGAGGATGCGGCGGGTTTCGCGGACCCCGACGACGGCCGGCATGCCGGCGATGTACGCGTTCTCGTAGCCTGGGGCGTGCTTTCTGAGGAAATCGAGAATCTCAAAGGCCTGCCGGCGGCCCTCCAACTCGGCCTTGGTGAGGTCGCGCACTCTCGTGCCGTCGACGTAGTTGATCTGAGTGGCGTTGATCGTGGCCTCGCCGCGGCGGCCCGTGCGGTAGGTGCGGACGACGCCCACGTTGTCGGGCAGTTCGCCCGCCTGCTGGGCGCGCTGAACGATTGCCTCCCACGACTGGCTTTCGATCCGCAGCTTTTGTGCTTCCTCTTCGCTGCCGCAGTAGATGGCCCGAGCGTCGTCCAGGCCGGCCACGGTGTACATGATCGACATGGGCTGGAGGAGGCCGTCGCCCTCCCTTCCCTGCTCAAACGGGGCTCCCGCAGCAAACGCCACATCGCCGTCGCCGGTAGCATCGACGGTCACCTTGGCGCGGAAGCTGAGCATGCCCTGCTTGCTCACCAGCTGCGCTCCGGCGACTCGATTGTCGTCGAGAAGCGTGTGGCATGCCCAAGCATGCAGCAGCAACTCGGCTCCGGCTTCTTCCAGCAGTTCCGCATACTGGAGATCGAGCCGCTCGGGATCGAACCGCACCCCGCCGATGCGGTCGAGGACTTCCCGCACAAACGGGCTGGCGGAGTGTCCCATGAGCGGGGCCACTCGTGCGTGGATGGCCATTCCGCCCAGCCGTCCGTAGCGTTCAACGAGGAGGACCTTGGCGCCGCCCCTCGCCGCCATGACGGCGGCAGCCATTCCGGCCGGGCCGCCACCACAAACCAGAACGTCGACGCTCCGTTCCGCCTCGGTTGCAGTTTCGGCCGCCCGAAGAGGGACGCTTTGCGATAGGGACGCTCCGGCGGCAGCACTTGCCGCCGCCAGGCCCGTCGAGGCGAGAAAATGCCGCCGTGTCGAAGGCGATTCGGTCATCCGCAAGCCCTTCTTCAAGAGTAGATGTCGTTCACTATGGCAGCAGGAGCCCGTGACGGCAAGTTCTACTGGCGGCGGTAAACGACCACGGCCGCGGCCGGGCCGGCGTCGAGCGTGACAGAAAGTCCGTCGGTCATCAGCGCACTTCCCTTCGATTCTGAGCTTTCCTCCGAATCCAGCAGACGGATCGAGTAGGCTGCATCGGGCTGGAGATCGTGCAGCACAAGCCGCTTCTCCGTGATCGGGCTCTCGCCCCGACGAAACGCCTGCACCGCGCCCGCTCCTCGTTCGGGAACGTTGAACTGCCAGGCAATCCACTCCTTGTCGTCCTGTGTGTAAGGCGTCAAGGGGTAGAAGTCGCCATAGTAAAACTGGCTCAATTCCCGCCACTGGTGATAGAGGCTGCGGAGCGCCTGGTAGTCGATCTGGCGGACGCGGAAGTCGATTCCCGAGCCGAGGCTGGGTGCGGCATTGCTCCAGAAGGCATAGGGCTCGATGGGCGTTAACCCGCCGCCGTAATAGGCGGCGGCGCTGGAGGCGACGGTGCCGGTGCCATGGTAGGGCAGCCAGAGGGAGATGCCGTAGGTCATGCACTGGTGGCCGATCGGTTCGTAGGCATAGTCGCTTCGCCACAAGGGGACGGCGCGGCGCATGGTCTCGAGGTCGTTTCGACGTCCGCCGCTGGCACAGGAGTCGATGAGCATGTTGGGATGGCGGCGGCGGAGTTCGTCCCAGTAGGCCAGGTAGCCCGAGACATAGCGATTCTCGGTGATTCCCTGGCGATCGGGCTGGTCGGCTGCCCGCCAGAATGGGAGCGGATCGATATTGAAGTCCTGGCGGTAGAGATCGATTCCTTCGCGGGTCAGAAGCGAGTCGATATGCTGGGTGAGCCACTCTCTGGCCGCCGGATCGCCCAGGTTCAACAGTCGCGTGTCGTTCTGCGAGGCGGCTCGACTGCGGTCGTAGAGATGGAATTCTGCTGCCTCGGGGGCGTCGGCCGGGTCAAGATAGCCGTAGCTCCAGGGACCGCCGGGATTCTGTTCCGAAGAGAACTCCCGGGCGGCGTCGCAGGTTTTGCCGTTGGGACCGGTCAGCCGCAGTTCCAGGCCGGTAGAATCACACACGTAGGCCCCGTTGCCCCAGCCGACGACGAAGTCGAGGGTATCGCCCTCGGCGACGTTCTGGCTGGTGCGGTACTCGGTCCGTTCCCCTGCCCCGCCGAGGCGGATCGCGCCTTGAAACAGGGATTTGCCGTTGTGAAGCACGTGGACGGAGGTCGTCGTGTCGGCGTCGATCGCCAGAAAGGCCGCATCGACCTGATACTGGCCAGCTTGCGGGGCGGTCCAGCGGACGACACTGTACTGGCCCTTGGGGCCGGGATGGAGGGCCAGACGGCCCGGTTCCCAACGAACGTTGGCGAACCGGCGGACTTCCGAGGTGGGGTTGTGATTGACGCAGGGGTCGCTGCCGCCGAGTTCCTTCGACGACCACGAACGCAGCCCGGCCATCGTGTCGTCGCTCTTGGCCCTTGCGCTGAGGAGCCACTCGGGATGGTTGTCGTAGAGCCAGGTGTCGGGCGTGACGCGTTCGGGTTCGAACCACACGAGGATCTTCACGCCTTTTGAATGGGCATGATCGCTGATCGGGCGGAAGCCGCGGGGGAAGCGATTGGGGTCGACCTCCCAGGTGCCCACGTGCGGCCAGCCGTGCTGTTGGATGTACCAGCCGGCGTCCATCCACCAGTAATCGAGCTGAAAGCCCTCCTCCAGATAGCGATCGATATGCATGATCTGATTCTGCTCGTTGGCACCGATCATTTCCTCGTAGGCCCGAGAGCTGGAGGCAACGAACTGAGGAGGGGGCAATTTGCCGCCGGGTTTGGGCATGCTGTGGGCCATCATCCAGCGGCGCCAGAGGTTCTGAGAGCGGTAGTAGTCGCCTTCCCAGAACTGGAGCACGATCAAGGGCGAACGGATCTCCTCGCCCGGCAACAGGGTCGTGCGGACCAGTTCCTGGCCGGCTCGGACCTGCAGGCCGCCGGCTGCATCGCGGGTCAGCTCCGCGGCCCATTGGCCGGGCCAACCCACGGCCACGATTGCGCCCCGGCCGTCCCACTCGAGGTTGAAGTAGGACCAGTCGACATTTGTCGGCCGCCCCCCTGCCCCGCCCAGCCGCTGCGATTGACCGGCCGCCAGGACGGTTTCACGCGGCCCGTAATCGGAACGGTTTGCCTGGGATCCGGCCGCATGGTGCAGCAAGAACTCGGCTTGGCCGGTCCGTTGCCAGACAATGTCGAGGGCCTGGACGTTTTCCAGAATCGGGGTCTGGTCCTTGCCTGGGTTGCGGAAATAGAGGGTCCACTCGACCGTGGGGAAATCCGCGTAGAGAACCGTTTCGCAGCGGACTTCGAGGCCGGTCTGGGGATCGGTGAAGGTGAGGATGCGTTGGGTGCGCGACGGGTCGAGCGTCTGCGAGGTTTCTTTTCGCTGCCAGCCGGCCAGCAGTTCGCTCGAGGGCCGACCGCCGTAGACGAAGGAGAAGGGAAGGCCTTTGGGATCGGCGGCGCCGAGGGCACCGGCCGCGAAGGAGGTGGAGACGGACAGTTCCGCCGCTGTGGGCGAGACGGCCGGGCTCGGGGAGGCGAGCAGCGTGGAAGCCACGAGGATCGCCAGCGCGGTCGGCAGCAGAGATGTCGGCGATGGGGTGTGCATCCAAGGGGTCCTTTTGTGCAACAACGGAAAGAAGCCGGGAATGTCGGAGCCGATCCTGCCGGCGCCCTCGGATGGGCGTCCAGCGGACTTCTGCCATGCCGGGATTGTGGCGGGTTTGAGAAGGGGTTGTCAAGCAAGCCGGCCGATCAGGACGAGGGGGGGAGAACTCCACCGGCTCGGGTTTTGCTGGTAGGATAGTCGCCCAGGTGAGAGTGTCAGGCCCATGTGCCAGCGATTGGAGAAGTCGATCCATGCATCATTCAGCGGCGCTCGTCCTGCTTGCGGCGATTGTCTGTCCCCCTGCCATCGGAAATTGCCAGCCGCTGCTGCCCGGCTTCGTGAAAGCCGGCCAGTTCGGGGAGCAGATTCGCTGGATGCGTCTGGAGAGCGGAGTGCGAGTGATGGTGAACGCCCCGGCGGCGCTGAACGCGGGCCGGCGGGTGCTCGTCATCTTTGCCACGCCCAATGGCAATACGGTCGAGCAGACCCTCGGCTGTGCGGCGGCTCCGGATCGCCCGTGGCAATTCGACATCCAGCACGTTGCGGCCCAGATCCGGCGGTTGCGGGAGATGGACACGGAACGAGATGTCGTGCTGGCCGTGGTCCAGGCACCCAAGTTGAGTTGGCCGGCGTTTCGCAGCAATGAACCTGAGGCGGGGGCGATCATCCGCGAGCTTGTCGCGTCGCTGGCCGAGCAGTGTTCGGCTGACCGTACCGTGCTCGCCTGCCATAGCGGCGGGGGTTCGTTCCTGTGGGGATATATGAACGAGTTTGAGGCGATCCCCGAGTCCATCGAGCGGATCGTCTTCCTGGATGCCAACTACTCCTACAGCGACCAGGAGCGGCACGGCGACAAGCTGCTGGCCTGGCTGCGGGGCGACCGGGGGCGGCGGCTGATCGTCGTGGCTTACGACGACCGCGAAATCACCTACAACGGCAAGAAGGTGGTGGGGCCGGATGGCGGAACGTTCCGGGCGACGGGGCGAATGATCGCCCGCATGGGCCGCGACGAGAGACTGGCCGAGGGCCGGCACGGGGAGTTTCAGCAGACCACCGGCATGGACGGGCAGATCGAGCTGCTGGTCCACCCGAATCCGGAGAACAAGATTCTCCACACGGCGCTGGTGGGGGAGATGAATGGACTCTTGCATGGACTGACGATCGGCACCGAATGGCAGGAGAAATGGGGCCAGTTCGGCGGACCGCGGGCGTACACGGACTGGATCCAGAAGGAACCGTTTGTGGAACCGGCGGAGCCACGGCCGGAAATTCCCGCCGACACACCGCGGGTCCGGCTGCAGCTGCCGGCTCGGCCGGCGGGAGCGGCGACGGGCTCGCAGTTGATGCGCCGGGTGGCGGGCCTACCGGTCGAAGAGCGGGAGCGGGTGGTGGTGGAGGAGGTTCTGCGGGGCAACGTGCCGGAGTTCCTGAGAGAACTCCGGCCGGTGGCGCTGGCCGATGGCGATGGTGGGGAAAAACCGCGTGTGGCGATCTGCTTTGTCGGGGTGGACTATATGGCGGTGGGAAGCGACGAGGATTTCTTCCGGTTTCCGCTCACGCCCAAGGGGGCGATGGCGATTGCCGACGCGGTTGGCGGCACCCTGCCGACGGCGAAGATTTCCGACGCCGTGCATGCGGCGGCCGATCTGAAACTGGCACCGCGGCCGCTCACGGAGAACCGGGAGTCGGTGGAGACCTTTTACCAGCACCATCAATTGATCGAAGAGCAGCGGAAGGGAAAGCCCGCGGGGCTGGTGGTTGCGGGGATCAAGAAGGACATCGTCTGGAGCAACCGGCTGGCTGAGAAGCCGCACAAGGTGGCGATCTACGGCTGGCACTATCCACAAGGGGAGCCGATCCAGCCGCTCTATGCAGGGCACTGGGACCGCTATGTGGACTACAGCCACGGGCTGCGACTGGTGGCGGGGGACGTGATCGTGGACGGACGGAGGCTCAAGCTGGCGGACGTGCTCAAAGACGCGACCCTCTGCGGACTGGTGAGCGGCGAAGGGCCGATCGATGTGGCTGCGCTTCGGCAGTCGGCAGAGTGGGACCGGTGAGCAGGCGTTACGCAACCGGTCCGAAATGTGCGCCCCATTGGGAGGCGAGTTGTTTGCCGAGGGCAGCGACCTTCTGCTGTTCGTCGGCCGTCAGCGGCTGGTAGCGGCGGACCATCTCGATGTTGTTGCGAACCTGATCGATGTTGTGGGCGCCCAGGTTGAGCGTGTTGACGCCGGGAACGCTCATAGCATAGCGGACCGCCAGTTCCAGGTGCTCCAGGTCGAGTTCCGGGGGCGCCTTGGGGTTGCCATAGGAGCCGGCGCTCTTGCGGGCGCCGCCAAAGACCTTCATGGCGACGATGCCGACGTTCTTGTCACGGGCCAGCGGCAGCACCTTCTCTTCGAAGGCGTAGGTGTGGCGGTCGACGAAATTGACGACTGTCAGGAGCACATCCACCTGGCCGGTTTCGATCAGTTGGCCGAACGCGCCGGGCAGGTGGTGGCCCGAGATACCCAGGAAGCGGAACTTGCCCGCCTGCTTCTGCTTGACGAGCCAGGAGAAGACTCCGTCGGGCTCCATGGCCTTGGGGACGTTGTGGCTGCCGACGCTGTGGTAGTAGACCAGGTCGAGGGAATCGGTCTTGAGCAGGCGGAGCGACTGGGAGAGCGATTTTTCCGCCTCTTCGAGCGTATCGGCGAGGACTTTGGAAGCCAGAAACACCTCCTTGCGGCGCTGGCCGAGGGCCATGCCGATTCCTTCCTCGGACTTGACGTAGGCCGGCGCGGTATCGATGGAGTTGATTCCCTGGTCGATGGCGTAGTTGACGATCTTGGCGATTTCGGAGGGGGGGATGTCGGGACAGAGGCCGCAGGGAGCGGTTCCCAGGGTCATGGCGGTCACCTTGGCCGCGGTGCGCCCGAGGACATGCAGGGGCAAGGGGCCGGCGGGGGGGGACGGTGCCGACTCGGACGCGGCAACGTGGATCCCACGGGCACCGAGGAGCATGCCGCCAGCCAGGAGGCTGCCCTGGCGGACGAAGGTACGACGGGAGAGGCTCGAGTTGTGCTGGTCCGACATTGCGGAATCTCCTGGGGGATGGGGGACAGGCCGAGGGCCGCGGGGAATTCTACCAGACCGGCAGCCGGAAGTGAACGCGGCGGCGGGCTGAAACGCATGCGCCCAGGGTCGAAGGCCGCCCAGGGTCGCGTTTGCGCCCGGGCCGATATGGAATCCATGCGGCTTCTTACCAGCCTGCGCCCTTGACCCAGGGGAACTCGGTGATGCGGAGGGTGGTGGCGCCATAGGGGATCAGGCGGATGGTCTCCAGTTGCATGGCGGGGGGCGTCTGGACGGGGTTGGGGGGGACGGAAGGGGCGGTCTGGAGGGCGAAATGGTCTGCGGGTTTCAAGCAGGCGGCTTCGGAGAGAGCGTAGTTCCAGGGGGATGCAGGGCGGCATTCAAAATGGCCGCGGTGCATGGCGTCGGAGGGAACACCCTCGGGAAGTTCGCCTTGGACCTCGGTCCAGTCTTCCTGGATATCGAGGGCGAAGACGAGGGGACCACGCTCGATCACCTTGCTGCGGTGGTACCAGGTGGAGGCGACCAGAGGCATGGGAAGAGTGAGTTCCACGCGGTCGCCGGAGTTCCAGGTGCGGCGAACGACGTGAATCGAGCCGGGGGCGAGCTCGTCGGTCTGCGGTTCGTTGTTGAGCTTGAGCGAGGCGTCCTGGCACCAGCCGGGGATGCGGAGGTGGAGGGGGAACTCGATGGCCTTGGGCGCTGCCACGCTGAAGGCGACGGTTTCGAGGAAGGGATAGCCGGTTTCTTCCGCAACGGTTACCTCGGTGCCGTCGGCGACCCTGGCGGTCACACGGCTGGGGGCGTAGGCGAGAGCGGCCAGGCCGCGATCGGCGCTGGCCATCCAGAGGTGCTGGGTGAACTTTGGCCAGCCCTGGTGGAGATTGCAGGTGCAGCAGGGATAGCCGTGGAGCAGGCCGTAGACGAGCCGATCCTCCTCGTCGTTGAAGAAGTCGTGGCTTCCGATCGTGCACTGAACCTGGTTGGTCTGCTGGAAGTACTGGCGGCCGCGGTGGCTGTCGAGGCACTGGGTGGGGAGGGCGTTGAAGGCGACCCGCTCCAGCCGATCGGCAAACGACGCGTTGCCGGTGATTTCGAGCATTTTCTCGAGGGAGAACATCATTTCGACCGCGGAGCAGAGTTCGCTGCCGCGATCCGGGGCGTCGCCGTGGAGACCTTCATCGCCGCCATAGAGCCCGTTGGGCTGGCCGTGGAAGGCTCGCACGTCGGCAAACATCTTGTGGACGACGTCGAGGTGGCGGGAGTCCTGGTCCTGCTGGTAGCGGATGACGGGGGTCTTGGTCATCTGGGCGAGATTCACGCAGTGGAGCGAATCGCCCTGGTCGAGCCGGTGGCGGGTGCGGTCGCCGGCGAGGAACCAGTCGGTGACAGGCACGGTCTGGCGGTGGATGAGGTCGGCCAGTTCGAGGAGCCAGGGCTCGCCGGTGAGATTGTAGAACCAGAGGACGACCATGAGATTGTCGCCGCCCCGCTGGGCCGCCCACCATGAGCCGCCCTTGCCCCCCGGAGGAGCCTCGAGGGGCTGGGTGGGGAGCGTTTTGAGTTGATAGCGGAAGTACTTCCTCAGGCACTCGACGGCCCGCGGGTCGCCAGTGGCGCCGTAGTGCTGCTGGAGGATCTTGAGCATGACCATGCGGGGCCACCAGTCGTCGGGCTTGTGGATCTGGGCGCCGGCGGGAGGCGGCTGGGTGCGGTCGCGGCTGTTGAGTTCGACGGGGCCGATGTAGCCGTCGTCGCGTTGATGGGCAATGGTCCAATCGATCCAGGCCTGCGCCTTCTGCTGGAGTTTCTGGTCGCGGAGGATGCGGGCGAGTGGGTAGAGGCCGTCGATCCAATAAGGGCCCCGTTCCCAGGTATCGCCGTCGCCGCCGAGCCAGGCGTTGCGGGGGCCGCAGACCTCGGGGTACCACTGGTCGAGATGCCCGGTCATGCCGGCGGCCATTCGATCCAGTTCGTTGCGGAGCCAGCCCTCAGGCTCAATTGTGCCGAGGGGGAGTTCGGTGTAGGGTTTGTCGCGAAGGGGCGCCCGGTTGAAGAGGTAGAGGGGCTTCTCATCGCCAGAAGCCGTCAAGGCCAGCGCCAACGCGATGGCCAGCGCGGAGAGAACTTGCCGTTTGCGGTTCATGGGCTGTATTCCTTCGACTGGAGAGTGCTTGTCGGACTGGGTGTGCACGAGAACTGACTACGGGCCGATATTCACATTCTGGAGCGTGCCCTCCAGGGGGTTGGGGGCGGTGTAGTCGCCGACGGCTGAATCGGTATCCTGGCCGATGCTGAGGGGGTCGATTGGCTGGACCGGGATCAGTCCGGGGGCCTTGCCCTGGGCCACTTGTTTGCCATCGATCAAGAGGACCATGCGGCCGTCGGGCTGGAGATGAGCGGCGAGGCTGAAGCGACCTTCTGGCGTGTTGTCGGCAGTGATCGACGAGACCTTTCCTTCGATGCGGACGCTGAAGACGAGCCGGCCTTCCGCCAGGTGGAGAGCGTAGCCGTGCCGGTTGCCTCCCTGGGCGACGATCACGCCATTGGCGGAGTGCGAAACCACATCGCACGTGATCGCCAGGGGGCGACCGGCGATCGTGGGAGACTGCGGCTGCCGGCCGGCCGGTTCTGCGCCGGGAGCGAAGAAAGGATAGACCTTGACACGTCTGGCCCATGCCAGCCACTCTTCGGCCAGATCGCTCGTCCGCTGCGGAAACTGCCGGGCCAGATCGGTGGTTTCACAAGGGTCGGTTTCGAGGTCGTAGAGTTCCCACTGGATCGGGTGGGGCATGCGTTTGGACCAGACGACCTTCCAGCGGCCTTTGCGAAGGGCTCGGGCCTCCTGGTGTTCGAAGGCCAGAGGGCGGTCGGGAATCTGTGCTCCGCGCCAGGCCGGCAGGAGGCTGACGCCTTCCATGGGCTGGATGGGCCGGCCCTGAAACCGGGCAGGATAGCGGGCGCCGGTAGCCTCGCACACCGTGGGCACGATGTCGATGAGGTGGCCAGGCTGGCGGATCCAGCCTTCGCGGTGAGGGATCGCGGCGGGCCAGTGGGCGATCAGAGGGGAGGAGATTCCGCCTTCGTGGGTGAAGTGTTTGTAGAGCCGGAACGGGGTGTTGCAGAGGTTCGCCCAGGCGCTGCCGCAGGCGTGGTACGTGCCGGGGCCGCCCATCGTTTCCAGTTCTTCTCCCTGATGGAGGTGGGTGATTCCGTCTCGCGACGGGCCGTCGAACCCGAAGGGGCCCCATTCGTAGCAGGCGCCGTTGTCACTGAGAAGAATGACGAGCGTGTTGGGCAGCTCGCGGTGGGTTTCCAGATCGCTGACGATCCGGCCCACTCCCTGGTCGACGTGCTGGACCATGGCGGCAAAGACGGCCATGCGGCGGGCGAGGTCTTCGCGGCGGTCGGCGGCCAGATCGGCCCAGGCCGGGTTCGAGCGTCCGCTGTAGCCGTTGGCGATCGGCTCGTCGTCAACCGGCACGATCGACCGGGGCGTCAGCCGCCAGGAGTCGGTGGCCAGGCCGATTTCTTTCATGCGCTGGAACCGCTCCTGGCGGAGGATGTCCCAGCCGCGGCGGTAGGTTGGCACGAACCGCTGGACGCTTTCGGCCGGGGCCTGCACGGGGAAGTGCGGCGAGGAGTGGGCCAGGTAGAGGAACCAGGGGGCATTTTTCCGGCGGGCCTGCTCGAGAAACTTGAGGGCGTAGTCCGTGAAGACATCGGTAGCGTAGAACGCACCGTCAGCGTACGTCAGTTCCGGCTGACGCCCCTCGGGGAGTCGCTGGTAGCAGTCTGGGGACCACTGGTCCTGGGCATAGCCGCGGGTGTAGCCGTAGAACTCATCGAATCCGCGGTCGGTCGGGCCGGGCAATTCCATGTGCCATTTGCCGACCATCCAGGTCTGGTAGCCGGCGGCTTTGAGAACCTCGGCCAGGGTGACGCAGCGATCGTTCAAATGGCCGAGGTAGGCCGGACCTCGCCGGCGATCGGCGTTTTCGGTGGCGAAGGAACCGATTCCTGCCTGGTGCGGATGAAGGCCGGTCATCAGGGAGGCACGGCTCGGGCAGCAGCGGGCCGAGTTGTAGAAATGGGCCATGCGCACGCCGCCGGCTGCGAGGCGATCGATGTGGGGCGTGGGGATCTCGCTGCCGTAGCAGCCCAGATCGGAGAAGCCGAGATCATCGCAGAGGATGACGAGGATGTTGGGACGCTGCGGCGGGGCCGCCGGTGCAGCCTGACCTGAGAGAGCCAGAAAAAGAACCGGCAGCAGACATCGGAAACCGGTGAATTGCCTCATGGACAGCCTCGATACGAGGAATGTCTCCATGCCAGAACGTGTGCTCCGTCGAGGGTTGTCATCGCCGGCCGTGAGGTCGTCTCTTGTGGCGGGCGCGTGTTGCTGCCGGATCGGCCAGTGCCCGGTGGAACGAGGCCAAGGAACCGGTCAGGCCGGCATGGCGCATGGTGTGCTGGGATGTCTATGGATGTCTGTAGGGAAAACGCTGATGGCCGCCCAGCGGGACAGGGCAAGGAGCCGGGCCTGCCGAAGTCCCCCTCGGGCATTGACCGTGCAGTCGCCATCAACGCTTGGGCAGTTCAGCAATCCGCAGATTCCGGAAACTGAGATCGGTGGTGGGGTCGTGGCCTTGAATCTGGAGCGTACCGGGTTCGAGGCGAAGGCCCTTGCGGGGATTGGGATCGGGCCGTCGGGTATCGGTCCAGTCGCTCACCTGGTAGCCGTTCACCCAGGCTGCCATGTGTTTGTCGTCGGCGTGAAGGGTCATGTGGAACCAGGTGAAGTCGTCGGACACGACCTTGCGGGCATCCTGGCGGCGGAAGAACCCGCCGGTACCGCAGTCCTCGGGCTGGGTGCGGTCGTTGTTCTTGAATCCGTTGTGGATCTGGAGTTCGTAGCCATTCATGGTTTCGCCGGGAATACTGCGGAAGAAGACGCCTCCATTGAGTTTCTGGCCATTGACGAAGGATTCCAGCTGGAGCGTGAAGTCTTCGTACTGTCCTTCCGATTCGAGCATGCCGCGGCCGTTCTTCACATTGAGCCAGCCCTCCTTGGTCACGCTGAACACGCTGGGAAGATCGGGAAAGGTCTTCCAGCCGCTGAGGTCCTTGCCACTGAAGAGACTGTTTGCGCCGAGCGGTTTGAGCTTGATGTTGCGGAACTCGATTTTTCCGGTTTTGAACTGGAGGCCGATGAAGCCGCGGCCGAGCGGGGCGGGATCGGTGTAGTCGAGCACGGTGCGGCCGTCGAGCTTGACGAGGAAATGGCCGCCGTCGGCCGCCACGTCGAAGGTTTGCCAATCGTCGCTATCGTTCTCACCTTCGGCCTTCTGACGCTGAACGAAGCTGCCGGTGGGAAATGGATTGGTGCCGGCATCGGCGATGTTGAGTTCGTAGCATCGGTTGGCGACGTCGGTGGGGACGGGGGGCGTGCGCAGAAACACGCCGCTGTTGGCCCCCTTGGCACTGCGGAAATCGACCTTGAGCTGGTAGTTGCCGAACTGGCTGGTGGTATGGAGCAGCCCGTCCTCACCCTCGGTAGCGACGAGGACGCCATCGACCACCTTCCAGTTGGCCTTGGCACCGGGCTGCCAGCCGAAGGTCGTCTCGCCGTCGAACAGGAGGATCCAGCCGTCGGCCAGTTCCTCGGGAGTGAGGGTGTTGGGGGCGGCGGCGTCGAGGGCCCCGGCGGTCGAGGCGACTACGAGCGCGAGGCAGGCGAGAATCCGGAGCAACAAGGCAGTTCGGCCGGCATGCATGGAGCGATCTCCGCTGGTCACAGAGGCATTAGGAACGTTCAGGAAGCGACCACCGTGAGAACGGGCGGCCGGACAGGACAAAAGGTCCGGTTCCTGCCGATCGTTCTACCGGCATCCCTTGTCTGACTGGCCACAGGGGCTCACTAAACAGACTTGCACGATTCCAGGGGATCCAGCCCTCTGCCGCCACGGTTCGGGAGGCGGCTTCAAGGAGATGGCCCATTTGGGGAATCACGCAACCCGATTCAGGTTTCTCAGCTTACCCGAAGGGGCGGAGGAATTCAAAGGCTTGGGAAAGGCCGGCACGGCAATCGACCGCGGAGTCGTTGTCGGCCGATTCCAGGGAAGTGGCCACGGGGCGATCGATGCCGCCGGGCAGTGGCAGACGGGCCTCTTGCCCGGTGAGGGGGTGGTGGTGCTTGTCTTTTCCCCCCGGTTGCCGATAATTCGTGCGACGAAAAGCGGCCCCACGCCGCGGGCGGCGAGGCCCTGCGGACGGGAAGACGCCGTGGGTGCAGAGGAGAAGGCCGTCTGGCAGAATTCCACGGGTTTTGCAGTTCAGGGACGTGCCGCTCGGGTGTGGCTGGCCCCGCTGCTTCTGGTTACGGATGTTGTCGGATCTCCACGATTTTTTCGGGGTAAAGAACGAGCATGCAGTGGGCAAGTCTGGCAACGATCGGCATATTTGCGGCCGATCTTCTGATCCGGATAGGACTGTCCCTGCGGGTGATCATGCGCCGACGCCCGGTTGGGGTCTCCCTGGCCTGGCTGACCATTATTCTGATATTCCCCTTTGGCGGCGCGGTGATCTACCTGGCGTTTGGCGAGACACGGCTCGGGAACCGCCGGGTGAAGCAGGCAGCGCTTGTGCACGGGCCGTACCTGCAATGGCTGGCCGGACTGGAGCATCGAACGGCCGTGGACTGGTCGTGGCAGGGATCGCAGTGCGAACCGCTGGCCCGTCTGACGGAGGCGACGATCGGCATGCCGGCGATGACGGGCAGCCGGATCGAGCTGATTCCGGAAACCGACGACGCCTTCCGTCGACTGATTGCCGACATCGACCAGGCCAAACGGACCTGCCACATGGTGTTCTACATCTGGGCCGGCGGCGGCATGGCGGACGAGGTGATGGAGGCCCTGATCCGCGCGGCCAGGCGGGGGGTGGTGTGCCGCATTCTGATCGACGCCGTCGGCAGTCGTCCCTTTCTTCGCAGCGAAGCGGCCCGGCGGATGCGCGAGGAAGGGATTCGCCTCCACGCAGCCCTGCCGGTCGGGTTGTTTCGTGCGGCCTTCGTCCGATTCGATCTTCGCATGCACCGCAAGATCGTGGTCATCGACGGCGAGGTGGGCTACACGGGAAGCCTCAACATGGTGGATCCTCGTTACTTCAAGCAGGAGTCGGGCGTGGGGCAATGGGTGGATGCCATGGTTCGCGTGCAAGGACCGGTCGTGGAGGGGCTGGCTCTTACCTTTCTGGAAGACTGGGAACTGGACACGGACGAGGGGCTGGATCAACTGCGCAAGAGCGGCGACGTGCGGCCGCTGGAGGATGCCGGCCACTCGGTGGTGCAGGTGGTTCCGTCGGGGCCAATTGTGGAAAGCCACACCATTCAGCAGGTCCTGCTGATGGCGATCTATTCGGCGCGGCGGGAGCTGGTACTGACGAGCCCCTATTTCGTTCCGGACGAGCTGTTGCTGACGGCCCTGGTTTCGGCGGCCTGCCGGGGGGTCGACGTCACGTTGATCGTGCCGGCGAAGGTCGACTCGCTGCTGGTTCGCTTTGCCAGCCAGGCCCACAAGATCGATCTGCTGGAGGCCGGGGTGAGGATTGCACTGTTTGAGGGGGGATTGCTTCACACCAAGTCGATCACTGTCGATGGCGAGATCAGCCTGTTCGGCTCGCTGAATCTGGATCCGAGGAGCCTGTGGCTCAACTTCGAGATCACGCTGGCGGTCTACGATCAGCAATTCACGGCCGCGCTTCGCGGCCTGCAGCAGCGCTACGTAGAAGACTCGCGGCTGATGGACCTGGAAACGTGGCGCAAGCGGCCCGGGATCGAGCGACTGGTGGTCAATGCGGCGAGGCTGCTGTCACCACTGATCTGAATGGCACTGATATTTTCTTAACGCTTTTTGGCTTCTTGTTTTCGGGCGACG
>CAZLWV010000183.1:0-15437 GCA_964563135.1 uncultured Planctomycetaceae bacterium
CCGTCGGTCTTCGGCTCGTAGACGGCCTCGCCCTGCGGGCAGCGCGAACTGTGCGACTGCGTCCAGTCCAGGTAGCAGCAGGCAAACACGTTCTCGATCGGCAGGTAAGAAACCCGGCCCGCCAGATAAGGCACCTGGAAGCTCTTGCGCAGCGGCGCTTGTCCCACGCGCCCCAGCGTGAACCGGCTCACGACCGGTTCCTCGCAACGGGCCTTCACCTCCAACGCCTTCCCAACGATGCGGAAGCTCCACGCAATGCGCACCGGTTGGCCGGCCGCGTCGTATTCCCAAAGCACGTTGAGGGTGTCGTTGTCGCGCGCGATCTTGACGGGCTTTCCGCCGCAAGCAGGAATGTCCTGCGCCTTGCCGTCGCGGCGGACCGTGAAGGTCGCCCGGCCGCCGCTGGCGGGCGCGAATGGCCGACCGTCGTCGACTTTGACCAGGAAGTCGTCGAGCGTGCCCGTGCTCGGCCGGTACGTGTAAACCACGCGGCAATCCGCGGCCTGGTAGGAGAACCGCCACGTGCCGTTGGATTCTTCCAGGGCATTTTTGTACGGGAGGATGTTTGAGGGGGTAATGCCTCGGACCGGGTTGTTGGCCAACGCCGTCAGTTCGGCTTGGGCCGTGGCCTGATAGGCCCGGGTCGAAGTGAGGCGGGCGATCAGGTCGCTCGGCCGCGGCGCTTTCACGTCGCCGACGGTGATCTTCGCGTCGCCGAAGAACGAGTAATCGAACGAAGCGTTGTTCTTCGGCCCCGGTTCCACCGCCAAACGCACGACAACGGTCTTACCCGCCTGCCCCGTCAGGTCGAAGTCGTAGTCCAGCCAGCGGGCTTCCGCCTGATGCTGCCGCATCAGTTCCTGCTCACGGCCGTCGGCCGTCAGGGAGCACGAGAAGGTCACTCCATCACTGCGGTCCGGGGTGGCCACGTCGGAGCCCATGGCGATGCCGAACTTGAGCCGGATCGGATTCACCTCCGGCAGGGCCAGTTCATACTCCACCCACACCTTGCCCGGCGGCACGTGCCAGGGAGAGTGCATCAGGAGCGCCCGTCGGCCCAGCACCCGCCCCCAGTCCTGGTAAGAGATACCGGCTCGGGGGTCGAAGTGCCCGGACCACGAGACCGGCATGGCCACAGGTTCCTGGCCGTAGGACTGCCAGAACACCCGATACACACCCACGTCGGCCAGCAGTGTCTCGCCCGGCGGCAGCGGCACAGAGAGGTTGATCGCGTCCGCCGCATACGCCGATGCGACAGGCAGCAGCCATAGGAGAACGAAAGACAAAACGATGCGAAATCGAACGCAATTGCGATCGCAACTGTTGATGGGCGTCATGGGAATAGCTGGATCCTGTGTAAGAGTATTGACTGGCCAGTCGCTTCAACGGGACATCGGCTGAACCGCTGAACCTCGTCGCATTCGCAAGCGGCCAATACTCCTTCGCGAACTGGAGAAATCATCAGAACGACTCCGTTTCTCCTACGCCGAAGATCTTCTTCAGCCGGCTGCGGGTTCCGGGGATTTCTTCGCCCCATTCCTGGGCGCGGTCCACCTGAAACTTGTCGCAAAGCTCGAGGAAGCGTTTGGCGGCGGGACGCAGCTTCTCGGCCACTGCCGGCTCCAGCGGCCCACTGTCGCGGTACCAGATCGGCTCCAGGGCCGCGCGATACACGCAGATCGAAGCCCGCTCCACCCGCGAGCGCACCTCGTCCGAATCGGCCAGTTTCAGGGCCTCCGCAAAGGCCTCCAGCCCCAGCTCTGCATCCGACTGGTCCAGTCCATAGTCGGCAAGCTGGCCAAAACAGTTCTGGTGACGGCCGCTGGCCTCGGCCCGGTCGTGAATGTGCTTGATGTAGCGGCGGATCGGCGGGGCCGCCGGACCGTAGTGAAGCTCGAGAAATTCGTCGATTGCCTCCTGGCCGCTCCGCGAGGGATCCCAGAGGAGGCGGCTGATCACGTAAGCCCGCAGCTCCGAGAGTTCCGCACCGTTGGCGTTCCCGGCCGCCTGCATGAACACCCCCTTGGCATGATTGGCCAGGAAGTAGCGGATGTTGGGCTCAATCACCCGCAGGTTGGGGCAGGGCAGCACGTAGTTGCGGAAATTCGTGTTGTAGTTCCAGATATAGATCTGGTCGCAGATCTTGCCCCAGTGGGCCATGTCCTGGCAGAAGGCCACGTTCTTCGGACAGTTGGGGTCGTCAATGGGGTGGATCATGCAGCACTCGATGCTGCACAACTGGATCTGCACGTTCGGCCGGGGCTTGATGGTCTTCGGCGGTTTGCGCGTGTACCAGTACGACAAGGTGCCCACCTTGACATTGGGGTACTTCTCGGCCACCGCGTCGGCCACTGCATTGACAAACTCCAGCAGAGAACCCATCGGCGTGCCCTCGCGCTGGTCGATGGCCGCGCACTTCGGGCAGAGGCAGTTCTTGTCGTTGTCGTTCTGGCTCACCGAGACGTTGGCCGTCTCGGGATGGGCGGCGATCTCGTCCAGGGCGGCCTTGGTGACGATCTTGAGCACGTCCGGATTGGTCAGGCAGGGCTCGTTGTCAAACGAATCGTTCTTGGCCGGCGCGATCCGCTTGCCGTCGCGGAAACAGAAATACTCTGGATGTTCCTGGCCATACTTCGAAGAGGGAATCTGGCCGGCAAAACTGTGGCTGATGAGCCGCTGACCGGTTCGCCCGCCCAGCTTGGGATCGTCCCCCACGGTGTTGACTCGCAGCCGTGCCGCCAGGGCGGGATTGCGATTCACTTCGCCATAATAGGCCCACCGCATCTCCAGCGGCGGGTGATAGGATCGGTCGAGAGCGGGGACAACCTGGTCCGGCTTGACACGCGGCACGTAGGTGTGGTCGGCCGTGAGGAACCGTACGCCCAGGTAGTCCTCCAGGAACGTGTACACGCCGTAGAGCGTGCCTCGCGGCCGGCCCCCGGCGATGGCAACCTCGCTGCCCCGAACCACGATCCGCAGGTCCTCCGGCCCGAGCCCGTCGACGGAGAATCCTGCCGGGCTCGCCTCCATCGACTTGCCGGGGCCAACAAAGAAGTGCCGGTCGGCCCGCTCGCTGCCGCCGGTGATCGGCAGCTTCGTGCCCGTGGCCAGCTCGATGTGTTTTTGCAGTTCCTCGGCGGCGAACTTCTCGCTCGCGATCGCGTCTTCGGCCACCACGATGTCCCAGCCCTGAAGTTGGGACAGGTTCACGCCAGCCGGCTCCGCCGCAGCGAGCATGCCGACCGACAGACTCCACACCAGCCAAATTCCGATCCACATGCGATGGTTCATCATTCATCCCTTTCTGCAGTTGGGCCAACAGGCTGTCAAGCGGCGGGCCGTTCGACCATGAGGCATCCGATATCCGTAAGGCCGATCTTGAGGCAAACCAGGTCGTCGCCGCCCGCCCGATGGTGACGGGCGGATCGTGCCAGGCATCATGGTAAGCGATTCGCTCGGCATGCGGCAACCATACTGGCAATCCAGACCCGTGTTGATTCTGGAAAGGTGAATGAACAGAATGGGGTAGAGTTGACAGCCATTCGAGCAATCCGTCTCCTCTGGCGAGGGGCTTGCGCAAACCACGGAGTCATTCCATGCGACTGTTCTGGTTTTCGGTTGTTTGCCTGTGCGCCGGCCTGGCAGGGCAGCCAGTCACAGGCGTTGCGGCTGACGCCGCACCGCAGATCCAGTCAGCCGAGGGGCATCGATTCCTGGCCGTCGGCGGTAAACGCATCCTCGAACTGGGCGTCCCGTGGCTGGCGACGGCCGACTGGAAACCGGTGCGCACGTTTCCGCTTGAGGCACCATTTCAGGAAGAGACCATCGACGGTGGCCGCCGCCTGACGCGGACGGACCATGGCGCCCACGGCCGCTGGAGCGAGACCGTCACCGTCCAGGGCGACTCGCTATCGCTGCGATACGACTTCGAGTTTGCCGACCTGCCGGAGGCCGCTCATCTGCAGTGGTATTGGCGGCTCGAGCCGGAGGTCTTCGAGGGCGCCATGGTCGAGGCCGACATCGGCCGGCCGGTGCCGCTGCGCCCGCTGGCGGGCGTTTCGTTCGAGAGTGTCCGGCAGCTCGACCTGGTTCTCGCCGACACCGACCTGTCGTTGACCGCCGCTGCATCGACGGCAGCGTGGGAGTTGCACGACGCACGCGGGCAGGATTGGGCCCGGTGCTATCGCTTCGAGTACAATCGCCCCGTGACGGCGGATGGGGCTCGCTCGGGCTGGTTTGAAGTCACGATCCGTGGTCGTCCGGTCACGTGCGACTGGCACGCTCTGACAGATGGCCCGCCGGTCGTTGTTCGCGGCATCCCGCTACATCCAGGTCAGCCGCTGCCCGCGGTGGACCGGCCGGTTGCCGCCATCCTGCTGTGGCACACATCGACAGGGTCCGGCCCGGCCGGTACGGCCGCCGGTGAAGTGGTTGCCGAGTTCGCCGACGGGAGTCACCAGCAGAGGGCCTTGTGCTGGGAACAGGCGCTGACCGACCCGGCCGACGATCCTCGCGATCTGGCCGATGGTGTGCTCACCCCCTTGCCGGACGGCACGCCGGCCTGGCTCACGCTCTGGGTGCCGCCACGTTGCGATGCCGCGCTCCGCAGCGTGCGAGCCAAGTCTTCCGGTCCGGACGGCTGGCGATTGCTGGCAGCGGCTGGGCTGCCGCAGCTAGTCAGCCAGCGCCGCTTGGCTGCAATTCAGCAAAGCCTGCGCCCGGGGCCGCTTGGCGAGGAAACGGTCATATCACTCGACGGCACCTGGCAAATCCAGGCCGAGAAACTGCCGGCCCGCGACATCGCCGTACCAGCCTTTTGGGAGTCCGTGCAGGAACTGCGCGGCGCACACCAGGCCGTCTGCTCGCGTGCCTTCGACGTTCCCCAAGCCTGCCAAGGGCAGCAGTTGGCCCTGCATTTCGATGCCGTCGGCGACTACGCTGAGGTGCGAGTGAACGGCCAGTTCGCGGGCCAGCACCTGGGACCGCTGTTGCCCTTCGAGATCGATATCACCGGGTTGGTAGCCGCCCCGTCGACAGGCAACCGGCTGGAAGTGCTCATCAGGGACGACACCTTCTTCTCCGTGCCGCGCCCGTCGAGCGATTGGCGGAACCGGCGGCACTGGCTGCCGCGCGGCACCGGCACGAACAATCGCAAGGGGCTGTACCAGAGTGTTTCACTGCGGGCCCGCCCGCCCGTCCACATTGCCGATGTCCGCGTGCAGACATCCGTCAGCAACAAACGTCTGACGGCGATCTGCGAGCTTTTCAACAGCGGGCGCCAGACCGTTCGCGTCCGGCTGGGCGGGAGCGTCCGGCCGCTTCCGTCCGGCGCGTCGCTCCTGACCCTGCCCGAACGGGTCGTGGAACTGCCCGGTTTCGTAACGACGACAGTCGAGCTCGGCGCCGAATTCCAGCCGCCCGGCGTGACGCTGTGGCAGCCTGATCACCCGGCGCTGTACAATTTGCGTCTGCTGCTCCTGGACGACAGCGGTCGTCAACGTCTTCAGCGCTGCGACACGCGATTTGGCTTCCGGGAGGCCCGGTTTGAGGGCATCCATTTCTACCTCAACGGCATCCGCTGCAACCTGCGGGGCGAGAGCCCGGCCTACTCCGAGAAGCAGGCGATGATGTCCACCCGTGACGGGGCCATGCGGATGGTCCAGCGCTACCAGGCGGCCAACTACAACGTGCTGCGATTCCATTCCTGCCCGGCGCCGCCGCACGTGCTCGACGTGTGCGACGAGCTGGGCATGCTCGTGATCGACGAGAGCGCCATCTACGCGAGCTGGCTGATGCTGATGCCGGAACACCCCCAGTTCATGCCCGCCTGCCGCGAGCACCTGGCGCGCTGGGTTCGACGCGACCGCAATCACCCGGCGGTCGTGCTCTGGTCGGCGGAGAACGAGGGCCTCAACGTGAGCCACCTGTCGCCGGCCCAGTTGGCGGAATTCCGGCGTGTGATCGACGAGCACGATGGGACGCGTCCGGTGATTTTCGACGGCGACGGGTCGGGCTACGGCGCCAGTCCGGCCAGCGTCAAGCACTACGTGAGCACCCTCGACGACCTGCGCGACCGCGGTGGCCGCTCGTCCGGTTACGCCCGCGACCTGCGCAGCGACATCTACTGGGCCACAGAATACAAGCAGGACCTGCCCCTGGGATGCGGCGAGTTCCTCTTCCCCTACGTGCCTCGACTCCGTGAGCAGGAGCGCGAGGCCGTCTACGCGATGGGCCTGCAGACCCGCGGTTACCGCCTGGCCGACTGGTTCGACATCCGCCCGTACAATCCGTCCTACGGAGGATTCTTGCGCGACGAAGGGACCAAGCCGGGCTTCGAGGAAGCCTACGACATCCTGGTCAAGTCCTTCGCCCCCGTGGCCGTGTTCGATAAAGACTACGACGCGCTCGGGCCGTTTCCGGTGCCGCCGGTCCTGCGCCGCGGGCAGACCGTCGGCCGCACCCTGATCGTCTACAACGACGCCTTCAGCGGCGAGGAAGTGACCGTGGCCTGGCGTGCCGTAGAGGCGGATCGGGCTGTTGCCGGCGAGGAGAAGACCCTGCGCATCCCGCTGGGCGACCATGCCCTGTTCGACATCAACTTCACTCCGCCGGCAAGCGGGAAGCTGCAGTTGGAACTGGCCGCAAAAAAGAACGGCCAGACCCTGTTCACCGACACCCGCTCGTTCACCGTGGAGTGACGCATGGCGATGGCTCTTCCTTACCTGGTGTACCTGGCCGTCGGCGCGGTCGCAGGTGTGCTCGCCGGACTGCTCGGTGTTGGCGGCGGCCTGGTGATCGTCCCCATGCTCGTGTTCTGTTTCACGCGACTGGGTTTGCCGGCGGCCTCCATCATGCACTTGGCGCTGGGCACGTCGATGGCCAGCATCATGTTCACTTCCGTCTCCAGTTTCTGGTCCCACCACAAACGCGGCGCCGTGGTGTGGGTGGCGGTCTGGCGCATCGTGCCGGGAATCCTCGCAGGCACGTTCTGCGGCACGTTCATCGCCTCGAGCCTGTCGACGAGTTGGCTGAAAGGCCTGTTCGTCGTCTTCCTCGGCTACGTGGCGGTGCAGATGCTCCGCGACAGCAAACCAGAACCGTCTCGCCAGCTTCCGGGCACGCTGGGAATGTTCGGCGTGGGCGGCGTCATCGGCCTCCTGTCGAGCCTGGTGGGGATCGGCGGCGGCTCGCTCTCGGTGCCGTTCCTGATGTGGTGCAATCAACCGGGCCATCGAGCGATCGGCACCTCCGCCGCGATCGGTTTTCCGATCGCCATCGGCGGAACCTTGGGCTACGTCGTCAACGGCTGGCACGATTCTTCGCTGCCGCCGTACGCCCTGGGATACGTCTACGTTCCGGCGCTGGCCTGTATCGTGGCGGCCAGCGTCCTGACCGCGCCGCTCGGCGTGCGTCTGGCACACCGACTTCCCGTGGCCCGTCTGAAGAAGGCCTTTGCCATTCTCCTCATCGTCGTCGGTGTGCGGATGGCACTGGGCCTCTGGGCGTAGGTCGATTCGGGGCGGCCCGCCCCCCGGGCCGTCTCTTGCGCGGGCTCAGGCGGACCTGCCTCGGTTCCGATCAGCTCCGCGCCCACGGAACGCTCTTGAGGGCAGCTTCCTTCTGCTCCAGACGGAAGATCCGCCGGGCATTGCCGTGCATGATCGGGTCCACCAGCGCCAACGCATCGTCCAGCGACAGCCAATCCTCTTCGACCAGCTCGCTCAGCGCCAGGGCGATCCCCCGCCGGGCAATTGAGGCGTGCCCCACCACCTGCTCGACGTTGCGGTAGTCGCCGCCAAACGTCACGATCTTGTTGGCCGGGGCCGTCACAAGGTACTTCTTGAGAAAGTCCTTCGCCGCCTCCGGATTGATGATCCAGGCCCAGCACATGTCCACACAGGCGTTGCTGTACTGCTTGGCGACCGAAATCAATTCCTCATAATACGGATAGCAGATATGCATGAATACGAACTCGGCCTCGGGAGCCGACCGGCACAGATCACAGGCCGAGCCCGCGTTGTGGAGCAGCCGGGAAAGCGGCATGCGGTTGTCGCCGGCATAGTAGCCCGTGTGGAGCTTGACCGGCAGATGGTTCTCCACGGCCTTGGAGACGGCGTACCAGAAGAGATGATCTTCCAGCACCTTCTGCTCTTCCGCAGACAGCGGCTGGCCTTCCATCTTCTTCTTGAACACCGGCTCCGCTCGTTCGGCGGGCGCCGGCTCGTAGTCGATGTTGCGGCGATAGGCGTCCTGGGACTTCACCGCCACAGCATATCGGCCATACTTGTTGAACCACCAGTCGATCACCTGGTGCCAGTCGGCCAGGCTGCCCGCCTTCAGTCCGGCCGGGCCGGCAAACAGTCCTGCATTCGGCCCGGCAAACATGCCGACGATGCTGAGATCCTGCATCAGCAAAGTGGGCTGATCGGATTCGACGAAGGGAGGATTCGACGAATTCACCTGGCACGACTCGATCCTGCCGATCTCGCAGAGGATCCGCCGATAGAACCCGGGGCGCCGGAGCTTCTCGTATTCCGCCTGGACCCTCTCCACGGTTGCCGCCGACAGATCGTCGCTGCCATACAGCTCCCGCAGGGAGATCCGGGCAGCGAGCCCGTACCCTGTGTTCTTCACGGCCGGCCAGTAGGGCTCAAGCAGGTTCCATTTCTCAGCCGGGGAGAGCCCCTTGGAGTAGAACCTGCCGTGGACGTCTCTGGGCATGCCCGCCGAAATCAGATCGGAGCCCAGGTAGCCCGCCAGCACCAGGGACCAGTCGTCCGGCCCGGTGCCGGAGAGACGTTCCTTTTCCTCGCAGAGGTGCTCGTGGGTGTCGATCAGCGGCGATTCCCAGACCTTGGAAAAGATCTGCTTCCTCACATCCGTTGGCTGATCCGCCGGTCCGGAACCGTTGGAGGCTGCGGCGGCAGCCGGGCCGCCCAGCAACGTTGCCGCTCCCATCAGCCCCAGGCCCTTCAAACTGGATCGCCTCGACAGGCGATGCGTCTCCGACATGATTCCACCTCGCTTGGTCTTGAGGGCACACGCAACGGCCGTCATTCTACCGCAGCGCTAGCCGACCCGATACAATGGCTGCGCCGAAGTCGTCCAGCCGGTCGGGGCGGCAATTCGATCCGTGAAAGGGGGAAGGGCCATGGCCAGGATCAGTGCAGGGCTCTTGATGTATCGTTTCCGCGACGATGTGCTCCAAGTCTTGCTGGCTCATCCCGGCGGCCCCCTGTTTCGCAACAAAGATGACGATACGTGGTCGATCCCCAAGGGTGAGATTGAGCCCGGGGAGGATCTCCTGGTCGCTGCCCGGCGCGAGTTTGAGGAAGAAACGGGGGTCGAACCGGACGGCCCGTTTCTCGCATTGCCCCCCATCCAGCAGAAAGGAGGCAAGATCGTTCACGCCTGGGCGTTCCAGGGAGACTTTGACCCGGAGACACTCCAGAGTAATATTTTCACCATGGAGTGGCCGCCCCGATCGGGTCGGCAGATGGAGTTTCCGGAAATCGACCGGGCGGAATTCTTCAACCTGCCGGCGGCCAGGCAGAAGATCAAGGCCGCCCAGTGGCCTCTCCTGGCCGAACTGGAGGCAATCCTGAGAAAAAACTGACCCCACTGGCATGCCGCCAGGGCACCTGCAGCCCTTGGGCGGCGGTTGGACCGCCGGTCCGACGCAGCCGAATTATCGAGGTTTCACCGCACCGCGGTAGCGGTGTGCATGACGCACCGGAAGAACTACTCACGCACCCCGGCCGGCCCCGCTCTCTTCCGTACGACCACGGACGCCTGCATGGTCATGCACGACGGCGACACGCGGAAGTCCGGCTTCTTACGGTCTGGCGTTGAATGCCACACACATTTCCCATGCGGGCATCAGTAACCTTGAAGATCATTGAGCTCTTCACAAAGACTTGCGATGGACGCGAGCAGGCCGCCGGCAACGGAACTCTGGCTCGTGTTGAGGGGCTCCCTTGGCCCCTGATCAAGCCGGGGGGATACTGGCAGCCAGGCAGGGGCACAAGATCACTTGTCGTCGGGCAGGTGGTGCGTTATCCTGAACAACTGAGCAGAGTAATTGAACCGCCGCGGGGCACACAAGCCGAACCGCCTGTTTTCGAGGAGTGGCAGATATGCCGCATGGTATCATCAAGAGGCTCAATGATCGGGGATTCGGCTTCATCCTTGGCGAACGAGGCGAGTTGTTCTTTCACCGGTCCGCCCTGGAAGGGACGACCTTCGAAGAACTGAGCGCGGGGCAACACGTCGAATATGAAGCCGGAAGCGGGCCCAAAGGCCCCCGAGCCGAAAAGGTCAGGCTCGAGCAGGACTCTGCCGAAAGCGATTAAGGCTGCCGCCTGTTCGGCTTGTTATACGTGAAACGGTGGTTCTTGTCTCGGCAACCGCGTCACGCTCAACCCCGATAGCCGTCTGTTCGCGACAGGCCCCTGGTGGTCCCCTCCGCACGTGAATACGGCCGGCAGACACGTATCTCGATCGCATTGGTTCGGACTGTCGATGGCCCTGTTGTTCGGCCCATGGTGGGCAGGTGGCGCGGTCATCGGCACGTTCTTCCTGCTGGGGGCCGTACGGCAGCATCATATATCCCCAGTTGCGCTCGCCATCCTGGCTGCGATCGTGCTCGGGCTGGTGCTTTGGAGCACGCAACTCCCCTGACAAGATGCACGGCCAAGTTTTATCAATCTAGGCAAACCCCGCGCTGTGACGCAAAAAACGGCGTCTGGCATGCTCTTCCGCACCCGTTCCCCTGGGATGGCCTTGGAGTCGGGCCAACGCGACCACGGCTAGTCCAGACCCACACCCCTGGTCAGAGTCCGAGAATGCTGCGCATTTCCGCCTCCAACGTGGCCATATCGCTGGCCGCCAGCGAGCCAATCACTCGCCCAATGCGTTTTCTGTCGATCGCTCGCAATTGGTGTGTGAGGATGTATGAGACGGCATCCAACCCGTTGATGCTGGTGGGGTATAGGGGAACGATCCCGGATACCGCATGGCCGTGGATTGGGAAGTCATGGGCACAATCAGGATCGTGGCGTGTTGTGTGACATTGTCGTTCTGGACCACAACAGCAGGGCGGCAGCCAAACTGCTCACTGCCGCCTTGCCCGAGTGGTCTGGGCAGTTCTACCAGGACAACGTCCCCTCGTTTCATTCTCAGTCCGCCAAGCTGTCATCCAGAGATTGGAGTGCTTCATCGCTTGCAAGTTCCCACGCATCAAGCTCGCACTGCAACTGCCGGTCATCGGATGCGACTGGCCGGTTCCGGTTTGGGCGTTTCGGAGGCGGGTAGCCTTCCAGCAACGGCTTCACTTTGTCGAATGAAGCCACAAGACTGACCGCCTGGTTCTTATCAATGCGAGGGAGTGCCTGGCCACTCCTCTTAGTGGCAATGCTTCTCACAATTGTGCTACTCATCGCGTTTCTCCTCCTCCGGGTGCTGCCCTTCTGGCGCTGATGCTGCCAGCAGTCTTCTCGACATGAGAATCTCATTCCCGGCCCAGAGTTCACAATGATAGAGTCCCGCCTTTGGGATGGTCGATTTGATTCCCGCGGCTGCCTCTAACACAAGCAATGGGCTCTCGAACTCGAAATCAGTCGAGTGTTAATAGACAACACCGTCGTCATCTTCGATGATTCCGCTGTTTGCATCCACCAGTCGCAAACGCAATTGCGTCGGGCCAAGTCCATCCGTAATGGCGTAGTAAACGCAGAATTGCACTTTCGCTGGGAATTCGCTAGCTGCGAGTGTGCTGAAAGTGCCCAGGATCGTGAACTTCCCGGTGGTCGCGTCTCGATGGACGCCATCGCAAAGCACCATCGCTAGACAGTATGGCTCTGCCATATGCGTGGCACCTCCGGTCCGTATGGCTTCCGCAGTTCACAAGGGCCAATAGTAGTCCGACGAGTCCTGCCGGACAATAACACTGGTTTCGGCATATCCTCCAGTCTGTTCTGCGTTTCTCGGTCCAGCTACCGGCGCAATCCAGTGAAGCCGTCTCGCCAGCATGCAACCGCAACCTCCTGCGATATAATGAATTACGTCGTTGTCGCCCGTGAATCGAGGGTCAATTCCGCCAATCGGAGTCCTCCGAGTTCGCCGGTATGACAGGTTTTCCGCCTCACCACCCACCGCTCCAGTGTCTGGGACCCCTCCGCACCCTACGATCGGCCAACCCTCGACGTGGAGTTCCAGCGCATCCAGGAGGCGGCCGTCGACGAGAACGGGAAGCGGCTCGTCTACTTGCCGTGTCCTGATGCCAGCAAGCACAAGTGCACCGGGGCGTGCCACTGCTACAGCTTCCACTCGCTCCGGCGGGGCTACGCGACCCTGAACGCGGACAGCATGCCCCCCCCGGTTCTGCAGAAGAAGATGCGGCACCGGAGCTTCACTACCACCCTCTGATACATCGGCCTGGCGGCAAGATGAAGGTCGCGACCGAGTCCGTTAACGTCCCTGAGTTCCTCCATCCTCCAGAAAAGGGGCGCAAACTGAACCGGAATGTCGTGTTCATGGAGTGTTGGGGCCGTGACGCACGAGAGAAAGCCCGGCAACGAATCGCGTAAGTCGTTGTCGGGCTTCTGCTTTGGCAAGTGAGGATGTCGGGGCTCGAACCCGAGACCTACGGATTAAAAGTCCGTTGCTCTACCGACTGAGCTACATCCTCGCCATGGGTGGCACTCTTTGAAGACACCTCGCGGCAATCCCGCGCTGGCCGAGCCGGCCTCCCGCCCAACGTACCGGCGGAGGCCGGAAACCCTCGATTCTACACCATCTTGCGGCCGAGTCGAGGTGGGGCACGGCGGTCCCATCGGTTTTCTGCGCCCTCCAGGCCCCGCCGGTCCGCTTGTTGCCCGATCAACGGCCCAAATTGCCGACGCCGTCCGAACCCGGTAGAATCGGGGGTTTCTTACAGACAGGTCGCGTGCCGACGGGCTTGCCTGGTGAAAGTGAAGTTCCGACGGGTGCTTGGGCCCGTCGCCCCCCTCTCCCCGTCCCGGATGGCCTGGCTCCGAGAAGCCCGATGCCGCCCGGAAACGCAAGCGAGAGTTGAACTTGTGGCCTCAGGTCCCCCCGCGATTCCCTCGCGCCCGTGGGAATTCCGTAACCATCGTGGAGTTGAACATGCCTCGCTATAACCCGGCAATCGTCGAACCCAAATGGCAGGCCTTCTGGGCCGAGCACAATACCTTTGCCGCTCCCAGGCTCCCGGGCGACCGCAAGGTCTACGTGCTCGACATGTTTCCCTACCCGAGCGGCGACGGACTCCACGTCGGGCACCCCGAAGGCTACACGGCCACCGACATCGTCTGCCGATACCAGCGGATGCGGGGAGCAAGCGTCATGCACCCCATGGGTTGGGATGCCTTTGGACTCCCCGCCGAACAGCACGCCAAGAAGACCGGCACCCATCCCCGCATCACCACCGAAAAGAACATCGCCAACTTCCGCCGCCAGCTCAAGATGCTGGGCTTCAGCTACGACTGGGACCGCGAACTGGCCACGACCAACGTCGACTACTTCCGCTGGACCCAGTTCATCTTCCTCACCCTCTTCAACACTTGGTTCGACGCCGAACAGCAGAAAGGCCGCCCGATCGCCGACCTGCCCATCCCCGAGGAAGTGCACGAAGAAGGGGACCAGGCCGTTCGCCGCTACCAGGATGAACACCGGCTGGCCTACCAGATCGAGGCGCCCGTCAACTGGTGCCCCGAACTGGGAACCGTGCTGGCCAACGAAGAGGTGCAGGGCGGCGTGAGCGAACGTGGCGGGCATCCCGTGATCCGCATCCCGCTGCGGCAGTGGATGCTGCGGATCACGGCCTACGCCGACCGGCTCGAAAAAGACCTCGAATCGCTCGACTGGTCGGAGAGCATCAAGTCCCTCCAGCGGAACTGGATCGGGCGGAGCACGGGCGCCGAGGTCGATTTCTTCATCGGCCTCTCCACCGGCGGCGACGGCAAACCGGACGAGCGCCAATACCAGGGCTGGCTCCGCGACCGCCAGTTGGGTGGCTACCCGCGCAAGCCGGACGATGACGTGCTCCGCATCTACACCACCCGGCCCGACACGCTCTTTGGCGCCACCTACATGGTGATCGCGCCGGAGCATCCTTGCGTCGAGCGGCTCACGCAGCCCGATCAGGCCGAGTCTGTCAAAGCCTACTGCGACGAAGCGGCCCGCAAGAGCGATCTGGACCGTACCGATCTGGCCAAAGTCAAGACCGGCGTCTTCACCGGCTCCTACGCCATCAACCCCGTCAACGGCAAGCCGGTCCCGATCTGGGTGGCCGATTACGTTCTTATCAGCTATGGCACCGGTGCCATCATGGCGGTCCCGGCCCACGACACCCGCGACTTCGAATTCGCCCGCCAGTTCGGCATCGACATCGTCGCCGTCGTCGACCCGGGCCAAGCGGAAGGCGTCTCCCGCCAGGAGGTCCTCGCCGGCACGGCCGTGTTCACCGAACTCGGCCTGGCCGTCAATTCCGGCCCCTACGACGGGCTGCCCACCAACCAGTTCAAGAAGAAGATCACCGAGGACCTTTCCGCCAGGGGACTCGGCCGCGGCGCCGTGAACTACAAGCTGCGCGACTGGCTCTTCAGCCGCCAGCACTTCTGGGGCGAACCCTTCCCGATCCTCCACGAACTCGACGACGAGGGCAAAATGACCGGGCTTGTCCGCGCGGTCCCGGCCGAAGAACTGCCGGTCGACCTGCCGGCCGAAATGAAGTTCGACTCCTCCCACGCCAGCCCCGAACCTCCGCTCGAGGCCGCGCCCGAGGACTGGCTCTACGTGACGATCGACGGCCGGCGCTACAAGCGGGAAACCAACTCCATGCCCCAGTGGGCCGGCTCCTGCTGGTACTATCTGCGGTTCCTCGATCCGAAGAATCCCGAGAAGCTCGTCGATCCCGCGATCGAGAAGGCCTGGATGCCGGTCGACCTCTACGTGGGTGGCGCCGAACACGCCGTGCTCCACCTCCTCTACGCCCGCTTCTGGCACAAGGTGCTTTTCGATTATGGCTACGTCAGCACCCCCGAGCCGTTCCAGAAGCTGGTCAACCAGGGAATGATCCTCGGCGAGATGGAGTTCACCGGCTACAAGGACGACGACGAGGCCTGGGTCAGCGCCGGCGACGTGAAGACCAATGCGGCCGGCCAGCCGATCTCCCGGAAGACCGGCGACCTGGTCACTCCGGTCAAGGTCGCCCCAGAGACCGTGGAGAAACAGGGAGAAGGCTTCGTTCTCAAGCAGAACACCGGCATCCGGGTGGACAGCCGGGCCTACAAGATGTCCAAGAGCCGCGGCAACGTCGTCAATCCCGACGAGGTCGTCCGCCAGTATGGCGCCGACTCCTTGCGGCTCTACGAGATGTTCATGGGCCCCCTGGAGGCCGTCAAGCCGTGGAGCAT
>CAZLWV010000184.1:0-15283 GCA_964563135.1 uncultured Planctomycetaceae bacterium
CGCACCCGGCAGGAGCGACCCACTGGGAGGGAAACGGCGTGTCATGTCAATAATATACCGGTGTATTGGCAGGACAGGACATCAGAGCCTTGCCGGCAGTGGCGAGATGGCGAGTGGCACACGAAAGGCACAAGCCGATGGATCCCGCGTGAGTCATGCCTGGCGAGTGATGTCGCAAGTCGCACCCGGCAGGAGCGACCCACTGGGAGGGAAACGGCGTGTCATGTCAATAATAGAATTCTCCTAGGGTGCGCTGCGCGAACCGAGGCTTTGGTGGGGCGACCGCGTTGCGGTGCATGGGGTTGCGGGTTGTTTTTCCAGGGCTACTGACGGGAGAACTCGAGAACGCAGGCGTCGCGGGGGGGCAGGGTCAATTTGAGCGTGGAGTCGCCGCCAATCGACTCTTTCAGCAGCCGGCGGCCCGAGCTGTCGATGCGATAGATCTTCGGCTGCTGGGAAAGTCCGTAGTCGTCGCGATCGATGGGGAGGGACAGGTCAAGGGGCTGGTCGGCCACACTGGCCAGGGCGATGGCCACGTCGCCGTCGGCCGCTCGCCAGGCACCGGCCAGGGCCAGGGGATGGCTTCGCTGAAAGGCGGTCAGGCGATCCTGCTGGCCGGCATAGATCGACAAGCGGGAGAAGTCGGATGTGACTTCAGGGACGTTCAGGCGTGGCGGGCGGAGAAATACGCCGTCGAGGAGGTACTTCTGGGCTCGGCTTCGCACCTGGGCCAGCCGCACCAGATAGTCGATCTCCTCGGCACGCTGCTCAAACAGGAGCGGGCGGAAATTGGCCAGCGTGAGCTGCTGCCCCCAGACGAACGTTCTGGCCTGTTCCAGGTAGTACTGGCGGGAGAACTTGCGGTCGAGGAGGGCAAGGGGTTCGGCGGGGGCGAACTCGGCGGGCCAGAGGTCGTCGTAGGGGGGCATGACGAGCGAGGAGTAGTTTCCATAGAGGACCGCATAGGGATGGTACACGGCGTGGAAGAAGGGAATCACGTCCCATGGGTCGGTTGGGGCCGAGTAGCGTTCGCGGCTCACCTGGAGGGCCAGCATCAGGTCGAGGTAGGGAATCCACGCCTCGCCGCACCCCTCGCCGGCCAGAACGACCGGACTGGCGCCATGGCAGCGGCGGCGGATATCCTCGGACAGGTCGTGAAAACCCTGCATCCAGGAATTCCCGCCACCCGGCGGATGGCCGTGATCGGGATCGAAGCAGGGTTTGTGGGCGCAGGCCTGGTCCATGTAGATCCCGTCGACGCCCAGATCGTTGACCGCCTCCTGGGCGAGCCCGGCATACTTGTTTCGCCAGAAGGAGGTGCCCAGGCACATCGAGATGAGGGCCTGGCGTGTGAAGGTATTGTAGACTTCGGGCTCGATTTTGCCGTTGGGCAACTTGACGGCGAACCGCTCCGCACCTTCCGACTCCCAGCTCTTGGTGCTCAAGCCCCAGGCACGCTGGTTCATGTAGACCAGCATGTGCAGGTTCTTTTCGTGTGCCCGGGCAACGGCCTGGCGGAACGCGTCGGCCCCTTCCCGCGGCGGCAGGTATTCGGGAAAACCGATGTCGTAAGGGCAGCCGTGCCACCAGTGCCAGAAGACGCTCACCGGCAAGCCCAGCCGCTCGTGAATGGCGGCCGCCGGTTCGAGCACACCGGGCGAGCGGCCGCGATTCCAGACCCACAGGCCCGACTGCAGCACCCACTCGGGCACCAGTCCGCGGCGGAGCCGACTCTGCTCCGTCCAGGGCTGGCGGACAGCCCAGGTGCGGTAGCGCTCAGCGGCCGTGATCCAGTCGCCCTGGAAGGTACCGAGGACCGCCGAGTAGGGAAGCTCATAGGAGCCGTCGGAGATGGATTGCTGTTCCGGATAGTGGATCATCTCGTAGTGGACGTCGCCGGCCGGCGTGCCCCAGAGCACGAAGGCCTTTCGGCAGACGGCATCGTCGTCGCAAGCGGCATAGAGGCCGCAGCCGCCGTCCTGGTAATAGGCCAGGCACTGGAGCGACATCCAGCCGGGATAGGGCCACGCGAGGCGCCGGCCCTTGCCGTCGGGCCCGGTGAGCAACTGGCGGGGGTTCGATGCCATCTGGCCCATCCAGTGCGGGACGGCAAGACGCTCTTCCGATTGACGGCGCAGTCCGGACACGCGAGGAAACCGGATCTGGACCAGTTTCAGGCCGTCCGGCAAATCGACCGAGATGCCCCAGCGACTGACGGGCTCGCCTTCGTCGAGGCGAACGACCACTTCCACGCGTCCGCCGCTGGCAGCGGAGACCGCGAGGCCCTCCCAGATCAATCGCAGCCCGTTGGCTCCTGCCGGCAACTTCTCGGCACGAAACTCGTGCGTCTGGCTGGGCGTGAGAGTCGTGGTCTTGTCTCCATCGGCCACGCTCAGCTCCCACAGGCCGGCCAGCTCTCTGGCGTCGCCCACCTGGTTGTGATCGGCCGCCAGATCCGTGAGTTCCAGGAGCGTGCCATTTTCAGGGTCGACGCTCACCCGCAGCGAGCCGTTCTCGATGGAGAGAAGCTCGGTCTGGACGGCAACGTCGGCGTGGACGTTTGCGACCGCCAGCCCTGCCAGCAAGAGAACGACTGCCGACCAACGCGTGATGGAATGACGATTCATCTAGTTCACCGCCGCTTTCCGGAAGAAGAAACACAACCAGTTCGGTACACACCACACCAGGCAGACCAATCCCGCCAGCAGAGCCGCGACCGCTGCGAACGGAAAGATGAGGATTTCGACCAGCGGCCGGCTGGCGGGCAGGAGCGGGTCCTTTCCGCAACACCAGCCGTAGACTCCCATGAGGACCGCCATGTTGAGGCCCCGAACGGGAAACAGACTGCTCTCGGCCGGCAGGGCAAACTGCAGGACAGCCGCGTAGCATGCCCCGATGAAAAGGCCGCAGGCTGCGACCAGGATTTGCCGCATCATTCCTTCACCAATCGCTTGCGGAGTTCGTTTACGATTTGAGTGGCGAGCCGGGCACGACCGGGCGGGTCGTTTCCCCGCGCCGTCAGCGGCACGACCAGGGCAGGGCCATCGGGCGGGCGAATCGCGACATTCACTTCGGCCGAGTCGCCCTCGCCAGGGGCTGGCGGTCCCACGACAACCGCCCATTGTCGGCTTGCCGCGTCAGAAAGCAAGTCCGCCAGGCGTTCGACCGGCCGAGTGTCGGCCCGCGCGGCCGCTCGAGGCTCCTCGGGGATTTTTGCCAGCCGGCAGAGGGCTGCGTAGTCGGGCGCAATGTAGGCTCCGGTGAGCACCGAGCTGGCATTTCTGGCCCCGCTCAGGGCCGATTCCACACTGCCGCCGCTGGCCATTTCGGCCAAGGTCAGCCTGGCATTCTGCTCCTTGAGCAAGCCAACCACCACGTCTTCGAGCGAAGTAGCCTCGTCGGTGGCGTAGATACTGTCGGGAAACAGCCGGAGCATCTGCTGTTTCAGTTCCTCCAGCCGGCGGCGATTCTCTCCGTTTTCTTCAGGGAGGCTGAAGGTGAAGTCGACGCGGCTGCCGTCGAACTGCGACGACAGCAGGATATCGCCGGGCAATGGCAGATGCTGCTTCATCCGCTCGTCGATTGCCGACTGCCCGAGCCCTACGAACCGCACCGTCAGGGTACTGCCCGGCAGGCGGGTGCCGAAGCGCCGGCCCAGGTACGGTACCAGTTCATCCGTCACCATCGGCTGAAGCTCGCGGGGCGGTCCCGGGAGGGCTACGATCACGGTCTTGGCAGACTCGAACACCAGGCCGACGGCTGTGCCATGGGGGTTTTTCAGATAACCACCTCCTACCGGTACGCGGGCCTGGCGACGAAGATTGGCCCGCAACTGGTCGATGGGCGTGCGAAACCGCTCGGCGAGGCTTGCCAGCACCTCCGGATGCTCCTGGACGGGGATGGCGGTGAACTCGGAGATGGCCTCGCAGGTAACGTCGTTGTCGGTAGGACCGAGTCCACCGGTGACAATGACCAATGGGGCGCGGGCGGCGGCAAACTCGAGGGCCTGGCGGATATCGGCCTGTCCATCGTCGACGGTCATGGAGCCCACGCAACGGAGTCCCAGGGGGCGGAGGGTGCGGGTCAGGAAGTGCGTGTGGCCATCGGGAAAGGCGCCGGCGAGGAGTTCGCTTCCGGTGACCACGAGCATGTAGCGAGTGGCCGGTTCGCAATGGCCGGTTCCCGAACCAAAGCACACGATCGCAATCGCAAGCAGGGATTGCAGGGCGTGGCAGGGATTAGGTGGACGGAGTGAAAAGGTGCAGGTTCTTTTGAGTGGTTGGAAGCGAGCCGCGGGGACCAGAGTCTGGCGACTTCGGCTACGGGGGGTGGTGAGAGCCATGGTCTCGGGATTTCGGCAACGGGGTTCTGGGTACGGGGGGCCAAAGTCTGGCGACTTCGGCCACGGGAAGTTCGGGTACGGGATAGAAACATCGGGTGTGTCAAGATTTCACTCCGAACCGTTCTGCCAAGGAGATGCGCTCGTCCACGCCGATGAGGTCGTTGAACTCGGTGAACGACATGAAATCGTCTTCGCCGCCGCTCAGGGGTTCTTCCCGAGCGAGCTTTTCGAAGACGGTCTGGAGGGTCTTGGCCGCCGCGGTCAGTCCACAGAGCGGATGGAGAATCAGGTGAAAGCCCATGGAGGCCAATTGTTCCCGGGAGAGGATAGGGGTCTTGCCTCCGGCGACCATATTGGCCACGTTCGGGCCCGGCGAGCGGCGGCCGATCTCGGCCAGCTGTTCAAGGCTGCCGGGCGCTTCGACGAAACTGGCATTGGCGCCGGCCTGACGGGCGGCGGTTACCCGGGCGATTGCCTCGTCGATGCCTTCCACCGCGAGGGCGTCGGTTCGGGCAACGATGAAGAAATCGCGGCCGTCACGGGCATCGTCGGCGGCCCGGATCTTCTGGACATACTCCTGGCGATCGATGATCCGCTTGCCCCGCATGTGCCCGCAGCGTTTCGGCCAGACCTGGTCCTCGAGAAAGCAGCCGGCGGCTCCTGCGGCGATCAGTTCGCGCACCGTTCGGTGGACATTCAAGGGGTTGCCATAGCCGGTGTCGGCATCCACCAGCACGGGGATCTCGACCGTCATGCAGATCCGCCGCGCCCGTTCGGTGATTTCCGTCTGGGTGAGGAGGCCCAGGTCGGGCTCGCCGATGGCGGTGGCCGCTACGCTGTAGCCGGAGACAAAGGTCATCGGAAAGCCAGCCCGCTGGCAGATCCGCGCCGAAAGCGTGTCATACACGCCCGGCAAGGCGATGGAACCGGCTCGCTCGAGCACCTGGCCTACCCGTGTTGTGTCCATGACTGACTCCTCTGAAATGGTCGGCGGCCCTGCCGCCCCGTGCTTCGGCCGCTGCTGTGCGGCGTGTTATGGAGGTCGGCATGGAGAATGCTCACGGCGACCCAACGGGGGGCCGCAAATAGCCGGGCATTCGCCAGCCGTCCTCCGGCATTGACTGCGCAGGCGTCACGAGAAACTGATGGGCTGTTGATCAAGTGTCCTGGTGGTCGAGGCTTTCCTGGAAATCCTCTTCAGGCACGCCGGACATCTCCACTTTGAAACCGGGACTGCCGGGTGCAGCGCAAATGAGGATTACTGCCAGTTCCGGATGGTTCCGGCAGTACTCAAAGGTTTTGTCACGCCCTATGACGAAGAAGGCGGTGGCCAGGGCGTCGGCCCGCGCGGCATCGTCTGCCAGGACCGTGGCGGAGAGAATGGCGACGGTGTCCTCCTCGTCGCGGCAGGCCGGCCGGTGCGGGGGTCGAGGATGTGGCTGTAGCGCCGCCCTTTGTGGCGGAAGAACTGCGAGGCCGACCCCGAGGTGCCGAGGGACCGGTTTCGCAGCCGCACGTAGCCGAGACGGTCGCCCGGGTGCAGGGGGTGCCCCAGCCCCACGAGCCAGCCGTCAGGCCGGCTGCCGCTGAGCCGCGCGCCCCTGGCGGTGACGCTGCTCTGCCCGCCCTGGATCAGATAGTCTTCTATTCCCGCCGCGTGCAGGAGTTCGGCCACGCGATCCAGCGCGTAGCCCTTGCCGATACTGCCGAGGTTCAACTCGAGGCCCGGCTTCAGGAAACGCACGGTGCGCGCTTGGGCGTCCAGCTTCACCAGCGAGCCGTCAACCGTCTTGAGCGCGTCGGCGATTTCCTGGTCCGTGGGCACCCGTGTCTGCCGACGGGCGAATCCCCAGACCTTCCACAAGGGCGTGGCCGTCAGATCGAAAGCGCCCTCGGTCGCCGCATGGATCTCGGCGGCGAGCAGGAGCAGCGAGAAGAGCCCTTCTTCGGCGCAGACGGGCTCTTCGGCCGCGGAGCGGTTGATGTGGCTGATCTCGCTTTCAGGGCGGAAGTAGCTGAGCTGCGATTCCAACCGCTCGACCAGATCCAGCCCGTCGAGCGCCACCTCGGTACCTGCCTCATACTGGCCCGCGTTGAGGACGATTTCGAACTCGCAGGCCATCGCCTTGCGGGTGATATGGACGGCGTAGCTCTCCTGGCGGGGTGTGGTGTTCGGGGCCGGACCATTGGGTGCAGAGAGGTCCGCAGCAGCGGCGTTCCGTGCGGTATCGGGTACCGCGCGGCCCCGCAGAAAATCTCGCCGCGAACGCTTACTTGCCACGGGAGTCCCCCGGTACAACTGACATGTCGGGTACGATCCAGGGCGGGTTGTCGCCATCCACGCCGGTCCCGATATCGTAGACCAGGATCGCCTTGCCATCGCGTTCAACGCGGTAGGGGTGTCCGGTGAGCGGATTGTTTCCGGCCGCCGGCGTCTGCCCGCCGCAGGCCAGGGCCAGCGCCAACACCCAGGCCTCGCAATTGGCGCGATCGCGGGCCTGGATCACGTGCCCCTTCTCGACGTCGAGGAGGAGAAAACGCCCTGCTACCAGGGGGAAATCGGGGCTGTTGCGTTTCTCGTGAAGATCGCGAGCCAGTTCCTCGAAGCCTTTGACTCGCGTGTAGTACGGCTCCCGGCAGCTATCCAGGATCTTGCGCATGGACACCAGGTAGTAAAGCTCATCGGCATTGGCGCCGCGCAGGGCCGCGGCTTCGAAGGCCGACAGGCTTCCCTCCGCTCTGAGCTGCTCCTTTTCCTTGTCGCTCAGATAGTCGGTGAGCTTTCCTCCGCGGACTGCCTCGTAGATGACCATGCCCTGGGCCCGATCGCCGATCCAGGCCAGCGAGTCGTCGGGCCAGCGAGTCAGTTGATCGGAAAGCCAGCCGTGAACGGTGATGGCGTGGCGGCGCTGGAACTTCTCGCTCCCGACGATGGCCTGAAGAACCACCAGGGCCTCGGTCCGCAGAAAGGCGGCCTCCAGGCGGGTGATCGGGTGCGGCTCCGCGGCTAGGCACTCAGCCAGACGCAGCATGAAATGGAGCGATTCCAGGCCCGAATCGACGTTGCCGGACGCGAGCATCTCGGCCGCTTGAAAGGCTTCCAGGCGCGAACAGATCCACACCGGGTCGAGAAACGCCAGTTCGTCGGCGGGTCCTGCCTCGAAGGCGATCGGAAACCGGCACTCGGGCCGGTCCAGCGCGAGGCGAGCCCCGAGGCGCTGGTCGTCGTAACGCTGGCGGAACCGGATCGCCTTCTCCCGCTGCACGGGATCGAACGTAGAAGGGCCCTTGGGAAAGATGGCCGCCGCTTCGGCCCGAATCCCCGCCACGCGCTGGCGATCGAGGTCGGCAAACAGGGCTACGAGGCCGGCGGCGACATTCGACTCGTCGGCGATCTTGCGTGCGGCAAGCAACTCGGGGGTCCCCCCCTCGTCGACAACCCGCGCCAGTTCCGCCTGGAGGGGCTGATCCGGAGTGGCCCGCAGACCGGGGAGGGCGCCGAAAGCCTTGGCTTCCTCGGTGGCCCTGGTCTCAGGCGCGGGGCCTTTCGAACAGCCGGCAACCGCCAGGAGCACGCCCAACCATGCCAGGGGAACCGCCGCTCTCGGCCCCCGGGCCCCGGCGGCATCCGTTGCTCGCCACACCTGGTACTCGCTCACGCCCGGTTACCTCCTCGACGGCCGGCAGACCTCTTTCAGCGGCCCCAGATCGGTCATTTCTGCAAGCCCCTGCTCGACCATTTCGGGCCCGGAGACAAAGCGGCCTGGCCGGATCCACGGCTCGATGGTCTCGGGGGAAACGCCGAACAGTGTTGCCAGCCACCGGTCCATTGTTCCTTCGAGCTGGCCGAAGTGGCGTGCCCACTCGGCGGCCTCGGCCAGGAGCACGTGCTCCTCGCTCTGCCACTTCATGGGGTGGAACAAGAGCACGCTGTACGGGGTCACCAGGCGCCGCCGGCAGGCGGCAAAGGGCCACAGTGCGGCCGAAGAACACTCGCCGATCACGACCCCGGTGGCGTGCAACGATCTTAGCAGAATCAAGGAGGTGAGGGCAATCCCCGAGTAGGCGCTGCCGCCGCCGCTGTCGAAGTAGAGGACGCACTCCCCGCCCGGTTCGACATCGAGCAGCTTCTCGCACAGGTCCGACTGGTGCTCGGTCAACTCGCCCGTCACTGCGATCTCGACGGGGCCTTCTCGTTCTTCTTCACGTGCCATAGCGATCTTCAACCATCGGCGGACTTGTTGGTGTCTGCACTGAGAACGATCGCGGCGGACCAGCAGGAGGCCGCAATAAAGTGGGGCTTCCGGTGGGCGCTGGCGCATCGACTGTGCAGGGGTCAGTAGCAGCGGCTTCAAGAAATGCCGACGGGCCGCCTGTCAGCGACCCGCCATGCGAACATGATTCAAGCCAAGCGGCTCAGTCAACGGTGATCGACTCGGTCGGGCAAACGTCGACGCACGCGCCGCAATCGCCGCAAGTGTCCTCGTCGACGGTGGCCTTGCCGTCCTGCACCTCGATCGCGTCGAGCGGGCAAGCGTCCGTACAATCGCCACAGCCGTTGCAGGTTTCCTGGTTCACAATAGCCGTCATGTGATTGAAACTCCCCTACGCAAAGAACCGTCATTAGTAGATGTTCTCATCGTGACGGGCCGGCACCGATCCGGGCGTCACCCATCGGGCCGTCCCGATGGTTCACCGACCCGAAGGTCGCTTGAATATTCCTTTATATATCGCTGCCCGGCATCTAGGCCATACCCCCATACACCAGTTCCAAGAATCCTTGGCCGGGTCTGCTTGTTGATAGCAGGTCTCAAGTGCTCTTGTTCCTGCCGTCAAAATGGCGATTCCCGTCGGCCAAATCCGCCCAAGTCGGCGGGCGCGGCTCCCGTGAGGGACCGCTCACCCCGCCGCCCCTCGCTTCGGCTCAGCCGGTCGGCCCAGTACTGAACCTCGGGAAGACGCCGTCCGAGCAGTTGGCGTCTGACGATCAGCTCAGCCATTTCCACGCTCATCCGATGCCCGGGTGAGATGAAGATTGGCCTGCTGCCGGCGCTGGTTGGCCGCATGGCGATCCCCCGCGTGCGCCCGTCCACCAGGATCGGGCGAGACTGACCGCAGAGCATTCCCTGCAGGTCCACTTCGCCGCAGAGGAGCTTCTTGGAGACGCCGATCGTGGGGATTGATGCCAGGAGTCCCAGGTGACAGGCAATCCCGATGCCACGAGGGTGGACCACACCGCTTCCGTCGACAATCACTACGTCGGCCAGCCGGCCTGATTGTGCGGCAATCTTCAGCAGGGCCAGCAGGACCGGCAGCTCGCGGAAGGCCAGGTAACCGGTGATGTAGGGAAATGCGATCTCCAGGCGAACCGTGGTGGACCAGGCGAGTTTCTGGCCTGCCAGGTCCCACAACACGTAGGCGCCGATGCCGCAGTCGCCGCAGTAGGAGACGTCGACTCCCGCCACGGTCCGGGGCATCGTGCGGCGGCCGCGAAGGCGGACCTGGCTGGCGAGCGTCTCCTGGATCTGGCGAAGGGTGGCCAAGGGGTACGTGGTGCGATAGGTTCGAAACGTCTTTTCGGGGATGGCCGGAACACGATCGTCGTCCAGTTCCACTCCTTCGGACCGCAGAACCTGAGCTTTCAGGCGGGACTGGCCGGCGGCATAGTTGCCGAGGGAGCCGTCGGCTCGCACCACGCGGTGGCAGAGGCACCCAGGGCCGTGGTCGTGGTGGAGCATCCAGTGCCCGACCCATTTGGCCGCCGCCTGGGAACCGAGTGCTTCGGCGAGGGCCCCATAGGTGGTGACCGATCGGGCAGTTTGAGCGCGAAACCTTCCATGGACCGGTTCAGGGAGGCGGCAGGGGGCTTGTCAGGGCTTCGGTGGGGTCTGAGGAGGCGTGCCGGTTTCGATGAGGTTGCCCTCGGTGATCACCTCCGCGGCCGCCTCGAGGTTCACCTGGGCTCGTCCGCCTTCGGCCAGCGGATTGGCCCCGCAGACGAGGTTGGCCTGAAACACGATTCGTCGGCAAGGGCCGGTCGTGCCGACGGCGTTGCGGGAGAGCCCCGTGAACGTGTTGCCCGAGATGACGACGTCGGACGTGCCATCCAGCAGGATGCCGCCACCAAAATTGCCCTCTTTCTGCCGCCGGGCCGTCTCTCCAAGATAGCTGTCGCAGAACGCGTTGCCGGTGATCGGAATGCGGCCGGCCTGGGGCCCGACCTTGACCCCGAAGCCGTCGTCGAGGGTGAACGTGTTGGCCGAGACGGCGCATCCCCAGCCGTCGCGCACATCGATCCCGCCGCCCATATTGTGGGCGATCACGTTGGCGCTCAGGGTGATCCCGTAGCAGTCGCGATCGAGGACGATTGCCGTGCCGTTGCACTCCTCGATCATGTTGCCGGAGACGACCGAGCCGTAGGTGTTCTCGATGACCACGCCGTTTCCGAGGTGGTCGTCGATGTTGTTGCCGTTCATACAGAGGTTGAAGCTGTCGATGCAGCGTACGGCGTCCTGGTTTTCTTCGAACTGATTGGCGTTGACGACAATGTCGTGCCCCCCCAGGATCGCCAGTCCAGCCAGCCGGTTGTAGGTCAGGATCGAATTGCAGAGGCGTGCATCCTCGGTGCAGTCGACCAGGCGGATTCCGTTGCCGCCGTGGTGATCGATTGAAATGCCGTGAAGGAAGAGTTCGTTGATGCCGTGAGCCAGCAGCCCGTCGCCGCTCTTGGGCTGGGTGCTCTTCCCATCTGCCGCACCGGGGTCGCCGCAGATCCGGAAATCGGCCAGTTGAATCCGCCAAAGGCGCGCCCGCGGGTCCTTTTCGATCTCCGCCGGACGCACGATCAGGGTCGGCTGGCCGGTCTGGTTTGTATTGACCAGGCAGGTGGCGGCCCCCGCGCCGACGACACGAGTCTCCCCCCGGGTCAGCACGAGAGGCTGATCGACGAGGAATCGTCCCGGCGGGAGAATCACCAGGCCGCCGCCGGCCGGCACGGCGTCGAGCGCGGCCTGAAGCGTGGCGAAGTCGCCAGCACGAATCACCGCCGCCGCTTGGGGCTCCGCGGCCCTGGCCGGCGCACAGATCAGGATGGCGATCATCAGTCCCAACGGGCAAACAATCCGCTCTTGTTTTGGCATGGCTGGACTCCCCTCAACAGATTCTTCGCAGACCACCGATCACGTATTTTCCGAAGTCTGACAGGTCGTGGGAGCGAATGCAAGCATGCGGAGCACCACCCCCCCAGGGCGGCCAGACTGCCAAGGGGGCCGGACCTGAGGGGTCCCGGCGGGGGGGAAATCGCTTGACCGCCCCGCCAACCGCATGTTATAAGCTTCGCTATCCCCCCTTATCTTCAGTGACCTGGGCAAACGCCGAGCGAGTTCCTTCCATGGCTCTTGTGACATTGCGGGTGGTCGACGGAGCCGATCGTGGGCGAGTCTTCGAGAACCTTCCTACCCCTTTGACCGTGGGACGCGAAGAAGGCAATTCCGTTCAGCTCAACGACGAACGGGTGAGCCGATTTCACGTGAAGATCCAGGACGATCAGGAGAAGATCGTCCTGACGGACCTGCAGAGCACGAACGGCACGAAGGTCAACGGCGAGAACGTGCATCTCTGGGTTCTGCGTCCGGGAGACGTGGTCACCCTCGGACGCACGGTGCTGGTGGTCGGATCGCGCGACGAGATTGCCACCCGGCTGGCCCAGCTCCGGGGTGTGGATCTGTCGGCGGGGGTCGAGATGGATGCGGCCGAGGGAGGCCTGGACAACTCCTCATTCTCGTTCGACTTCGAACTGCATGCCGGGGACAAGGCCGACGGCCAGACGACCCTTCACACGCTGCTTCCGCCGGAGCTGCCGGTGGATCTGACGCTGAGCCAGTCGGCTCAGCTTTCCGAGTTGCTGCAGTACTTTCATCTCCGGCTCCGCGGGCTGATCCATTCCGTCCAGCCGGTTGCGAAGAGCGACCGGGTGACCCTGGAGCAGCGGCAGTGGCAGAACCTGTTGGATCTTTACGAGCGGCTGGCAGCTTACTCGCGGAGCATGGGCGAACCGGAGCGGTGAGGTTCCAGACCGGTGGGAGTCCAGTCGCCGCTGGTCGGCCGCCCCGCTTTGTGGAGATATGCCAGATCGGTCGAACGCCGGCGGAGGCACGCGAGGAGCTATTGGGGAGTGGCCGCTCGGAGCGCGGCTACGGTTCGTGCCGGTCTGTCCAGCGGGCGGAATCCGAGGCCTGCCCCTCCGCGACCATCGTGACCCGGATGCGGTCGATCCGCAGCCCGTCCATCTCCAGCACCTCCAACTGAAGGCCATGCCAGACGGTCTGGTCTCCCACGGCGGTGATGCGGTCGAGTTGGGCCTGGACGAGTCCGCCGACCGTGCTGATGCCGGCAGGGGCGGAGGCGCGGAGTTGTGCCTGGCCGGTGGCCTCCAGGAGGTGATCGAGATTCAGTGATCCGCTGACGAGCCAGCGGTGTGCGCCTTCCGGAACAAGTTCGGCATCGGGCTCCCGGCGTTCGTCGTGGATCGTGCCGACGATCTCTTCCAGGACGTCTTCGAGGGTCACCAGCCCTTCGGTACCGCCGTGTTCATCGAGCACGATCGCCATCTGTGTCCGTTCCTTGCGGAACGTTTCGACGAGATGGTCGAGCCGCAGAGTTTCCGGTACCAGAATCGCCGGGCGCATCACCCGCCGCAGATCCAGCCGGCGCTGCATGTGGAGATCCATCAGCAGGTCCTTGACGTAGACGAAGCCGAGGATGCCGTCGAGATCCCGCTCGTAGACGGGCACGCGGGTGAAGCCGGACATGGCCACGGCCCCCAGGATCTGTTCCGGCGGCGTGTCCACGTCGAGGGCGTCGATGTCGACGCGCGGGCGCATCACATCGCGGACCTTGCTGGTGGAAAGCCGGGTCCCGCGGCGGATGATCAGCTCCTGTTCGTCGCTGATTTCGCCCGACATGCGGGCAAAACCGGTCAAGGCGTCGATTTCCTCCAGGGCCGTGACCACCTGGGATTTGGATCTGTCGCCGGTGAAAGGGCGGTTGATGAAGCGGACGAGCCGCTCGACGGGTCCCATGATCCAGACGAGGGCGGCCAGGGGTCGGGCCAGCCAGACGGCGGCCCTCTGGTTGCAGGCGACGCCCGCTCCCTTGGGCAGGATCTCCGTGAACTGGAGCATCAGGAACGTGAACCCCAGGGAAAACAACCAGATCCAGCGCTCGCCGTAGAGCTGATCGAACTCGGCCCCGGCGACCGAGGCGCCGATCGTGTGCGCGGCCGTATTGAGGATCAGGATCGCCGCAATCGGCCGTTCGATGTTGGTTTTCAGGTGCTGCCAGACCTGCGCGGTGCGCGGGTGCGAATCGGCCAGTTCGGCGATCTGCCCGGGTCGCAGGCTCAGGAGCACCGCTTCCATGAGCGAGCAGGCTGCGGAGATCACGAGGGCGCCGACCACGCTTGCCAGGAACAGCCACATAGCCTTGCTTCCTTCAGGGTAACCAGCGGCAATAAAAACGCCCTATCCTCCCAGGAGTGGAGGAGAGGGCGCAAGACGTTATCGGGTCGGGTGCACGGCCATTGGACCGTCACAGTTCCGGGCTGAGCTCATCGCACTTGGGAGCGACCTCCGTGAGGTTTGGCGTGAGCTGGGCCTGTTCCAAACCCATGGCCCAGCCGAAACCGCCGACGACAAGATCCTGGAAGAGCGGGTTGTCCCAGACATCGTGGCGATGGCCGAGGGAGGTGTAGAACACTCGCCCCTTGCCGTGCATGCGAGCCCAGGTGGCGGGGAACGGCGGCCGCTGGTAACAATTGCCCTGCATGCCCTTGGTTTCCTGGACGAGGATCACGTGCATGTCGGGGGCGAAGTTCTTCAGAGCGTACCACTCCTCGTTCCAGTCGAAGGAGCGTCCCAATCCGTCGGCGCCGGGAAATCCGGGGCTGGTGACCCGCATGGTAGCCACCTGCTGCGGACCGTGCACGATGAACTCGCCGCCGATCATCTGGATGTAGGGATCGCGGTCCTCGAGTTTCTGAACTTCGTTCTGGGGGCCCTTGGAATGGAAGGAGTCGTTGGCGGAATGGAAGCCCACGAACCCGCCACCCGCCTCGACCCACTTGAGCAGCTTCTGTTTGCCCTCGGGCGTCATTGCGGGAGTCTGCGGTTTGGATGGCTCATCGCAGAGATTGCCGCAGGTGTAGAAGGCGATGGCGCTGAACTGGTCCAGGTCGCCGTCGAAGACGGTTCCGTCCTTCGTGCAGACCACCTCGACGTTGCGCTCCGCTCCCAGCTTCGTGAGGACTCGATCCGAATAGCTGGGCCCGCCGTCGATCAGGGCGACGGCCGAGTGCTCGTAGCCGGCCGATCGCGTGAAGTAGAGGACCTTCTTTTTCTTCTCGGCGGCGCGGGCCCAGGAGAGAGGGAAGGTTGTCGAGGCCAGCGCCAGAGCACCGGAACGGAAAAGGAATTCGCGTCGCTTCATCGCAGGAGTCTCCATCGTCAGTGGGGCGGGATTCCCAATGCGGGAACATCTTTCAGAAGACGTGCATCGGCTGCCTGCCGGCATGCGAACCGGGGATCGGGCCGCCAGTGAGCGAGGCCGGTCCCAGGCAAGAAATCCGGCAAGGCAATTTCCAGCAGCATACCCGATCGGGCCGCCTCAGCCAAGGATCCGGCTCGGGGGCGGAGCCGGTGAATTGACGCCCTCCGCCCCACCCGATATATTCGCCGCAGACACACGATCGAGCCACCCGCACCCGCGAGGAGAAACCAACCATGTTCGTGCTCCAGGACTATTCGCTGGCCGTCGTTTTCTGCATCATTACGATGCTCTGTTGGGGGTCCTGGGCGAATACCCAGAAGAAGGTCGGAGCCCGCTGGCGATTCGAACTGTTCTACTGGGACTATGTTTTTGGGGTCGTCCTCATGGCCCTGATCT
>CAZLWV010000185.1:0-15010 GCA_964563135.1 uncultured Planctomycetaceae bacterium
GACCACTGGCCAATGACCACTGGCCAATGACCACCGACCACCGACCACCGACCACCGACCACCGACCAATGACCAATGACCAATGACCCCGGCAGAATCGCCGCTGGTGCGTAGGAAAAGTTCACTGCATCTGGCGGATGCGGAGCTCGGTCTCCTTGACGTCCTTCAGCAAGCGGGCAAGTTGTGCGACATCCGTCTGGCCATAGTGATACGGGTAGACGATTCTGGGCTGGACGGTCTTGACGGCTGCGGCAACCATTTCCGGCGTCATGGTGTAGGGGAGGTTCATGGGCAGGAAGGCGATGCCGATGTCTTTCAACTCGGCCATCTCGGGCACATTCTCCGTATCGCCCGCCACGTAGATGCGTTGGTCGCCGAAAGTGATCACGTAGCCATTTCCCTCCCCCTTGGGGTGATACGGCTTGCCGGCACTGCGCTGGTGAACGATGTTGTACGCAGGCACTGCCTCGATCTTCATCCCCAGAATCTCGCGAACATCGCCGCTGGCCATCACCTCGCCGCGGCCGAGTTTTTCGCGGCACGTTTTCGTGACCAGAAGAACGGTCTTGTCCGTGGTGATCGTGCCGATGGCCGCCGCATCCAGATGGTCGCCGTGCTCGTGCGTCACCAGGATCAGGTCCGCCTTCGGCAGCTTCGTGTAATCGGCATACTGTCCCACGGGATCGACATGGACGACCCGGCCGTCAAACGTGAACATCAAGGTGCCGTGGCCGATGAAGGTAATGACCAGGTCGCCCTTGGAGGTCGGCACGATGTCCTTTTCGAACGCTGCCTTGGGAGCCGCTTGAACGCATCCGACAAGCACAATGGGGGCGACCAGACAACTCAACGTTTTCATCGTGAGCTCTCCTCTCTGAATCGGGTTGCGTGATTCCCAGAATGGGCCATCTCCTTGAAGCCGCCTCCCGAAGGGTGGCGGCGGAGTCTGGATCTCCTGGAATCGTGCAAGTCTATTTAGGTAGTTTGTGGAAGTATTCGACCCGATGCCTGGCTGCGAAAGCCCGCGGTCGAAACCCGCGCTCGCGTGCGGTGAGCTCGGGCCGCGACAATCCCGGGGGCCACTCCATTCTATCGGTGGACGGCCCCGCTTGCAGTCCTGGCCCGCGCAGCGCACCCAGGCGGGCGCACTTCCATCAGCGGGTCGGCACCCACCGCCCCAGGCCCATCCGGCGCAGAAGCCAACGCTCCGGCTGCCGTTTGATCCGTGTGAACCACTGCTCCTCTTCCGGATGGATCGGCCGGACAAGCACCGTGGTCAATCCCGCGAGGTTGCCGGCCACGATATCGGCCAGAAGTTGATCCCCCACCATGGCGGTTCGCTCGTGTTTGAACCCGTGCTGCCGGATTGCCCGTTTCAGCCCCCAGGGAAGGGGCTTGCACGCTTTGGCGATGAACGACAACCCCAGGCCCGAGGCGAATCGCTCGATTCGTGCCCCGCGGCCATTGGAGACCAGGCACAGTCCGATCCCGACCCCCTGAAGCGTGCGCAGCCACTCGCCCACGCTTTCCGATACCTGTGTCTCCCGGTAGCGCTTGAGCGTGCAGTCGACGTCCAGAAGGAGCGAGTCGAGTGCCAGTTCGCGCAGGCGCTCGGGCGTCAGCTCCATGACGTTCTCGACACAAAGACTTGGACGGAAGAGCAGGGGCATGAGCGACCGCATGAGCGAACAGGAATCGACATGATCGGGCCTCCGCCGCCCGGCGGGGTCGTCCCATTATGGCCTGTCCAATACCGTTTCGGCCAGTTGGGGCCGCGTCTTCGCAAGACCCCAAGAAGAGAAACACGGAGATCTGCGGTGTAAGTGATGTTGCTGGAATAAGTTAGGCAGGATGCAGCCGCGCTGGTCCAGCAAGCGGGCCTTGGCCGGGCCGCGTCTTGTCCTTTATTCCCAATCGCCTATATTGTGGTAAATTTCACCAGAATGCGTGGGTTCTTTCCGAGAGCAAGGTATCCAGAACATGCCCATCGACGTTGCCGTTGTTCCGGTGGCAGGCCGGGGAACCCGGTTGTTGCCGCTGACGAAAAGCCAGCCCAAGGAGATGCTGCCGGTTGGCTCCAAGCCAGTCGTCCAGTACGTGGTTGAAGAACTGGCCCGTTGCGGCATCCATCGCCTCCTGTTCGTTACCGGGCCCGGCAAGACTGCCATCGAGAACCACTTCGATATCGACACGGAGTTGATCGACCATCTCCGGGTGACGGGCAAGGAGGAGTTGCTCGAAGAACTTGCTTTCGAACGGGAGGAGCTCCAGTACTTCTATACCCGGCAGCGCCGGCAATTGGGCCTCGGCCACGCCGTTCTCTGTGCCGAGCCGGTCATCGATGGCCAGAACTTTGTCGTCGCACTTGGCGACTCGATCATCGGCCTGCACGCCCAGTCGAAGGTTGTCGGCAAGATGACCGACCTGTTCGAGTCGGTGGCAGCCGCTGCGGTGATCGCGTTTGAGGAGGTGCCCAGGGAGGAAGTCGTGCATTACGGCATCGCCCAGCCGAAAGGCGATGTCGGCGAGGTTTTCGAACTGGCCGACCTGATCGAAAAGCCCGATGTGGACGAGGCGCCCAGCAACCTGGCGGTCGCCGCGCGCTATGTCTTCAGCCCCGCAATTTTCGACTACTTGCGGAAGACGGGGCCGGGCAAGGGGGGGGAGATCCAGTTGACCGACGCCATCCGGGATCTGATCCGGGACGGCGGGCGGGTGATGGGCGTGCGGCTGCCCAAGTCGCAATCTCGTTTCGACATCGGCAACTTCGAGAGCTACTTTCAGGCATTCATCGAGTTTGCCCTGGCCGATCCGGCCTATGGAGAGAGGCTCAAGGCGTTCACGCGGCAGCTCCTGGCCGGCGGCGGTGGAGAGACGTGATGCACCTGATCCGCAAGACGGCCCACGCCCGCGCAGGACTCGTCGGCAATCCCTCCGACGGCTACAACGGCAAGACCATCTCGGTCATCGTCAACCAGTTCCGCGCACAAGTGACGATGTACGAGTGGGACCAGCTCGAGATCGTCTGGAGTCAGGAAGACCGGAGCAGTTTCAGGTCCATTCGCGAACTGGCCCACGACGTTCGGCTTCACGGCTACTACGGAGGTATCCGGCTGGTCAAGGCCGTCATCAAGAAGTTTGTCGAGTACTGCATCTCCCGCGGGCATCGGCTTCATGACCGCAACTTCTCGGTTCGCTACGAATCTGACATCCCGCGCCAAGTCGGCCTGGCCGGTTCGAGCGCGATCATTGTCGCCACGCTGCGCTGTCTGATGGAGTACTACGGAGTCGAGATTCCGCGGGAGGTCCAGCCCTCGCTGGTCCTCTCGGTGGAGACCGTCGAACTAAGAATTGCTGCCGGCCTGCAGGATCGCGTGATCCAGGTCTATGAAGGCCTCGTCTATATGGACTTCGCCCAAGACCGTATGCAGCTCCTCCGCGGGCTGAAGTGCGGGGTCTACGAGCCGCTGGATCCCGCCCTGCTGCCGCCGCTCTACGTGGCGTACAGTACCGACATCAGCGAACCCACCGAAGTGTTTCACAACAATCTGCGGGCGCGGTTCGAGCAGGGAGAACCGGCTGTCGTCAACGCCATGAAGAGGTTTGCGGAACTGGCGTTCGAAGCCCGGCAGGCGATACTCGATCGCGATGCCTCCAAGCTGGCGCGTCTGATCAACGAGAACTTTGATCTGCGCCGCTCGATCTGCCGGCTGCCAACCAAACAGATCGACATGATCGAGCGGGCCCGGGCAGCCGGGGCATCGTCCAAGTTTGCCGGTTCGGGAGGAGCGATCATCGGCACCTTCCCCGACGAGGCCACGTTGGAACGCCTGAAGGCAAATCTGGCACCCATCGGCGGCAAGGTGATTCGCCTTGACCTGGTCCAGTCGGACTGACCGGTCTCCGCTGGTTTCAAATGATCCCGTGGAGAGGCTTTCCCTTCGCGGCCAGCTCATTGACCCGGCGTGTGACCTCGGGATCCTCAACCAGCGGGGGAGCGTGGTGGGGTTTGGCGCGAGCATCGATCACCAGGGATCCCAGGCATCCCCAGTGCTTCCGGTGAACGACCGATTCGATGCCGTAGATGTCGGAGGCGGGGTCGCTGCGGGTGAACGTGGTCCACAGGAAATTGTTCAGGCTCCTGGCGACGAACTCGCTGTCGTCGACCACGACGATCAGGGGAAAACCGTTGATGGCATCTGCCCGGCTGTAGCTGGCGCAGAATCGCTGAACGATCATGTCGCGCCCCGACTCGCCCGGCTTGAACGGTGGTCCCTGAACTGCCAGGATGCCCGGCAGGATCACTCGCGGATTGCGGAACTCGCCGCCGGCCGGCAGTTGAATCCGCGTGTCGATGGCCACCGGGAGCACCCGTCGCTCGGGGCCAGCCGCGGCCATCACGACCTTCGAACCTTGATGCAGCCCTTCGCCGCTGTAGTCCAGGGTGTCCATCGTCGTGCAGGTCTGGAAGTGCAGATCCCGCCGCCAGTCGATCCGCTCCAGCAAATGGCGCAGGAAGTCGGGAACGTACTTGATGTCCAGATCCGGATTGTCGTCTCCGGCGACGATCAGGAGATACTTGGCCAGCGACAACTGCCCCTGCCCCAGCAGCGCGTTGGCCTGGGTGAGAAGCTCCCGCGGGCGCCGCGGCTCCTCGTAGGGAACGTAGCGTTCACTGCCGATCGCCAGCAGCAGTGGATGGACCCCCGCTGCATCGACGGCATGGACCGCCCGGACTCCCGGGATCGTCTTGGGTATGATCGGCCCCACCAGTTCGTGAATCAACTGGCCGAAAATCGTGTCTTCCTGGGGCGGACGTCCAACCACGGTGAACGGCCAGATCGGACGGTGTCGATGGAAGACGTTCTCCACCCGCATGGCCGGGAAGTCGTGGACGCGACTGTAATAGCCCAGGTGGTCGCCAAACGGGCCTTCCGGCAGCAGTTTGCCCATCTCGATGTGCCCGGTCAGGCAGAAGTCGGCCTCTGCATGGATCGGCAACTGGCGAGACGGGCAGAACATCGGCACGCGGCGCCGGCCGAGCAGGCCGGCGAAGGCAAGCTCGCTCACACCCTCGGGCAAGGGCATGACGGCCGCCACGCCCATGGCAGGAGGACCTCCCACGAACACGTTGACCCGAAGCCGTTCCCCACGCCGAATCGCCGCCGCGTGATGCACCCCGATTCCACGGTGCAACTGGTAGTGAAGTCCCACCTGCTCGTCCGGATCGTACTTGCCACCTGAAATCTGGATCCGGTACATCCCCAGGTTGGAGCGCCCAAACCCCGGGTCATCGGGATCTTCTGTGTAGACTTGGGGCAGCGTGATGTAGGCACCGCCATCGTCGGGCCACGACTTCAACTGGGGAAGTTGCGAGACCGTGGTTTCTACGGCCATCACGGGGGCTCTTCGGACCTTTCTTGGACGGGCGTAGAAGGCGGCGGCGGGAGTCCTGAAGTTCAGGTAGAGCCGCGGCCGTCGCAGTAGATCGGCCGGATCGACCGAGAGCGAAACAAGCCGCTGGAGCATTTCGATCGAGTCGCGAAACAGGTATCGCATCCGCTCGATCGTCCCGTAGAGGTTGCTCACCATCGGGAAGCGGCAGCCTTTGACACTTGCGAAGTAGATTGCCGGTCCACCCGCCTGAAAGACACGGCGTTGGATTTCGGCCGCCTCGAGATTGGGATCGATGGGCTGCTCGATCCGGACTAATTGGCCTGTCTTCTCAAGGTCTTGCACGCACTGACGAAGCGTTCGATATCCCATCAGGTTCCACCATGGTGCCGAGCCAGAAATATGTCCTCTTCGCCATCCGTGTATTCTTCGTGTCCTTCGCCCAAGGTCGATGCGCGGGTCCTTGTTGATGTGTGCACGCAAAGCACTTGCCGCCACCCAACGGGAGCCTGCAGAAAGCCGATCTTTCCGCTGGTGGGCCTCGTGCACTGACGAGGCAGGCGTCAACAAAATCCCTTGGTTAGACGACTCCAATTCGCTGTTAGTTCGCTGCTGTGCCCCACGTTCATGGGAGAATTGTATCAGGAGACCCCGAATTCTCTGCGTTTTCCCTGGCAAGACGCCCTACAAGACGCGGCGGCCCCTCCGCGACGGACATGCGTCCAAGGCGGCTTCCTTGGTGGTCCCCGATTCTCTGGGCCGCGCTGTTTCTGGAGGAAAGAATACGCCGCAGGAGACAGCTCCACAAGTCTTGGCTGGAAAAGCTGTTGTGATCTGCAGACAGACTTTTGGGAGGCCGCAGATTCTGTGGATCCGGGCCCTTGGAGCAATAGGTCCTGCGGAGGGCTGCCCACGCTCGTTGCCCCCTCTGCTGGAAGAGGCCTTTTGATCCCCGACCCTACGAGCGGCCCGCCTGGGGCGGGCACCGGCATTCTTGTCCCGCCCAGCACGGTCTGTTAAGGTCAACAGTTTCGGATGCGGTCGATCAGGGCGACAGGGTAGCCAATGAGTGAAGGTGTGTCGGAGAGAGTCGGCGGCGGGGGCGTCCAGGAGTATATCCACGTTCGCGGGGCCCGGGTCCACAATCTGCAGAATCTGGATCTGGACATTCCCCGCAACCGGATGGTCGTGGTGACCGGACCCAGCGGATCCGGCAAGAGTTCGCTCGCCCACGACACCCTCTATGCGGAAGGGCAACGCCAATACCTCGAGAGCCTGTCCGTCTACGCCCGCCAGTTTCTCGACCAGCTCGAACGACCGGATGTCGACCTGATCGAAGGCCTGCAACCGACGATCTCGATCGACCAGCGGGCGGGCATTCGGAATCCTCGAAGCACCGTGGCAACGGTCACGGAGATCTACGATTATCTGCGGCTGCTCTACGCCCGGCTGGGTGAGCCAACCTGCCATCAATGCGGAGAGCCCATCTGCCAGCAGTCTCCCGAGCAGATCCTGGACGAACTGATGGGTCTGGGTGAAGGAACCCGGGTGATGCTGCTTGCCCCCCTGATAAGGGGTAGAAAAGGGCAGCACAAGGAGGTTTTCGAGGCTGTCCGGAAGGCAGGATTCGTTCGAGTTCGCGTGGATGGAGAAGTGTGCGACGTCGACTCTCCGCCGGAACTGGTTCGTCAGCGACCCCACCATATCGAGGCCGTTGTGGACCGGATCGTCGTTCGCCAGGGAGTTCTCAGTCGTCTGGCCGACTCGATCAAGCTGGCGGTCAAGCATGGCGACGGGCTGGTCGTTGCCGCTTGCGAAACGAAGGAGGCGAGCGGCGCAAGCCGTTGGTCGGACCGCCTTTTCAGCACACTGCATTCGTGCCCCAACTGCAGAATCAGCTACGAGGAACTGGAGCCGCGGACCTTCAGTTTCAACAGCCCCTACGGTGCCTGTCCGGTGTGCGAAGGCCTCGGCAGCCTGGTGGAATTCGATCCGGAACTGGTGGCGCCTGACCACGGTCTGTCGCTCTCCAGCGGCGCCGTGGTTCCGTGGAGAGATTCCACGGCCGGTGCCGAACGCAAGCGGCAGGCAGTTCTCAAGCAGTTCCTTGCCAGCGCAAACGTGCGCTGGAACACGCCCCTGGAGAAGATCGCGCCCGAAACGCTCCAGGTTCTGTTGGAGGGGGACGACCTGGAGTTTCCCGGAGTTCTGGGGCTGCTCGAGAGCGAGTACCGGACGGGAAGCGAGACGATCCGCCGCCGGCTGGAACCGTTTCGGGCCGAAGTCGTCTGCGCCGAATGCCGAGGCACCCGGCTTCGACCGGAGGCACGGTCGGTGCGAGTGGCCGGAAGGGCCATCTTCGAGGCGACCTCGCTGACGGTGCAGGCTGCCCGTCGATGGTTTGACTCGCTCCATTTTGACGAGGAGGAACAGCCGGTTGCCGAGCCCGTTGTCTCGGAGATTGGGGCCAGGCTGCGATTTCTTGACAAAGTGGGGCTCGACTACCTGACGCTCAATCGCCCCACGGACACATTGAGCGGAGGAGAGCTGCAGCGGGTTCGGCTTGCCGCCGGGCTGGGCGCCGGCCTGGTTGGGGTGTGCTATGTGCTCGACGAGCCGTCGATCGGCCTTCACCCGCGCGACAACCAGAGGCTCATCGAGGCGCTCCGCGACCTGCAGGCACGAGGCAACACGGTGCTTGTCGTGGAACACGACGAGACGATCATGCGCGAGGCGGATTGGCTCATCGATCTCGGCCCTGGAGCCGGGCGGCACGGTGGGCGGCTGGTTTCTCAGGGGACTCCCGAACTGGTGAGCCGAGACGAGAACTCGCTCACAGGGCGCTACCTGGCCGGTGCGGTGAGGATCCCGGTTCCCGGCAAGCGGCGGCGGCTGGCCAAATCGCGATGCATAACCATCGAGGGAGTCACGACCAACAACCTGAAGAATGTAACCGTCCAGTTTCCGTTGTCGGCCTTCGTGTGCGTTACCGGGGTCAGCGGCTCCGGCAAGAGTTCGCTCCTCAATGAGACCCTGGCACGAGCCCTGGTGCGGAATCTGGGCGGTCTGGCCCCGAAGCCGGGACCTCACAAGAGCCTTCGAGGCATCAACCGGATCGACAAGGTCGTGGAGATCGACCAGTCGCCGATCGGCCGCACCCCGCGAAGCAATCCGGCAACCTACTCAGGCGCATTCGACGAGATCCGCAAGGTTTTCACCAACACCCGGACGGCCAGGCAGCGAGGATACAAGGCCGGGCGATTCAGCTTCAACGTCCAGGGCGGACGCTGCGAAGAGTGCCAGGGCCAGGGACAGCAGAAGATCGAGATGAACTTCCTGCCGGATCTCTATGTGACCTGCCCGGCCTGCGAGGGAAAACGCTTCAACCGGCAAACACTGGAGGTGAAGTATCGAGACCAGTCGATCGCCGACGTGCTCGACATGCGGGTGGATGAATCGGTCGTTTTCTTCCAGAATTTTCCCGCGATTTCACGGCTGCTGAGTTGTCTGCAGGAGGTCGGGCTGGGCTACCTCACCCTGGGGCAGGCCTCCACGACTCTCTCCGGAGGTGAAGCCCAACGGATCAAGCTGGCTTCGGAACTTGGCCGCGCCGATACAGGCAATACCCTCTACATTCTCGATGAACCGACCACCGGCCTGCACTTCGACGACGTCCGCAAACTCCTCGAAGTGCTCTCCAAGCTGGTCAATCTCGGCAATACGGTGATCGTCATCGAGCACCACCTCGATGTCATCAAGACGGCCGACTGGATCATCGACCTCGGGCCGGAAGGTGGCGAGGGGGGCGGCCAGATCATGGCCACGGGTACGCCGGAAATGCTGGCAGAATTGGAGGACAACCAGACGGGGCGCTATCTGCGCGTCGCCCTGGACGGAGCCCGCATCTGACAAGACGCGGTCACCGGCTCACTCTTCCGCATCCAGCACCACCGGAACCGCCATCTGCCGCCCCTGGCGGATGATATTCAACGTCACTCGATCGCCGGGCTGATGGCTCTCCACCGCAGCGATGAGTTCTTCTGCCGTGTGGACGGGCGCTCCATCCACACCAATGACCAGGTCGGCGGCGGTGCGATCGACCTCGGTGTACTCGAAAACGACCGGTCCTTGCCGCCGCTGCCGCCGCTCGTACTTCGGACCCAGCAGGCCGGCCCGTTCTGCGGCTCCGCCGGAGAGTAGTTGCACGATGCGAAGACCGTTGGGCGTTTCGGATACGATCTCGATTCCAATGTCCCCCCGAATCACACGCCCTTTTTCGATCAACTGAGGCACGATTCTGGCTATCGTATTGATGGGAATCGCAAAACCAATCCCCACACTCTCCTGGGAACGGCTGGCGATTGCCTGGTTGATGCCGATCATCCGAGCGGACGTGTCCAGAAGGGGGCCGCCCGAATTGCCCGGATTGATGTCGGCATCGATCTGGATCATGTGCTCCATCCGCCGGTTTCGCATGGGGCTGGGCAACTGCCGGTTGAGGGCCGCGATGATCCCCGTGCTTAGCGTCCGTTGGAGGCCGAAAGGATTACCGATCGCGTAGACTCGCTGGCCGACGAGCAGGCTGGAAGAGTCGCCGAAAACCACCGGAAACAGTGATTCCGCCGGGGCTGCGATCTGAAGCACGGCCACGTCCGTGTTGCGATCGATGCCCAACAGTTCCGCCTCGTAGACGACGCCGTCGTACAGGGTCACCTGGATCTGCCGGGCGTCTTCGATCACGTGGTAGTTTGTAACGACGCGTCCTTGCTTGTCGATCACGACTCCGCTGCCGGCCCCCTCGGAGGGGACCTGGAACATGAAGAATCCGTCGGTCTGCAGGCTCTTGGTGCTGATGTTGACGACACTCCGGTTGACCGCCTCGTAGACTCGCACATGGACCTTCTCCTCCTCGGTGAGGCCCTCGTAGTCGGGCTTGGGGGGAGGCGTCACCGTGATCTTGGCAGGGGGGGGAGCCACGGCCCTTCGCGGCTCCTGGGCCTGAGTCACCTGGCCAAGCCGCGGTTCGCTGGCCAAATGGTAGGCCACCGCGCCGCCAATGAAAGCCGAAAGAGTGCACATCATCAAGACTTGTCTGTGAGCCATCCGTCCTTCCCTTGCTGCCAGTCCGGTCAGACCTGCCCGTGCTTCTCCGGCCGGGTCGCGGAGTGTGTTGTTCTGAGGGGTTCCTGGCATTGTACACCCGCCCCCGACCAGGTCGAAGTCTCAGGGACCGTTATCCAGGAGAACTGCGAAGTCCTGATGTGGCTCTCCAGAACATGTTGGACTTTGCGGGCAGCAGCCCGCGAACCGGCACAACCTGCGTTTTCAAGGCATTTTCCCTATTTTCCTCCCTACGACCGCCCCACTTTGACTGGCGCCGTGCCCGCCACCCCGCAACCTCGCCTCATAACCGGGCAGACCGGATCATGCGAATAAGTTTCGCAGATCACGCCAAGCTCTGTGTTGGTCCTTGTGCCCTCATTTAGCTAATGTCCCTAGTTTTTCTGCTCCGATACGTCTGACGAAAACCATCGCAACCGCGAACAGGCTTCGCGAGGCACAGGCAGAACCGTTTTCTTGGTCGAGGCATTCCTGGGAGGACACAGGTAATGAGTCACTTTCTGACGCCAGAACGTATCGTGTGCTTTCTGCTAGGTGGGACGGCGATTTGGCTGGGAACCTCCTGCTGGAGCGGGGCTGCTGCCACTGAGCTGGATCAGGCTCCCGTTGTGGCCGGGGCGCCGGACGCGGTCAGCCCCCTCGAGGCACTGCATTCCTCGCTCGTGCCTGCCGCGTCTCTGGTCAACGGCCAGGCAAGCTATTGGGACAACGGCCCGGTTGGCGCCGACTTGCTCTGCGAGGTCGGCTGTCCCTATGAATACCAGTACTGCGACCACGAAAGCAACGATGCGGATGGGTTGGTCGACAGACCGGAGCAGTCAGTCTACCGCGATACTGAGTCCGCCGGGGAGGACCTTCTGTGCGACTATGACGAGGTGCACTACGAATACGAATACGATTACGACTCGGAGATTTCGGGCATGGCGGTGGATGGCCCGTCGGCAAGCCGATGGGACAACGTCTGCGACGAGGATCCGTCGGAGTACGTCGGCTACGACAGTGAGGAGGGTAGCGAGTGGACGGCGATGGAGGACGGCCGCGAGATCGAAATCGATCTCTTCGCCTGGCAGCCGAGTGAACTGCTTGAGAGCGCCGATCTGGATTTGATCCGATCACTCCAGCGTCTCTCCAAGGCCTCGATTGCCCGGCAGCGGGCTCGGCTCAACGAGTACATCGAGTCTCTCGGGTTCGAGGCCATCGACTTGGCGTACCGTTATGAGGCCGCCACTCGGAGCGACGTGCTCAGGCTCGCCAGTGATCTTCCCGGGGCGGCTGCCTTTCTGGCTTCGTACCGACTGATCGAGCAAGACAGGATCGGTATCGATCAGGGCGTGGCCCTGCTGACCGATTCTCTTTCCGACCAGAGTCCCGCCTGGGTCGAGAGCGTCGGGCGGATCGCCGCCGCCTCGGAGGGGGTGGTTTCCGAAACCCATCCGGTGGTCGACGCGCTGGTTGCGGCCGCCTACCGTTCCGCAGCCGCTCTCAACTCTCTGCTCTCGGCGGTCTCCGGTCGAGTTGCCGGTCTCCCGTGGGCGGAACTCTCCGGCCGCCTGCAGGAAATCCGCTCGGCATTCCGCCCGCTGCGCAGCGGAGATGGCTCCGCCTATTGACTGTGCCCACCTTTTGAACGCCGAAGACGTTTGTCGGAAGAACCACTCGAGAGAGGGTACCAGAACTCCAGCCGCTGCCGTAGTCTCTGTTGGCAGCATGCCTGTATTGCGGTTTCGGGCCAAGCGTCAAGGCCTGCCGAAGGATCTCCGGCAGGCCTATTCTACTATAGCCCATGTGAGGGGTGCGCCGGTACGACCGGTCGTCTCCAAATCACACAGACCCCCAATTTTGCGCGGACAAGAGATTTTCCTTGGCATCGCTTGCGGGGCTTGAGTAGAATGAATCCGTAGTATCGACAGGCATTCTCTTCGCATACAGACATTTCGAATGTCGTTTGCCTCCCTTTAGGGGGCACCTGATAGGGACCATGTGTGCGGTTCCATCGATGGAAAGGTGTGCAGGTTGGTCACAACGAGGTTGTTTTCTGCGACTATAAGGACGGGCTGTCGCTGCGGAACACGACGGTCCTTTCGCTATTCTGCGCCGGAGTTCCCAAAGATGTCGAAACATTGTGGTTTCCGATTGACTCTCGTGCCGGTGGTTGCGGTTCTGGCCGCCGTGATCGCTCTGCCTGCGGCCGGTGCCGACGCGAGCCCCGAGGCGGCTCGACTGGACACGTACGCTGAAGCCGATGGAGCGACGAACTATTTCGCGCTCGGCCTGACGGCGGCGTTGCCCGTACCTGCCGAGGCTCCCGATGTGGTGGTTCTGTTCGACACGTCGGCCAGTCAGGCTGGCCAGATTCGTGCCGACGGGCTGGCGGCTCTCAAGTCGATGCTGGCGAACCTTGGCGAAGGTGCGAGAGTGCGTCTCATCGCAGTGGATGTGAACGCGGTACCCATGAGCGAAGGCTTTGCCGCCCCGGGGAGCGAGATGATGGCGCAGGCCCTGGCGAAGCTCGACGCTCGGGTGCCCCTGGGCGCCACCGACATGAAAGCGGCCCTCGAAACGGCGATCGCAGCGTTCGAGAAGGATTCAGCCCGTCCGAGGTCGGTTGTCTACATCGGTGACGGAATCAGCGCGGCCAATTTTCTCGGCACCGACACCTTCGAACAGATCACCTCGGAGCTGGTGAGCAATCGTATCCCCGTCTCCGTTCATGCCATTGGTCCGAAAGTGGACCAGCCCGCCCTCAGTGCGTTGGCCAACCAGACCGGCGGCTGCATGATTGCCGACTGGGATGAAGCCCTTGCGGAACAGGTGGGTGCCAGGCTTGCTGCCGGTGCCCGGGCCGCTGTGGTCTGGCCCGAGCAGGATGCGGTTGCCTTTCCGGGCGGTTTCGAAGTGTATCCCATGAAGATGCCCCCACTGCGAAGCGATCGCGACACGGTGCTGATCGGCAAATACGAAACCGCGCAGAAGGGGCCGTTCGAAATCACCGCAACCGTCAGCACGAGCGAGGGTCCCAAGTCCCTTCGATGGACGGCCACTCCAGAGCCCTCCAATGCCGACAACAACTACCTTGTGGCGCTGGTTAACATGGCCCAGTTGGACGGCGGGCTGACCTTGCCTGTTGTCGGCACCCAGAGCCTCGACGCCGTGCGCAAGTACATCAATGCTGGAGGAGCCTCTCTCGGCCAATTGGGCGCTCAGGCGCTCAGCGCCGGCCAATTGGACAAGGCGGAAGCGCTTGCCGGTGAAGCCCTGGAAAAGGACCCCGGCAACCCCGAGGCGCAGTCCATTATGAGGGCCGTGGCCAAGAAACGGGGCGAACCGGCGGCTCTCAGCATTGCCGCCGACGAGTCGGTTCCGGCCGCTCCGCCGGAGGAGCCGGGCGCTTTCGCGTTCGAAGTGGAGGCCATGAACAAGGCATTCCAGCAGAAGATCGAAGGCGAGACTCGATACGTCATCGATCAGGCTCGACGCAGCCTGGAAGAAAACCCGGACGGCGCCATCTACAACCTCAAACAACAGATGGAGACGGTCCGGCAACTGACGGAGCTGGATCCGGACCGTGCGGACCAGTTGCTCGACATGCTCCAGGCGGCCGTTCGTCAGGCTCAGCAGCGCAAGGCGGTTGTTGAGAAACGGAATCAGGAACGGCAAGAGCGGGTCGCCATTGCCCGTGAGCAGGAGTACATCCTCAGTGAGATCGAACAACGGGAAGACAAGATCAAGCAGCTCATGCGGCGGTTCAATTCTCTCATGGAGGAGGGCAAGTACGACTACGCGGAAGAAGCCACGGCCAGCGAGATCCAGAAGATCGAGCCCGACAACGTCGCCGGTGTTGCCGCCACGCTTAACGCTCGATCGATGGGAGGCCTGACCGACAACCTGGTGTTGCGAGTGAAACGACAGAAGGGCGTGGTCGATACTCTCCACCAAGCTGAACTGGCCCATATCCCGTTCCCGGATGAGCCGCCGATCCTGTATCCGCCGGCGGAGATCTGGACGGAGTTGACCGAACGCCGCAAAGAGCGATACCGTTCGATGGACCTGGCGGAACCCGGTTCGGCGGAAATCAACATCCGAAAGGCTCTCGACGACAAAACGTCCCTCGAGTTCACCGAAGAACCGCTGAGCAGCGTTGTGCAATATTGGAAGGAGCTCCACAAGATCGAGATCCAGCTTGACACCAAGGCTCTCGATGACGTCAACATGGGAACCGACACCCCGGTCACCAAGTCGCTCGACGGAATCTCGCTTCGATCCGCCCTGCGGCTGGTGCTCGGCGACCTCGACCTGACCTATGTGATCCGCGACGAAGTCCTCATGATCACAACGCCCGAAGAGGCCGACAACCAGCTAACCACCAAAGTTTATCCTGTGGCCGACCTGGTGATTCCCGTCAGCCCGATGATGATGGGCGGCATGGGCGGCATGGGCGGCATGATGGGCGGCATGGGCGGCATGATGGGCGGCATGGGCGGCGGCATGATGGGCG
>CAZLWV010000186.1:0-2271 GCA_964563135.1 uncultured Planctomycetaceae bacterium
GCCCACCCCGCAAAAACCGGGATATCATACCGACAGTTGGCGAACTTGGGCTAGTGGCCAGGGGCGGCTCGGTTGCCAGGGGCCTGCTCGCGTTGGTGGCAGGTCGGCGTGGAAGACTCAGCGATTTTTGGGGTTTTGTTGCACAGGGGTCCTCGACGATGAACTCTTTCCGCTTCCCAGTCTATGCTGCCCTGATGGCCCTGGCTCTGTTGTCCCCGACCGGCAGAGCGGAAGAGAGCCGGGAGGCGGTGATCGAGCGTATGGTTCCCTATGAAGGTCCGCACGTTGCGAGTGTCGATGTCTCCACTCTCAGGGGCAAGGTCATGTGCGGATACCAGGGCTGGTTTGCCGCGGAGGGAGATGGAGCCGGCCTGGGATGGCGACACTACGCGGGGCTCCGGGGACTTGAGCCCGGAAGCTGTACCTTCGATCTCTGGCCGGACGTTTCGGAGTTGGATGCCGATGAACGCTATCCGACGGCCTTCCGGCACGCCGACGGGCGTTCGGCAGAGCTGTTCAGCCCCTACAACAAGAAGACCGTCCTGCGGCATTTCGAGTGGATGGCCGAGTGCGGCATCGACGGCGTGTTCTTGCAGCGGTTCGGCGTCTCCCTTCGCTCGGCGCAGGATCTGAACCATCGCAACGTGGTTGCCAGCAACGTCCGAGAGGGTGCCAACCGTGCCGGACGCACCTGGGCCGTGATGTACGATCTCTCGGGAATGCGGGAAGGGGATATCGAGCGGATTGTCATGGAGGACTGGCGGCTGCTCGTCGACCGGATGCAGATTTGCCGCGACCCGGCCTATCAGCACCATCGGGGCCGGCCCGTGGTGGCTGTGTGGGGGATTGGTTTCAACGACGGACGGCGTTATACGCTGGATGAGTGCGAAGCCCTGGTTCGGTTCCTGAAAGACGACCCGAAGTACGGCAACAACACGGTCATGGTCGGGGTGCCCACCGGATGGCGGACCCTTTCTCGAGATGCGATGGATGACAACACGCTCCACGCGATCATCCGGCGGGCCGACATCGTCAGCCCGTGGACGGTGGGACGCTACCACACGCCGGAGGCCGCCCGTCGCCATGCCAGGGAGTGGATCGCTCCGGACATCGGCTGGTGCCGGGACGCGGGCGTGGACCACTTGCCGGTCGTATTTCCCGGCTTCAGTTGGCACAATCTCTATAAGGCCCGCGGAGAGGAAGCTCCGCTCGACCAGATCCCTCGGCTCAAGGGTGAATTACTTTGGGCCCAGGCGGTTGCCGATCGGCGGGCTGGGGCGGAGATGCTCTATGTGGCCATGTTCGACGAGATCGACGAAGGGACGGCCATCTTCAGGTGCACCAACGATCCGCCGGTGGGAGAGAGCCCGTTTGTGACCTATGAAGGCCTGCCTTCCGACTACTACCTCCGGCTCACCGGTCAAATCGGGCGGATGCTGCGAGGAGAAATCGAGGCGACGGACGAGTTGCCGCAACGGTGAAGGAGGCAGGCCAAGGCAACCTCCAGTGCCACCGAGGGGATTATTGCCCCTATGGTGGATTGAGAGCGAGCCGGTCTCTACAACCCCAACTCCTCCTTCACTGCCGAAAAGGCCTCCATCGCAAACTCCAGATCCTCCGCCGTGTGCGCAGCAGAAACCTGCACCCGGATCCGCGCTTTTCCCTTGGGCACGACCGGGAATGAGAAACCTATCACGTAGATGCCGCGTTCGAGCAGGGCCTCGGCCATCCGGGCGGCCAGTACCGCGTCTCCCAGCATGATGGGCACGATCGGGTGCTCCCCGGGCGTGATCTGGAAGCCGCGATCGGTCATACCCTGGCGGAACAGGCGAGTGTTCGCCTCCAGCCGGTCGCGCAGCTCCGTTGACCGGGAGAGGATCTCTAGCGTCTTCATTGACGCGGCCACGATCGGCGGGGCGAGCGTGTTGGAGAAGAGGTAGGGACGGCTGCGCTGGCGGAGCATGTCGATGATCTCCTGGCGGCCGCTGGTATAACCGCCGCTGGCCCCGCCGAGGGCCTTGCCCAGCGTGCCGGTGAGCACGTCCACTCGCCCCATCACGTCGTGGTACTCAGGGGTTCCCCGGCCGTGTTTGCCCATGAAGCCGACGGCGTGGGAGTCGTCGACGATCACCAGGGCGTCGTAGCGGTCGGCCAGATCACAGATTCCGCGCAGGTTGGCGATGATGCCGTCCATCGAGAAGACCCCGTCGGTGACGATCGCGCGGAATCTGGCGGCGGCAGCTTGCTGGAGTTGCTGCTCGAGATCCGCCA
>CAZLWV010000186.1:2374-14918 GCA_964563135.1 uncultured Planctomycetaceae bacterium
GGAGATCACAGCGTCTTCCGGGCCCAGCAGCGTTGCGAACAGGCCGCCGTTGGCGTCGAAGCAGGACGAGTAGAGGATCGTGTCGTCGGTTGCGAGGAACTGGGCGATTTGCCGTTCAAGCTGCTTGTGAATCTCCTGGGTTCCGCAGATGAATCGCACGGAGGCCAGACCGTAGCCCCAGCGCTGGAGGGCTTCCTGGGCGGCGGCGACAACGTCGGGATGGTCGGCCAGTCCCAGGTAGTTGTTGGCGCAGAGGTTGAGGACGTTCTTGCGGTGGAGGACGCCCACGTGGGCCTGCTGCGGGGTGGTGAGGACCCGTTCGCCCTTGAAGAGGCCGCCATCGCGGATCTCGTGCAGTTGGCGGGCCAGGTGGTCCTTGATCGCTCCGAACATCAGGACTCTTCCTTCCAGGTGAGAATGACTTTCCCCGATTTGCCCGAGCACATCACCTCGAACCCCTGCTCGAAATGGGTGTAATGGAAGCGGTGGGTGATGACCGGTTCGATATCCAGTCCGCCCTGGATCAGGACGGTCATCTTGTACCAGGTTTCATACATCTCGCGGCCGTAGATCCCCTTGATCGTGAGCATGTTGAAAACGATCTTGGTCCAGTCGATCTCCATTTCCTTCTCAGGGATCCCCAGCATGGCGATCTTGCCGCCGTGGCACATATTGGCCAGCATGTCGCGAAACGCGTTGGGGTTACCTGACATCTCCAGACCGACATCGAATCCCTCCTTCATGCCCAGTTTCTTCTGGGCGTCGGCGATGCTCTCTCTCCGGGCGTCGATGACGAGCGTGGGCTTCACTTTCTTGACCAGGTCCAGGCGGTAGGGGTTCACGTCGCTCACGACCACATAGCGGGCGCCGGCGTGCCTGGCGACGGCTGCCGCCATGATCCCGATCGGACCGGCGCCGGTGATCAGGACGTCCTCGCCGAGCACTGGAAACGAAAGTGCGGTGTGCACCGCGTTGCCGAGCGGGTCGAAGATCGCCTGCACGTCGCGCGGGATCCCCGGTTCGTGGTGCCAGACGTTGGTGACCGGCAGGGACAGGAATTCCGCATAGGCTCCCTGCCGGTTGACGCCCACGCCATGCGTATCCTTGCAGAGATGCCGCCGCCCCGCCAGGCAGTTGCGGCACTGGCCGCAGACCAGGTGCCCCTCCCCGCTGACGATGTCGTCGATCTGGAAGTCCTTGACGTTGCTTCCGACTTCCACGATCCGCCCCACGAATTCGTGTCCGACCACCATGGGGACGGGCACGGTGCGCTGGGCCCAGGCGTCCCAGTTGTAGATATGCACGTCCGTGCCGCAGATTCCCGTCCGCAGGATCTCGATCAGCACGTCGTTGATCCCGATCTGCGGTACCGGCACATCCTCCAGTGTCAGTCCGCGCTCCGGTTTCGACTTGACAAGCGCCTTCATGGTTTGCATCGGTGGTTCCTTTTCGCGGTCAAACATGCAGCCGAAATCGCCATGTGCGCAGCTGAAGTCGCCAGACTTTGGCCGCACAGGTCGACGTCACCGGACTCTGATCGCCGAAATCCCCATCCAGCCAAACCGGCGCGCCGCTGGCCACCTGTGGAATCTCCAGAGTCTGGCGACTTCGGCTACCGGCAGCAGTCAGCCGAGATGGGCCTGGATGAAGTCGACCGCTTTGCCCACCGTCTTGACGTCGAGGGCCTCCTCCTCATCCATCTCGATATCAAACTCCTCTTCGAAGGCGGCGATCAGTTCGACGCTCTGCATCGATTCCGCCCCCAAGTCTTCCACGAATTTCGACCCGTCGGTGATCTGTGCCGGTTCCATCTTCAGTGTCTCGGCCACGACTTTGATAACCCGTTCTCGCACGTCACTTGCCATTTCAAGAATCCCCTTGACTTGAATGCCAACCACGTTCAGTTCTGTTGCCGACTGCCTTGTGTCACCGGCCGGCCACGGCCCGCTTGTAGTTTTCCACGCGTTGGGCCACCGCGGTGATCTGGGCTTCCATTTCCCGGACGAACTTGTTGCCGTCGTAGGAGCCTCGGACCGCCTGGAAATCGGCGGCCACATCGTCCGGGTGTCCGTCCTGCCCGAAACCCGTACGAACCACGTTGTCGAATTCCTTGGACGCGTCGTTGAGGACAAGCTTGAGGAACTTGTGTTGCGTGTTGAGCAGTTCCTGGGCCAGTTCCACAGTGTCCTGGAGGGTGAGGTCGGCGAGACGTTTGCCGAACACTCTTGCGTAGGCCTCAACGATCCAGGCCCACTCGTCGGCGTCGTAGGCCCGCAGGATCGCGTCGAACTGGCGGTTCAAGGCGTCCAGGTCGGTCACCCGGCCGTCGACGATCGCCGCGCACAGGTCGTCGAGCCGCCGCCGAGGCATCATCTGACCGCCGATGTCGACCCAGTGCTGGTCGTAAACCGCTCCCTCGGCAACTGCAAACGCCTCGGCAAGGGGCACCTCCGGCCGGCCCGCGAGGGTCTCTGCCCGTGCCAGGACCTTGTCGAGGAGGTACATGGTGATCGCCGAGCGGTAGAACTTCTGTCCGGTCCGCAGGAGGATCCGCTTGACGTCGGCCCCGTTGAGATTCACCAAGTCCACTTTGCGGTCGGTGTTATCGAGCAGTTCGTTCATGCGTTCGGCGCCGCGAATCATGCGGCCCACGGTCAACGGGCTGAATACGTCGAAGCTGATCCGATCGCGAAGGATGCCACGGCGACGGTCGCGGGCGGGCCACTTGGCCCCGTCGCGAACTGTGCCGACGGTGGTGAAATTGAACCCGGGGGTCATCTGGCAACGGCCCGACGGGGTCGCTTCCAGGTAGCTGAAGGGGAAATCCGAGGTGTCGAATGTGCGCGTATGCTTACCGAGCACCACGCTGAACGGTCCCACGCGGCAGGGCCACATCATGTAGCTGAAAGAGCCGGTCTTGCAGCCCCGCTCCAGTTTTCCCTCGTGAACCGGCCCGAGTTTGTAGAGGTGATTCGATTGGTTCGTGCCGCTGCCGGCGTTGTAGAAGCTGAACAGCCCCGCAATCAGCAGCGTCGACTTGTGGTGGGTCACCGTGTAGGGGCCGGCAAACACGCTGCAGGCCTCACCGTGGAAACCCTCGCAGTTGGCGAAGAACAGCGAACCTTCGGCGGAGAACTGTTTGCCGATCTGGCAGCCCTGGCCGACGAATGTCTTGGCGAGAATCGCCCCGCCGGTCACCTTGGATCCTTCGGCAATAATGAACTCCTCCGCCTGCACGCCGCAGCCGATCCGCGTGGGGGCGACCTTGCTGCTCAGTATCGTGCCGGCGGTCAACGAGGCGGCGCCGTCGACCACCGCGCAGGGCCCGATATTGACGTCGACGATGGACTGGGTGTTGCGGATGCGGGCCCCCTCGCCGATCCGGCCTCGCGGCTGCCTGGCCTTGGCCGCCTCGTTTTTGGCAATGGCCAGAAGCTTCTCGGTCAGTCCGGGGCGGTAGCGGTGAAGGCACAGCAGGTGGGCGAACTGGCTATCGAGCCGGTCGAAGAGCATCACTTCGCGACCGCCCCCTTCGTTGAGCACCTCGATCGACACGCCGTTTCCGAAAGTCGCGTCCTGGCGGGTCTCGACCGTCCCCACGTTTTCGAGGCATGCTTCGTCGCCGATATCATAACGGGCGATGTGCACACCCACCCCCGCGATGCGAACATTGTCTCCCACCCGGCAGGTATAGATTGCCGCCCCCTCGATGCCGCAGGGTTTGTCGATGCCGGCCCCATCGGTCACCGTGCCGCTGTTGCCGCCCAACTGTACGGCTCCGCCGAACACCGTGTTCCGGACCCGATCCGGGCGGAAACCAGGAGCGACCTGGACGAGTCCCCAGTCGGCCGAGGTACAGCCATGGCGGGTGAGCGTCTCGATTTCTTCCTGCGTCAGGGGGCGATAATTCACGTCGTCAGGCATGGATTGCTCCTCATAATCCGGTAGGTATCGTCGGCGATTGCCGCTTCTTCATCTGTAGGGATCACCAGGATCGCGGTTGCGCTCTGGGCGGTGCTGACGGCGCCCTCGCGCCTGGCTGCGATTTTAGCATTCTGCTCCAGATCCATCACGATGCCGAGGGGTTCCAGATCGCGGCAGACACCTGCGCGTACCGCGGCTGCATTCTCGCCGATGCCGCCGGTGAAAACGATCGCGTCCACCCGCCCGAGCACCGCGAAGTACATTCCGAGGTATTTCTTGATCCGGTAGCAGAAAACGTCGATGGCCAGTTTGGACCGGCGATCCCCCTGGGCGCTCCGGTCCAGCAGCGTCCGCATATCGTTCGACTCGCCGCTGATCCCGAGCAGCCCCGACTGTTTGTTGCAGAGCTTGTTGAGCGAGTTCATGTCGTATCCGCGACCGGCCAGGTAGAACAGGATCGCCGGATCGAAATCGCCCGTTCGCGTTCCCATCACCAGCCCTTCCAACGGCGTCAGTCCCATGGAGGTGTCGACGGACAGTCCCTGGCGCACCGCGGTCATCGAACACCCGTTTCCAAGGTGGATGGTGATGCAGTTGATTGCGTGCTTGTCCATTCCCAGGATCTCGGCTGCGCGGCGGGCCACGTAGCGGTGGCTCGTGCCGTGGAATCCGTATCGGCGGATGCCGAATTTCTCATATAGCTGGTAGGGCAGGGCGTAGGTATAGGCCACCTCGGGAATGGTGGCGTGAAAGGCCGTGTCGAAGCAGGCCACCTGGGGAACGTTGGGCAGTTCGTGCATTGCCGCGCGGATGCCCGTCAGGTTGGGCGGGTTGTGCAGCGGGGCCAGGTCGGCGAAGCGTTCGATGGATGCGATCACCTCCGGGTTGATCAGGACCGATCCGGTGAACTCCTCGCCTCCATGGACCACCCGGTGGCCGATTGCCGCGATTTCCTCGGCGTTTTCCAGCACGCCCTCGGGCCCGGCCAGTGTCTCCAGGATCAGGGCCATGCCTTCTTCGTGATCGGCGATCTGGCCTTCGAGTCGTCGCACCTCGTCGGCGTAGTGGTGCTCCAGTGCCGCGTGCTGTTCACCGATCCGTTCGACAATACCCCGCGAAATGACGCGTTTTTCCGGCATCTCGTAGAGCTGATACTTGATGGATGAACTACCACAATTCACCACCAGCACCTTCATGGCACTCTCTCCCTTCCCCAACCACTGGCGAGGATTGCTGAACCGAATGGTTTCCGCATGTGCGTGACAGCCGCCGCGATGATTTTCTCAGCGATCCTGGACACCGGCTGGTTGGGCAATCCGGTTCCCGCTGCTATTCCACTTGTGCCAGGCAGATCGCCGCCGTGGCCACGATGTCGTCCACCGTTGCCCCGCGCGACAGGTCGCTGATCGGCCGGGCAAAACCCTGCAAGAACGGTCCGATCGCCTTGGCTCCCGCCATGTACTGAGTGAGCTTGTAGGCGATGTTTCCCGAATTCAGGTCGGGGAAGATGAGCACGTTGGCGCGCCCGACGACTTCGCTCGGTTGCCTCACCTTCTTGGCTGCGACGGACGGAATGATGGCCGCATCCGCCTGGAACTCGCCGTCGATTTTCAGGTCGGCCGCTCTTTGCCTGACCAGCGTGAGAGCCTCGTTGACGTGGTCCACATTGAGGTGCGACGCACTGCCTTTCGTGGAAAACGAGAGGAGGGCCACCCGCGGTTCCTCGGGAAGCAGTTTGCGGGCGCTGCGTTCCGAGGCGATGGCAATGTCGGCCAGTTCCGAAGGCGTGGGCGAGATGTTCACCGCGCAGTCTGCGTAGATGAACGGTTTCTGCTTCTCCCCCTGGAAATCGGGGATGATCATCAGGAAGAAGCTTGACGGCGTGTGGATCCCCTCGGCCAGGCCCACGGTCAAGGCTCCGGCCTGGATCACCAGGGCCGTGGGCGTGGCCACGCCCGCCACCATCGTGTCGGCATCTCCCTCGGCCACCATCATTCCGCCGTAGTACAGCGGCCGCTTGACCATACGGCGGGCGACCTTGGGGTTCAGATCCCGACCCTTTGTGTAGGCCTCGGTGTACTGGTCCAGCTTGTCGCTCTGGGCCGGTGCCACGATGCGGATTCCTTCCAGGGCGATGCCGGCGCCGGCCGCCTGGGCCTGGACGGCGTCTGGTTCACCGAGGAGGACCGGATGGGCGATCCCGTCATCGGCCATCCGCCGGGCTGCGGCAATCACCCGGTTGTCATCCCCCTCCGGCAACACGATCGTCAGCGATCGCTGTTTGGCCAGTTCCGTGAACTTCGACACAATGCTCATCGCTTCACGTCCTCCCCAAAGATGAGTAACACTCCGATTTCACCGGTCGGTTCAACCGCCGCCCACGAAAGCGAGCCACCAGCGCTCGACGGCGGCTTTCGGGGGCGGGGTGCGCCTGGGCGCGGCGGCCTTGACCGCTCCACCGGCAAGGGCCAGCAAGGGCCGGGAGAATGCCGCTTCTGCGGCATTCACTGCCGGCGAGGATGCTTCGACACGCACCGCGGTGTGACCGAAGGCGAAAGGCGCTGCGCGGTTGCCCCCTTGCAGGTTCGGCAAGGTGCGGGAACGGGCAGACGCAATCGGTCGCGTTGTGGGTGCGGCTCTTCGGGCCTGTCCCAGGACCGCCAGGAAGCGTGCCGCGAGGGGCAGGCAGCGGCAGGAGTCCTGGGATCGGCGTTCAGAACCTCGGCGCCCCTGGTTTCTTGGCCAGGATCCAGTCGTAGTAATCGCGCATTGTGAGCTTCGAGGCCGCAGCCGCGTCGACGAATACCTTGGCGTGCGGGTGAAGTTGCAGGGCGCTGGCCGTAATCATGCTTGTCACCGGCCCCTCGATCATCCTCGCCACGGCGTCGGCCTTGTTTTCGCCGTTTGCGACGAGCAGCAGGTGACGCGCTTCGAGGATCGTACCGACTCCCATCGTGATCGCATAGATCGGCACCTGGTCCGAGTTGTCGAAGAACCTCGCATTGTCTTCGATCGTTTGTCGGGCGAGGGTCTTCAACCGCGTTCGGGACGCCAGTGAACTGGTCGGCTCGTTGAAGGCGATATGGCCGTCCGACCCGATCCCGAGAACCTGCATGTCGATGCCGCCGCAGGCCTTGATCTGGTCCTCGTACCATTGGCAAAAGGCTCGGTAGTTCTTGGTGGTTCCCGACGGGATGTGGATCCGCTCTTTGGGCACGTTGATGTGCTTGAAGAGATTCTCGTGCATGAAGTAATGATACGATTGCGGATGACTGGCCGGCAGCCCGACATATTCGTCGAGATTGAAGGTGGTGACCTGCGAGAAGTCCAGCCCCTCTTCCTTGTGCATTCGAACCAATTCCCGGTAAAGGCCCACTGGGCTGGAGCCGGTGGCCAGGCCGAGCACTGCATTGGGTTTGGCGTTCAGCAGTTCGGCCACCCACTGGGCTGCCTGCTTCGAGAGTTCTTCGTAGGTTGGCGAAATCCGGACTTCCATGGAGTTCTCCCCATCTAGCGTAGCAGTAATGGAATGCAGCCATTGGCGGCTCCCGGAAGAGCCGGAAACGCGAGGCTGCGTATCAGTTTCTATCGCATGCGATACAAAGTACCGCACGGGATATGCGGTCGACAAGAGGCCCGCAGCCGGAATCTGCTGCCGGCCTGTTGCACGCCACTAATTGCTGACAACGGAATGATTTACTAGAATTCCGTTACCAGCCGGTTTGCAGGCGCCGGGCCGCAGCCTCGCAGCGGGAACGATGCGGACCGCGGGGACAGCATTGCCACTTTTCTATCATGTTCAGTAATAAACAGCCAGTCCTGTCCCCCCCTCAGTGTCGAATTCTTCGTATCCTCCGGAATGAGGGGCCGCTGAGCCGTTGGCAGTTGCACCAGTGGACCAAGCTGCGTCCCAACACGGTGGGCTCTCTGGTGGCGGAACTTCTCGAGAAGGGGCTGCTTCAGGAGCACGCGGCGGAGGCCAGCGGACCGGGACGGCCTCGGGTTCCTGTGGCCATCGACACGGGACGGCTGCACGTGATCGGGGCGGCCATTCGCCCTGGGCGGGTGGACGCCTGCCGGCTGAACCTGTGCGGCCAGCCCTTAGGGCGAGTTCACAGCCGATCTGTTGCCACTCCGGGCGAGACGGTCTCGGTTGCCAAGGAGCTTCTGGAGCGGCTCACCAACGACCAGACCTACATCATCGGCCTGAGCACGACCGGGTTTGTCGACACGGGCCAGCAGCAGATTCTGCTCTCCTCGGCGCTACCGGATGAGAATGTTGCCTCGCTGGCGCCTCTGTTGGAGGTAGCCGACGGTCGTCCTGTGGCGGTCGAGAACGATATGCATGCGCTGGCCGCCCGTTGGCTGCAGGAGCACCACCGCCAGCCCACCGAAGACGTGGTGCTCGTCTACCTTGACGACGGTCAACTCGGGTCCGCTCTGCTTGTGCGCGGCGAGCCGAACTGGGGCTGCCTGGTTGGCGGGAACGAGCTTGGGCATACGACCATGCCCGTGAAGACGGAGCGATGCTACTGCGGGAAGACCGGCTGCATGGAGAGGATTTGTTCGTCCGGGTTTCTCCAGCAGGAGGGGGCGGACGCGATTCCGCTGATGGAGCATGCCGCCCGGTTCGACGGTTCGCAGCCGGAAATGGCCCGCATGATCGAGTTGTTGTCGATGGGCCTGGCGAACTGCGTTAACTTTGTGCGGCCTCACCGGGTCGTGCTGGTCAGCCCGTTCACTCGCTTCGACCTGTTCACGCAAACGCTCATCAGGGCGGTGCGATCGCGGCTGATGAGGGCGCTTTCCGACCGGGTGGCATTCCATTGTTGGGACCAGGGGGCCAGTTCGCCGGGCGAAGCGGCCGGCTGGCTTGCCTTGGCCACCATCTACTATCCCCACTGGGCGAAGGCTATTCTGGAGCCCGCCAGAGGATAAGATGGGAGGAAAAAAGGTGACAGCCGCCTCTTGCCGGAACGGCCCTTCGGGTGCTGTGCACGAAAGGTGGCTGTCACGTTTCTTCGTTGCCGAAAGGCCTCTGTCTCGTGCTTGTTCCAAAGGAGAAGCAACCATGGGGACGACCTTCCGAATTGGCGCTCTGGCTGCGATTTGCCCGATTCTGTTTCTGGGAGCCACGTACGGGCAGGATGTGCAGGTGCTCTGCGATTTTGAGGACTCCTCCCAGTTGAAGTTGTGGGAGATCGGTTCGGGTACCCCGCGTCTCGTCTCCGAGGAGCCCCTCCAAGGGAGGCAATCCCTGGAAATCGCCTTCGACGTCAAGGCTCGGTACCATGGGGCGTATCTGAACTCGTACCGGCTTGCCAAGGATTGGTCGGCCTACGATGCGTTGGTCGTCGACGTACGCAATCCGAGCCAGGAGCCGATGGATGCCAGTCTGCTGGTCGCCGATCGGGCGTGGGAAGAGTCGGGCGGCAGTTACTGGAACCGTCACAACAGCGGGCGGAGTTTCCCGCCCGGCCGGACCGAGTGGGTGATCCCGCTGCGCGGTCTCTATCGGGGCGAGGCGGGCAGCCGGAACAACGATATCAAGAGAAACATCGATCCCGACTCGATCGTTCGCATCGACTTTGGTTTCGGAGGGCGCGGAAAGGCGGGCCGCGTGGTGATCGACCACCTGCGGCTGGTGAAGACCGCCGCGGCCGAGAATGTCTGGGCGTTCGATTTCGGGCCGAAGGACCAGGCCGAGACGCTCGGGTGGACGGCTGTTTCGTCCGAGACGCGATATGAGGCCGAGCGCGGGTATGGATGGGGACCGCAGGGTGGCACGCCTTGGGACGGTGCGGCACGCGATACGACCTTTGGTTGCTCACTCCTGCAGGACTTTTGCGAGGGGGGCGGATACCGGTTCCGCGTCGACGTGCCGGCAGGCAGGTACCGCGTGACGGTCTGGTTCGAGAACTCCGGCTACTGGGGCGGCGAGCAGGCAAAGCACCGCAGGCGGAGCATTTCCCACGAGGGGAAGGAGGTGTGGAGCGAGACTCGGCCGGACGGGCCGGCTCACGCTCTCTGCCGATTCGAGGAGGTCGAACCGATCGGCGTCGATCTGTGGGACACGTACATGGCGGAGGAACTGGCCAAGCCGGCCACATTCGAGGTGGACGTTGCGGGCGAGGGGCTGCAACTTCAGTTTCAGGCCGATGTGGCCTGGGGCAGCAAGATCGCGGCGCTGGCCGTTCATCGTGCCGAGGACACGGAGGCTGCGAAATGGCTGGCGGAACAAGTTCAGAAGGTCGCCGCCGAGTTTCGCGGGAAGGCCCTCTGCCTCGACCCGCCCGCAGCCGAGTTTCAGCCCAGTCCCGCGTGGCAATCTGCCGGCTTCGTCGCCTGGCCCGTCGACATCGTAGACGACATTGCCCCATACTCGACACCAACCCGAATCGCAAGCATTGACGTAGCTCGGCTCTCCGGAGCCGAGTCCACGGACGACCAGAAAGCTCGGCTCTGGAGAGCCAAGCTACAAACGAGCGCAAGGGAGGACAGTTCGCGCAGCATTCCAGACCCTCAGGACCTTAAGCTTTCCCGCCTCAGCCTCCGGGGCGAGTTCGAACCCTTCTGCCTGGCGGTCCGTCCGCTTCGCGACCTGGGCTTGTGTTCCCTCCAGTTCGAACCGTTCCAAGGTCCCGGCTCGATCACGGCCACGACTTCGGTCGTGTGGTACAACACGAGCCGCGATTTCGGCCAGATTGCCTACCAGGTGCGGCCGCATACGTTGCGGGAGCAGCCGGCCGTCGACCTCCGCAAGGACGTGACTCGCGAGGTCGTGGTGACGGCGCTGGCCCGTTCTTCGGCCCCGGCCGGCGAGTACCGCGGGGCGCTGCGGATTGTCGGTCCGAAAGGGGAATTGCTGCTGCGCGTGCCGCTGGAACTCACGGTCTCTTCGGCGGTCCTGGATCGCCAGACCGACTTTCTCATGGGTTTCTTCGGGCTCAATCCTCCGGACCTTGTGCCGGCGGAGGAGCGTGAGCGAATCCTGGACGAGACCTTGCGTCTGCTCCGTTCTCACGGCATGAACGCGGTTTCCGGCGGACCCAGTCTGCGTCTGGCGGGCTGGAAAGATGGCCGTCCGGAGTTCGACTTCGGCGAGATGGATCGGTTCATGGAACGGCTCAAGGAACACGGATTCACCCGCGCGATCAACGGCTATGGCGGGATGCGACTGGTGGGGCTCCATGACGGGTACGTGCAGGGCGCGACGGGCCGCAAGGTAGAGGAACAGAGCGGGTTGGCTTACCCGGAGGCGCTCAAGCGCGCCTGGCAGGCCGTCGACGCCCATGCCCGACAGGCCGGTTGGCCGCTGATCTACTACGCCATGTGCGACGAGACCCGGGTGCGCCAGGCAGCGGAGGAGGAACTGAAGTTTATGAAGTTGATGGCGGACGTGAGCCGGGCGTTTCCGGAAACGCTTCGCACGAGCGGCAGCTACAGCGTTTCGTTCGATCGGCGGCCAGACGATCCTGAGGACATGCTCACCTGGCACCAGCGTTTCTTCGAGGCCCTGGACGTGAGCAGCCTCAACAGCCACGATCCGACCGTGATGGCCGAGGCGGAAAAGCTGGGCAAGGAGATCCACATCTACAACCAGGGCCGGACGCGGTACAGCTTCGGTCTGTACCAGTGGAGCGAGTATCAGAAGGGGGTTCGCGCCCGGTGGCAGTGGCACTTGAACGTGCTCCACGGCTACCAGTTCTTCGACCTGGACGGTCGCGAGCCGGACACGGCCATGATCTGCTACGGCCGCAAACGGATCTACCCGACCATCCACTTCGAGCGTTGCCGCGAGGGCGCCGAGGATTTCTATCTGTTGCAGACCCTCGCTGGGCGGATCGAGACGCTTCGTGCCGGCGGCACCGACAGCGCGCAAATTCGGGCGGCCGAGAAGCTTCTCGAATCGACAACCGCCTCGGTGGCATTGAATCAGCGGCAGCCGCCCGAGGGTTATCATGCGGACCGGATGAAACGCACGTTGGTGGAGGCGTTGGAGGGGCTGCAGTAGAGAACGAGTGCCGCGGGTCGTGAGTCGGGTGGCCGGGCAGGACTCACGTAAGAGTTGCCATGGTTGCAGCGCTCAGTCCACCAGATCATCTCGAACCTCGAAATGGTGCGGCGCGGCAAGCGTGCGAAGAACAGACGTGTGCGATCAAGAATGGTGGCTCACCAGATCGAGATCGATCCATCCTGCTTCTGCCGTAATCGACCTTGCGAATCCGTACTGTCTTCCCCGGCATGCATGACTGGATTGCGACGGCTGCATGCTCCACCCATTTTTCAGCCAGCTCTCCGGCATGGTGACGGGCCAGTTGCCAAGCCACGCCTGCGCTGCCGGATCGGCCTGGCATCGTCGCCACAGGCTCGACCACTGCCAGCTGCGCAAGGAGTCGTGCATGGCGCTGCGGAGGCTGCCCTGGAACCTGCGGCAACAATCCAGAATCAAGTTGTCAAAGATCGCTCCCGAGGTGTTGTGCAACACGAGGGTTTTGCACCGCCCTTGCATATTGCGCTAAAAGTTGGGCGACGGGCGTTTTGGCAAGTCGGGATAGGAGAAGGGTTTATACCAGGGGCTCGGAACGTAAAGGGATGTCGCTCGACAGGGGGATGGCGC
>CAZLWV010000187.1:0-14911 GCA_964563135.1 uncultured Planctomycetaceae bacterium
GCATGGCGTTCCTCTTCGGTCTCCAATCGTAACTCCGGCCCAGCGAGTCCCAAAAACTCGTCTCAGGAATCAAAGTCCCGAGAACTCGTGAGAATGGGGCGCGAATGAGACACACCCGAACGCGAATCGCCCCCCCAGTCGGGCTAACTCCTGTTTTTGTTGCGGAGCGAACAGGCCGCTTGCCAACGATATTGATCTCGCTTCACCCTGGTCCGAAATTCGCGAAGAAGAGACGCCACAAAGTTGAAGTACTTCAAGGACCATCATGATAGTCCCTCATCACCAAAACAGCGCATCCCCTGACGAGGCAGTTGTGGCCACAACTGGGCTCAACAGGACTTATCGAAAATCGTCGGGAATTAACCGAAAAATCTCCGCTTACCACAACTGACTCGGTGCCCAGGTTCTCGGGCACCGTTCCGTGCTGTGGCCGTTGCCAAGTACTTGGTTGCTGTGCGGCCGCTTCGTGGAGGCCGGCAATCCGCAGTCCGCACGCCACCTGGATGCCGCAGTCTTGTGCGAAGAGTCACCCAAGTCTGCGTGAAAATGCGGATGGCCACCCAAGGGAAGACCACAGAACGCCCGGCTTCCGCCCTTCACTGTCGCGTGTTGACTGCGCAGACGTCGATCATCCCTCGGGTTGGGGGCATTTCTGTTTCAGCAGTAATCGCGTAGCATTTATGCACGCACGCTATCACACCGGTCGCGATCCGGGCAGCTCCTGGTCTCCTGCGCTGGTCAAGAACCTGATGCAGGCGGGAGAGAAGGTTTCTGGGAAAGGACCGCGATCGGGTCTGTAGACGCTTCTGCCGATGGCCGCGAGGTTGCCCGCCAGAGGATTTCAAAATTAGTCCAGCGTGACGCTCGACGAAAGGCGTATTTCAGGGTACATTGTGCTGTGGCACCTCCCTACTGACACATTTACTGAGGGTATTTCAGATGGCATCCGAACTGACGCCACGAGAGAAGGAAGTTGTTCGCCTGGCGAGCCTGGGTTGCACGTGTGAGGAAATCGGGAAGATTCTCAAACTCGCCAAGAGTACCGCCGACAACCACAAGGCTCGCGCAATGGCCAAGCTGGGTACGGACAAGGCCGCCCTGCTTACCCGGCTGGCACTGAAACTGAAAGTGACCAGCATGACCGACAAGCTCACGCCCGCCGAGAAACGCAAGTGCGGCCGATCGAAAGACGGCTGGAACTGACCGCGAGTTCCAGCCCGGCGTCCCCTGTACGGGAACAATGCACCGCCACGAGGCACCTGCATCTTCGGGTGCAGGTTGTTCGTGGCTTTTTTCTGCGCTGTGGGCAGGATGCAGATGCGAAGCACGAACCGGAAGATCGGCGAGCTGTTCACCAACCGATACTTAAGGGCGGCTCGTCGCAGAATCCGGACAAAGAAACCGGGAAGAATACCCAGAAATGCCGCGTCTTGAGAGCAGGCCTGACAAGCGGCGGACTATCCGCCATTTACCGCAGCCCGCTGGGCGGAGGCACCGGCCCGGGTGGAGGCGATGTGGGACCAGCAGGGGCCGGCTTCGGGGCAGCCGACCGTTTGAGCGAAGGGGGAACGGCGGGACTGGGCGGTGCCGGTGATCGGGACGCTGCTGCGGCTTCGGCGGCGGCTGCGACCCCGGCCGCCGCGTTTGCCGCCGCACTCGGCAGCCCGGCGGGAGCGGCAGCGGGTGCCTCGGTCGCCTTCGAGGCGGTGGGGGGGGGCGAGACCTTGAGCACTCGCGGCTGGGCCGCGACGGCGTCGCCGTACGCCGGCTCCTTCACGGTGGCCAGGATCTTCTCGATGACCTGATTGACGTCGACACCCTCGGCGTCGGCGTTGAAATTGGTGAAAATTCGATGGCGGAGGACTGGGTAGGCAATCACACGGATGTCCTCCGCCGTCACCGCGAACCGCCCGTGGAGAATTGCCCGAGCTTTCGCGCCCAGGATCATGTTCTGGGCGGCGCGAGGTCCGGCGCCCCATGCCAGCCAGTTCTTGGCAAAGTCGGGTGAGTAGTCTTCGCGGGGACGGGTGGCGCGGACCAGATCGACCGCGTAGTCGAGCATATGCTGGCTGGCCGGCACCTGGCGAACGAGTTGCTGGATCCACAGGATGTCCCGGCCATGGAGCACGGGGTTGATGTCTTTCCTGATGGTTTGCGTCGTGGCCAGCACGATCTCTCGCTCTTCGTCTCGTGATGGATAGCCGATGTTGATGGAGAGCATGAACCGGTCAAGCTGGGCTTCCGGAAGCGGATAGGTTCCTTCCTGCTCGATTGGGTTCTGGGTCGCCATCACGAAGAACGGCGGGTCAAGCGCGTAGGTCTTGCCGGCGCAGGTGACCTCGTATTCCTGCATTGCCTGAAGCAGCGCCGCTTGCGTCTTGGGGGGGGTGCGGTTGATCTCGTCGGCCAGGACCACATTGGAGAAGATCGGCCCCCGGACGAACCGGAACTGACGCTGGCCAGTGGCCTGATCCTGGTCGATGATCTCCGTGCCCGTGATGTCGCTGGGCATGAGGTCGGGGGTGAACTGGATCCGGCTGAAGTGCATCGCCAGGGCCCTGGCCAAGGTGGAGATGGTCAGGGTCTTGGCCAATCCCGGAACGCCGATCGTCAGGCAATGCCCTCGGGCGAAGATACAGATGAGCATCTGCTCAAGCATCTCGTCCTGTCCAATGATGACCTTGTGGACTTCCTGAGAAAGTGTCTCCCGAGCCTGCGCGACCCGGCGGACGGCTTCTTCAGGCGTCATCTGACTGGAAGCGGCCGGTTGAGAACTCAACATGCAGCGTACTCCTCGCGATCCGTCCGTGAATGGCCCGTTGTCGTTCGAACCAGTTGCGGGTACAGCACTTGCGATCCAAAGTCCGCTTCCGTTGTGCCGCCGGGACACACCGTAGCGCGGTCTGATTGTGGCTGGGCCCCTCTTTCCAGTCTAATCGAAAGTCGGGCAGGCGGGAACCTGTTTGGCGCCAACAGCGCCGGCCCGCGCCGCCAGTGGACCTGGCATGCCGTCGCATCGCCGCACCGTTGGCAGGCATGAGCGGCACGCGGTGCCCCAAGACAGGCGGCATCGCGGCCTTCTCCTCTGGCAGTCCCGTGTGCCGAACGAAAGTCGAGTCTTCCCTGGGGCTCTGTCGCACCTGAGAAATGGGATCCAGACTGCGGAACGACTCGGCGATTGTAGCACGATTCTACGCCACGCATCCCAGAATCAAGCTGTGATAGAGCACTAGGGCACGACGGGAACCTGGGGGACCACGGGATAGAGGGCACCGTGTTTCTCCATGCTGGCGATCAGGCCCTCCATCATGCGACGAAGTTGGGCTGGTTGGCTGGAGGCCAGGTTGGTCGACTCGAACGGGTCATCCGCAAGGTTGTAGAGCTGGTAGTGCGAGTTGTCCGAGGCCTCGGAGGGGAAGTAGTGATAGATCACCTTCCACTGGCCGTTGCGATAGCACGTGAAGTATTCGCTGCGATGGGGCGAATGTGGGTAGTTCATCAAGAACTCCTCTGTGCGGCCTGAATCGCGATTGCCCCCAAGAAGCCCATCCAGCGGTGAACCATCGACGAGGTGGCCCTGCGGCCAGTCAACGCCCACGAGGGAGAGAATCGTGGGAAACAGGTCGTAGACGGCCGCCTGCTGATGTTGGATCACCCCCGCGGCAATCGGCAGTCGCTTCTGCCAGGGATTCTCGCTGCTGGCCCGGGCCCACGAGGCGATGAAGGGCACTCGCATGCCCCCCTCGTAGTGGGACCCTTTCTTGCCGCGAAGAGGAGCCGCGCAGGCAACCGCATGCTGATGCCCAAGGGGAGCGTCGGTGCCATTGTCGCCCAAGAAGAAGACGAGAGTGTTTTCGGCAATACCGAGAGCCTCCAGGTGGTCAAGGATATCGCCCAGCGATTTGTCCATTCCCTCGATCAAGGTGGCAAAGGCCTGTGCTGGTTTCGGCTTGCCGGAATTCGCGTAGTTGGCGGCAAATCGCGGATCGGAATTGAAGGGGGCGTGGACGGCGTAGTGGGCCAGGTAGAGAAAGAACGGTTGTTTCGCCTCGGCACACTCTGCCATACGTGCCTTGGCCTCGATCGTCAGGGCCTCCGTCAGGAATGTGTCCGTGCCATGGTACTTCTCCAATCCGGGAACCGCGTTGCCCAGCCGTTTCTTCTCATCGTTGCCGTAGTTCTTCTCGCCGTAGTAGCTGGCAGGCGCCCCGATCGAACAGCCGGCAACATTGACGTCGAAACCGAGGTTCAGGGGGTCGGCACCTTCATAGTCGCGGGGTGCGAAATGCGCCTTGCCGACGTGGAGCGTCCGGTAGCCGGCCGCATGGAGGAGCCGTGGCAAGGTGACATCGCCTTTCTTCAGACCCGTCCAGTTCCACTCGGGCGGGCCAAAAGGGCCGCGGTTATCTTTGTCAGGGTTGATCCAATTGGTCGTACGGTGCCGTGCTGCGTTCTGCCCCGTCATGATCGAGATGCGTGTGGGGGAACAGACGCTCATGGCATAGAAGTTGTTGAAGCGGATCCCCTGGTCAGCCAGCCGCTGCATACTGGGAGTGCGGTAGTAGTCGTTGAGCGGGTAGCGTTTCGGCTTGCCCGTCTCATCGGTAAGAAACGGTACCGACGTGTCCATAACCCCCATGTCGTCGACCAGGAAGACGATGATGTTGGGTCTGGCGGGGTCGGTTTCGGCGGCATCAATCCGGGCCGGCGAAGCCAGCAGTACGGCTGCGGTACATGCTGCCAGGGCGAATTCTAGGATCTTGGTCATGGCGAAACCCTTGTCGGTGAAGCGGTCTTTCCGGAGAGTTGGCATGAACTGGCGGTCGGCGCCGGTCGCTGCTCCGTCCAGCCGTCCAACAGTTTAATCCGGGCGGGCAAGAAAAAGCTACCAACGCGGTTCCTGAAGGGACAGTTGCCGGTCAACAACAGCCGAACGTGGCGACCAGGCCTCTTTCCAGAAAGGCCTGCCGCCGAGCGTTGCGTATTCGGCGACGAGGCTGCACGAGCGAGATAGCCTGGTGCTTTGTCTCAGCTCAGAATTGGGATCGGGACTGCGGAACAACTCGGCGATTGTCGCATGATTCTACGCCAGTGACCCCAAAACTACGCTGTGACAGAGCACTAGCCTGGAGTCGATGGGCCTGCCGGGGGTTGCCGCCTGGTTCTGGCGAGAGGAGCAGCCCCGCGAGTCTCGGGAATCACGCCGCCTGGCGTTTGTCGGACTGGACTGTGGAGTCGCTGACGGCTTGCAGAAGGGCCGCGGCCGCTTCCCTGTCGGTCATCCGGTGGTCTTCACCAACGACCAGCAACTGCTGTGGCGGGAGCCCGCTGTTGTGCAGAAGCTCGAGGCTGTCCTGGATGGACACCAGCTCGTCACGAGGGGAGTGCAGGATGGTGACCTCGGGTTTGACCGCAGTTACCGTGCCCCAGTTCTTCCAGGCCGGAGCGATAAGAATGAGCCGGGCCTGGCCCCTGTCGATGCTCATGGCCACCGCGCCTCCCCGCGACCAGCCTACGACAACCTCCGGCTGATGGCGGTTGAAGACCTTCTGAGCGATCGTCACCGATCTGGCAAAGTCTCCGTCGGGCAGGTCCGGTTCCACGACCGTGTAGCCATGTGTTCGGAGAATGTTAGGAGTGGTTTCTCCCGGTTTGGTGCCGTATCCGCTCAGGAACAGGATTTTCGCGGCCGTGGGAAAAGTCGCACTCGGGCAGGGCTGGTCTGGAGTCTCCGGATCGGAGGGGGCCGACATATCCGCCCGGGGAATCGGGATGGAGCGAATGTCGTCTTCCATAGCGTGTCTCCTCAGTGGCCGGGGATTTCGAACGCCACAGTTCTCATCGACTGGATCCACGCGTTGAAATGGGGCGGGGAAATTGAACCGGAAGACCTCGGCTCACTCGCCCAAGTGTCAGACCTTCCCCGATTGCCGAGATCGAGCCGGCGTGCGAGTCTGGCGAAAGTCTGCGGTCGTCACAGAACGGCTGATTGTGCAAGTCATGCCGGAAGAATCCACCCCGCCCTTGGAGACGCCGCAGCCGTTGCGTCCGCTACAAACGTCCTCTGTGGAACTGACGACGAAGATCGTCAAGTCTTACTCAGGCCATGACACCAAACTGGTTGGCGAACAGCTGTGCCAACGCATTGGCTGCCTCTTCGGCATCTGGACCTGTTGCCACCACCTCGAGTTGCGAACCGCTTTCTGCGGCCAGCAGAACGATCTCCAGCGGGTCTGCCGTATCGACTCGCTGGCCGTCTTTGACCAGCTCGATTTTCGACAGGAATCGGCGAGCCAGCCGACAGACAGAACTTGCACCCCGCATGCACAACCCGTTGGGATGTGATACAACGACTGTTCGAGCAGCCGAATTGTCCGGCACGGTGGAGAACTCCCTTGTTTCTTGCGATTCATCTGGGAGCATCGTCGTTGGGCTGTCCCAACGCAGCAAACCGACCGGAGTATAGCCTGAATTGCGGGGCTGTGCAAACCCGTATGTGACGAATGACACTTTCGGGTTATGCCATCCGGAGCCTGCCGGCCACGTGGATCACACAACGGAGGAGACGCATGCACATCGCACGGGCCACGATCGAGGACGCTCCCGACATCCTCAACCTGCAGCACCTTGCCTACCAGAGCGAGGCCGCAATCTACGATGACTGGACGCTCACGCCGCTGCTCGACACGCTTGACGACCTGACTGGCGCGTTCGGGTCTCGGCAGTTCCTGAAAGCTGACGACGGTGGACGGATTGTCGGCTCGGTGCGGGCCTTCCAGGATGGTGAGACCTGCCATGTCGAGCGTTTGATCGTTCATCCGCAATGGCGGCGTCGGGGGATCGGGACATCCCTGCTTGGCTGTGTCGAAACGCTTTTCCCCGCCGCCCGTCGCTTTGAACTGTTCACCGGCCACAAGAGCCACGACAACGTGCGGCTCTATGAGCGGGTTGGCTATCGCGAGTGTCGCCGCTTGCGGGTGAATGAGAAGGTCGCGCTCGTTTTCATGGAGAAGTCCGCAGGCCCCGTGTCGCCCGCGGGCATCACCACGGTGGGGCTGCCGAAGTGAATACTCACCTCTTCTGGCTGAGGCACTGCATGTAGTACTTCTGGATATAGGCGATGCAAGGCTGCCCGTTGGCGGCCAATTGGCGGCACCGGGCGGTTGGCGCCTTCGCTTTTTCGATGATCCCCTTCACGCGGGCCGTCACCCCTTCGTGCACATCGTGTTCAATGTCGTCTCTTGTCAATCCGAAACACGCGCACATCGGGGCCGCCGGATCCTTCGGGTACACGGGGCGATCGAGGTCGGTCGTCAGCACGGTTCGCTCAAAGCTGTCGAAATAGACAACCTCGCATCTGGCCGAAGGGCAGAAATTGGCCGACGGGCAGATGGCAGCCAGCCTGGCCTCGGACAGAAACCGGCTGAGTGTCTCGGGGCCCACCGTTTCCCCCTTCGAACCGCAGCGAGGGCAGTAGTCGGCCGTACTCTCGGGCTCTCGCACGAAGGCTTTGTTCATGGGATTTGTTCGTTGTCAGGACTTCTGGAAACGACGGAATCGCAGTCCCGGCAGTTCCGCCACTGCCGTCGTACGTCCGTCAGCGAAACTGGCGGGCAACCTCTTCCATGAGGCGGCCGATCTCGATCCCCTGGGGGCACCGCTCCTGGCACGTTCCGCACTTCTGGCAGGCCTGGGCCTGTTCTGATTCAGCCAGGCCGAGGTAGAGATTCCGGCACAGGACCTGGCTGCTTCCCTGAAAAAGCGCTGCGCTGTTGTAAAGCTCGAAGTTGAGAGGAATGTTCACGCCGCTGGGGCATGGGAGGCAGTAACCACACTTGGTGCAGGGAATGGGCGACAACTCACGATACTTCTCCTGCACGCGGCGAATCAGCGCCCGCTCCTCGTCCTCCAGTCCATCAACACTCGAGCGGCAGACGCTCTCGATGTTCTGCCGCACCTGCTCCAGGGTATTCATGCCGCTGAGAACGAGCGATACCTCGGGGTGGTCCCAGACCCAGCGAAGAGCCAGGTCCGCCGGCCTGACGGGACTTTGCTGCCAGATCTCCCTGACGGGCTGAGGCGGGTTGGCCAGCGTGCCGCCGAAAAGCGGCTCCATGATCACGACCGCCAACCCCTTCCGGGCTGCATATTTCAGCCCCTCGGTGCCCGCCTGCACGTCTTCGTTCACGCAATTGTACTGGATCTGGCAGAAAGCCCAGTCATACGCGTCGACAATCTGCTTGAAAACATCCAGGCTGTCGTGGAAGGAGAACCCGAATTGGCCGATGCGTCCGTCGTTCCGGGCTCGTTCCGCCCAGCCGAACACATCCAGTTCCAGCATCTTGGGCCAGAATCTCCCTTGCAGACAGTGAAGCAGGTAGAAGTCGATGTGGCCGGTTTGCAGCCTCACCAACTGTTCGTCCAGGAAACGGTCGAAATCGCTGGACTTCTCCACGTGAAAGATGGGTGACTTCGTGGCCAGGTAGACTTTGTCGCGATAGCCGCCTTCGAGAGCTTTGCCCACGGCAACCTCGCTGTTGCCGCCGTGGTAGACGTAGGCCGTATCGATGTAGTTCACGCCCTGGTCGATGGCATACCGCAACATTTCCGTGACGGCCGGCTCGTCGATCTCCGACTCTTTCCCCAGGGTGGGAAATCGCATGGCCCCGAATCCGAGGGCGGAAACCCGCTTTCCTGTTCTGCCGAACTCGCGATACTGCATTGCCTTCTGCTTCCTTCGATTACTGCTCCACTTCGATCCGGCTCAGCCGGTACCACCCGTCCTCGCCCCGGCCCTGGATGCCGAGCTGCACGACGGGCGCATCGTCCGGCTGGTCGACAACGCCGATCGACAACCAATAGCGGCCCGGCGCCAGATCGCCGGGCAGACGCACGGAATCGGCCACCTCGTGGACCTCGCCCAACGGCAGATCGGCCGGTTCACGAAAGAACTCCTCGGTGAACAACGGAGTTTCGCCCGGGAGCCATTGGTCGACCGTGACGCTCCCCACGAGAACCCGATGCTTGCCGTCGCCGCTGGTCAGCCGATAGGCAACGCGATAAGGCCGATAGCACGGAGCCGACCCGGTGTTCTGCCACTTCATGGCCATCCGCAGGTCTTCGCCCGCCCTGGCCTGCCTGGGATGCACTATTTCCTTCAGAACCAGCCGGTACCCGAGCCGCCGCAGGAACCGTTCGAGTTCCGGGCGAACCGCCGGGGCGTCCGGCAGGGGAGCCGACTTGTTGTTGATGACCGAACCGTGCAGTGCCAGGGCGTAGTTGAAGATGAACCGCAGCGACCAGTCTTCGTTGACCCACTTGCGCATGTCCCAGCACGTCTCCCAGGCCACCGGAGAGGTCTTCCAGGCGTCGAAGGCACCGGCATCGGGCAACGCTTTCGGATAGGCCATCCGCATATGGCACCAGGTTTTGGAAAAGCCGCCCATGTCCCCCAGACAGTCTGCCCGCCATCCGGTTCCTCTTGCGACCGCGTACTTGAGCATCTCGCCGCCGCCGATGAGCATCACCAGGGGCGTCTTCTGGAAAGCCGCGAGGTACGCGTCGACGATCTGCCTCTGTGTCTCCAGCGTCGGCATCGGGGCATTGGTCGACTGGCTCATGTGCCATTCGCCCCACCAGCCCACCGTGCCGAGATCCACATGGTCGATGTCGGGATGGCCGTCGTAGCGAGTCCCCAGACGCTGTATGAAATCGAGATGGGCCGTCAGGACCACAGGATCGTCGAGCACGGGCACCTCGAGCTCGGGCCCCTCTCCGTATCGGGTCACGACCACCTTTCCGCCCATGTCGGCCAGCCATTTCGGATGATAGGGCTGCCGCGGAGACGAGGAGCAACACATCACACGAAAGGCGAGTTTCTGCTTCGACTCCCGGGTTTCCTTGAGAACGCCCTCCAGGAAGCCGTGATCGATCTGGCCCTTCTGCGGTTCCACGACACCCCATCCCCAGCGGGCGTAGTGGACCGTCGAGGGGATCCAGGACGGCAGGCTGGGATCGTTGTTGGAGGTGCGGTGGAATGTCTCCCAGCCCATGCCGGGATTGGCAAGGATCGCATCCGATTCTTCAGGAGTGACGGTCACGAGCGCAGCAGGACTTGCCGCCTCGATCAGGGCCGGTGCAGGCAACCACGCTGCAACGAGGCCCACCCAAGCCAAACTGTGTCGCATGATTCTCACCTCCTGGCTGACTGGCCATTGAACGGCAGACGGATTCTGTCCGGCGACTTGTCCACGATTCTACCAGCCGACAACCCCGCCTGGTAGAATCGGACAACAAGAGGTAATTCCCATGTGCGAGGATCTTTCCGGCAAAGTCGCTCTCGTCACCGGCGCCAGCCGAGGAATCGGTCGCGCGATCGCCATAACGATGGCCCGGGCGGGGGCCGAGGTGGGGGTGAATTACCGAACCAGTGCGGACGAGGCACGCCGGGTGAGCCATGAGATTGAGGGTCTTGGACGCCGTGCTCTCGTTGTCGGCGCTGATGTGTCGCGTGCCGTCGACGTGTCCCGCCTGGTCGACACGGTCCAGCAGCAACTCGGGCCGATTGCCATCCTGGTCAACAATGCGGGCATTACCCGGCCCCAGACGCCCGATGCGATCGCCGAGCAGGACTGGGACGAGGTGCTGGACGCCAACCTCAAGTCGGTGTTCCTGGTCACTCAGGCCGTTCTTCCGGGAATGCGGGCCGCCGGCTGGGGGCGGATCATCAATCTGTCGTCGGTTGCCGCCCAGACGGGTGGAGTTGTCGGTCCGCACTATGCGGCTTCCAAGGCGGGCATCCTGGGCCTGACGCACTCCTATGCCCGCCTACTGGCCAAAGAGGGGATAACAGTCAATGCCATCGCTCCGGCACTCATCGAGACCGATATGGTCGCAAGAAACGCAAACGCCCGACCGGATCTGATCCCGGTAGGGCGCTTCGGCACCGTGGAAGAGACGGCCAGTGTGGCGCTGATGCTTGCCCGGAACGGCTACATCACCGGACAGACCATCGGTGTCAACGGTGGTTGGTATATGACATAGGGATTGCCTGACTGGCAGCGCCTGCCGCGAAATGCGTCATGGACACAACCTCGTTCAGACCATGTCCTTCAGGCCCTTCAGCGGCACGATCTTGACCACATTTCGGGCGGGTTTGGCCTTGATAATGGTCTCTTCCTTCGTGAATGGATTGATCCCCGGGCGAGCCTCGGTAGCCGGCTTGCGGACGACTTTGATCTTCATCAGGCCCGGAATCGCGATTTCGCCCGGCCCCCCCTCGTTGAGATTCTGCCCGATCAGCTTCGCGAGCTCATCAAGCAGACCGGTGACCTGCTGCTTGGTGAGCTCCGTTGCCTCGCAAAGGGCGGCTACAATCTCCGTCTTGGTCATTGGCTTCTTGGGTGTGGCTGCTTCGTTTTCCATTTCTCCCTCAGCATGTCGGTTTGGGGCCGTTTTCTCCTCATCAAAGCCGCCATTCTAGCGGAGCATGCAAAATGCCGCTAGAATGGCCGCCGCACCAATTCCACCCGATTCCATTTGCTTCCGCTTCACCAGGTGGTCCCAAAACGGTTCGCATCCGCTCATCCCTTATTGGTGGGGTTTCCGGCCGGTGCTTCCGTCTGATTTCTATGTCGGCAGGAATACCGCAGCTCAGCCTGTTTTCTTTCGCCGTGGCCTGCCAGTGGTACCGGCCTCTGCCCCCCCCTCCCCCAATCGGGCCATGGACAGAGCATCCGCCTGACGACCTGCCAGCAAGAGGGCAGCCACTACCCAAGTCCCTCCTCCGGTGAGCCACAAGCGGTGGTTGACACCTCCGATTCCCGCCGCTGTCCCCCCCCAGTCCGGCACCAGTGCCGTACCGCACCTCTGGACAGGGCTATCCCAAGAAACCGGAAAGCCCCGCTGTTCTTGCGAAAAGCAGGGCTTGTTTCGGAGCGGATACCCGCCCAGTGGAGCCGATCAGACTCGAACTGACGACATCCAGCTTGCAAAGCAAAGAAAAAACCTATGCCGAAATCTCGTTTCAGCCTACAATTTACGGCATTTCATGCAATTTTACCAGCGACAGTGACCACTTGCAAGCGTTTGCAGATATTTGCGTATTTCCCGGGGTTTTTGTGGTCTTCAGTTCGAAAAGTGGTCAAAAGTGGTCACATGCTCTTGAACACCCCAAGAAACAGAAAACCCCGCCGACAATCGCCGGCGGGGCGAACTGTCATCCGTTGACAGTTGGGGAGGATCCAAAGCGACATTCTGTCGTTTTGGTTTGCCGGTGCGAATGGCACCTTGCCGGTGCGTGCATCCAACTTCGGAAATTCCGAAGTTGCCGGACGGCAACTGCGAATCTTTCGCAGTTGATTGGCAAAGGTGCACAATTGGGCACAGTTGCTCCAGGCTGATTCCCCTTCCTTGTCTTCTGTCTTTCCTTCGCCTCCTCCGCCAGTTTCGTCGACAGCCCATCAGCCCTCGCTCCCGCTGGCGGCCCTGGCCTATGGGGGAAACGGAAGTTTCCCCCACGGCGTCATCGCTTCCCAGACGCCCCAGGATGCCTCCTGTTGCGTTCCGCCGGCTGAACGGCTCCTGGGTCGTCAAAACTCCTCGGCAACGCCCGTAATCCACGCCTCGGCCTGCTGGTTGGCCGAAGTGGCCACTCCGCGGGCTTCCGCCTGGTTCTCTGGCGATGCCAAGCTGGCAAGCCGCCAGATCGTGTTGAGCAACAGCCCGGTGTGGGCGATCGCCTTTTCGCAGTGCATGGCGGCACACATGCCCATCACGGCAATTTCACGCTCCCGCTCCGAAAGCGGGTGTTCCACCGAATCTTCGAACATCCGGCGGAGTGTTTCGATTCGTTCCAGCTGGTTCATGAGAAACTGAACACCTTTCGTAGTGCTTCCGCCTGCGACTGTGTCACACCAATGAGGCGACCAAGCAACCCAGCCACGTCCGCGTTGCCCTTGACCAGCCGCTCGACGCCCGCCGCTGTCCGTGTGCCCGCATCGAGGCCGCCCCGTCCCGTCATCGCCGCAGCCGCTGCGGTCGAAAACGTCCCGATCGGTCCGCTGGCCGCCTGCTGCTGGACCGCATCCCGAATGCCGGCCAGGCGAGCGTCGTAGTAAGCGTTGATGTTCGAGACATCCGCCCCGGCCGCACCCGATGCCTGAGCGTCCCGCAGAGCAATCCCCCGCTCGAACTCCAGGAGCCGCCGCTGCCGCTCCTTCTCGTCGGTTGTGCTCTGCTCGATCTCCAGACGCTTGGTGTCGTCGGCCAGGCGTTTGTTGGCGTCGGCCTTGGTCTCGGCGGACCGATCGAGCTCCTCTTGCCGCTGCCGCCGAGCGTCGACCCGGACGGTTTCTATCGCCTCCTTGCGCGCCTGCTGGACCAGGTTCACGTCGGCCCCCAACTCCCTGGCCTTCTTGATCTCGATATCGTACCTGGCGTTGATCTCAGCAATGGCCCGGTCGGTCTCGTCGGCGATCCGCTTGATACGCTCATCGGAAATCTCCTCGAGCATTCGCTCGTTCTGCTTGGCGATATCCTCGGTCTCCGTGCTGGCTACCACTGCTTGTCCAATTGAGGGTGTATCATTTGATACACCCTCGCCCTTCTTCGGCCTGACTCCGAGTCGCGGGATGATGCTCGACGCTGGCGTCGTGCTGGCAGGTTCCTCCCCCGTGTAAATGTCCCCCAGCGGCGTGCCTGGACCCCTAAACTTTATGTGCCGAATTCGCTCCCATCCATCCGCCGCAATCTTGACCGCACCCGCCAGAACCTTCATCTCGAACGCCATGTTTTTGACCGCGCTGATCGCGGTCTGGCCGAACACATTGTCGAGGACAGGTCTCGCGTCGGTGAGGAGCGATCTGAAGGACGCACTGAGATCGACCATCGCCGGCAATAGTTCTCCCTTCGCGACTTTTGAGAGTTCAGCGAATGCCGGAGCCAGAGCGGCCTTGATCTGGTCTCCCCAGAGAGCACTCGCGACCGTGGCCGCACCCACTGCCGCAGCGAGTGCCAGGACAACGGGGTTCAGCGACGCGATCGCCCCGATGGTGCCGACAACGGCCGCCACGCCGGAGGCCGCCTGCCCGAACGCCACGAGTGCGACCCCCACGGCTCCCACCGCCGCGCCGGTCTTCAAAACTGTGATCACGACCTCCTTGTTGGCGTCGATCCACTTACCAGCCTGAACTGCAATCTCCGTGATGCGCTTTGCAAGGTCGGTCAAGACGGGTGCGGCCGCCGCGCCGATCTTGTTCCACGCCGCCTCCCCTGCGAGCTTCATCTGGTTCAATGCGTCATCCATGGCCGCTGCCGCTTCCGCCGTCTCGCCGCTCATCACCAGGCCAAGCTTGCGGGCCTCCTCTCGCATTCCTGCAAGGTCCGACGTGATCATGGGGAGAAGTTCTGTCCCCGACCGTCCAAATACCTCGATGGCCGCCGCAGCTCGAAGCGTGGGATCCTCGATGGCAGCAACGCGCGCGGCAATCGCCGTGAACTGTTCCTCGGGGCTCATCCCGGCAAGCGACTCGACAGCGAGGCCCAGGTTCTCCAAGGTCTCGACCGCGGCACTTTCGCCGCCGGCCGCGCTGCCGATTACCTGCTGCATCTTGCGGATGCCGGTCTCCACCGTGTCCAGTGAGGCGCCCGCTTGCTCGGCGGCATACTTCAACTCCGACAGGGTCTCGGCGCCAATCCCGGTCCTGGCCGACATGTCGTTGATAGCGTCCCCGAACGAACTGAAGGACTTCGCAGCGGTCGCGACGGCTCCAACGATGCCCATACCGGCCGCTGATAGTACCCCGCCGACGTAGGTGAAATCCTGCCCGATCTTGGTGAGATTCCGCCGCAGCGTCCTCAGCCCCCGGTCAAACTCCGTCTGTTGCATGTAGAGCCGCACGTATGCGGAGCC
>CAZLWV010000188.1:0-14893 GCA_964563135.1 uncultured Planctomycetaceae bacterium
ATTGACCAAAACCGACCTGGTAGACGAATCCAGGGTCGAAGAAAAGCGGCGCCATCAAGGCGCCACCCTCTCCTGACATTCGAAGCTCCACCGCCCTGGCGTCCGCGGTGAGCCGCCCGGGGGACTGCTCGAGGCGCCATTCCGGAAGCGCCAGTGGGAGAACAAGGGCCGCCGACTTCTTGCCCATGAGGAACGCTTCGTGACTCTCGTCGGCGGGAGCCAATCCGGCGCACTGGCCCAGGGAGATCCGCCCTCGGTAGTCGATCTTCCCTACAGGACAGCCGAGTATCGTGTCGGCAAGCACCAGAAACCGATCTTCCCTGGCCATGGCGATGTGGCGCTGGATCCGCACCCCATCACTGAGCTGGGTCTCCAGTTCCAGGTAATCGATGTCCTCGTCGCTCACCCAGCACAGGTCCTCCCAGCCCGACCGGCGCTGGAGAATCTCTCCTCCCACCCGAACCTCGGCCGTCCAGGTGCCGTCCAGGAGCAACTCGCCATGCAGGGAGAGCTCGATATGAAACTCCTGGCCCCCGTACGCGACGGCGACCTTGGGCTCCTTCGGGCCCCAGTTGGGCTGCAGGATAGCCAGAGATCCCCAGGCGGTATGATCTGCGGGCAAAGGCAGTCGATCTCCCCGGTGTTCCTTGGCCGGCTTGCGTCCAGGCAACACCAGCGACGCGATCCGTTCATCGTCCTCGTCGCCCCCGCAGTCAAGGGCGGGAGCCATCCACCCGGAACCGTCGGCCTGCCCGTTGGCACGCGAGAATACCTGGGTCCCATCGGCTCGGCTGAGACGGAGGGCGGCACGAATGGCCCATTCGTACTGGCATCTGGCCTTGGCAGTGGCACACCCCTTTTCCATCCGACCACCGAGGATCTGGCATCGCGTCCAGCAGGCCATGAGCGGTCGAAAGACGTCGAGGATTGCGCTGTTGGGAAGGCCTTCCCCGTCGATCAGGTCCAGCATGCCGCGGGACAGGATCCTGCGCGCTTCGCCGGCCGATTTTCGGCAGACGGCAATCTCCGGAAACAGGTACGCCAGCGTCAGCCCAAGCTCGCCTCCCACGAGCTGCTGCACGAGCGGCTGCCCATCCAGAGGCATCTGGGATGCCTCCTTTGCCAGACGGCACAATTGACCGAGGAGCCGCCACCACGTCGTCGGCCGAAGCTTGGCCGCCGCCGCTGGCAACGCGTGCGCCCAGCCGAGCGACTCCAGCGCGCCGGCAGCGTCGATCGGTCCCGACACGACGTTCTCGATCCAGGCCTCCAGCTTCTCGTCCCAGCACGGCTGGCCATCGAGAAGCCATTGGAGACTCAACAGGAGACGGCGAGTCTGGCCATCGACACCGGCCTGGTCCGATCCATCGAGCAACATGTTCCCCTCGCCGGGCCATAGCCGGGCGGGGGGGACAGGATTGGATCGCTTCGCAAGGTACTCCCGCCATCGGTCCCAGCCAGTCTCCAGATTGCCTTTTTCAAACGCGCGGCGAATCCTTTCCGGAGCCGATTTATGCCAGATCGGTCTGCCCGTCTGCAGAATGGATTGGGTGGAATCCTGGTGCGCCATCGTATCTAAGAATGCCTCGTCCAAGAGCCGTCTCGAGTCTGGCCGGGGATTGTCGCCCCCCTGGCAGAATACTATCCTACCAGCTTCGAAGCCAAAGGACTTCCCCCTCCGATACGCTTCCTCTACGATTCCCAGAAGAGCCGTTCTTTCATCGATTCAGCCATCGGACGTGGCAAGGCTGACGGTCGGAAGGCGGCTGGCGCGGGGCCAGTTGGGAAAACGAGTGCCGACATGCACGCGTCCTGGCAATCGCCCGCCCTTCCGCCCGCTACCGACCACTCCAGCCACTTCACCTGGCCGAAGTGTTGCCCGTTTTCTATCCATCCTCTCGCCCAAGGTCGCTCCCATGTACGCCAACGCGTCGTTTCCCTGCCGGATGATTTGGGCCTGCATGACGTTTTCGCTGCTGCTCGGCACCTTGCTGGCCTCTCCGGGCTGTGTGAAAAAGCAGGAAGACTCGCCCACTGCCCGACTGCCCGCGGCCAGTCCGGCCATAGCCGGCCAGGATAAGCCCTCCGCCGGACCCGAACAGCCCGCGTTGGACACCGCCGGCACGACACCGGCAGATGCCGAGGCGAGCAAGCCTGTCATCTTGCCACCCCCACAGGCAACGGACACAGCCGAAAAGCCGGAACCCGGCGAGGCTCGCATGCCCGCAGAGCCAGTACCAGCAGATATGGGCGCTGCCCAGTCAGAGCCGGCCAGCACGGGCGGGCCAAGTGAACCGAAGTCACCGATGCCGATCCTCACTGAGGAAGACCAGCCCGTGAGCGTGGAGAAGCTCGATTTCGGTGAACCCCTCATTGAGGGGCTTGGAGAGAAAGAACGGCTCGCCCACAAACAACCGATCTGGTTGACCAAGGACGGCAAGAGCGTGGTCGTGCAGGCCATGGTATGTCAGACCGAGGCTCCACTGGAGATGTTCGCCTGCCTGCTGGGCTCCAAAGAGCACGAATCGGTGCTGGCGGTGCCGGTCAAGGCTTTCATAGTCCACGCCGGGCTTTTGGCGGCAGGGGCACTGGCGGGCACGCCGGTGCGTTTCGATCCCCAGTACGCACCGCCCACGGGCACCGAGATTGAGATCACCGTGCTCTGGAAAGACAAGGACGGCAAGGTGCAGAAGGCCCGAGCCCAGGATTGGGTACAGGACCTGACCACGGGAAAGGCCATGGCCCATCCCTGGGTCTTTGCCGGCAGCAGGATGCACAAAGATGAGGAGACGGGCCAAGAGCACTACCTTGGCGATTCGTCGGGCGACCTGATCTGCGTTTCCAACTTCTCCACCGCCACGCTCGATGTGCCCGTCCAGAGTTCCGACTCGAACGCCGCCCTCATGTTCGAGGCGTTCACGGAGCACATCCCGCCGCTGGGTACGCCGGTAACAATGGTCTTGACGCCGAAACTGCAGCCCAAAGGCAGCCCGGATCGCGACTAACGAACCAGCGAACCGTTCGTTACCGTGGGAAGAGCAGAAGTGCGCCGGTTACGTCGCCTTCCGGCCGACAAAGACGTAATACGGCATCCGCAGCAGGGGGAAGTAGGGCACTTTGCCGCGATACTCACGAAAGTGCACCGGCTCCAAGCGGCGGTGGAGGAAGGGGACATGGTCCGTCGAGGGGAAGACGTTGTCCGAGGCGAACCAGACGGGCCAGAACGATCGGGTCAGCCAGCCGTGGCGGGCCAATCCGTCCGACGGATACTTGCGCGAGATGTAGAAATCGACCACGCCGATCGTGCCCCCCGGCTTGAGCATGGCCAGCGCGTTCTCGATGGCCGCGAACCAGTCGGGAATCATGGTGAGCGAGTAGGAGAAGGTGACCACATCCGCGGCCCCTTCGGCCGGCCGCCAGGTGGTGGCGTCGGCCTCGACGGCTTCGGCATTGGTCCAGCCGCGGGCCTGGAACCGCTCGGAGGCGACCTTGAGCAGCGACGAGGCCAGATCAACCACGTAGGCCTTCTTCAGGCGGCGGATGTTATCGCCGAGGTTCTCCAGGTTGGCGCCGGTGCCGCCCCCCATATCGACCCAGATTCCCCCTTCAGGCACGTTGAGAAGCTGCCAGAGTTCCTCCCGGCCCTTCAGCAGGCGTTTGCGAAAACTGTCGTAAGCCTCGGCCTGCCCTCCGTAGAAGCTTTCCATTCGTGAAGCGTGATCCTTGCCGCGGATCGGCTTCATCGTGAGGTGGTAGAGGACTTTCAGGTCCGAGAGCATGCCCATGGCAGCCACCGGCTTTCTGGATGCAACGACAACAGGTGTCTGGTGCTCTGTCACAGCTTGACTTTGGGATCAATGGCGTAGAACCATGCGACCATCGCCGAATCGTTCCGCAGTCTTGATCCCAATTCTCAGGTGCAGTAGAGCGCCAGGGTGAGGTAACGATTCCGTCTCTTCCAGATTCCCTTGCCAGTGCGTCGGGGAGGCACTGAGAAGAGTCCGGGCGAAGACCGCTCCGGCCTAGGCAGCCAGTTCGGCGATGTAGAAGCTGCCGTAGGTATGAACGCGGCACTTCTTGTGCAGTTGTTCCGCCAGCTCCTGCTCGTAACGGAGCAACTCCTGGAGAGGACGCTCAACCCCGTCGACCGTGACCCGGACCCGATCGAGGAAGTCCGTCCGCAGTCCGCCGCTCCTCCAGATCAATCGCGTCTTGGGGGCCGCTTTATCGAGGATCGCCTGCCACTCGGCCTCCAGGTGGACAAAGTACTTGTCGCTGAGCCAGTCCATGTGGTCGAGCAGCACATAGCGAGAGATCTGGCCGTCATAGTCCTCCAGGAACCCCTGGACGGTGTCGGTATGGGCGCTCACATGGTCGACCACGCCCCCCTTGAGTTTCGCGAAGTTCTCGGCCTTCAAGTACTCGGGGCAACACTCGGGCGTGTACTGGCCGTTGATATAGACTCGCCAGAAGTAGTTGTCGCTGATCGGCAGTTGGCAGAAGACGGCATCCACGCAGTTCTTGGCGAAGGTTGCGATGCCGCCGTCGTACTGCGACTCCACCTGCGTGCGCTGTGCGCGGGGGACGCCCACCATCGACAACGTCGAATCCCGATTCATCAGGAACCGCATCGGCCTGGACCAGAACCGATCGCGTATGTGCTTCTCGTAGATCTCCCGCTGCTCGTCGACGGTTTCCGCTGCCAGCACCTCGTCGATCCACGGGCGGACTTTCGCAACGCGATCGATGTAGACGTTCATCATGCGCGCCAGGGAACCGCAAGTGCCGCGGTAGAAAAACGTCCTCCGCTGGCTGCAGAAGTACTTGATCTTCTTGTCCCAGAACTTCTGCGACCAGTCGGAAAGTGAATCGCGAAGCCGATCGCGATAGACCTGCCGGGCATTGCGGAGATGGCCCCGGCCGAACATCTGGAAAAACGTCTCGTAGTCGAGATTGCGAATGCCGGACTGTTTGAGTTCAAGAAGGGCATTCTGCCGCGGATTCATATCGACGGCGTAGACGTGGCGGGCTCCCGCCAGCGCGTAGTCGAGGGCATTGCAGCCGGCCGACGTGATCACCAGAACCGTATCCTCCGGCCCGAGCTTGAGCGCCGCCCGATCCAGCCGAGGATCTTCCCAGCACGTGTTGTAAACGAGATTGTGGCGATGAACGAGGTTGAAAACCCGGCCACTGACCCAATCCGTCATCGACATATTCAAGGTTCCCATCAGAAAACAGACCGCTAAACCTAGTCAATATACGCAAATTCACGGGCAGCACAAGCAGCCGACATGCCCCCCCCAGCTCGGGCCCGGACGATCCCCACCCCTTCCCGAACGGGGGCTTCGATCGCGGAGGCGAAAGCCCATCGCGACAGCCGGAAACTTCGGCGGCGATTGCACTTGACCACGGGCCGGCGACCCAGAAGCGAACGACGATCTCCGGGCGTCTGGATGCGAAGAAATACGGGCCAAGCATCCCGCATGCGCCGGCGCAAGTTTGAGGAGAACAGGCGATGAGCCGGATTGAGTTGACTGGAAGGCCGCCCCAAGGCTGCCGGGCCGGGGTTGTTCCGCTCTTGTCGGGTTTCGCCAGGGTCCCTACAATCTGCCCCGCTATGGTCGGATCACGGAAGGCAATGGCCCTGTTGGTGCTGGCGGTGCTGGCACTCTCGCTGCGAATCGCCGTTGTGGCGGCGCTCTGGTCGGACCATGCTGCGCCGGTTTCTTACGAGCATGGTCGAATCGCGGGGAACCTGTTGAGTGGGAAAGGCTTCTCGATCGAGTTTCTCGGAGGTCCACTGCGGCCGACTTCGCAGCAGGCTCCGTTCTATCCCTGCTTCCTGGCCGGGGTGTACGCATGCCTGGGCATTGAATCGCCGGCCTCGATCCTGGCGGTTCAACTGATCCAATGCCTGGCCGGGACCGCGCTGGTACTGGCCGTGGTCTGGCTTGCATGGACGCTCGTGCCCGATAGCCCGGCGATCGGCTGGCTTGCCGGCATCGGGGCAGCCGTCCATCCGACCCACCTCTACATGGTGACTCATCTGCAGGTGGCCCTCTGGGCCGCCCTGGGACTGGCGCTGCTCCTGGCAACGGTGTCGTCGCGCCGCTATCACGGCACCTGGCGCGGCGCCATCCTGGCCGGCGGGCTGGCCGGCGGGCTTCTGCTCATCGAGCCGATCCTGGCCCTGGCACTTCCCGTTTGCGCGGTGGTGTTCTGGTGGAATGATTGGCGACGCGGTCTGCCCGGATCGGGTCAGGTGGCGATCCTCCCCCACTCTGATACTGCCCGTCTCCGCAGCGAGCCTGGCCTGTGCTGGTCTTCGCGGTGCGATGAGGAGCCGCTTCGTCCGTCCTTGGGCGGCACCGGCCGTGCGGGATTCGCCGCCAGGTGGAGCCGGCCGTGGCAGCGGTTGCTGTTGCCGTCCGTCCGCGTGGCGGCCATGGCGGCCATCGCCGCGCTGGTGATTACCCCCTGGGTGATCCGGAACTGGCAGGTGCACCACCGGCTGGTGTTCATCAAGTCGACCTTCGGCTACGCGTTCTGGCAGGGAAACAACCCGAGCAGTTGGGGCACCGACAAGATCCCCAAGACCAGCGCCGAGACGCTGCGGCTGGCCCAGAACGGCACCCTGGCAGGGATGAACCGGGCGATGTGGGAGGCGCGGCACGAGACGGTCTATATCGACGATGTCCTGCTTCGGCCCGGAGGCTATGAAGAACTGGCCGGACTTTCGGAAGTCGAACGGTGCGACCTGCTTGGGGGCAGGGCAACGGCATTCATCCGCGAGAATCCTGGCCGCTATGCTCAGCTCTGCCTGAATCGGCTGCGCTACTTCTTCCTGTTCGACGAGACGAATCCCAAGGCCGCCAACCGGCTCTATCGCTTGACCACCGTGTTCTGGCTGGTGCTGACCTTTGTAGGATTGCTGGCCTCGGCGGGCCGCTGGCGGCAGTTGCTGCCGACTTACGCGATTTTCGCCACGGTGGCTCTGTTCCACGTTCTGGTGATCACCTCCGTCCGGTTTCGGATTCCCATCGAGCCGATTTCGTTCGTTTGGGCCGCCGGGGCGCTGGCCCCGCTGCTGTCCCACCTGACTTTGCGGCAAAAGCTGCGGGTCTACCGTCCCGGCGAGCAAGGAGATTCCGCCATGCCGGAGCGTCATGGGCTGCAGGGCCCGCACTGGAGCCGCCGCGCTGCCTGAATGCTCCGGGGGCGGGCCGGCCGTTGTCAAAAGGCAACCTTGGCCGAATCGCATGCGGTTATCCACGGCGATTCTCGTTTTTCCGCAAGTGCTTGATAAATCCGGTTTTGCAGCCCGTATTGCGAGCTGGCGGCGGCACCAGATCGGTCTTCGGTACCTCGATTGCTGGGTTGTGGATGCGGTCGCCTGCGAAGGCCGACCTCCAGATTGCCTATCGTCCGTGCTCAACTCCTCGCGATTGGCTCCATGCAAATGCACGCACGCGAACTTGCCGAACTGGCCGCCCTGCTGGCGGCTCACGGGCCGGTTTTCATCCGCTCCGGCCTGCCGATTTCCGAACGGAACATCGAGGAGTACTGGGTGGCCTCAAAATCGCGGCTGGACCGCTGGGGGAGGACTCTCAAGCAGATCAGTACGCGGGTAGCCGAACACGGCGCGCTCTCGACGGGAGTCCAGGAGACGCAGGTTCGGGGGGTCATGGAGGAGGTGTTTGCCAGTGAGATACTGACACGAGTCTGGGCGGCGGTGTCGTGTGCCCACGACCGCAGGCTGGCGGCCGATCTGGCCGAGCCGATCGCCCGAGGCGTACTGATCGGGCATCTCGAGGCACGCCATCGAGTTCTCACGCTGCTCCTTCAGGGCTCGGTCGTGTCGTCGGATCTGGCGATCAAATTGAACCGGCTGCGGCGCCACACGGAACGCTGGACCGACATGCTCGTGGGGTATCTGACGGGGCTGGAGGAAGTTGCCGAGTTCGCCGTCGATCCGGATCGAGCCCGGGATTTCGCGGAGGATCTCCATTTCCAGTCCCAGATGCCCGGGGGCCGGCATGCCTGGCCCTTGATTCAGGCCTCGGTCCGATCATCGTTCGACACGGGCATAACCGCCGCCAGTCCCAACGGCGACCTGAACGCTCGCATCGCCCAGAGCATACTCGGCTGCTTCCAGGCCGAGTTGTTCGACGGGACCGGCCAGTTCCATACGCTCTGGCTGGATCGCCTGACCAACACGGCCGACGACGCCCAGGGAATGCTCGACGAGTTGACGTCAAGCTACGGGCCCCCAGGCACGCGGAACGGGCGGATGGGGGTTTCTCGCTATCGCCGCTTCTGGTAGCGGCTGCCTGGGACTACCACGGCCCTGCGGCATTTCTCTGGAATCGCCGCGGCAGAATGCGGATACCTGCAGGGATGCGGCAGTTGCCCCTGGATCGATCCCTGGCAGCAAACGGCAAGGAGACGCCAGCGCGCTGGCGCGACTCAGGAGTTGCCCCGTTTCTCTCGCAATCGCCGGCTCTCATTCTGGAGCGTACGGCGTTCTTTCCAGGTGAGTTTCTCCTCGCCCTCCCGATGGACCTTCTCCAGGATGCGATCCATTTCAGCGGCTCGGGCGGCCTCTTTTGGGTCGGCAACGTCGTCGTCGGGCTGGTGGACGCGAAGCCGCGGACGACGCCGGAACAGCCTGTTGGAGGCAACCAAATCGGTCAGGCGAGTGAAGTTCCAGCCGCTTCTCCAATAGAAGAATGCGAGGGCCGCACCGGCCAGGTGCGCCTGGTAGGCGATCTGATGGTCCGGATCGTACCACGCTCCGGACAGGTCGGAGACCACGGCAATCACTCCCACGACCCACGCCGGAACCGGAAGGATCAGGTTCAGATAGAGGGTTTGCCTGGGGTAGTTCAAGGCGAACAGGACGGTGACTCCGACGACGGCGCCGGAGGCTCCAACCACGCCGCCCGAGGGGCCGTCGCCGGTGAGCAATTGGAAGGCGGCCCAGGCCACTCCGGCGAAGACAATGAACGCCAGATAGAGCCGCAGAAACTCGCGTTTGCCGTAGCGCTGTTCGAGGGCCGGGCCCAGGAAGAACAGTCCAAGCATATTGCCGATGATGTGGCCGAACGATGCGTGGCAGAACCCGTAGGTCAGGAAGTGCCACCAGAGCCACGGCTGGGCGAGATCGCCGGCCTTCAGGCCGAGGTAGTCGTTGAGCGGCTGGCGGATATCGATGTCCGGCACGCCGTCAATCAAGACAGGGACTCTTTCCGTCAGGAGGATGCTGACGAGAAACACGATCACGTTGATGGCAATGATCCAGCCGATAGCGGTGCCGGGCCTGCGGATGCGGAATCCGCCCGGCTCGTCGCGATAGTATTCCCGATCGTAGATGCCCATGCGCGATTGTTCGTAGTATGCGGGCTCCAGACGCCTCCTGTCCCGGTTCGGGGCGGCGTCAACCGGATGCCGGGCCGTCTCCTATTCTGACCGAGCTACCTGCGCAAGCCTAGGCCATTTTCCGGCAGTGTGCCGTGTGGTGCCTTAACTAGCCTGGCAGAGGGGGGTGGAATCTACTTCTGGGCGAGGGCCTTCTTGGCATTCTCCTGGACGGTGGGATCCGGGTCGGCGGCAGCTTCCTGGAGGGCGGCCTTGACGCGGGGATCGTTGGCAGCCACCTGCAGGGCAAGGACGACGCGGGCCCGCACCTGGGCCTCCGAGTCCTTTGCCGCCTTGAGGAGCGGATCGATGATGCGGCGATCGCGGAAACGCGCCAGGGCGAGGGCGGCCCAGCCGCGGACAGCCGGATCGCTGTCGGACAGGGCACCGATCAAGGGGTCAACGGCCCTGGAGTCGCCGATCCGGCCAAGGGCCGAGGCGACCCACTGCCGGACCTTGGGATCGTTGTCGCTGAGCAGACCGAGGAGGGCCGGAACGGCACGCGAATCGCGCAGGCCCCCAACGGCTCGTGCGGCAGCCGCCCGTACCTCCCCCTGTTCAGCGAAATCATTGAATCGGGCGATGAGGTGGGGAGTCGCTTCGGGCGAGCCGGTACGGCCGAGAGAATCGGCGGCAGCAACACGGACCTCGACCTCGGTGTCGCGAAGGGCGGCGACCAGCGCGTCGAGGGCCTTTTTGTCGGTGTAGTTTCCCAGCCCGATCACCGCCCAGGTTCGGACTTCCGCATTGGTGTCGCCGGTGGCCTTTACCAGCGGATCGAGGACCTTGGGATCGAGAACGCCGGCCAGGGCATCGGCAGCGCGCACGCGAACGCGGTCGTCTTCGTCGTCGAGGGCCTTGACGAGCGCGGCAACGACCTCGGCACTGGAGTTGCCGTTCAGAGCCACAGCCGCCCAGAGCCGGATCGGGGCCTTGTCGTCGGCCAGGGCCCTGACCAGGGGCGAGACGGCCTGGACGTTGCGACTCTGGCCGAGAGCGGCTGCGGCGGCACAACGAAGCCGAATATCGGCTTCGGCGTTCTCAAGCATCGCCACGAGGGCATCGAGGGGAAGGCCCATCCCCGAGACCTTCCCCAGAGCCTTCATGGCTCGGCTGCGAATCTCGGGTTTTTCCTTCTCATCCTCCACCGTCGCAATGAGCTTCTGGCTCACGGCAGGGTCGGTCGTGGCAAGCCGGGCCAGGGCACCAAGGGCCCTGTCTCGCACGGGAGCCGCGGCGTCATGGAGGGCGACATCGGTCAGGGGAGCTGCCGCACTCTTGTCGACCAGAGTCTCCAGGATCTCAATGGCGCTTAGCCGTGTCTCCTCCCGCTTGGCCTTGAGGCTCGCCTTGATCGGGTCGAGAACCGGCTTGCCGAGCTTGATGAGGGTGGCGACCACCGCCTGGCGGACGGTTGGATCGATGTTCTCGTTGAGGATGGTGACCAGGTAGGGAACCACCGGCGCGGCAGCTTCGCCCAACGCGGCCAGTTTGCCTGCGGCTTCGACCTGGCGGGCAGGCTCGCGAGATACGTAGAGCTGCTCCACCAGCGCCTTGGTCTCCGGCGGTATCGGGGCAAAAAACAGGTCTTTGGGAACCTCGAGCTGGCCCGAAGCCCTGCCGGAGGGGAATGCCATGAGCACCGATGCCAGAACGATCGCCGACCAAATCCTTCTGCGCCCGTGCGGGACCTTTCTGGTGGTGTTGGGACAGCCTCCAAACAGGGTCGCAGAAAGACAAACCGCAGCTCTGATCATCACGCACCTCGTGCCCGCAAGACGGCTGGAGAAGATGGATTCACGAACGTCGCGGTTATAGCTTATCCTTCCCATCGGGCATTGTCGAGCGATTTGGAGCCGGCGTCACAACTGCGGCTGCCCGGGGAGTTTTGCACCCGCCGAAGGCCCTGTTTGTTCCGGGAGCGGCTGGCGATACTGCCGCCTCCAGGGCAGGCCGCCCGGCAAGCCTCGCGGAGCAATCCGCCAGACGACTGGTTTGCAGCCGCTCCAGGCCCCTTGGGCGATCCTCCAGCGGCGGTGCCTGCAAGCTGCCCTCTCCGGGTGGTTTGTCTGGAACCGGGGTCATTCCTTCGGCTGGATGCGGAGGCCGGGCGTCTGCTTCTGGTCGATCGCCTTCCAGAACGACTCGCCGACCTGGCGATAGATTCCGGCCACGCCGTCGACGTGGGAGTCGAGCTGGATGGGAATCCACTGCTGGACGGGGCTGCGCGAACGGGGCTCCGTCACAGGGCCGGCCCAGCGGTGGAGGGCGCGGGTCTGAGGACGCCAGGCGCCGTCGGGGCCGAGGATGCCGTAGTCGGACTTCTCGTTGACGCGGTATCCGCCGCAGGAATACCAGCAGAAGGTGCCGTTGGAACCGCTTTCGAAAGCCATTCGCAGGAAGTCGTCATAGAAGCGGCCCGCGAAATCCAGCTTGTCGGGAGCAGGGCCGCCGGCAGCGGGGTCCCATACGCTATAGCCGAATTCGGCCCAGACGACGGGAAGCTCCGGGGCGACGGCACGACAGTAGGCGACCGTGAACCAGCCGGGCCGAACCTGGTTCCAGTCGCCGATGCGGCCGTAGCCTTCGGGCTCCATGATGTCGACGGCATGGGCCAACCCCGCCGGATCGTAGGCCATCCGGCTCGGGCTGGCTGTCGGATCGCCGGCGATGGTCATGCGGAAACTGACGAGATGATGGGGGTCGACTGAACGCACAAGATCCCTGGCGCGGCGGTAGGCAGAGTCGAGTTTTTCGTTCTGGAAGCGGCGATAGTCGAGTACCATCTTGCGCCAGGGGCCGTCCTGGAGGATCTGGGCGTCGGGCGGACCGACAACCTGGTTGTCCTGGCGGGGCGCGGCGAACTGCCACGCTGCTTCGGCCTTTGCCAGATCGCCGTACCGCCGGTCGATCCATGCCCGCCAGTCGGCATCGAAGGGCTGGCGCTGCGTTTGGCCGCCCCACATGGGTTCCCAGGCCAGGTCGTAGGCCATGATCGTATCGTTTTCGGCCAGGCGGTTGGCGACGATCATTTCGCGGATTTCTTCCCAGCGGAAGTCCAGGGGCGTGCCGGGGCGGAGCGACAGGTTGACTTTGATTCCGAAATCCTCGCACTGCATGAGGAAGTCCAGAAGGTTACGGTCGCCGTGGGAGCGGTGGTAGACGAAGGCGCTTGCCGAATTCAGTCCGATCGCCTTGAGATTTGCCAGGTCGCGGCGGATGATCTCCTGGCCATACGCCCGTCCGTCCATCCAGAACTCGAAGGCCGCCTGGTCCTCGCAAGCCGTACCGGAGGAGGGCATGTAATTGACCCCGTGGGCGAACCAGGGCTGGCCGGCAAGGTAGAAATCGCCTCCGCGCGCGGTAAGGAACTGGGGAGACGGCTTGGGCCGCCAGACGCGCAGGGTGTGCTCGATCCGGTCGATGGGGCGATTGTTGTGGAGCAATCGTACCGATACCTGGAATCGGTCGTCCTGGCCCAGCGGGACCGGCCACGACTGGGCAACTCGCTGCTGCTGGCCGGGACCTACGCTCACGGAAAAGTTCTTGTCGCAGGCCACTCGCCCGTCGGGAGTCGCCACGGCGAGTTCCACCTGGACGCTGGCCGGCTGACGGCCGCGATTGACGACGACGGCCCCAAGGGGCATCGGTTCGGCACCGAAGGAGGCGTAGTACTTCGCGCCGCCTTCGAGCAGGAACAGACCGTCGAGCATCCGTCCGACCACGCCGGCGATCCACTCCGCGACGTCCTGGCGGCCGAAGAAGCCGGCATCGGCGATCGGGATGCTGAAGACCAGACCGTGTGTGGCCTGCGCCGGAATGAGGAGCGACGCCGGGCTGGCCTGAGGCTGGTTGTGCTCATCGAGACTCTGGATCAGCGACACAAACCGGCAGGGCCGGTCCCGGTCCAGGCCGGTGCCGTCGGGACGGGCGGTCGGAGCATAGATCTCCGTCAGCACGGGCAGATCGATCGGCCCGGCGATCTGTTGGGCCGCGTTGACACGGAGCTGTTTTGCGTTGGTCACCGCAAAAAGCTTGTACCGGGGCGAGGCCGTCTCGATCACCGGCAGGGTCATCTCGCGGGGAAGGAGGTCGGCCGGGCGGCGGAGAAGCTGCGGCGGACGGGCAAAACCGATCTGGTCGACCCAGACGGTGCGATGCCCCTCCAGGCCGCTATAGGCGGCGTGGGACTGGGCGAGGCCGAGGGTCACGGTGGCCACATTCTCCGGATGGAGGCGATCGCCGGCGGCGCCGCGGCCCTGAACGACCGAATCGTGCCAGTAGGCGAAGGCTTCAACGGGAAGCACGTAGTGCTGCCACTGGTCCGACAGCCTCACCGTGCCCATCCAGCGAGAACCGTCGCGCTCGCGCCACTCGATCACCAACTGGCTTTTCGGCCCGTCGCCTTTGGCCCAGAACGACACCAGCAGGGCCTCGGGGTCAGGCGCGGCATCGACGGCCGGAGACTGGAAGGTATCCCAACCGGCCTCGGCGGAGACGCGGAGCTGGATGGCTGCCGGCGTACCGTCCGCCCCTGCTTCCGCCCGCACGGCCGCCGACTTGGCGGAAGGGCGATCGGAGTGGTTCTGCCATGCGGGGAACTCGGGGGAATCAAAGTCGAAGAGAATCGCCGGCTTCACGTTGCCGGCAACCGCTTCGGCAAGCTGCCGGCGATCCAGGAGCGCGTCGCCGTAGGAGAAGAGGGGGGCGTCGAAGAACGGCCCGCCCAGGAGAGCCAGATGGCCCCCCTTGTGAACGTAGGCAGCCAGGGCTTCGGGCAGTTCTGCGGGAACGCGACGGGCGTCGGCCACGACGAGCAGCGGATAACGGCCTGGATCGAGTTCACCACCGATCGACCGGGCGTCGAGTCGAACCAGGTTTGCCCGACTGCCGAGGGCGCCGCACAGGGCATCGATGGTTTCTGCCGGCCAGCTACTGGAGGGGGCAGTGTAGAGACCGATCGGCGGGGCTGGTTCTGCCGCCGGGGCGGGAGCCGCGGCACCGAGGAGGATGCCGACGAGGACAACGGCGAACTGGTGTCGCATGGGGCTGTCTCTGCGTGTTTTCGAGTTGACTGAGCCGTCCAGAGTGGAAAGGGGCGGGATCGGACGCCATTCTATTCGGTGGAGTCCGGCACTGGCGAGCAGGGTTTTCTGTTTTCGACAAAAAAGAGCCCATCGAGGAGCCAACTGGCTGCGGCCAAGGAGGCCGCCACGATTGACGGCTAAGGGCGAGCTGTCGCCTTTCGGTTGGCTTGCAGTCCCCCCGCCGCGTTGCGGCGGGGGGACTGCAAGCAAGGTGTTTTTGTGGGCGTGCGGGGTAGCTCTAAATCCTTCTCACCATCCGGCGAGCCGGATGGGATCGTGGTGGGGTGTGGGGGTGTTCATGGAGGATCCTGAGAAAGGGGAAAGCGGGTGAGAGTGGGGGGAAATGACGAATGACGAAGGCTGCGGCGGCCAATTGGGAGTGGACATTG
>CAZLWV010000189.1:0-14496 GCA_964563135.1 uncultured Planctomycetaceae bacterium
CCTGATACCCCAGAAAAACACCTATAGCAATTCAAATGCCCGTGAACGCCGACGAAGAGACTATCAGATAGATCCCCACGCCTTCAGATTCTTGGAGTAAATCCGAACCATCCTGCGTTGTCAAGCGTTTTGCGGACTTCGGAGGGCCGTACCGGAGCATGCCGTCTCCGGACCGGGAAGCCGGGCAGTGGCAACCGGCCAAGACAACCTCGACTCTCTTGCCCTCCGGTCTTGCGGAAAGCGGCCGAAAGAAAGGCACACTGCCGCAGGAGTCCGGGTAGTCGTTGTCGTCACCAGGAGGCAGGGCCGCCGGCGGGCACCGAGCGGAGGTCGGTCGAGACCTGCGGCCCTTCTTGCCTCATCAGGACTTCGCAGTTCTCCTGGTTTTTGGACGGGGAAACTGGTGGCTGGTTCGGAGGTGACTTACAATGGGCCCCAGGGGATGTCACGACACACTGGGTGGCAAGGCCGCCGGCGGGCACCCACCGAAGGTTGGTCGAGACCTGCCGCTCGTATTGGCTGGCGGCCATGCCGCCCCCGGGAAAGAACTCATCCATCTTTGTTGGTCACACGGGAGATTCGACCATGAAGGGCGGGATCTGGCTGGTCATCGTTGCCGCCGGGCTGTGGGCGCTTCCCCGGTCGGCAGAGGCGGACCCGACGGCCGGTGCCCCGCGGCCCAACGTGCTGCTGATCCTCACCGACGACCAGCGATGGGATACGATCGGGGCGCTTGGCAATTCGCAAATCAAAACGCCCAACATGGACCGGCTCGTCGAGGAAGGGTTCACCTTCACCAATGCCTACTGCATGGGATCGATGGTGGGTGCGGTCTGCCTGCCGAGCCGCACCATGCTGGCCACCGGCCGCTCGCTCTGGCGGATACCGGACAACCCCCGGGCAAAGGTGGCGCCGCCGGGCGTGCCCCTCCTGCCCGTCGTGATGAACCAGGCCGGCTACGCAACGTTCCACTGCGGTAAGCCGGGCAATGCCTGCACGTTCAGCAACGCCGCGTTTCAGACAAGTATCAACATGGACAATCGCTCGGCCCAGTCGGCCACCGAGTGCGGAAACCGGGCGGTCGAGTTCCTCAGAAACCACGATGGCTCCCAACCGTTCTTCATGTACCTGGCGCCGCCCGTGCCGCACGATCCGCGGCTGGCGCCCCCCGAGTTCGTGAGCCTGTACGATCCGGCCGCGATCACCCTCTCCAAAAACTTCATGCCGCAACACCCCTTCGACAATGGGGAACTGCGGATTCGCGATGAGTTGCTGGCCGCCGTCCCCCGCACCGCCGAGCAGATGCGGCAGCACCTGGCCGACTACTATGCCACCATCTCCCACATGGATGCCGAGGTGGGCCGAATCCTGGAAGCAGTCAAGCAGCGCGGCTGGACACACAACACGGTCGTCATCTTTTCCAGCGACCAGGGTCTGGCCGTCGGTGGGCGCCACGGGCTGATGGGCAAACAGAACCTCTACGATCAGGTTCGACCTGCTCCAGGCGATAGCAGAGAACACCCGCGTGCCGCTGGTGTTCGCCGGGCCCGGGATCCCGCGGGGGCGCAGCGAGGCGCTCGTCTATCTGTTCGATCTCTTTCCCACGATCTGCCACCTGGCCGGTGCTCCGGTGCCCGAGGTGGTCGAGGGCAAGAGCCTCCTGCCGGTGATCCAGGGGCGCCAGCCCAATGTCCGCCAGTGGCTGCTGGGGGCCTACCGCGACTGCCAGCGCATGATCCGCGACGACCGCTGGAAACTCATGGCCTACAACGCCGGCGGCGTAAAAAACACCCAACTCTTCGACCTGGCCAACGACCCGGACGAACTCCGCAACCTGGCCGACGACCCGCAATACTCGGCCCAACGTGCACGGTTGGAGAAGCTGCTCGCCGAGGCACGAAAGGAAATGGGCGACCCGGTCGATTTCGAACCGGCCGCTCCGCAATCATCCAAGTCGGAATTGTCTGAAAGCACCCCCTGAAGAAGTGATCCAGAAAGGTCAAACACCATGAACAGCTCGATCTCGCGTCGTGCAGCCCTCGGGCTTGGCGCGGCCGCTGCGGCCGGTGCGCTGTTACCTCTGACCGCGTGGGCCGCCCAGCCCAAACGCCGCGTATTGGTCTGGTCCGAAGGAACCGCCCCCAAAGATATGTATCCGCAGGACATCAACGGCGCCATCGCCGACGGGCTGCGCAAATCGCTCCCCGACTGGGAAGTTGCAACGGCCGGTATCGACGATCCCGGCCAGGGGGCCGGCCAGGAGCAGCTTGCGCGAACCGACGTGTTGATGTGGTGGGGACACAAACGCCACGGCGACGTCAAAGACGAAGTCGTGGAAGCGATCTTCAAACGGGTCAGCGAAGGCGGAATGGGGTTCATCTCCCTCCACTCGTCGCATTTCGCCAAGCCCTACAAACGACTCATGGGAACGCCCTGCACCTGGAGCGAGTACGTGACCGACGGGACTTCGGTAAAGATCCATGTCAAACAGCCCGAACATCCAATCGCGCGCGGTGTCAAAGACTTCGAACTCCCCAAGATCGAACGCTATGGGGAACCCTTTGCCGTGCCCGAGCCGGAGGCGGTGCCGCTCGACGGCATCTATACGAAACCCGACGGAAGCACGGCGCCGGCCCGGATGGGACTCTGCTGGACGATCGGCAAAGGGCGGGTTTTCTACTTCACCCCGGGCCACGAAACCTACGACGACTTCTTCCGCACGGAAGTCCAGTTGATCATGGCCAACGCGGTCAAGTGGGCCGCCGGGCAGTAGACCGGGCCGTTGGTTGCACCGCTTGCTAGGCCGTCAAGCCGGCACCGGACCGGTGACTCCATCCCTGCGATAAGACACACCTGACCGGCCGCACGATCCGGGAGTCGTTTGATATTCCCTGGTGGAGGAGAGGTGAGCATGTCCGAAGAGGTAGTCACCGCATTGGCCGGCGAGGGGCCCGCTCTGTCCGTATCGCCGCCGCGCAAACCCCGCATCTGGACGCTGTTTGTGGCCGTGGTTCTGGCCACGTTGGCCAACTTCGGTTTCTCGATCCTTGCCGTCGTCCTCCTGATCCTCATTGCCGTCGCCGGGGGCGCCAGCATTCAAAGTTTCATGGACTCCATGCCCCGGAGGCTGCTGGCACCCGGGGTGTTCATGGTGTTTATTGCCTGTGGCGGTATCGCCTACGGAGTCGGCGCACTCGTGCCTGCCTGGCTGTCGCCGATCCCGCTACGGTTGCGGCTTGGCCTGTTGCGGGTGAAAAGGGCCCGCGGAGTGTACCTGCTGGCCATGTCGAGCTCGCTTTTTCCCCTGGCCATCGCACTGGGACTGGCACAGGCTCTGACCCTGGTCGTGCCTCCGGATGAGTCGATCCAGTTGCTCTTCGACAATATGACGCCGGCCGCCGCGGTGCCGTTCGTGCTGAGCATTGCCATCGTGCCCGGCATCAGCGAAGAGCTCATGTTTCGCGGCTACGTGCAGCGGCGTTTGCTGGAGCGCTGGTCTCCGCTCTGGGCAATTGTGGTGACCTCCATCATGTTCGCCTTGGTCCACGTGCAGCCGCATACAGTGGTTGCCGCTTTCCCGCTCGGACTCTGGCTGGGATTTCTCGCCTGGCGATGCGACTCGATCGGCCCCAGCATTCTCTGCCATGCCTTCATCAACGGTTCGCTCAATGCCTGGCGCATGGTCGTCAAGTTCGGTGAGGTTCCCCAGCTTGTAGAGACCGTCTTTGAAACGGTGTGTGTGCTCGTCGGTCTGGTCTGTTTCGTGGTTCTTCTGCGGCGGTTTGCCGGGAAAAGTGTCGGCGACGAACTGGAAGAGGCAAGCCCCCAGCCGCAAACAAGCCCATAAACCCAATGGCCTTGCAGCATTCCCATCCAGCCCAGTTCGCTCAAACGCGAAGGGAGAATCGATCATGAACAGGAGATGCGACCACCGTCAACTCAACCTTGTGAACCAGGCGTCCTGCCCCGCCTGCTGCAGCCATCCGCAGCCCGCCGGTGGCGTCTCCCGCCGCCGCTTTCTCCAGGCGGCAAGCGCTGCGGGAGTGGCCATCGGTGGACTCACCCTGGCTGCGGCCGATGCCCGCGCCCCGGCCGCCGAGCCGGTCAGTGCCGGCGAGCCGTTTCCCCGCGGGGCCGCGCTGCGAGTCAAGCCCATCCTGGTCCACGACGTGCCGACGCCCCAGGAAAAAAGCTCCTGGCGCGGCTACGGCGGAATTCACTCTGCCCAGGCCGCCCGGGAAGAGGCCGGCCGCATCGAGAAGGAACTGGCCCAGCTCAAGGAGAAGTCCGAGTTCCCGGTCGAGTTTCAGCCCGTCCAGATCCTCGACTCGCAGGCCAGGCTGGCCGAGGTGGCCGTCGACGATACCGACCTGTGCATCGTCTACGCGGCCGGGTCTTGCACCCAATGGCCGCTGAAGATCCCGATGCTGATGTTCGTGCGGCACCGCTCGGGGCCGTTTTACCTGGGATTCGAGATTGCCCACTGGCGATTCCTCCGCCAGAGCGGCGATCTGTTCGCAATGCCAGGTTTCGATACCGACGACGTCGTGGTCGACAGCTACGACGAACTCCTCTGGCGCCTGCGGGCCATGTACGGCCTGAAGAACGCCAGGAATACCAAGATGCTCACGATCGGCGGACTGACCGCCTACAGCAAAGAGGCCCAGAAAAACGGCCCGCCCGTGGCCAAGGAGGTCTGGGGCTACGAGTTTGTCGACGTCAGCAACGACGAGTTCGCCCGGCGGCTCCAGGCGGCCCGTGCCGATCAGCAGATCGCCAAACAGATCCAGGAGCAGACCGCCGCGCTGCTGAACATGCCGAACGTGAAGCTGGAGACCGACCGCAAGTTCGTCTTCAACTCTTACATGGCCCTCCACGTCTGCCGCCAGCTTCTCCAGGAGACCGGAGCCAGCAACTTCGGCTTCTCCCAATGCATGGGCCACCAGCAGATCGCCATGCTCGACACCCCCGCCTGCTTCGTGCTCAGCCTGGCCAACGACGAAGGCTACACGGCCTACTGCCACACCGACCTTTCGCACACCATGCCCGGCGTGCTCCTCCGCTGGATCGCCAACCGGCCGACCTTCGTCTGCAACTCCCACTACCCCTACGACGGACTGTTCTTCGTCGCCCACTGCCAGGCACCCCGCCGCATGAACGGGCGCGACTACGAGCCCGCCACGATCATGACCCACTACGAGTCCGACTACGGCGCCGCCTGCAAGACTCACTACACTTTGGGCCAGGAGGTCACCGTCGTCGTCCCCAACCTGGTGTGCAGCAAGTGGCAGGCCTTCCGCGGCAAAATCACCGGTACGCCCTCCTATCCGGCCTGCCGCTCCCAGATGGAAATCGCCGTCGACGGCCAGTGGCAGCGGCTCGCCCGGGAAATGGAAGGCTTCCACACCCAGATCGTCTACGGCAATTACCTGCGCGAAACCGGCTATGCCCTGAAGAAGCTCGGCGGCCAGATCCAGTGGCAGTGCTACAGCGACCCGGTGATCGGTCCATCGTAGCACGCTGCAACAGGCGCCCGACTCTGCAGGATGGCAATATGCGTTGCGTTATCCCATTCATGATAGTCCTTCTTCCTGTGGCGAGTGTTTACGCCGACGGAATGATGTCCGTGAGCCGACTGGGACAGTCCGTTTCCATGGTCGACTCTCCCAAGCAGGAGGCGATCATTGTTTTTGACGAGTACGCCGGAAAAGTCACGATCTCGCTGCGAACACACTTTCGCGCCGGCCCCACCGACCTTGCATGGGTTGTTCCCGTGCCCGCTGTGCCGGAGAACATCAAAGCAGGAACCGAAGAGATCTTTGTTGCCCTCGAGGCGGAGACTGCTCCAGAATTCTCGGTCAGGACTCCAAGCCGTTTCAAGTTCGGATGTGCCGGCGGTGACACAAGCCGGGTGCAGCAAGGCGTCAGTGTTATCGAAGTCGGAACAGCCGGCATATACGATTATGCCGTGCTCGGTGCTTCGAATTCACAGATGCTGGAGACGTGGCTTCATGACCATGAATACCTCGTCCCCACGGGCGCGGATCAGGTCCTTCCGCGCTACGTGGATCTGGGCTGGCACTGGCTGACCATTCGCGTCAGGGCCGAAGCCCAGGATCGGCCGCAGCTTGCCCCGCACCCCATTGCACTGCGAAGTCTTCGCCGGCACGTGTAGAACCATTACCCCATTATCCAACCTGGCCTTCAACGCTATCCCATCAGCAATGATACCTCTCGCCTCACTCAGGCTGGATCCACTGGACGTCGCCCTCGTGGTCCTCTACTTCGTCGTCGTCACCGCCGTCGGCCTCTGGCTCAGCCGGGGAGTGAAGACCGGCAAAGACCTCTTCCTGGCCGGGCGAACGTTGCCCTGGTGGGCGGTCGGCACTTCGCTGGTGGTCTCCGACATCGGCGCCAAGGACATGGTCGGACTGGCCGACGACGGCTACCGCTACGGCATGGTCATGATGAACTTCGATTTCATCGGCTGCATCTTCCCCGTGCTGGTGGCCGCCTTCCTGTTCATGCCCTATCTCTGGCTCGCCGGGGTCTACACGATTCCCGAGTACCTCGGCCGCCGCTACAACCGCACGGTCCGTACCCTCTTTGCCCTCATCTGGGGCACGTCCATGGTGGCCATGGTGGCCACGATCTTCGTCAGTGCGGGCACCATGTTCGAGCATCTGTTGGGCTGGAATTTCTACCTCTCCGTGGGCATCATGACGGTGGGGGTCGGCCTCTACACAATCTTCGGCGGGCTGAAAGCCGTCGTGTTTACCGACTTCGTGTCCTGCATCGTCCTGATCGTAGGGGCCACGCTCATCTGCGTGTTCGGTATGAGCGAGGTGGGCGGCTGGAGCGAGCTCCAGCGGCGCGTGGCGGAACTGCCCGGTACCGAGCACCACTTCAAGCTCGTCTTGCCGGCCGATGCCTCCCATTTCTCCTGGCCCTCGGTCCTGCTGGGCCTCGGTTTCGTGGCCGGCCCCGCCTACTGGATCGGCAATCAGGCGATCGTCCAACGCTCTCTGGGCACCAACAGCCAGGCGGCCGCCCGTGCGTCTTACATCTTCTGTGCGGCAATCAAGCTGGTGTTCCCGGTCCTGCTGGTCCTGCCGGGCCTCATCGGCCTGGCTCTGTTTTACGACCAGGTCGGGCCCGCGGATGCCGCCGGCTGGAAAGGCGGACGCGTGTTGCCGCTGCTCGTGCAGCTCTTGCCCCGGGGCGTGCTGGGGATCGTGCTGGGAGCGTTCATGGCCGGCGTCATGTCGAACCTCGATTCCTATGTCAACTCCGCCGCGACTCTCTGGGTGAAAGACATCTACGTCCCTTTCTTCCGCCCCCAGGCCGATCAGCGCCACGTGCTCAACGCCGGGCGCTGGCTGGTGGTCTGGTTCCTCGCTGGCGGAGCGGCCGGATCCTACTTCATCCTCCACTACTTCGGATCCGTGTTCGAAGCCTTCCAGACCGTCCTCAGCCTGTTCCAGGGCGCCCTCCTGGCACTCCTCCTCCTGGGCATGCTGTCTCGCCGCATCAACGGGGCCGGCGGCGTGGCCGGGATCGTCGTGGGCGTGGGGCTGGCCTTCTTCCTCCATGCCTGGAAGCACCTCGGCCCTGACCATGTGGCCATCTCGTACCTCTGGGTGGCCTGGTGGTCCTTCGCTGCGGCCCTCGTCACCACCGTGGCCGTCAGCCTGGCCACGAAACCCTACGATGAACAGCGGCTCCGCGGGCTGGTCTATTCCCTTCCGGCCGCTGAACAGGTGCCCCAATGATCGGTCGACTCGCATTTGCCGGCGTCTTCGCCCTGCTGATCCTCTGGCTGATCGTCATCCCCCGCCACCGCATCGGCCAGCAGGAGTCTGTCCCGCCCTGGTGGCGCAACGTCCGTTTCTGGGCGATCGGGGTCGCCGCCGTCCAGATGGCCGTCTACCTGTTCTGGGGATGAAAGGCGACAGAGCATGCAAGAAAACGAAATGGCAGCCGTTCAGCTCGTCAATGAACACGACCTGGCGCCGGAACTCGACGCCTCCATCCGGCAACTACTCGTAACATGCGTCCCCAAAGACGCCCAGTTCTTCTCTCACAGCCGCGCCTGGCACGGCAGCCCACCCTCGTTCAGCGCCGTGGTGATCGAGGCCGAAGAACTGATTGCCCACCTGGGCGTGGTCCAGCGCCGGATCACGATCGGCGGTGCCCCTGCCCGCGTGGCAGGCGTTCAGAACGTGGCCGTCCTCCCCGACCGTCGCGGGCAAGGTCTCACCCGCAAAATGCTCGCCGCAGCCATGGATGAGGCCCTCGAGCGGGGCCTCGACTACGGCCTCCTCTTCTGCGAACCCAAGACGGTCCCCGTCTACGCCCGTTGCGGCTGGCTGGAGCTGCCCGACCAGCCCGTCGTCCGCGTCGACTCCGACGGCCTGGAAAAACCCCTCCTCCCCGGAAACCTCTCCATGTGGCTCCCGCTGGCAAAGCAGGCCTTCCCCGCCGGCACCGTGCACCTTGGGGGAAATGACTGGTGACATACGCGTCAGACTTGCTCGTTGCTATTCAGTGAGTGTAACCTGTATCCTGCTGTGCGAAACAGAGGTCCGATTTGACGGTGGCTACATTGAATGGGGGTTCTTTTGGCGGTTGAACTCATGCCGAGCCGCACCACAGTACAGGCAGACACCCGCCACGATTCCAAGTCGGCAGGGTGGCAGACGACGAAGGGGCCTGGAGCTGTGTGCCACTGGCTTTGCCAGTGCTGGGCGACGGTTGACGTTCCATCTCCGAGAGGTTAGAGGTGGGGCATGGCATATCGGAAGACGGTGCGGCATTATCACAAGGTCGGCCATCTGCACGAGTTGACGTTTTCGTGCTATGGTCGCATGGCGTTGCTGACCAACGATTCGTGGCGGGAGAAGCTGGCAAGATGCATCGAAGCGGCCGGCGCGGAATGGGCGATGGAAATGGTCGGGTTCGTCTTCATGCCGGAGCACGTACATCTGCTCGTGTATCCAACAGCCGTGGAGCCTTCGATCAGTCGTTATCTTGCTCGGATCAAGCAGCCGTTCGCAAAGCAGATCAAAGACGTTTTGGTCGCGCAGGGTTCCTGTCTGTTGGCAAGACTCACGGTACGGGAACGCCCCGGCAAACAGTGTTTTCGGTTCTGGCAAGAAGGGCCCGGCTTCGACCGGAACCTGTTCTCTGCCGATGCCATCACGGCAAGCTTGGAGTACATCCACAACAACCCGGTGAGCCGGGGGCTTTGTCGAAGTGCCATCAACTGGAAGTGGTCGAGCGCACGATACTACCTCGACGTTCCCCCACGACAGCAGCATTCTGGCCTGCCAACGATCCACGGTTTGCCCGAAGGGGCACTACGTTAACACATCCCACGAACGGCACTGGCAAAGCCAGCGGCACACTTCAACAGAGCCACCCTGCCGAATGAAGCTCACGTCATTCCGCCTGAACGATAAGGTCCATCTTCTCGACCTTCTCGAGGTCGGACTCATCGACAGCACGTGGTGCGAGCGAGTCCCACCAGAACTTGCCGATCGGCTCCAGGAATTGATCGAAACGCAAGAACGCGAAAGATAACTCGTGATGGGTTCACTCGAGCATTCCCATCCGGAATGCCGCCTCGCGACCGACTCCTGCCCATCCAACTCAAACGGGCTCCGCCACCGCCTCGGCCAAGATCTCCACCCGCTCCACCTGGTAGCCTGCCGTTCTCACATTCCCAATCGCGGACCGGATTGCCGCCTCCAGGGACTCGGCCTCCCGGTGGAAGTCGATGGAGAACACTCCTTCGCAGGTTCCAGGTGTTCCGTCGTCGCACCCGGCTCCGAACAGCGCGTCCGCTATATCCTCGGTTAGTTCGAGTGGCCCCTTGAGAATCAAGGTGAATTCGTATGCTCGCATCACATTTCGCGCCGTCATTCGAGCGTCAGTTGCCTCTGCAGATAGTCGATATGCAGGATCCGCTTCTCCAACAATCCTGTTCCAAGCAGCGGTGTCTTTCCGTCATTCGCAATCACCTGCAACGGAACCAGACCATCGAACCAATCGACGTAACAGACGAACGTTTCCACCGTGACTCGCTTTCCATCAGCCAGAATGGCCTCGGTTTCCGCCAGAGAGTCGAGCTGCAATTCCTCAATGAGACTCTTTGGGAAGACCAGATGCCCATCGAACGCCGTATCAATCCAGGCGGCAATCCTCACCTCCTCCGAGGCCGGTGCTCCTCGCACCGATACGTCAATGAGGGCCCGGTTTCGTTCATCAACGGTTCCGTTCACGCCGTGAAGCCTCCCATATGGAAGGCTGCGTCGTGGCCGACACGGAGAACGAACGCCTTTCGGTCCGGATGGGCGTTCTTGGCTGCCATCGCTGCCTCGATGAACTGGTCCGCGAGAAAGTAAGATTCCGAAACCGGCTCGATTGCCACATACCGATGACGGTGGTTCGCCTCCAATTCCGTCCTGAGCCGCAACGCGTAGAATCGTTTCGCCTGCTCGGCAATTGACATGGCATATCTCCCGCATTGATTGACAAGATTGCAGCGGCGTCGTGTTCTTCCTGCCGAATTATACCCTCGCCCGTTCTCATTGCGAAGCACAGTTCTGCCGCTGTGCCGCAAGTCCTGATGCCGCCGATTCTGTCCGGGCCGAAGCGTTTGAAACGATCAAGGTATTGGGGACGCGCCAGTTGGCTGTCCGTTCCCGAACTCAAAGCCATGGAAGACGCCCCGAACCGGCTCCGGCGGGCAAGGGTGCAGATGACTCTGGCCGTGTTGGGGCCTGACGATCATGTCACGGACCCGATCGCCCAATCGGCACTGGCTGCGGTGAAACCCATGGAGGCTGAGAAGGGTGATTCTTGAGAAAAGCCCCCCCGCTCCAGTTGTCGGTTGTAGCACGAGTCTTCGTCATACGGCATAATACCGGGCGGCGTCTTCTCCGGAGAACAGGTTGTCTGCCCAGTGTCCTTGTCGGTCGGGCCATCCACAATCTCGTTCGGGGCACTCGAAAGAAAGGGATTCAAGTCATGACTCAGCCCATCACCATCATGCCCTGCCTCGATATGCGCAACGGCCGCGTCGTCAAGGGCGTGCACTTTGTCGACATCCGCGATGCCGGCGACCCCGTCCAGTGCGCCCTGGCCTACTGCAAGGCCGGGGCGGATGAACTGGCCCTCCTCGACATCACCGCCACGGTCGAGAACCGCGGCACCATGCTCGACGTCGTGCGCCGCGTGGCCGACGCCGCCACCGTCCCCTTCACCGTCGGCGGCGGAATCTCCGACGTGGCCTCGGCCGCCGCCGTCCTCGAGGCCGGGGCCGACAAAATCTCCACCAGCAGCGCCGCCTTCCGCAAGCCCGAGGTCATCGCCCAAATGGTCAAGGAGTTCGGCCCGGAAAAGGTGACCGTGGCCATCGACGTCGACCAGAACCCCGCCATGCCCTCCGGCTACGAGGTCTACATCGACGGCGGCCGCACCGCCACCGGCGCCGACGCGGTCGAGTGGGCCAAAAAGGTCGATTCCTTCGGCGTCCCCGTCATCCTCCCCACCAGCAAGGCTGGCGACGGCGCCAAGACCGGCTACGACCTGCCCGTCATCCGGGCCATGAAGGAGTGCACCTCGGCCCAGATCGTCGCCTCCGGCGGCGCCGGCCAGTTCAGCCACTTCTACGACGCCGTCCAGGCCGGCGCCACCATCCTCCTGGCCGCCTCCGTGTTCCATTTCCACACGATCGCCATCCCCGAATTGAAGGACTACCTCCGCGGCCGCGGCGTGAAGGTACGCTGATCGGGCAGACCAGATGCGCGCACACTATCTCCAGCACGTCCCGTTCGAAGGACTGGGCAGCATCGGACCGTGGCTCCAGGCGGCCGGCTGCCAGATCACCGGTACCCGGCTGTTCGAGTCGCCCGAGTTCCCGGACCCGGCCGCTTTCGATCTGCTCGTGATCATGGGCGGACCGATGAGCATCAACGACCAGGCCGATCATCCGTGGCTGGCCGAAGAAAAACAGTTCGTCCGCCGTGCGATCCAGGCCGAAAAGGCCGTGCTCGGCGTGTGCCTCGGCGCCCAACTGATCGCCGGTTCGCTCGGCGGCCGCGTCTATCCGAACCGCTGCAAGGAAATCGGCTGGTTCCCGGTAGAAGGCCTTCGGCCTCCAGACGATTCGCTGTTTCACTTCCCGCCGTCGCTCAAGGTCTTTCACTGGCATGGCGAAACGTTCGACTTGCCCCCCGGCGCTGTCCGCCTGGCCCGCAGCGCCGGCTGCCAGAACCAGGCCTTCCAGATCGGCCGTTCGGTGATCGGGTTGCAGTTCCATCTGGAAACCACGCCCCAATCGGCCCGCCAGATCGTCGAGAACTGCCGCGCGGACCTGACTGCTTCCCCGTACGTTCAAAGCGAGGAGGAAATCCTGTCGGCCGCGCCCGAGGATTACCAAATGATCAACGCCCTGATGGGACGCGTTCTGTCGTATCTGGAGTCTCGTCAGCCATCGTCGCAGTCCCCGAGGAGTCTGTGATGGAGATCGTCGCGCCGGACGGCGCTAGGGAGAAGGCAACCGTTCACGGCCTTTGGCCGTAAACGGTTCTTAATCGTAATCTTACTCTTGATCTTAATCCGTTTCCCTGACACCCGGCCGGTGTTGCCCACCGCGCTACTTGCCGATCTGCATCAATCCCCACGCCATGCCGACCAGCAGGGCGACGGTCGCCCAGGCAAGCAGGAATCCCACCAGATCCTCGCGGTAGCGGCGGAAGAAGCCATACCAGCGCTCGGCCGTCAGCCAGCCCGTCAGGTCCAGCAGCAGCAGGTCCCGCCCGCGATCGGCGGCCAGCGGCTTGGGCTGCCCCGCGGGCAGGCCCTCCTCGTCGGTCGAACGGCGCATGTTGTCGAAGAACCGCTCGATCTGCTCCTTCGGCTCGGCCGGCGTGACCAGGCTCAGGAAGATGAAGGCGCCAAATCCCGCCAGCATCGACCAGCCAAAGGGCTCCGGTTTCCAGGTCGGGACCAGCTTCAACTCGCCCGAGACCTGGTACTGGACCGTATAGTAGACCACCATCGACACCAGCACGCCGGCCCAGGCGCCGTAGCGATTGCCTCGCCGCCACAGGAATCCACCCAGGATCATGATCCCGAAAAATGCGGCAAGCGTCTCGGTGAAGAGGAAGGCATGCAGCACCTGGTCCACGTAGAGGGCAAAAACCACCCCCAGCATCGTGAGTGCGAATCCCGAAAGCCGGCCGACCAGAAGCACCTCGCGGTCCTCCGCCCTGGGACGGAGATAATCGAGATACAGATTGCGGGTGAACAGGGCTCCGGAATTGACCATGAAGTTGGAGCACGTCGACATGTTGGCGGCCAGCACGCAGGCCACCATCAGGCCGGTCAGCCCTGGAGCCAGAAGATGGAGGCACGCATGGCCAAAGGCGTTTTCGGCGTCGGCAAGCGACGTGCCCTGGCGAAGGACCATGGCGGCCACGATCAGCCCGGTGAAGGCCCAGCCGATCGTGCAGAACCGCTTCACCATGTTGCCGTAGGTCTGGCCGATGCGCCCGGCCCGTTCGCTGCGGCCGGTGGCGTTCATGGAGAGAATGTGCGGCTGGGCAGTGATGCCCACCAGGCCGTTCAGGGTGAGCACCGCGATCGTGAAGCCGTCAACGCCGCTCATGCGGTTGTAGATCTCAAAGAAGCTCGGATCCAGGCTCGCCCGCATGCCCGCAAAACCTCCTGCGGCGTCCAGGCCCGCCGGGATGAGCATGAACGACATGAGAATGATCAGAAAACCCTGGATAAAGTCCGTGTAGGCCGATGCGATCAGGCCGCCGAAGAAGCCGTACAGGAGAAAGGCGGCCGTCATGGTGATCACCACGCCGTTCGGCGAGATGACTTCCCCGCCGGTCGCCACGGAAACCACCTTGCCCGCCCCCTTGAGCATCGCTCCCTGGCAGAACACGAAATAGGACATCGCAAACAGCGTGTACATCAGTCCCAGGCCACGGCCGTATCGATCGGTGACCAGCTCGCCGATCGTCGTCCGCTCGCAGCGGCGGTACCAGGGGGCCATCAGCCAGTAGAAGGGCGTGATGAGCATGTTCTTCCACTGGTACCAGATGGTGGCGAATCCCTTGTCGAAGCTGGCCCCCGCCTGCGCCACCGGATTCTCCGCATGGGTGCCGGTGCCGAACGCCTGACCCATCATCACCCACCACGGCAGCTTGCGGTCGCCCAGGAAGTAGCCGCCGCTGGAGGCGATCTTGCGGGATACCCATAGGCCAAATGCCGTGATGCCCACAAAATAGCCCGCCAGGACCGTCCAGTCCAACCAGGTAAACACGGCATTCGGGGTCGCCATCCGCAGATCCTCGCCGGAATAGAACAACAGAAACGGCTCCAGCGGCCCAATCTACCCTCCCGCCCGTGCCTCCTGCAACAGCAAGCGTAGGGTGGGCCACAACGGCCAAAGCCAAACGGCGTTCACTGATCGCCGAT
>CAZLWV010000190.1:0-7725 GCA_964563135.1 uncultured Planctomycetaceae bacterium
TTCGCATGGACGCCGGTCCCTTCAAGATCGATGAAGACTACCGCAGCATCCTCCGTCCGCAGCAGGGCGATGGCGACCGCTAGACCGACGATCAATCCGTGAGCATTGCAGTCTCTTGCACTCCCGAGTCTGAAGGAGGATTTCCATGAAACATTGGTCACGCTACGTCGTCGGCGTGGTGGCGGTCACGGGCCTGCTGGTCCTCGTCACCCGCGCCGGCGCGGAGACCTGTGCTCTCGAGATCAAGAAGCTCGAGAACACACCCGACATCAGCCGGTCGGGAGTTGCGGCCGACTACCTGTTCCGCTCCACCTATCCCCAACAGTTCTTCCAGCAGCTCGGAGGGCCTGCCGGAATGATCAGGTCGCCGGGCAGCGAGGCAAACCCCGCTTTTTCGGAGGTGATCAAGAAGGAACCGGCCGGGTATGTCAGCCAGACACCGTTCCGAGGAGTGGCATCCCTCGGTACGGAGCACTACGGCTTTGTGCTTGACATCGCGCCCCCGAAAGAGGAAACGAAAAAAGAAGAGAAGGGGGATGCCGCCAAAGACGGCGGCGAAAAGAAACCGCCAGCCGAACAAGGCGAGAAGGGCGGAAGCGAAGGCGGCCTCCTCTCCACCCTAGCGGCGGCGCTGGGTGTCACGACCGCTCCAAAGCCGGAACCGAAGGCCGAGGCTCCGCGCTTCACGCGGCTGTACTTCGACCTGAATCACAACGGGGACCTGACCGACGAGAAGGTGATCGAAGCCGATTCGAACCAGCCCGGCTCGATGAACCAGGCGTCGTTCCCTGTGATCAACCTCACGATCGACGTGGGGGGCAAGAAAGTCGATTACGCCTTCCGGCTGAGCGTGTACTCGCGCCAGTCCGGCCCGCTTGCCTATGCCTACAGTCTCCTCTACGCCGCCGCCTACCGCGACGGTCAGATCGTACTCGACGGCAAGAAACACCGGGTTGTGCTCGTCGACCAGAACAGCAACGGCCGATTCGACGACACCGGCGGAGTGGACGAAACGTTTAAGCCGGCTGACGGGTCACTCTACCCCAAACAGGGTGATTTTCTTTACATCGACCCGCTGCCCGCCGAGGGGTACGCCCAGACGGGAGTCAACGGCCGTTATCAGGTCAACAAGCTCATCGCCTGGGGCGAGCGATTCTACGAACTGAAAATCGATCCCAGCGGCGACACCCTCTCGCTGGAGCCTTCGACGGCGCCGGTTGGCTATCTTGCCAACCCCAGCAAGGGTTTCCGTGCCGTGATCTATGGCGACCAGGGAACCATCGAAATCGACGATCATGGCACCGGAAAAACGGCCGTTCCAGAAGGCCAGTGGAAGCTCCTGTCGTACACGATCCAGGCTGCCGAAACCCCGAAGCCGAAGGCCGGTGAGCAGAAAAAGGAAGAGGACAAGGGGAAGCAGCAGAACTCGATTGTCGAACTGCTCGCCAGCGCGCTTCCGGTGCTGGCGTCGACTCCCCCCCTCCGTGCCACGCCGGTCCCGCGACCCTCGTACGTCTCCGCTCGCGCGAAAGCCGACTTCACCGCCGTCAAGATCGTCGCCGGCGAGACGGCTCAAATGCCTTTCGGCCCCCCGTACCGGCCCCAGGTTGAACTGGCCCGTTTTCGCAAAGGCCAACCGGAGGCGTACCTCAGCATGAGCCTGATCGGTATCGGCGGCGACGTCTGCGATGGCCTGATCGTCAACGGCAGTCAGCCTTCCGCCCCCGCATTCACGATTTCCACGAAGGACGGAGAGACGGTGGCGGTCGGCAAGTTCCAGTATGGATGAGGCTTCACCTGCCGGTACTCGTGGCGAGTACCCTCCGAACTGGCAGAAGAATATCACGTGGCCGTTCGCATGGACGCCGGTCCCTTCAAGATCGATGAAGACTACCGCAGCATCCTCCGCATCGGCGCCGCAGAGGAGCCCGTAAAAGAGTGAAACGAGCCCACCGGGAGGCCGGCGATCGGCCGGCTTCCCGGTTCGATGACTCAGGAGCCGGTACCAGAACTCCTGCCGCTGCCGGCAGGCCCCGCCCCAGGGAAACTCTCTTGGCCGTTTCGCGATCGACCCTTACAGTGTCCACGGCCCGCGCATGGGCCTGAGCAGCATGGCGTTGGCCTCGTCGTCGCCGGGGAACTGCTCGGTCGTGGGGTCCCATTTCACGTTGCGGCCCAGGCGGATAGCCACGTTGCCCAGGTGGCAAACGCTGGCCGAGCGGTGTCCCACCTCGACGGGGGCGGCCGGCTGCTGGCGGTTCTTGACGCAGTCGAGGAAATCGCGGACATGGGCCGATGTCGCATCTTCCTTGAACCGCCCGCCGGGATACTCGGAAGCGATCAACGACTCCGGCTCGCTCCGGGCCTGCCAGGGATAGGCCGTCGTTTCCACCATTCCTTCCGTTCCCTCGAACCGGACCCCGACCGGCTTGTCGCTCGTGCGGCAGACGAGTTCCACGCCGTTGGCGTAGCGGCAGAGAAACTCCGTTTCCAGGGCCGTGTTGAACAGGCTCCCTTCAGGCAGCCACTTGGCGCGGATGTACTCGATCTCGACCGGTCCGCTGTCGTCCATCCCCAGCCCCCACTGGGCCAGGTCATTGGAGTGGGCCCCGTAGTTGGTCACTTGGCCGCCGGAATAGTCGTAGTTGAACCGGAAACGATAGAGGCAGCGGTCCTGGTGGTAGGGCACCTTGGGGGCGGGCCCGAGCCAGCGCTCGTAGTCAAACCCCTCGGGCACCGGCATCGGTTTCCAGCCGGGCCCGGGACCGACTTTGTTGTTGTATCCCACGTTGGTCAGCACACGCTTGACCTGGCCGATCTTGCCGTCGCGGACCAGCTTGCACACGAAGCGATTCATGGGGTTGCTCCGTTCCATGCTGCCGGTCTGCAGAATACGGTTGTGCTTCTTCACCGCCTCGACCATGGCCCGGCCCTGGCCGATGGTGAGCGAGAGCGGCTTTTCGCAATAGATGTCCTTGCCGGTGGCGGCCGCTCCGATCGTCATGATGGCGTGCCACTGGTCGGGCACCACCACGGTGATGGCATCAACGTCGTCCGAGGCCAGCACTTCCTGGAAGTCGATATGCGTACGGCACCCCTTGTAGGTCCCCGCCCCGGCTTTCTTGCCGTAGTGGTCGTCAACCATCTGCCGGCCCGGCTCCCGACCCAGGTACTGGGTCTCGTCGCGATAGCCGTAGCTGGCCGTGTTGACATCGCAAACGGCCACCACCTGCACATCGTCGTTCTCCAGGAACCGCTTGAGGATGCCCGATCCCTGGTTGCCGGTGCCAATGCAGGCCACATGGATGCGGTTGCTGGGCGCGTTGGCGCCGAAAACCGAGGAGGGCACGATCCAGGGCATGGCCGCGACAGCCGTTGCCTTCAGAAAGCGGCGGCGGCTCCGTTGGACTCCAGTAGCAGGATGCTCGTTGGCCATGACAGTTTGCCCTCAACGGGTGGTTTACAGAAGACGTTGCAGCGCCGCTGAGTATATCCCCGCTGCAGTTGACCCGCAACTCGCAGGACGGCTCCAGCCAGGCTGCTTGCCAACTCTGCGGCGTCCTGCAACACTGATAGTTTTGGGCATTTCTCATGCCGCTGCCCCCCGGGCATCGATCGCAGGTTGGTCGCCGGTTGCCGCCCGGTTGCCGGTGGCCTGTCCCCCTCGGTCGCAAGTCTCTGCCCGAGGCTTGACGATTCTTGAGTTTGGTCGTACACGAAGGCTGGAGTGAATGGCAGACGCTGAAATCGCGGTTATCTTCGACATGGACGGCGTGCTGATCGATTCTTTCGAGGCGCATTTCGAGAGCTGGCAGGTCGTTGCCCGCCAGGGGCACGCTGAGATGACCCGGCAGCAGTTTGCCGATACTTTCGGCCGGACGAGTCGGGAGATCATCGCCTCTCTCTGGCCCCAGCAGGCCCAGGATCCCCTTGTCGTGCGACAGCTCGATGATCGCAAGGAGGAAGCGTTTCGTGAGATTATCGCCCGCCAGTTCCCCGCCATGCCGGGTGTGGGCAAACTGCTTGCCTCCCTGTCCGCGGCCAGCATACGGATGGCGATCGGATCGTCGGCACCCCCGGCCAATGTGGCGCTGGCGGTCGAGAAGCTCGGAGCGGCCGGATTGTTCGGGGCCGCGATCAACGGAAGCGACGTGACCCGCGGCAAGCCCGATCCCCAGGTGTTTCTATTGGCCGCCGAGCGGCTGCAAGTCCCCCCGCAGCGATGCGTGGTCGTTGAAGATGCACCCCTGGGTCTGGCGGGCGCCCGGGCCGCCGGCATGCATTGCGTGGGCATGGCAAGCACGGGACGCACTCGCCGGCAACTGGCCGAAGCCGACCTGGTCGTCGACTCGCTGGCGGAACTGGGGCCCGAGGTGTTTCGCCGGCTGGTTGACGGGCCGAATTGAGCCCGTCCGTGGAAACCGGTGCATCACTCGACTGCCCCATGGGCCTTGCGAATCTGCGCCTCAGGGGCGCTGAGGAGCGAGGGATAGGGCGAGCCGTGGAGCGTGTGGCAGACCCGGCAGGACTTGAGCGGCTGGGCGAACCCCGGGTGAAGTTCCTTGAGTTCCTTATCGGTGTGGCACGCCATACACGCATCGGGCACCTGCACCTCGCCTACTACCATCCGCTTGTCGCGAGACTCGGCGTCGTGGCACTCGGCGCAGCGATCCTTCTCGGCACTCATCGTATGGGTCCGGTGGATCTGCCAATCCGGCGGGGCGTCGTGCTCGATTTCGTTGAGCGCCACACAAAGCTGTACCTTGCGATCGCCGATTTTCACGCGATGGACGCCGGGGTCCAGATGGATGTGCCCCACATGGATCGGGGCCACGAAATCCTCTTCCCAGGAGACGGGGCGGGAGTCGACCTCCAGCGGTGCAGCCCCCCCGCAGTAGATGACGTCGAGATTCCCAGACAGAAGTACCGACCTATCTGGGGGCGAGACAACCTTGGTTGGCACCTTGGCGGCCTGATCGGCAGATTCCTTGGTTGCCGCCACGAGCGTTGCGGTTACCCCGCACAGCCCTGCCGCCAGCAAGAACAGTCCAAGGAGACCGCGCCAACGTCGACGATTTTCTCCCATTCGGCGTCTCCGCTCTTTCCCGGCATTCCCTGGCCGCGACTTGGCACGACTTGTGGGGCGGCGCAGATCACCTGTTGAATTTAATGGGACAAGCGGCGGGAAGCAAGCCGGAAACGGAGAGCGGGGTGGTGCATTAGCCCGATTGGGTGGTGCCAGCCAGGGCAATCAGGCAAGCACGCCTTGACGGCGTTCGAGCTGCCTGCCGCACTGAGATACCGGCTGAGACCCGCTCCCCAACGCATAGGCACTCAACCTGCCAACGGCGTCGAGCATCCGGCAGAAGCCGCTATCTCTTCTGTCAGGGCGGCCTCGCCATCGAGAGCCTCCAGCCCCAGAAGCTTCGGAGTCCCACGGGAAAACGGCTGGCCGGCAGGAAATCTCTGTGAGAGTTTCCGGCAAAATACGATCCGGCCGTCGGCCACGGTCGCGATTCGCCAATTCGGGGGAACTTTCTGCGGGAGGTGGGCGTCTAACAGGCGGTGAGCTGCGCGACGGCTCCGCACGGGATAACCGCGGCGCAGATGAGGAGGCGATCCGGCATGCCCCCGGGAGCCGGTTGCGATGTAGCCATCGAATCAGCGAGTCATGCCCCCGGGAGCGGTGATGGGAATTGACGATCAGTTGTGATACAATAGTTTGAACGGTTGTGATGGCGGAACGGCCCCCTCGCTGGCATGATGGGGCAGTGCATCAACCCCTGGGCCTGGGGTCGTGGTATGGACACTTGCTGGACGGCAACCGGTCAGAACAGGCGACCCGTCGCAGGCACATCGGTTCCCTTTTGCCTGGGGCTCGCCCTAAGCGGAATCCCACGCGTGGCCAGGCAATGATGAAAACGATCCGAAGATCGCGCTCGTTGGCGGTGGAGTCGCTGGAGAACCGTTGTCTCCTGTCGGCCGATGGGCTCTCCTCCGGCACAAGCGCCTTCGACCCCAGTCCGTTTGAGCAGGAGATGCTCGAGCATCTGAACCGCATGCGGCTGGCGCCGCAGGCGGAACTGGAGGTCCTGTTTACTGATGTGGCGTCTGCCATCGCCCGCGATTCCGATGCCCGGCTGGCAATGACCGTTTACCAGGATCCCTCGGCCGAGGAAATCGCCGCCGACTGGGCCAAGCTCTCGCCCGTCGAGCCGCTCGCCTGGAATACGTCGCTCTCGGACGCCGCTGCCGACCACAACGCGCTGATGGCGCAGTACGACGACCAGTCCCACCTGCTTCCCGGGGAACTGTCGCTCGTCGCGCGGCTGGCTGCATCCGGTTACCAGGGCTCGGCAGTCGGCGAAAACATCTTCGCCTACATGAACAGCGTGTTCCATGGTCATTCCGCCTTCGCGATCGACTGGGGAGTGCCCGATCGCGGCCACCGCGACAATATGATGGATTCGTCATTCCGCGAGGTGGGTATCTCGATCCTCGCCGAAGACATTCCCAGCACGGAAGTTGGCCCCCTCCTGGTTACCCAGGACTATGGCGACGGTTCCAACTGGGAAGACTCGTACCTGCTGGGAGTCGTCTGGGACGACGGCAACGCGAACGGCTCGTACGATGCTGGGGAGGGGCTGAGCGGCGTGGAGCTCCTGATCGAAGGCACCGGCGGGTCATTCGCCACAACCAGCATGTCGGCCGGCGGGTACCAACTGTTCCTGCCCGACGGCCTGTACACGATAACCGCCTACGGCGGCCAACTGCCGTCGCCCATGCTGGTCCGCGACGTTGTGATCGGCGATCAGAACGTCAAAGTCGACTTCGAATACACCCCGAACCAGAGCCCCTTGGTCGACCTGAACGGGCCCGCCGAAGAGGGCTACGATTACCAGACCACCTTCTACGAACACTCCTCTCCCGTGCTTCTGACCGGCAGTGAAGGATACCTGGCCGACGACGATAGCCAGGACCTCGTATCGCTGACGGCCACGATCACCAACCTGCAGGACGGTGGCGAGTACCTTGTAGCCGACACCACCGGCACACCGATCACGGCCGCTTACGATGCCGCCGGCGGCGTCCTCACCCTTTCGGGAACCGCCAGCCTGTCCGACTATCAGCAGGTGCTTGCCACGTTGAGCTACGGCAACGTCTCCAGCGCCCTGGATGAAACCCCGCGCGTGATTGAAGTGGAGGCCTCCGATGGCACCGCGGTTGCCAGGGCCCAGGTCACCGTGTATGTCGTCCGCACAACCCTGCCCGAACTTTCGATCGATGACCTCCGCGTGGTCGAGAGTGGCGACGGTTCTGTCTGCCAGTTCACCATCCAGATGTCCGACACGATGCAGCGCACCGTCGGTGGATTTTGCCACCCAGGACAACACGGCGCTTGCAGGGGCCGACTACACCGCGGTGCAGCAGACGCTCGAATTTGCCCCCGGCGAGACGGTCAAGACGGTTTCCGTGGCCTTGATCGACGACGACCTTCCCGACGATCTGGAGACGTTCTTCGCCACGCTGTCCAATCCATCGGGGGCCACGATCGCCCAGGGTCTGGGCACGGCGACCATCGTCGACGACGACGTGGCCACGAAGCTCGGCGGGGTCGATTTCCTCGCGATTCAGGCCATCGATCTGACGGCCCAGCCGGCCCTGTATCAACTGACGACCACACGAGCCGGAGTGCTTTCCGTGCAGGCTGCCGGCACCGCCGAG
>CAZLWV010000190.1:7735-12028 GCA_964563135.1 uncultured Planctomycetaceae bacterium
TCGCCTTGCTGACAGTAGTTCCGGCCAGGTGCACCGGCTCCAGCTCCGCCGTCGTGAGCACCGCCGAGAGCCAGATCACGCTTGTTCTCTACGATCGCTACCGCAACGCCGCAACTGCCGTCACCGGCGTCTCGACCGACGGGGTGGCTCGCATCGATCTGCCTGCCGTCCCGGCCGGCCAGTTGTTCTATGTGGAGGTCACGGGCACCGCGTCGGCCGCCGAACTGCTCATCGGCAACGTCCTCCAGCCGCTTGGTTCCTCAATCGTCGTCCACGGAACCGGCGGAGACGATACGTTCCAGTTCGAGGCCGGCCAGTCTCTCCAGTTGTCGCTGAACGGGCTGGTCTATTCTTACTCTTGGGAGGACGTGGAGAACGTCGAGTTCCACGGCGGGCAGGGGGCCGACGAGGCCGACCTCTCCGGGAACGAATACGACGAGGTCGCCACGCTCTTCCCCGGAAACGGCACCCTCGCAGGCCTCGGCTACACGGTAACGCTCGATGAAACGGAAACGATCCGGGTTGCCGGCGGCGGCGGAAACAACTCGGCCCAGCTCTACGACTCGCCGGGCAACGATTCGTTCGCAACCCAAGGCAGCAGCGGCAGCCTGTCGGGCGAGGGATTTGCCAACTCGCTCGCAGGGTTCGGCACGATTCTCGGCTATGCCACCGCGGGGGGCGATGATGCGGCCGGACTGGTCGGAACAGAAGGCTACGATGAGTTCATCGGCAAGCCGACCATCAGCAAGATCGTCAGCGACGGGCTCTATGTCCGCGCCAAGCTGTTCGACCGCGTGACCGTCCAAGGCCATGGCGGCGACGACTTTGCGCGGATCTACGGCGACGCCGGCGCCGAGCATTTCGAGGGTGGACCGAACTGGGGCGAAATGGTCGGAGAAGGGTTCCGTTACCGCGTGGAAGAGTACCCTTCCGTGCATGGCTACGCACGCGGCAAAACGGGAGACACGGCCTCGCTGGTCGACTCCGCAGGTGACGATACGCTGGTCGTTGCGCCAACCTACGCGAAGATCTTCGGCAATGGGTACCTCACCCGGGCAAAGTTCTTCCCCTCGATCCAGATCGACGCAACCGGCGGGGGGACGGATTCGGCCCGTCTGTACGATTCGCAAGGCAACGACGCGTTCGTGATCGATCCGTCGGGAAGCAGCGTCACCGGACCGGCGTTCAGCCGCCAGTTGACCGGCTTCGACGAGGTCATCGCCTATTCGCGGGAAGGCGGCCAGGATTCGGTCCGGCTGTACGACACCCCCGGCGACGACTTGCTGGTGGCCAAGACCGCGGCGGCCTATCTCCTGGGCAGCGAGTTCACCGGGCGGGCGTACGGCTTTGCCGACGTGCGAGCCTGGGCGACCGCCGGCGGAAACGACACGGCGCGATTCTACGCGGGGACCGCCGATTCCACATTCCGGGGCACGGTCAGCGTCTGCACGATGAACGAGGGAAGCACCCATCGCCAGGCAGAGGCTTTTGAGGCCGTGTACGCCCAAGCCGGCGAGGGGACCGATACGGCTGTCTTCGAAGCCTCGGGAAGCGACGACGACCTCTACGAAACGGGCGACGATTGGCAGCGATTGAGCAACGAGACGCTTGGCGTGCTCATCCACACCGAGCGGTTCGAACTGGTCACCGGCCCTTTTGATGACGGGTCGACCGGCTGACCGCGTCCGCAGTACGCCGCGCTCTTTCCAAAGCCTCGAGCGCGGCACGCTGAATTGACCCTCTCCGGCAGCCGTGCTGGTGCTCTGTCAGAGCCTGATTTTGGGATCCGTGGCGTAGAATCATGCGACCATCGCCGAATCGTTCCGCAGTCTCGATCCCAATTCTCAGGTGTGACAGAGCACTCGGCTGGATCGCACCTTGCCTGGTTCTCAATCCGCCGTGCCAGGGCGGCGCGGCTTCCTTGGCCTTCCACCTCCGGAGATCCCCCTTGAAACGTATCGCTCTGGCCGTGCTCGTGCTTCTCGCCACCGCGTTTCTGACAGGCTGCGGCTCGAGGAGCTCCCAGCCTGAGGCTGCCCGGACGCCTGTGCCGGGCTCCTCGCCGGGGGTAGGGGAACAGGTCGATCCGGGCCCGGAGACGGCGGCTGTGGCTCCGGACACGGTGAAGCCGGCCGGCGCGGCTCTCTCCCCCGATCAACTCAAGGCCGCGCTGAAAGAGAAAAACCCGGACTTCAAGGGCGAGCTGTTCGTCAACATGGGGCCGCAAGGTATCGCCGAGTTGGGGATCAACGATCCGGCCCTGGTCGACATCAGCCCGTTGGCCGGGTTATCGCTCTACACGCTCGACCTTCGTGACTCGCATGTCACCGACATCCGGCCGCTGCAGGGAATGAAGATCACCCGAATCGATCTGAGTGGTACGGGAGTCTCCGACGTGTCGGTGCTCTCGGGAATGCCGCTTCAGGTCGCCCTGTTCAACAACAGCCGGGTGAAAGCGGCACCTTCGCTCGACGGTGCCTCGCTGGAGGTGATGGACTTCAGCGACACGCCGCTGGAAGACATCCGCGGTCTTCGCGGAGCGGCGATCGGCGAGCTTTACCTGGTCAATACCAGGGTGAAGGATCTGGAACCGCTGCGAGGCGGGCGGCTTCAGGCGATCTGGCTGAACAATGCTCCCGTCGAGGACTGCTCGCCCCTGGGCTCCAATCCGCTCGTCAGCGTGACGCTGGCAGGGACCAGGGTTTCAGACATCAGTTGCTTCAAGGGGCACGCCAGCCTGGAGCGGCTCCACATCGGCGGTACGGAGGTGACCGACCTTGGGCCGCTCCAGTGGATGGACGGCCTCACGCGGCTGGTCTTCACGCCAAACCGCATCAAGACGGGAATCCAGTACGCCCGTCGCATGTCGTCGATCCGCGAGATCGGCACCGCCTTCGGAATGCCGGGCGACGAGGGAAACATGTTCTCCCCGGATCAGTTCTGGCAGATGTACGACGAGGGCAAGTTCAACTGACCGCCTGCCGGCCGCCCCTGCCCCCCTGGGCGATACGTCAGGGGACGGCAACGGGGCTCGCGAAGGCAATGCCCTCGATCTCCACCAGAAGGTCCGGGCGGCAGACGTCGCCGATGGCATAGATGGCGGGAAGCTCCCCGAGCCGCTTCTCGCACATTTCCTGCACGACCGAGTAGTCTTCCTGGTTCTTCACGTAAACGCGGACGAATGCCAGGTCCTCAAGCGTTGCACCGATGCCGGGAATCCCGTGCTTCTTGAAGTTGGCCGCACCGATGAGGGCCTCGATGTTGTCGAGGGTCTGCACGGTCTGCTTCCCAGGGTCGCCGACGTGTTGAGTCTCGGAATTGGTGATGCTCGCGGTTCCCGACACGAACACCGTTGCCGATCCCGGACCGGCAATGGCCATCGCTCGGGCAAACTTGGGGCTCTTCAGCCCGTATTCGCAACCGTAGTCGAAGGAAGAGGTCTGCATCGGATTCTCCAGCGGCAGGATCACCACGCCCTTCTTGTCGACCGTGATCCCGATGCACCCCATGACGATGTTTTGCCCGTCCGTGCCGATCCCCGTGCTGGCCGGATAGACCGAACCGTTCAGCCCGGGCGGCGTGAACGCGGTGAGGAAACGCGTATCGGCAAAGTAGTCCGTCCGGGCGCGATTCAACTCGATGTAGCGCTGAGTCGCGCCCTCCGGGCCGACAATGTCGCCCAGGTAGAGCCACGTGCGGACGATGTTCTCGAACGGCACGCCCTGATCGGCCAACAAACGCCGCATCTGCTGGAAGGCGCTGACCGAGCGGTCGTAGACGAGCCGCGACGACGTCTCCGGCAGAATGTTCGCACAGTGCGTCCAGGTGATTCCGTCGTGACTGGTCACCACGACCTGTTCGCTCACGCGCCGGATCTCGACACCGCCCGACTCCCGCCCCACTCCCAGTGCTTCGATCGCCAGCAGTTTCCCGTTGCACGGCGGCTGGGGTATGTACGACGTGGCCGGCAACTCGCTGCCGTAGAACTTCCTGATGATCTCCTGGATGTCCTCGAGCTGATCCAGTTTTCGGTAGAACACCGCCTGGTGGACGATGCTGCCGCGAGTTCCCTCCTCTGCCATCACCGCCTGAATGGTCTGAAGGGCGTCGTGGGCCTCCTCCTCCAGCGATCCGGTTTGCCTGGGAACCGCTGCGGCAAAAACGTGTCGCGCCCCGTTCAGTTCGACAACGCTGTAACCGATGCCTTCGCTGGACGTTTTCCGAATCATGTGTTCCCTCACGGGCGGGGTGCGGAATTCACAGGCAGGTGGGGGTGAACCGACACGCGGGAAT
>CAZLWV010000190.1:12038-14473 GCA_964563135.1 uncultured Planctomycetaceae bacterium
GATGGGGAAACCGTCCGTGGCCCCGTTCTCTCCGAGGTGGGATATTGCGCCGAGTCGCCTGCCACGGCCGCCCTTCCGGGCGATGATCGCCCTGGTTCGGCGGCTGCGGCATGCCACTCCGCTCTATGCCTAATCTACGCTCGCCGGAATCGCCGCGTCAACTATTCTCCCCTCAAGACGCAGATTGTGGGAGAAAATCCCCGTTTTTTACCAACCAGAGCTGGCAAATATGCCCCGCAAAGATCCCCTCGTTTGCCCTGTCCGACCATCACGCCAACAGGGCCGGGCCGTGTGCCTCCACTCCCCGCAGTCGCCTGGCGAAAGCCAATCCGACAGCCCCCGGCTCGATCCCCGATCCCCGGCTTCTGGCCCCAGAGCAGCAAGCCGGAAACGAGCAAGGCCCCTCGCTCCGAAAACGCGAGAGGCCCTGAGTGATTCGCCGGCTGTCGCCCGCTGGGCGGGTTTATTCGCCCACGTAGGGCAACAGAGCCATGAAACGAGCCCGCTTGATTGCCAGAGTCACCGCATGCTGGCTGACGGCGGTGCAACCGCTCTTGCGCCGTCCGATGATCTTCCCCTGGCGATTCGTCAGCTTCTTCAGCAAGTCCAGGTCCTTGTAATCGACATACATCGGACGAGGTCGTTGCCCGTCGACGAAAATCGGGTCCTTCTTCTTGCCACGGGTTTTCGTAGTTGTCCGACGTCGACTTGGGCGGCGGCTGGTGCGTCCGCCACGACCTGCTGGTCCTGCCTTGGCCATAATCCTTGTACCTGTTCAGAATCCGGAATACCTGTGGATGCACGAAGGACGTGCCCGTCTATCTGAGAAACCCCTAAGTTTACTAAACATCGGCGAAAACACAACCCATGGTGACCGTTTTGAGGCATTCATGGAGAAAACGGGCCTTCCCGCCAGCCAGGTTCCCCCGCTCCGCCGGAACACCGGCCGATCGGCTTGAGATTCCCCCTGAAGTGCCAAACTCTCGCGTCAGAGCCTCTCGCACCCCTCTCTGTGGTGGACCAGAGCCGACAGCCCTCCGTTTGGAGCGGCCACGAAAGCGGCGCCTCCCCATCCCGGCGACGGGCACGTCCGGACCGGGCAGGTATTGCCCCAGAAGCCCGGCCTCAATCCTCACCGGCCAGGACATGCATCCTCATCGGCTGGTCGATAGCCAGCCGGCGGTACCCGAAGGCGCCACGTTCTTTCCCCAATACCTACAGCAGCCCGGCTGTACAACAGCCTTCCTCGGCAAGTACATCCTCTGCCCCGGGATCTGGGGCGCCAACGCCTTCTGCGATCTGGAAACCGCCCCCGCACGAGCGGCACAACCTGATCGAGGTGCCGGCCTGCCGCGGACAGATCCAGGCACTGACCGTTGTTCGAGGAGATGGAGGCCTCTGGCGGACCGGTTCTCCCGATCCGTCCTCCTGCTGGCCGCCGTCTCGACCAGCGAAAACTGCGGCGATCGGGGAGCCTGGAACACCCCCCGGGACTGCATAACGGCCCCGCATGAAACCTGCGGGGTGATTTGCGAGCCGTCGCAATGTGCCTCCGGCCCTTGGCCGATGCCGCAACCCGTTTCGAGCTTGGCAGTCGGCAGACCCCGCCCCGCGGAAGAAACTCACTTCCCCGACGCTTTCCGTATGGACAACCCGAATTCATCAGTTATATTGGGGACGGCACTTCCCTGCTAACCCGTATCACCGGGGGGAAATTTTATGGCATCGGAGCTTACGCCACGGGAAAAGGAAGTTGTTCGTCTGGCTAGTCTGGGATGCACGGTGCACGAGTCGGCAAAGATCCTCAAATTGGCGCCCAGCACCGTCGACAATCACAAGGCCCGAGCGATGGCAAAGCTCGGGACGGACAAGGCGGCCCTCTTGACCCGCCTGGCCATCAAGCTCAAGGTCTCCAGCCTCACCGATAAGTTGACCACTGCCGAAAAACGCCGCAGCGGCCGTTCGGATGATGGGTGGAATTGAGCTGGGCAGCCCAGTTGTCTTCTTCGATCGGCAGGACACCCGGCCCACGGTGTCGGGCCGGGTGTCCTGCCAGTCCGAGCACGCAGCCGGCTCTTGCAGGCTAGCGCCGGGTATTCTCCAGCCACGGGGATCTCGCCCGTGACCGCTGCACTTCTGCTTGGTCGAGGCAAGCCGGAAGGTTCCCTGCTGTTCGATGGGCTTGCCAACCGATGCTTTTGGGGATACCTTGGGAACTATCGAGAGGCGGGCCCCTTCTTTCCGGCCAGACGGGCCGCAAAGGCCCCGCCCCACCCACTCATGGAGAGGTGGCAGAGTGGTCGAATGCGCGGGTTTGCTAAGATAGTTGGCACGTCCTGAAACCCCGGAAAACACTGGTTTTTACGGGGTTTTCTGATTTCTTGAGTGTCCGTTTAGGCATGTTTTGAAACCCTTGCGGGCGTACTACGCCCGGG
>CAZLWV010000191.1:0-4674 GCA_964563135.1 uncultured Planctomycetaceae bacterium
CCCCCGCCTCCAGCTCGCCGAGCGCGTCTTCCAGGGCTTCCGGTATGATCCCCCGGTCGTCGGCCGCCACCCCGAAGGTCGTTCCTCCCAGGCTTTCGATGATGCCCAGGAAGACGAAGTAGCTGGGAGCAGCACACAGAACGATGTCTCCCGGGTCCAGCAGCACTTCCCCCAGGTGATGGAGCAGTTGGTTGCTTCCCGCGGTAACCACCACCTGCCCGATCGACAGGCTTGCCTCCGCAGCCGGCCGACCGTCGGCCGATAGCATTCGATCCAGAATCGCCTGCCGAAGCGGTGGATAGCCGGCCGTGGTGCCGTATTGCAGCGCCGCCCTCGCCCGCTCCGTGGTCGAGAGCAGCCCTTTCGCGGCAGCCAGTGCTGTGTCCACGGGCAGCGCCGTGGTATCCACGAATCCCGCCGCCAGCGAGATCAGTTCGGGATGGGCGAGCGTCTTGGCCATCAGCACGCTCACAACCGTCTCTCCCTCGGCCCGTTGCGCCCTGGCGCTCAAGGCGGCGGCTGCCTTTCGGGGGCCCGCAGAGACTGGCTTCTCGCCAGCAGGCCTCTCCTCCGAGTCGGCCACCATCACCGGCAGGTCTTCGGGCATGGATCGGACGCCTTCTGGTCGCCTCGCGCGACGCGGTTTGTCTGGAAACGGGGTCGATTCGGCAGCATAGGGCCGTTTTGCAGTCTGAGTCAAGATCCATCCTCCTGCCACACGCCCGGCAGGACCGGGCAAGTCGGTTTACCAATTCCTGTCAGCTAGGTTTCGTCCGTCGGTTCGATCGAGATGGCCCGGCTCTTCAGGTCACCCCATCGCCATCCATGGCCGGCCCCCACCTCCAGTCACACCAACGACAAGCCACGCTCCCCCCTGGTTCGCCATCCCAGGATCCCGCGGGCCAATTCCGCCGAAGCCTTGCAGCAGGTCCTGCCGCTCGAAACAATGGGACGCACGCTCTGCTTTTCTTGCGGGACGTGGCTCAGATCGGAGCCGTTGCCTTCCCTGGCCGATTCCAGCAAGGTCCAGGTCGCGTTGTGGAGGGATCGATCGATGGCTGATAGGTTGGGTGGTGCGTCCGAAGTCCTCTGCCGTCTCGAGCGTTGGGCCGAGGATTTGCTCCTTCCGCCTCGATGCGCCCGCTGCGATGTCGATTTGCATCCCCCCTGTCCCGTCTTCCTCTGCGATGCCTGCCAGCAGAGCCTGTTTCAGGCCGGCGAACGCTTCTGTCCGCAATGTGCGTATCCGTGTCCGCCCGGCCGCACCTGGGTGTCGTGCCCCGAATGCTCCAGGGCCAGATTCCGCTTCGACTCGGCCCTCGCACTGGGGGTCTATCGTGGCCCTCTGCGCGATGCCATTCTCGCCATGAAGCATCCCCGCGGCGAGCTGCTGTCGCGGGCGATTGGCCAGCTTCTGGCCCTGCATCGAGCCGGCCAGATCCGCCTCTTCGATCCGGACTGCGTCATTCCGGTTCCCATGTACTGGGCACGCCGCATCTGGCGGGGGGTGAACAGTCCCCAGCTTCTTGCCGAAGAGATGGCTGGCCAGTTGGGTGTTCCGGTGCTCGGCGGAGTGGTGCGCCGACATCGTAACACGACTCCTCAAAAGAACTTAGGGCACGCCGATCGATTTCGCAACGTTCGAGGAGCATTCGTCCTCGGCGGTGGCTACGATCTGGGCGGTGCCCGTGTTCTGATTGTCGACGACATCATGACCAGCGGTGCGACGTGCAGCGAGCTTGCCAGGACTCTCAAGACAGCCGGTGCGGCCGCCGTATTTGCCCTCGTGGTGGGCAGGGCTGCCGCGACGGCCTGACCTCCGGGCCGGCGGCCCTGCCCCCCAACCTCAGAGATCATCTAGGTTGTTGCAGAGACTCGCGACCAGCGGGAGCAGACCATTGCCAGCCGAGCGGTAGCTCGCAGGCGGCCGGCGGCCCTGCCGCCCCGCAAAACTTGCCATTGATCGGCCGATTCGGCCGTATCCACTCCCCGGCCGCCGGCGACGGCCTTGGCCAGCGGCGGCAGGCCGCCGCCTGTAAATGATTGTATGGCAGTTAGTTGCGCTAAATGTGTCCTGGTTCGCTCCCGGCCGGCCGTTGACTGGCACAGCGGTTGCAAGGATCGGGGCACGTGTTGATATCCGCCGAGGCGACGGCGGCAGGTGTGCAGGGGGGCGTGTTCGTTGCGTGCCATGAGAGGCGAACATGCCATACGGACTCTACATGTCGGCCGAGGGCGCTCACGCCCAGGCAACTCGACTGGAAGTCATTGCGCACAATCTGGCCAACGTGGAAACCGACGGTTTCAAACGCGAACTGGCCATTGTCAAATCGCGCTACGCGGAAGAAATCGAGCGGGGCACCGCCCCGGCGGGCACGGGCGAAATCAACGATCTCGGCGGCGGTGTCGAGGTGTCGGCCACCAAGACCGAGTTTGCCCCAGGGCCCCTCAAAAACACCGGCGTTCCCACCGATCTGGCGATCCGCGGAGAAGGCTTCTTCGTGGTCGGCAAGGGGGAGGAGCGATACCTCACCCGCGCGGGAGCCTTCCATGTCAACCAGCGCGGCGAACTGCTCACCCACTATGGCAATCAGGAGTACGCGGTGCTCGACGAGGGCATGTCCCCCATCGTCATCGACCGCGCGGTCCCCTGGGAGTTCACCGTCAACGGCGAAGTCAAGCAGGCCGGCGGAATCACCGGCCTGGCCCCCGTCAAACCCCAATCCTACGGCGACCTGGCTCGCTACGGCGAAAACGTCTTCCGTCCCCTCGCCGAAACCATCCCCCTCACCCCGGACGAGAGAAGCGTTGCTCCCGGCTACCTGGAAGCCTCGAGCGTCCAGCCCACCAGCGAGATGACCGCCATGATTGAAGCCTCCCGGCTCCTCGAAGCCAACCTCAACATGATGCAGACCCAGGACGACATGCTCAACGGGTTGATCAATCGCCTCATGCGAGCCTGATCGGCTGCCCTTCTTTTCGTCGCACGTCTCTTACGGATCAATAGAAACCCGAAACAGCCCGTCAGCCCCCCGACAAGGAAGTTGGATCCATGAGTGTTCAGACCCTCTATTCGGCCGCCACCGGCATGTCGGCCATGGAAACGAAGCTCGATGTCATTGCCAACAATCTGGCCAACATCGAGACCACGGGGTTCAAAAGGTCCCGCCCCAATTTCGAGGACCTCTTCTACCGCCATTACATGCTCCCCGGTGCCCAGGACTCGGCCGGTAACTACACCCCCACCGGAATCTCCGTCGGTCTCGGCACCCGCATTTCGAGCATCCAGGCCGAACTCAAGCAGGGCGCCTTCAAGCAGACCAACCGGAGTCTCGATGTCGCCATCGAAGGGCAGGGGTTCTTCACCGTCACCGACCCGGCTTCGGGCGAAATCCTCTACACCCGTGCCGGAAACTTCTCCGTCAACGCCGAGGGAACGCTCGTCTTGGGCTCGGCCAGCACGGGCCGGATTATTGAGCCGCAGATCACCATCCCCGAAGATACCACCGACATTGTGATCAGCGCCCAGGGTGAGGTCAGCGTTCGCCAGCCGGGAACTCAGCAACTGACCAACGTCGGGCAGATGGAACTGGCCAACTTCGTCAATCCCGAGGGCCTCCTGCGCCTCGGCGAAAACCTCTACTCCGAGACCGATTCTTCCGGGCCCGCCACCATCGGCCCTCCGGGCGAGAATGGAGTCGGAGTCCTCCGCCAGGGAAGCCTCGAGGCCTCGAATGTCGAGCCCGTCACCGAACTGATCGACCTGATCACCACGCAACGGGCCTTCGAGATGAATTCCCAGGCCGTCCAGGTCGGCGACGAAATGATGCAGTTGGTTTCCAGCCTGCGGCGCTGAGTGAGGTTGCATGATTCCTGGAATGATGCCGGTCTTCCGAAAGCCGGCGGCCGATCCGGGGTCTCCACAAATCGTGCAAGTCCACTCGGCAAACCTTGCCCCTCCCGATTGTCCGACGGTAAATGCCATGCCACGCGTTACGATGATCCTTGCCTCCCTCGCACTGGCCGCAGCCCTGCCGGCCGCTTCCGGCGCGGCCGAGATACGGGTCAGGGCGGAATGCACCCCGCAGAATGCAATCGTCACTTTCGGCGACCTGGTCGACCTGAAGTGCGATTCGACTCCCGAAGCGGAGCGTCTGGCCCGTATTCCCCTCTTCCCCGCCCCGGCCGCCGGCATGCAGCGATTCGTCCCGGTCCGCGAGATCCAGGACATGCTCCTCATCCGCGGCATCGATCTGCTCGACCACGAATTCCGCGGCGCTTCGAGTGTTCTGGTCCTTGCCGCACCGTCGCAGCCGAAACTCTCGGCAAGCGCACCGATCGCCTCCGCTTCTCCGCGCCTGGCCGATCAGAAGCTCCGCAAGGCCCTCCAGGAGCACCTTGCCCGCACCTCCGAAGAGACGTGGCTGATCGACTTCCAGCTCGACGAGGAAGCCGGCCGCTGGATCGCCGCCGCCGAGACCCTCGAGGTCCAGGACGACGGGCCTCCCTCTCCCGGCCGGCACTGTTTCGAGATCAGTCTGGTGCTCGGGAGCGTGGCCAAAACAATCGATGTCGTTGCCGAGATGTCGCAGCAGCCGCTCCTGGTTGTCCCTGTCCGCGCCATCCCTCGCGACACTCGCATCGACGCGGCCGACCTGGAACTCCGCCGTCTGG
>CAZLWV010000191.1:4684-14379 GCA_964563135.1 uncultured Planctomycetaceae bacterium
CGTCACCGCCGGCTGTGCCGAACGCATCGAGGAACTGGCGGGAAAAGAGGCGACCCGCACCCTGGCCGCCGGCAGGCCGATCCCCCGGTCGTCCCTTCGCCAACCCCTTCTTGTCCGGCGCGGCGAAGTCGTCACGGTCGTCGTGCGGACAGCCGGCATCCGCGTCCGCACCCAGGGCCGGGTCCGCGACGACGGAGCCCAGGGAGATCTGGTGTCCGTCGAGTCCCTCACCGAGCGCAGGACCTTCTTCGCCCAGGTCAGCGGCATCCGCGAGGTCGAGGTCCTTGCCGCTCCCGTCACCGCCGAACAGACCCGGCCCGTCCCTTCCACCCAAGGCTGATCCGATGATCCACTGCTTGTCCTGCCGCCGCCTTCTCCTCCTGATCGCCGCCCTCCCGCTTCTTCACGCCGGCACAGCGCTGGCTCAGAGTGCCAGCATGCTGGGCGATCCCGACCAGCGCGGGCCGCTCCTGCTTTCCGATATCTCCTACAGCTACGTCGAGACGGAACCTCCCAAGGAACTCCAGATCCACGATCTGATCACCGTCATGGTCGACGAGTCGGCCCAGGTCATCAGCGAAGGCGAGATGGACCGCCGCAAGAAGGCCGACGGCAAGTTCACCTTGAGCGACTGGATCATCTTCGACGGGCTGGCCGCGATTCCCGATCCCCAGTCCAAAGGCGACCCGAAGATCACCGGCAAAATGGAAAACAAGTACCGTGCCGAGGGCGAACTCGAAACTCGCGAATCGATGCGGTTTCGCATCGCGTGCGAGATCGTCGATATCCGCCCCAACGGTACGATCGTTCTCGAAGGCCGGCGCTTCATCCAGGCCAACGCCGAACAGTGGGAACTCTCGCTCACCGGCATCGTCCGCCCCGACGACATCCTCCCCAACAACACCGTCCTCAGCGAAGACGTTGCCGCCCTCCGTATCTACAAACGCGAAGCCGGCCACGTCCGCGATGGCTACCGCCGCGGCTGGCTGCTGAACTTCCTCGACCGCTACCAACCGTTCTGACGCCTGCCCGGTGCAGCCGCTCCCCAGCCCCTGAGACCACCCATGAGACGACTCTCCCTCCCGATCGTTCTCGCCCTGGCGCTGCTGGCCGTTCCCGCCTCCGCCGGAACCAAGCTGGAAACCCTGTGCCGCATCAAGGGGCAGGAAGACAACACGCTCCAGAACATGGGTCTGGTCGTCGGCCTCAAGGGAACCGGTGATGGCAAATTCACCCCTACCCACCGCACCCTTGCCACCATGATGCAGCGGATGGGGGTTCCCGTCGCCGTCGAAGAGCTGAAAGACGCCAAGAATGTCGCCATGGTGCTTGTCACCGCCACCGTGCCCCCTACCGGCGCCCGCCAGGGCGACCGCATCGACTGCGTCGTCAGCACCGTCGGGTCCTGCGTCGACCTCACCGGCGGACGCCTCGTCCTCACCCCGATGCTCGGACCCGTCCCCTCCCGCAACGGGGAGGTCTTCGCCCTGGCTGAGGGCGACGTGACCATCGAAAATTCCGAACTGCTCACCAAGGGCAAGGTGCACGCCGGATGCCGGCTCGAACACGAGTTCCGCTACAACTACATCAAAGACAACAAGATCACGCTCGTCCTCAAGCCGCAATACGCCGAGTTCTGCGTGGCCCAGGAGGTCGCCGAAATGATCAATGGCCCCCAGATCCTCTACCAGAACAACTCCCGCCTCGTGGCCCAGGCCCTCGATGCCGTCACCATCGAGGTCGAGATTCCCGGCCAGTACCTCGCCGACCCTGTCCACTTCGTCACCCAACTCCTCCAGCTCGAAATGACCGCCGTTCCCGTCGGGCCCCGGGTGGTGATCAACGAACGGGCGGGAATCATCGGGTTCCGCGGCGATGTCGAGATCGCTCCCGTTGCCATCTCGCACCGCAATATCGTCGTCGAGACCGGAACCGCGACCGGCAACGGGCCGTTTGTGGCCGTCGACCCCTCCGATCCGCAGAACCCGCAGCTCAAGAACCTCGTCAGCTCGCTCAACGCCATCAATGTGCCCACTTCCGACATCATCGAGATCATCAAGCTCCTCGACGCCAACGGCGCCCTGGCCGGAGAGGTGATCTTCCAGTAGCCCGGCCGCCTCCCCGAGCGGCACCGGCTCACCTTCGGCCCCACCCGGCAACAACACACAGACTGGTCAGGCAACCCATGAACGTCTCCTCCATCAACTCCAGCATCTGGCAGTCGGCTTCCGCCAGCCGCGGCTCGCTGTCGGCGCCGGCCGCCCTGACCACCACTGCCCCGCAGTCGGCCGATTCCGAGGCCAACGAGCAGCTCCGCGACGCCTTCCAGTCGTTCGTCGGCGAGACGCTCTTCGGCCAGATGCTCAAGGCGGCCCGCAAAACCCAGCGAAAGCCGGCCTACTTCCACGGCGGCCGGGCCGAAGAAACCTTCCAGCAACAGCTCGATCAGGTCCTCGCCGAAAAGTTCGCCAAATCCAACGGCGCAGCCTACAGCAACGCCATGTTCGAACTGTTCAGTCTCAAACGCAGTTGACACCCTTCTGGCGCACGACGCACCCCCAGGCCGATCTTCTACCAAGGCGCATCCACATGACTGCTGCAACCGGACATCCATCCAACACGCATCCTCGCGGCTCCACCAGCGAGGCCTGGGAGGCCGACCTGGCGGGGTTCATGACCGATCTGTCCGCCATTCAGGACCAGACGCTCGAAGTCCTCACCCAGAAACGCCAATGCCTCGCCCGGGTCAATGCCGAGGGCCTCGCGGCGCTCGCCCCGCGCGAACAGGACCTCATGGACCGCCTCCAGGCCTGCCTCCAACGCCGAACCGAACTGCTCAAACGGGCGGAGTCGCAGGGCCTCCCCGCCACGGCTCTGGGTGATCTGGCAAAGTCGCTGCCTTTGAGTGATCGCGGAAGCCTGGATAAACAGGTCAAAGATGCCAACGCTCGCACCCGTCTGCTCCGCCACCACAGCCTCGTCAATTGGGTGATCGCGCAGCGAACCTTGCTTCATCTGTCCCAGATGCTGGAGATAATCGCGACCGGTGGCAGGAAGCGGCCGACATATTCTAAAGATGACCCGTCTGCCAGCGGAGGTTCGCTCGTCGACCGGGTAGCTTAGAGTGAATGCGGTATGTGGCGGTTCTGCGTAAACAACCTCCACGATCGTCGTCCTTTCACAAGGCCTCGCCGCCGTCGGCAGAGGCCGCCGGCAACCGAAGGCCGGCTCGTATGGCTCGGCGGCCCTGCACCCCTGTGCGGGATGGGCAGAAGGGCCTTGGCAGTAGATGCTTCGCCGGGCGGCAGCCGTGCCGCCGGCACGGATATTCCCAATCACCGGACTGACTGTCGGCTCTAGATGTCTCTCTACAGCGCAATTCGGATGGCGTCCAATACCCTGCGGGCCGATCAGATTGCCCTGCAGGTGATTGGCCAGAATATCTCCAACGCCAACACCGAGGGATACCTCCGCGAGGAGGTTGTCCTTACCCCTGCGCCTACCCAGCAGTACGGTGGCCTGCTCCTCGGACTCGGTGTCGAGGTCCAGGCGATCATCCAGAAGGTCGACTACTTCCTCGAGGACCGGCTCCGCGAAGCCACCAGCGAGCGGGCCGGCAGCGAGGTCGTCGAGGAATCCTACAGCCAGCTCGAGGGGCTCATCAACGAATTGGGCGAGACCGATCTGAGCACCTCGATGAACAGTTTCTTCTCCAGCATCTCGGAGGTCCTCAACCAGCCCGAAAGCGTCTCCGTCCGCAACCTCGCCGTGCTCGAAGGCCAGAAGTTCGCCCAGGAAGTCGGTCGGCTGGCCGATCGGGTCACCTCCCTCCGCAGCGACCTGAACGATCGCGTCCACGACATGGGCGAGCGGATCAACAACCTCACTCTGGAGATCCAAACCCTCAATATTCAGATTGCGGAGGCCGAGGGGGGCGATGTCTCCAGCAGCGATGCCGTGGGGCTCCGCGACCGGCGTCTCAACGCCCTGACCGAACTGGCCACGCTCCTCGATATCCGGGTCGAGGAGCAGCCCAGCGGCGGCGTCAACGTGTATGCCGGCGGAGACTTCCTGGTCTTCGAAGGCACCCGCCGCGAGGTCGAGGTCGTCATGGACACCGATCGAGGCGTTGCCGTGTCCGAGATCTACCTCGCCGAGACCGGCGCCCCGCTCGACCTGTCGTCGGGCGAACTGGCCGGATTGATGTACGCGCGCGACGATGTCCTCGGAGGCTTTCTCGATCAGCTCGACGAATTTGCCTCCACGCTGGTGTTCGAGTTCAACAAGGTCTTCTCCAGCGGCCAGGGCCTCCAGGGCTACGATGCGATCACCAGCGAGTTTGCCGTCGACGCCACCGACGTCGCCCTCAACTAGGCCGGGCTCGAGTTCACGCCCGTCAACGGCTCCTTCCAGGTCATGATCCACAACAGCCGGACCGGCCTGACCGAGACGACCGACATCCGGGTCGACCTGAACGGCATGGGCGAAGACACGTCGCTCGAGGACCTCGTGGCCCAGCTCGATGCCGTCGACGGGATCGCCGCCTCCGTCACCTCGACGCGCCAGCTCGCGATCACCAGCGAGTCGTCCGACCAGCAGATTGCCTTCGCCGACGATACCAGCGGTCTCCTCGCCGCCCTCGGCGTCAACACCTTCTTCTCCGGCACCGACGCCCGCTCCATCGGCGTCGCTGAGGCTCTCACCGAGGATCCGTCCCTGTTTGCCGCCAGCCGCTCGGGAGTCGGGGCCGATACGGACAACGCCGTGATCCTCGCCGACCTGGCCGACCAGGAAATCGACTCGCAGAACGGCAATTCGATCCGCGACCTCTACTCGCGCCTGGCCAGCGAGGTTGCCCAGGGATCGGCCATCGCCCAGTCCGAGGCGGAAGGCAATCGGGTCTTCGAAGAGACCCTCAGCGGCCAGAAACTCGCCGTCAGCGGCGTCAGCATCGACGAGGAGGCCGTCAAGATGATCGCCTACCAGCAGTCCTTCACGGCCGCGGCCAAATTGATCACTACCATTCGCGAACTGCTCGACATCCTGGTAAACATCTGACCTTCGGGGCCGCCTCGCCCCGGCGCGACGAGGCAGAATTCGAAGTGACCCCATGACCAGCATTATCGGAATACCCACCACCCGCGTCAGCGATCAGTTCGTTCGCCAGCGCCTCATGCAGCAGGTGCAGTACGACCAGCTCGAATTGTTTCGCATCCAGACCCAGCTCAGCACCGGCCGCCGCTTCGAACGCCCCGGCGAGGATCCCATCGCCGCCGGTCGCATCATGAGTCTCCAGAGCCTGCTGGAACGCAAAGCCCAGGTCCAGACCAACCTCACCACCAACCAGTCCTTTCTCACCTCGACCGACACGGCCATGTCGACCATCTCCGACATGATCGCCGACGTTCGCGGTGCCGCCCTCGAGGTCGTCGGCACCACCGCCAGCGACGAACAGCGGTCCGCCGCGGCCATGCAGGTCAGCCAGGCCATCACCCAGCTCCTCGATGCCGGAAATCAGAACTTCCGCGGCCGCTATCTGTTTGCCGGTTCCACCACCCTCGTCCGCCCCTTCAAACAGACCGGCGACGGAATCGTGGAATACCTCGGCAACGAAGAAAGGCTCATGAGCTATTCCGACGTCGACCTCCTGTTCGAAACCAATGTCGACGGAAGCTACGTCTTCGGGGCCATCTCCGACCCGGTCTGCGGCTCTGTCGACCTGAACCCGGTTCTCCAGTTCGGCACGAGCCTGGCCGACCTCCGCAGCGGAGAGGGCATCAGCGCCGGAAGCATTGCCATCTCCGACGGCGAACACACCAGCATCGTCGATATCTCCGGTGCGGCCACCATCGGTGAGGTGGCCCAGCTCATCCGCGACAATCCTCCTCAGGGCCGCAGCCTCGAGGTCGAGATCACTGCCACGGGCCTCAATATCCGCCTCAACCAGGACACCCCTGGCGACCTCAGCATCAAAGAGGTCGGCCAGGGTACCACCGCCCGCGAGCTCGGCATTCTCGCCGAAGAAGGCGTCGGCCTGGGAACCATCGAAGGACAGGACCTCGATCCGATCCTTCGCAACACCACCCGGCTCGACGACCTGCTCGGCTCCCGGTCCAGGGCCGTCGTTCGCGCCGCCGGACAAGACAACGACTTCATCCTCGAGGCTGACCGCAACGGCGCCGACCTCAACGGCACCACGATCCGCTTCGTCGACGATCCGGCCGTCACCTTCGGCAATGAGACCGTCACCTACGATCCGGCCACCGGAGAGATCGTCGTCGGCATCGACCAGGACAATACCCAGGCCCAGCATGTGGTCGCGGCGATCAATGCCGCCCACGATCTGGGAACCCTCCCCTTCACCGCCCGGCTCGATCCGCTCGACCAGAAATTCATGGCCGGCACCGGGTTCATCGAGGAAACCCCCACCGGCCAGACTGCGGCCACCACCGCTCATGGGAGCGGTGCCGATTTCGACGCCGACAGCGGCCTGGCGATCGAAAACGGCGGCCAGACCCACACCATCCGCTTCACGACGGCCGCAACCATCGAGGATGTCCTCAACACCCTCAACGGCTCCGGAGCCGGAATCGTCGCCGAAATCAACCAGACGGCCACCGGCATCAACGTCCGCTCCCGGCTCAGCGGGGCCGATTTCGCGATCGGCGAAAACGGGGGGATCACCGCCGCCCAGCTCGGCCTCCGCACCTTCACCGGCCAGACTCGCCTGGACGCAATGAACCACGGCTTCGGCGTCGTCGACGCCGAGGATGCCGGCTCCTATGCCGAGGCTGCCTTCGATTTCGGCACCAACGCCCAGTTGGCTCTCAAGGCCAACGCCACCGGCACCGAATGGAACGACTACCAGGTCCAGTTCGTCGATTCCGGCGGGGGCGCCGGAAGCGAGTACGTCGCCTGGGATACCACCGCCCGAACGATCACCATCGGCATCGTGCCCGGCGAAACGACCGCCAACGATGTCGTCGAGCTGTTCGAGAGCACCGATGGTCCCCGCGCTGCCTTCACCCTCGCCCTCGACAAGGGCCAGGACTCCACCAACAACGGCAGCGGGCTGGTGGAGGTCGCCTCCCAAACCACCGGCGGGGGCCTTGCAGGGGGCACCGACTTCATCATCACCCGGCAGGACGGAGTCGAGCTCGATATCGACATCCACGGCCTGGAAACCATCGAGGAAGTCCTCGCGGCCATCAACAACCATGCCGGCAATGCCGACGGTCTGCTCACCGCTCGCCTGGCTGTCTACGGCAACGGCATCGAGCTGGTCGACGACAGTGTCGGCACCGGATCCCTCCAGGTCGAACGCACGATCCTCTCCACCGCCGCCATCGACCTGGGCCTGATCCCTGAGGGGCAGCAGTCGGCCGCCGCTCAGTACTCAGGCACCCTGGCCGAAGTGACCGTCGGCTCGGCCGGGGCCAACAATGGGCTCATCTTCCGCGCCCAGTTTCCCGGAACCTACGCCAACCAGTACCGCGTCGTCTTCGAAGACACCGGCACCGAGTCCTTCGTCTTCGATCAGACCAACCACGTTCTCCATTTCCAGATCGACACCCTGGGCGGCACCACCGCGCAGGACGTGCTCGACATGTTCAACGCCGATCCCGATGCCTCCACCCTTTTTGCCGCCGAGCTCGATCCGGCCGACGGAAACGACGGCAGCGGGGCCGTCGAACCCACCGATCCACTCAATCCGCCCGCCCTCACCGGCGGCACCGCGGCCACCATGACCGGCGAGGATGCCAACCCGTCCGAGACGGAAGGCATCTTCACCGCCCTCATCCGGTTGGAAGCGGCCCTGCGGGCATACGATCTCCCGGAAATCGAGCGGGCCATGGCCATGGTCGATTCCAGCGTCACCCAGCTCAACTATGTCCGGGCAGAACTGGGGGCCACCCAGCAGGGGCTCGACATCCTGTCCGAGCGGCTCGACACCGAAGAGATTGAACTCAAGAGCGTTCTCTCCGTAGAACACGACGTCGACATGGTCGAGGTCATCTCCAACCTCACCGCCCGTCAGATTGCCCTCGAAGCGGGCATGAAGGCCACATCGCAAGCGCTCAAGATGACCTTGCTCAACTATCTCTAGCGCTGCCTCCAGCAGTTTCTGTCTGGCTGGCTGGAGCGAGCCTGACTATGCCCCCGTGTTCCTGGACCCATCGGCACACGGCCACTGCCTTTGCGGCCTCCAGGGAGTCAAAGAGTGCCGATTCTCTGCCAGGTTCCAGGGCAGCTCGCAGCCAAGTCTCCGTGCTCGCAGGTGCGGCGAGTCTCTTGTCGAGCCGCTCACACTTCATCCAGCTTGTTTGCGGCCCGGCACGGGGCAAACGCAGGTATCGCGTAGAAACCACATGAGCCAATCTTTTCCTTCTTCTTCGCTCGCTGGCTCAGTTCACTGCTACTGTCTATATTGCCATTATTCCGCGAACATTCCATAGCTCCAAACTTTTCCTGTTTGCCTAGTCTTCTCCTTCCCGATACTCACAGGGGTAGCGAGAGTTGTGCCGGATGGGAAGGAAACCACACGCCAAAGAACCTGATGTTGTTGGCGGCACGACAGGAAAACAAGGAAGGAGGCCTCGATGCTTGTGTTGTCCAGGCAGCGTGACGAGAGCATTATCATCGGTGATAACATCGTTGTGACGATTGTAGATATTCGCGGTGACAAGGTTCGTTTGGGCATCGATGCCCCCAGTGAGATTCCCGTCCATCGACGCGAAATCCACGAGGCAATCCAGCGCGAGAACCAGCGCTCCGCCCAGTTGGAACCCGAAACACACCGCTCCTGATCTCCCACGGGTGGCCCTTTCCACAGGCCTGAGCGGGCCACCCACGTCGCTCCGATTTTCCCGGATCTAAGCATAACGCCGCCCTGCCGTCAGCTTTCTCTGACTGGCAGGGTTTTTTCATTTCTTGCAGTCTTTCCGGTTGTTCCATCGAGCCCATGCTAACTATGTCGCCGAAGGGACGAAAATTCGCCAACTTACCTAAAGTGCCCATGTGGTGTTTCCGATGTTCCTCCATAAGGTTCGTTGAACTGGGCTCGGCCTGATATCCCCCGGCTCGCCAACGTACCGCATCAATCCAGAAATGTACCTGAAACCCAAGAATCGTACGTACCGCCTTCAGGCAGGACCACGTGGTCCTCGCTCAGCGGCGGTCAAGCTGGCCCGGACTCGTTGACTCCCCGCGCTCCGGTCAGACTTGGACGAAGTCCTCTAACTGGAGGTGTCTGGCATGACCCGAATTAACACGAACGTCAGCTCCATCAACGCCCAGAAGACCCTGGCGCGTTCCAATGCTTCCTTGCAGGAATCGTTGACTCGTCTCAGCACGGGTCTGCGGATCAACTCCGGCAAGGACGACCCGGCCGGTCTGATCGCCAGCGAAGTCTTGCGATCCGACATCGTCAGCGTCCAGAAGGCGATCACCAACAGCGAACGAGCCAATCAGATGATCTCCACGGCCGACAGCGCCCTCGGCCAGGTCAGCTCGCTCCTGAACGACATCCGCGGCCTGGTTTCCGAGGCGGCCAACACCGGCGCCATGAGCGCCGAGCAGATCGCGGCCAACCAGTTGCAGATCGACTCCTCGCTCGAGGCCATCGACCGCATCGCCCAGACCACCAAGTTCCAGGGCCAGACCCTGCTGGACGGCAGCCTCGACTTCCTCACCAC
>CAZLWV010000192.1:0-14227 GCA_964563135.1 uncultured Planctomycetaceae bacterium
TTGCCGCTCAATTTCAAGAACGTCGTTCTGCAATCGCGAGTCCTTGCTGAGGGCTCGGTCCATCCGGCGGGTGAGATTACGGACGCTCTCCGGTCGCCCCAAGTCCAAGGGAGTACTCAGCTCTCTCAATGTGGCCGAGGTCATCCGGCGAGCAAGCCACGCAGCCATGGCACGGGCGATGTGGTCGTTACTTCCAGTCAACTCACCGTTGGCTTCCCAGCTTTACGATCCGCATATTGCTGTTCGATCCACGCATAGGTCTTGGCCATGCCTACCCTGAGGGGAAGGCCAGGTTCCCAGCCGAGTCGCTGCTTGATCATGCTATTGTCGCTGTTCCGTCCGCGAACGCCCTTGGGAGCGTCGAGCTTGTACTTGCGACGAAGCTTGATGCCTCCGCACTCCTCGGCCAGATCGACAAGCTGATTAATCGACACCAGCTCGGAGGAGCCGAGGTTGATCGGCTCGCGGATGTCGCTGTGGGTGATCATATCGATGCCTTTGACACAGTCGTCGATGTACATGAAGCTACGGGTCTGCTCGCCGTCACCCCAAATCTCGATCTCCTTGGCGCCCGTATCCTTGGCGGTAATGACCTTGCGGCAGATCGCGGCCGGCGCCTTTTCTCGCCCTCCGTCCCATGTGCCGTTGGGACCGTAAACATTATGGAACCGAGCGACACGGGTCTCAAGCCCATAGTCTTCCATGAAGTGCCGGCACATCCGCTCGGTGAACAGTTTCTCCCACCCGTATCCGTCTTCGGCCATGGCCGGGTAGGCGTCGGATTCCTTCAGTACCGTGATGTCGGTATTCTGCTGCATCTGTGTGTTATAGGCACAGGCAGACGAGGCGTAGAAGAACCGCTCGACCTTGCCGACTTCCTTGGCCGCCAGGAGCATGTGGGTGCTGATAAGCACGGTCAGCATACAGTCGGCTTTGTTCAATTCGATGAATCCGATCCCGCCCATGTCAGCGGCGAAGTTGTAGACCTCCACAGCGCCTTCGCAGACCTTGAAGCAGTTGGCGCGATAATTGAGATCGCAATTCGCAACATTCTCTGCATTCGGTGCCGCCTGGTACCACTGGTCAATTGGCTTCTTATCGACAGCCCGAATATTGGTGAAACCCATCTCGCTAAAATGACGAGCAAGCGATCCGCCAATGAAGCCACCCGCTCCAGCAATCACGATCAGGTCATTCTTGTTCACAAGCAAGTCTCCTGTCTAGCAGCCGGAGATCGCGGCGGCGAGCAGTTCCGAGAGCATCGATTTGGCCGTCCCCGGCTCGCCCACCAGCAACAGGCCCCGGTTGCCTGCGAGCCCCACCACGGCCCGCTCGATGAGCACGTCGTCGCCGAAGAACTTGCGGTCGATCTTCTGCTCTTTGCTGCCACAAATGAACGCCCGCACGGCCCGGGGGGAAAGCTTCCAACCCGGCGGACGCGGGGCCTTGTCGGCCTTGGCCAAGGCAGCAAGTTCCTGCCTGTAGAACACTTCAGCCGGCGGACGCAAGACGCCCTCGGCGACGGACTTCTTCGACATGGCTGGCCGCTCCTTCGAGGCACGCAAACTTCGAGAAAGCCCCAGTGGCAAAGCCATCGTAGCATATCCCGGCGGGCGGCGAAACGGAGGAACGCTCGGGAAGCCGTAAAGTCCACGCCCGGCGAAAAGGACCCTCACAAACAACTGTTCCGGTTGACCTACGAGACCGCCTCGATCCCGTAGAGCTGGCAGAAGCTGCGTAACTGCCGCGCATAGTTGCCGTAGAAGATCGCCTGGTGCATGCCCTTCACGTCGCACACGTCGCGCACCTCGTTGATCGTCATCTTTACGTTCGTGCGGCAGCCGCCGGTCGGCGGGATGGGCGGGCATTCCACCACCTGCCCCGTGTAGATGTACATCTGCGGTGTCGGATCCGGCTCGTACTGGAGAATGGTCATTTCCTGACCCGGCTTGAAGAGCACCCGGGGCACGCATCCCCAGCCGGCCTCTGCGTGACTACGAAGCTCGTAGGGCTCGGCCGGACCGTTGGGGCCCATCATCTTGCTGGGCGCCGTGCAGTGCGAGCCGAAGTACAGGTTCTGCTCGGTGTCCATTGCCGCGTTCTGCTGGAAACCGGGACGGCCAAACAGTTGTTGTCCGAGCATCAGGCTCAGCGTAGCGCTCAGGTCCGCCTGGCAGCCGATCGCAACACCCTCGTCCCGCAGCGTCATGAAGCCCATGCAGGGAGGGCAGTGCTTGTGGGGAATCTTCAGTCCCGGGAGGCAGTCCATCATGGCCGCGTCGCCGTGTTCCTCCTGGACGATCCGCTTGAGCGTCAGCGCCGCCCGGGCTGATTCGAGGACGTCGGCCTCCGACGGCTCCACAATCGCCTTGGCCCCGGCACGATATGCCTTGGCCAGGTCGGCTGCCGGCCCGCTCGGCTCGGTCTGGTTGAACAGTTCCACGAACCTCGCATGAGGCACGTATCGCATCTGGCAGCCCCAGTTGGGCACCGTCGCCTCGCGGTATTCGTTGCCGGAAATGTTCACCAGCCGGGCGTCCTTCATCCAACGAGCGGTGCGGATCATTTTCATGCCCCACTCTACAGCGCTGAAATCGTCCGCTGCGCTGATCAGGTAAACGCCCGGCTGCGTGTGGAGCGTGCGGATGTGGTCCGACAGCAGCACTCCCAGCGTGGCCAACACCACGGCCGGCAGCTTGGTTTCATCGATGATCTTCAGAACCAGGTCCCAGTGACCTTTCTTGAGCGGGATCAGCAACAGGCCGTCCGGCGGTGACTGTTTGAGATCGGCAATGAAACGGGCCGCGTCGTCTGGCGTGTCGAGAGCCCCGGCCTCCATGGCGATCCGCATGCCGAGCCGCTTCTCGATCGCGGCAACCTGTGCCTGGTAAGACCGCTGCCGCCCCTCGGCGTCGAAGCTCGAGCCGGGCCAGCTCCAGTATCCTTCCCCCTCCAAACGGTCGCTCGGCGGATAGAGGAAAGCCCCCCGTACGGTCGGCGTTGCCTTCTTGGGGGCCGACGCGTTCGGGTCCGCATTGGCACGCACTGCCGAGGCCCCCAGCAGGGCCAGCCCTCCCGCCCCCATCGCCTGGAGAAACCCACGCCGGCAACAGCAACACAACACGTCGTCGAAAGGTTTGTGTTCGCGGTCCATGATCGAGGCTCCCTGGTTCGAAACATAAGAGCCGCCGGCGCATGCCGGCGGTTGATTTCCGGCGTTCTGGGCGCGATTCTAGCCCTCGCCTGCACCCCCTGCAAGAGACAGCCGATGTCGTTGTCATGGGAGACTGGCGAGTTCCAGTGAAGAGGATAACTATCGTCCTGTACGACAGGATTGCATCCAGTCCAGACGGGTTACAAACCAGTCCTACGGCGGTTATTGATACTTCAGTCCTTAACACTACGGTTTGTCCGAGAAAGCCTCCGTGGGGATCACCAGAGATTGGCCACCCTCGAAGGGATAGCTGCGAACCGCGACCTGGTTGCGCTCGACCTTCTCGATTTCGAATCCCGTCTCGCCCGTCAGAAAATACCGCCCCGGACGTGCGATGTCTGCCGGCAACGGCTCATCGAGTTCGATCTGCCGATCGTCAACCTTGGTAATCTTCCGCGTAAGCCGGGCCATCGGCGTGGTCAGCTTCCGGCCGCCGGCGCTCAGTTCGGTGCCCTCGAGCAGGTACGCCCGTACCAGCCGCTCTGAACTATCCAGGGTGGCCATGCCGAACCGCCCCGTCATGCGGATCGGTCCGAAGCTGTGCGGCTCATCGTCCAGAGCAGAAAGAATGTAGTCGGTGGCGTCGTCACGCTCGACGGCCACGGCGACTGCCTGGTCGGTTTCCGGCTCCGCAGGCACAAGCCGCACGCTGCGGATCGGCGAGGTCTCTCCCCGGAAGGGACTCATCACGGCCGTGTACACGCTGCGCAGATTCTGTTGGCCCTTGCGCTCGGCAAGGATCTGCACGATCGGCGGGGCGTTGAGCTGATCGCCCGTGTAACTGCGCCAGCCGGGGGCGTCGGCTACCAGCAGGCGGTCGAGTGGCCCGAGCATCCAGAACTGCAGCCGCGCTCCTGCGCAGTCCCAGGTGGCACTCCACGTAGCCGGGGGCTGCCCGGCGGCACGCAAGTTGGCCAGCCAGGGGATCTGCTCGTCGATTGGCACCGCTTCCACGCCATGTAGTCCCAGGAACCGGCCGTTGCAGTTCAGCCCGTACTGGTGCAGGTTGCCGCCCTGCACGCGGAAGATGTCGACCACGTAGTTGCCTCCCTCCGGCAGTCGAACCAGGGCGCAGGTGCGGCGGTATTCAGAGCAGACGGTGTAGGCGTCGGCCGAGGCCTGGATTACCTCCACGGCTGGCGATGTCCCAAACAGTTCCAGACGCGAATGCCGCCCCTTGGCGTTTTGATTCTGCCCATTGACGGTCACGAGGTTGTGCGCCAGAGTGCTTTTGGTCCAGGCGTTGCGGGGGTCGTCCCAGATGTAGCCACGGTCGGAGGCCAACTCCTGGTTCCAGGCGTGGTAGATCACGCCCAGCGTGTCGTAGTGCCGGTGCCCGTGCTCGCAGTAGCCATTGAAGTAGAAGGCGGTCTGGCTGGCGTCGTTGCCGCTCCGCAGAACACCCACCTGCCAGCCGGGGAAGTACTCTGTGCGGATCGGAAGACCGGTGGCCTGGCCCGGCGACGCCGGGTCGGGATCGGCCCCCGTGTGGGCGACCAGGTCGGGATCGCGGTGCCAGAGTGCGTATTCACCCCCATTTTCCTCCAACGGCCCACCGAGCACGGTCTCCAGGAGCGCGGCGTAACCTGGTCCGTAGTGATCTGCCAGGATCTCCGCATACTCGGCGCTCAAGCCGCTGCCGGAGTGCGTGTCGCCGATCACGGGCATCTTTCGGTCGGGTCGCAGCATCTGGGCCATGCTCTGAAGGGCCAGCCGGTAGCGAGACAGGTGCTGGTAGGAGTCGAAGTCCTTCCAAGGCTCGCCGGTCGACGTGCGGTAGCCGGGCGGATCGGAGTAGCCTGACAGGAGATCGGGAATATCGCCCATGTAGCTCAGGTGCATGCCGGAGTAGCTGGGCGATTCCTTGCAGAATCCGTCGAAATGGAAGCACTCGTCGAGCAGAGAGTCGATACCCTCGAGCGCGCGTCGCACCCGTTCGGGCTGGCCGAACAGGATCCCCACCGCGCCGCTGAAGGCCCGGCCGGGACCGCACTTATTGTTGATGTCCTTGTAGTTTTCCAGGTCAGCGCAGCCGGCGAGAATCAGGTCCTCGGTGATCCGCTCAGCCATGTCGGCGGAGTAGACCGGGCGGCCGTCGGCATGCCTGGCATCCCGCGTCAGGTCGTAGGCCACGGTGATCGACAGCAGGGCGTCGCCCTCGCCGCCGGCCCCGGTCGTAAGACGTCCCGCGCCCCAGAAGCCTGCGTCCAGGGCCCCCCAGCCATCCTTGAACCGCACGCGCATCTTTTCGGCCGGGTGACAGATCACGCCGGGCGGGAACTTGCCGGCGCGCGGATTGCGTCCCATCTCGCGGGCCACCTCGGCCGGTTCCATGTCGGCAAAGCAGCCGCCGTAGCTGTGATAGAGGTACTGGGGATAGACCTCCGCCAGCCGCTGCAGGATCCAGGCGGTCCGTTCGGCGTAAGGCACCTCGCCGGTCAGGGCGTAGAGTTTGGCCAGCCGCAGCGGCAGTTGCAGGGCCCATGAAAGCTTCTCCGCCCGGATCACGCCCGAAAAGCTCACCTGGACCGGCCGTCCTGCCCACAGGTAGGCATACTTGCCCAGGTCGTCGTTCGGATGCGTCTGCTGCTGCGGGTTGACGTAGTAGGTGAAACTCTGCCCCATCTTTGGACACTCGAGGCGTCCGGTCTCCGGGTATTTCTCGTTCGGGTACTCGGTCCGGCAGTACTTGCACCGCAGCTTGTCCGGATCGCGGATGCTCCACAGCCACACGCCCGTCTCGCCCATGGAGCATTTCTGACCCAGGCAAGCCGGACAAACCTGGCCGTAGGTGCTCCCGGGGGTGAGATCCGGGATCATCTCCCGAAAGTAGTGCCGATCGAGTTTCATCACCGGGTCCATGCCTGCGCGATATTTCTTCAGCAGGTCCTTGGCCCAGGCGTGGCGCTCGATGTTGGCCTTGGCGGTGGCGATGTGGCGGGGCTTGTAGAGAGTGCAGGGTTCGGCCGCGGCCACGCGCGAGGCGAGCAGAGACAGCAACACAACAAGGCACCGGGTACATCGTGATCGTCGATTCATGGAGAGCGGCCTATTGGTGATTGTGCGATGTGAATACGAGTTGCTGACGCAGGGTCTCGAAATGGCCCTGCGTGATTCCCGGAGGAAATTGCGGCAAGGGCTGGAGGACTCGCTGGGACGGCGCCGACAGAATTCGCACGGACAACATGATCGCAACCAATCGCGGGGCAAGCCCACGCGGCTATCTATATGATGACTACCCTTGTGCGAATCACGCAAGGCCATTTTAGAGTCGCTAACAGAACCACCGGCTGTGCACATCGATGCCCGTGGGAAACTCGTACGTTTTGTTTGGGGGTTCTTGGGGCCGCTAACAGAACCACCGGCTGTGCACATCGATGCCCATGGGAAACTCGTACGTTTTGTGAGGGCTTCCTAGACTCACGGGTTTGAGCGATTTACCCATCGCTTGCTCTCGGCGTCTCCGTGCTCGATAATGGCGGGCATTCGGGCAGCAAGCGAGAATGCCCATGGTCCGCTCCGTGTCTGGGATTCAGCCGCAAAGCAGGAGACCCGCCATGAGTCGACGCGACTTTCTCAAAGGGATATTGGCCGCCGGTGCATGCCACAGCCTGTCGTCGCTCGTGCGATTGGGTGCGGCTGAGGCCGACTCGCCGGCCGCGCGCTGGGCGCCGATTGAGCCGCCGAACCAACCGATGGGGACCGCGCAGGGGACCCAGGCGGGGCGCGTTGTCTGGATTCACGATCCGGGGATCGCCGGTTGGGACGGCAACACCAGTTCGGGCGGATGGTACGAAGATCGCTTCACCGATCCGGGCCGAGCCGAGCGGGTACTCCGCGATACCTTGCGGCTGCTTGCCGGCGCGAAGACGGACGAAGAAGCCTGGCGGACCCTGTTTCGATACAGCAACCACAAGCGGGGACGGGGCGATGCGGGCTACCAGCCCGGCGAAAAGGTCGTCGTGAAGCTCAACCTCAATTGCTGCAAGCGGCGGGTCGATCCGGAGCAGGGGCTCTACAACACGCCCCAGTTGACGGCCGCTCTGCTGCGGCAGTTGGTCGAGAAGGCCGGCGTTGGCGAGAACGACCTGGTCGTGTACGACGCTTCGAGATTCGTACCGGATTCGATCTTCGATCGATGCCACGAAGAGTTTCCCGGCATCCGTTTTGAGGACCGCGACGGTGGCGAGGGGCGTTTTGCCGTCGAGCCCGACCTGACTGCGGCGGTCTTCTTCGGCGATCCCAACACGCCGGCCCACGGCAAGACCTATCTGCCCGAGTGCGTCACGAGCGCAACCTACCAGATCAACGCGGCCGTGATGAAGGGGCACAGCCTGGCGGGTGTGACCCTCTGCGTCAAGAACCACTTCGGGTCCGTCTATCGGCCCAACGCGGGACCAGACGATTCGCACCGTGGCTGGAATCCGAGTCACCTGCACGAGTCGATCACCAGCAGCAGCCGTCCGATGGCAACGTACAACGCGCTGGTCGACCTGATGGGGCAACCGCACCTCGGCGGCAAGACGATTCTTTACCTGCTCGACGGGCTCTACGCTGCACCCCATCAGTCCGTATTGCCGGAGAAGTGGCAGTCGGCGCCGTTTGGCGGCGATTGGACGGCAAGCGTGCTGGCGTCGCAGGATCCGGTCGCAATCGAATCGGTGGCCGTCGACTTTTTTGGGGCAGAGGAGAGCATGACGCGCATGGTCGGAGCCGTCGACAACTATCTGCACGAAGCAGCGTTGGCCTCGAGCCCGCCCTCCGGGACCCGCTACGCTCCCGCCGGTGACGGAAAGCTGCTGACCAGTCTGGGCGTTCATGAACACTGGAACGACGCGAGTCGCAGGCAGTACACCCGCAACCTGGGCACGGGCCAGGGGATCGAACTGGTTCAAGGCTGACTGCTGAGGTGAACCCCTCGAACCGGTAAGCTACTCTTATAATGCGGAGAATCCCCAGAAAAATCTGATCTTGCCGATCGTACTGCATTTGCCCGGAGCGTCGCTGGTATGACCGAGGAACGGAATGCACCTGCCACCTGCAGCCAGGGTCGTGCGGTTTCCGAAGCCGACCAGCCGCATCCGGCGGGGGAGGTTGTCGAAAAACACCTTCTGCCGACGACAGACTGCAAGGGAAACTTCCTTCAGGTAGTCGCGGTCTGCGGTTTCCTGTTGCTTGCGGTCGGGCTCGTATTCGGCCGGACGACCAGTTTCGATTTCATCGTCCTGGACGATCCCAGCGACGTAACACTGAATCCGCACGTCAACGGCGGGCTGAGGGCGGAGGCAGTCTGGTGGGTGTTTGGCCATTGTCACGGGGCAGCCTGGATGCCGATGACCAGCCTCTCCCACATGCTCGATTGCGAGTTGTTCGGCCTCAACGCGGGCGGACATCACCTCAGCAACGTCGTATTGCATGCAGCCGTTGCGGTCCTGCTGTTTCTCGTGCTGCGCGAGTGGACGGGTCGTCTGTGGCCCAGTGCATTGGTGGCGGCGGTGTTCGCCATCCATCCCTTGCGGGTCGAGTCGGTGGCGTGGGTCACCGAGCGGAAGGACGTCCTCAGCGGGCTGTTCTTCATGCTTACACTCTGGGCCTACGGGAGCTACGTGCGCCATCGCTTCTCGATCTGCCGATACTCGGCCGTGCTCTTCTTCTTTGCTTTGGGGTTGATGTCCAAACCGATGGTCGTGACGATGCCGTTCCTGCTGCTGTTGCTGGACTACTGGCCGTTGGGCCGCTGGACTATTCCGGCTGCGGTCTGGCGGACAGCCGCCGGCGGGGAGAGCACTGCAGCGCCCCCGCCGCTGCGAGGCCGTCTGCGAATTGCCGCGCGTCTGCTGCTGGAGAAGGTCCCGCTGCTGGCGATGGTCGCCGGCTCCTGCATCGTGACCTTCTCGGCGCATAACGCCGAGATCTTGACCACGCTCCGCGAGCGTTACGACATGACGTGGCGGCTCGGAACCACGCCGCTTTCGTACGTGAGCTATCTGGGGATGTTTTTCTATCCGGTAAACCTCTGGACTCCCTATCCCCGCCCCGATCTCGAGTTGGCGTATGGGAAGATTGCCGGGGCCGTCGTCGTACTGGCGGTCCTCACGGTGGCCGCGGTGGCAGCCCGGCGCAAGTACCCGTACCTGTTCGTCGGCTGGTTCTGGTACGTGGGAATGCTGGTGCCCGTAAGTGGGATCCTCCAGTTCGGCATCCAGACGATGGCCGACCGTTTCACGTACCTGCCGCAGATCGGGCTTTGCCTGGCGCTCGCCTGGACCTTGGCCGATGCGCCGAAATCCTGGCGGTTGCGGCGTCCGGTGTACGCCCTGGCCGCCGCCGCGATCCTGGTGGTCCTGGGCGTGTGTGCTTTCCGCCAGACGTCGCACTGGCGCAATGACCGGACCTTCTGGAGCCGCGCCCTTGCGTGCAACCCGAGGGACTGGTCAGCCTGTCATGGCCTGGGCACGTTGTACCAGGGCTCGGGCCAGGTGGACAAGGCCATCGAGTACTATCAGCGGGCAATCGCGATCCAGCCCGACCAGCCGATGGCGCACTACAACCTCGCCGTTGCTCTGGCCAGCGTGAACCGCCTCAATGAGGCTGTCCAGGAGTATCAGAAGACCCTTGAGCTCCAACCCAACAACGCGGTGGCGAAGAACAACCTCGGCAACACCCTGCTGCTCCTCGGCGATCTCGAGAAGGCAATGCGGTATTGCCGGGAGGCGGTCGAACTCGATCCCGATTTCGCGGAGGCTCACTTCAATATCGGCAGTATTCTGTATCTCCGCGGCCAGGCTGACGAGGCGATCGGGCAGTACGAACGGGCGGTCAGCGCCAGACCCGACTACCAGGAGGCTCACTACGCCCTGGGGGCCGTCCTGGCTCAACGCGGCCGCTTCGATGAGGCGATCGACGCGTACCGCAAGGCGTTGAAACCGCAGTCCGGATTTGCCGCCGACGTTCATTACGCGCTGGGGATTGCGCTGGCCGCCAGCGACCGACCGGAGGAGGCGGCAGGGCATTTTCAAGAGGCTTTGACCCTGCGCCCCAACTTCTCCCAGGCCAGGTATCAGTTGGAGCGGGTCACCGTCGACAAGAAGCGGCCTGAGTGAAGCTCCGTAGCGAACCACCGTCGCCGGACGACCCGGTTTTCCGCGATTACGTCGTACGGCGGAAATGCCGCCGGTACAACTCGAAAGCCCACACGGTACGCCCCGGCAGATAGGCCAGAATCGAGTCCGGGTCGCGGCTCAGATCATTCACGAGCCTGAGGTTGTTTTCATAGCCGAGATACTCGCCCCGCAAGTCGCAGAGCAAGTCGCTCGCGTGGCGGTCTTGAAACACCGAGGGCTTGTTGTAGACGACCCGGAATCCCTTCGCCTGCACCAGATACCCGGGCCAAATATCGTCCATGCGCCCCACATGGGGCAGCATGAAGTAGTCGGCGAGCACCTTGGGGGAAAGAAACGTGTTCTGCGAGTCGAATGGCCCCATCTTGTTGGCGGCCATCGGGAACCGGTCCGGTTCGAAAATGCACTTCGGCGCATGCTCCAGGCGGCAGATCGCATCGACGTCCGGGTCCCCGTTCCAAAGGTCCGCCTGGATATCCACGCGGACCTTCTTCCGCGACTTGCGACCGTAGTCTCGCATCGGCAGAAGCTGAAGCGGGTAGCCGCGATGCCAGAGGTGGCCGTGATTCGTGGCACCCAACGGGTCGAAGGCAGGCAGGTCCGTCTCGTAATACTCGACCTCAACTTCCTTGCCGACCAGCAGATCCTGGCCCCATCCCTCCAGCGGGATATTGTCATCGTCGACAACCGCCACGACCTCGGCGCCGAGGTCTTTCGCCCAGAGAAATCCGAAATTGCGCCGTTGGATGCAGTTCCAGCCGATCGCGTTGGAGAGCGCCGGGTCGTATTTCTCCTGTTCGGCGGGAGAGATATAGATGCCGCGCGTGAGGCGATAATCGACCGGCGTTTTCAAGTCGCCGACCACCACCAGGTCCCAGTCCTTCAAAGCCTGGAACTTCTCGATGGCCTCCGTGGGAGGATAGATGGTGGTCGTGACGATGACCTTCTTCATGAGCAGCCCTTGCCGAGGATGGGAAACCCGCCCCTGGGTCTATTGGTGTTCAGAAAAAACTGGTGACGTGATCATTCGCCTCTGGATACCACAAACTCCGCGTCCCTTTCGTCGCCCTGCTGGCATTACTTGTCGGACCGGCAACAGGGGTCCGTCTGGAGGATTGACCGCTTGCTCATAAAACGCGCCTTCAGTCCGATCCGGAAATACGCCAGGTTGCGGAAGAAAGGGTTCTGCGACTGGCCTTCGCTCCGGCAGCGCCATACCGTGGCGATCTCGCTGACCGGCACGCCCAGCCGGAGCGGCTTGACGACCGTCTCCAGATTGAACGGATGCCTGAGTTCCTCCCAGCGGATCTCCTGGACCAGACGCGTGGGCAAGATCCGGTAGCCGAAGGTCATATCCGTCAGACGCGTGCCGTACAGCAGCGAGAAGATGTGCTGAAAGACCCAATTGCACAGGAGCTTGACGGGCGAGTAGCCACGAAACCGGCCCCCACGGATCCACCGCGAGGTGCCCACCACCGCCGACGGGTTCTTCCGGGCCTCGGCGATCAACCGGACCACGTCGTTGGGGTCGGTCTCCAGGTCGCTGCCCATCATGATCACATGGCTGCCTCGCGCCAGCGCAAAGCCCTCGCGCAACGCGCCGCCGAGGAAGGGGAGCGTCTGTTGATGGACCACGACCAGGGGCGCCAACTCCTTCCGGAGCCGATCGACGACCGCCATCGATTCTGCGGTCGTCCGACGACAGACGACGATCAACAGTTCCTTGACGTGGTCTCGGGCGTCGCGAAGAACGATCTTCACGGTCTCTTCGAGCGACACCGTCTCATTCATCACCGGCAGAATGACGGTCGCCGATTCGAATCGTTCTACACGAGGATAGTCGGCCACCGGAAATCTCCCCAAGACACACCCCAGGCATTCCCGCAGGGCGGCATACGGACCAAGGCGGCAGGAGTTACTGGTGTTTGCATGGACAATGCCCTCCGACAGTCCCCAGCACGACGGAAAAACCGGGCTCCGCTTGGCCGCCCTGGCTCCTTTTCAATGCGAAGTTCCATAGCAGTTCTCGCGTTCGTAGCGGATGGGTGACATGTGACATCGCGCCGGGAACGAGAGAATGGACTCGACAAGTGTAGCTCACGAAGCGGCGGGCGGGGGAACAGCGGCTCCCGGGGCCGAGTGATGCGCGCTACGCGAGGTTCACCACCGCCCGCAGCCGAAAATCGGCCGACGAGGCGGCATTGTCAACAGAGGGGAAAAGGGCATTCTGCTTCTTTCAGCGGGTCTGCTGCGATAGAATGACCAGATGCCCAGAACAGCACGAGCATCCGTCGGCGGAATGTGCCATCACGTTCTCAATCGCGGGAACGGGCGTGCGGAGGTGTTCCACAAGGAGGACGGCTACGCGGCCTTCCTGAAGCTTCTCTGCCAGGCGAGCAAACGTGTGCCCATGCGGCTTCTGGCCGAGCGGCTGGGGCTGGAATACACTCTCCGCCCCCGCGGCAGGCCGAGAAAAGTAGAATGCCCCCTTTTCCCGCACCTTTTTCCCGCAATTGCCCACTGCCCCGCTAGGAGACCTGCCATGTCACGCTCCACCCGCCGCGGATTCCTCAAGCGAACGGGCCTCGCGGTTGCCGCCGCTGTCGCGTCGCCGTACATCGTCCCGCGAAACGTTCTCGCCCAAGACGGTTCGACCGCGGCCCCCAACGACAAGATCATCATGGCGGCCATCGGCACCGGAAGCCGATCCCCCGCCGATACGCGCGCGCTGGCCGGATTCCCCGACGTCGAGTTCGCCGCCGTGTGCGATGTGGCCCTCGACCGGGCGCGGCAAAACGCCAAGCGACTCGGCATCGACGAGAAGGGCGTCTACTAGGACTACCGTCGCTTGCTGGAGCGAACGGACATCGACGCGGTGGTCATCGCGAGCCCCGACCATTGGCACGCCCTGCACACGATCGACGCCGCCCTCTCAGGCAAGGACGTCTACGTCGAGAAGTGCATGACGCTGACCGTTGCCGAGGGCCGCGCGATGGTCAAGGCCATCCGCAAGAACAACGGCGTGCTCCAGGTGGGCAGCCAGCAGCGTTCCGATGCCAACTTTCGCCGCGCGTGCATGCTGGTCCGCAACGGGTGCATCGGCAAGGTGACCAAGGTGATCGGCGTCAACTTCGCCGGGCCGTGGGAGTGCAATCTGCCGGAACAGCCCGTGCCGAAAGACCTCGATTGGGACCAGTGGATGGGGCCAGTCGAGCCGAAGCCCCACAACGACAACATCCGCATTAGCCGCTCGCGGCCGGGTTGGCTCTCGATCCGCGACTTCTGCGGCGGCGAGATCTGCGGCTGGGGCGCGCATGACCTCGATCAAGTCCAATGGGCGCTCGGCACGGACGACGCCGGCCCGAACGAAGTCTGGGTCGAGGGGCAGCCCTACAAGCCCTGGATCGCCGACGAGAACTCGAAGCAGGGTCGGTTCTTCGGCGCCAAGGAGACCGTCATCCACATGACGTACCCCGGGGGCATTCACCTGGAACTCTCGGAAGACGCCGATCCCAACGGCGGCGCATTATTCATCGGCGAAAAGGGGCAAGTCCGCATCGACCGCGGGCGGTTCGAGGTCAGCAACCCCGAGTGGAAGACGATCCCGCTGGAGGACATGCCAATCCAGCTCTATGAATCCCGCGACCACTACCGCAACTTTGTGGACTGCATCAAGGAGCGCAAGCGGTGCGTGTGCGACGTCGAGATCGGACACCGCTCGGCCACGGTGTGCCACCTCGGCAATATCGCCCGCTGGGTCAGCCAAAAGACCCAAACGGTCGGCGAGAAGCTGACCTGGGACCCGGCCACGGAGACGTTCAAGGACAGCGACCTGGCCAACTCGATGCTCGATCGTCCAAGGCGGAAGGGATTCGAGTTGCCGGAGGTGTGA
>CAZLWV010000193.1:0-4789 GCA_964563135.1 uncultured Planctomycetaceae bacterium
TTGAAGCCGCCTCCCGAAGGGTGGCGGCGGAGTCTGGATCTCTTGGAATCGTGCACGTCTGTTAAGACCTCCGGGCGTGTTTCAACCACACTCACCTCCTTCTTCCGCGAGATCCCATCATGTCCCACACCACACTCCGCGTAGCAACGACCGCCCTGGCCGTTTGCCTGTGCCTTCCGATGGTTGCCAGGGGCGACGATGCCGACCTGGAACGGGCGATTGCCGAGCATCGGATGGGAACGTTGACCGTACAGGCCCAGCCGGGCCAGGAAGTCCGCGTCGAACAGCTTCGTCATGAGTTCTGGTTCGGCGCTGCCATTTCGAACGGCATCTTTGGCTGGGAGCGCGACTCCGCCGACGCTGCCAGGTACAAGCAGGTCTTTCTGGAGAACTTCAACGCGGCGGTCACGGAAAACGCGCTCAAGTGGCATGCGATGGAGCCGCGGCAGGGCCAGGTCGATTACTCGATCGTCGACGCCATCCTGGAGTGGACCGATCAGAACCAGATCCCGCTCCGCGGGCACAACATCTTCTGGGGCGTGCCCCAGTTCGTTCCCGGCTGGCAGAAGTCGCTCGATGACGAGGCCCTGCGTGAGGTGGTCAAGAACCGTGCGCTCACGATCGGGAAGCGGTACCGCGGACGGTTTGCCGAATACGATCTGAACAATGAGATGATCCATGCCAACTACTACGCCGATCGGCTCGGGCCGCAGATCACCAAGGAGATGGCCGACTGGGTCCGCCAGGGTGATCCCGAGGCCGTCCTGTACCTGAACGATTACGACATCCTGACGGGCAAGCGGCTCGACGACTATGTGGCCCACGCCCGTGGGCTGCTGGAACAGGGCGTTCCGATCGGCGGCCTTGGGGTGCAGGGACACGTGCACGGCGACGATTTCGATCGCGACGTTCTGAAACGCTCGCTGGAGACTCTGGCCCAGTTGAAGCTCCCGATCCGTATCACCGAGTTCAACTTCCCCGGCCAGCGTTCCCGGGCCTATGAGAACCGAAGGCTGCGGCTCACGGACGAGGAGGAAGAGGCGAAGGCTCGGGCGATCGTCGACTACTACCGCATCTGTTTTGCCCAGCCGGCGGTCAAGGGGATTCTGATGTGGGGGTTCTGGGAGGGAGCCAACTGGATCCCGGCCTCGTCGCTCTACCGGCGAGACTGGACACCGACCCCGGCCGCCGTCGCCTACCGAGACCTGGTCTACCGCCAGTGGTGGACCGACTGGACCGGGAAGGCGGACGAAAAGGGGCAGTGCGAGGTGAAGGCGTTCTACGGCAAGCATCGGGTGACCGTGGCAGGTAAGAGCCAGGTGGTGGAACTGCGGAGCGACGGCGGCGAGGGCGAGGTGTCGTTCCGATAGCGGGCAGTCCGTTCTCCGCTTCCAACGACCAGGTCGCCAGGGAGTCGGCCTCGTTGAGGCATGCATGACGATCGCCGGTTTTGCTGCGGCAACTGGAATTGTGGTTGTCACCCTGCTTCTTATGCGGCGAAGGGGTTATTACGCGGTTTGGCCCACGCAGTCCGGCCAAGTGGTGGCCAGCCATGCGGGTGAAAAACCGGCACGCGCCCGCCTGTAATGCAACGGTCCGTTGGACCAGGTCGAAACCGACGATGCCAGTGGAAATCGACAGACACGAGGAAACAGCGACCGGGCTGACCGGTCCTTCGCCGGTCCGCTGGATCGTGGTGGGGCACCTGGTTCTGTGGCTCACCGCGTTTGCCCTCTTTTTGCGGTTTCCAGAGATACTGGCCTTGCGTTTGGGGAGCCTGGGGATTGCCGCCGCCCAGGTGGCTCTGCTGGCAATCTGGCTGAATTTCGCGAGAGAACTGAAGTCGAGGCGACTGTTTGCGATCGCCGGCTACCTGACACTGGTCGTTGCCTTGCAGGCACCGATCAACTGGTGGACTCTTGCTGCATTTCTGACGGGATATCCGTTTGCGGCGGGTGTGGTCGCTCTGCTGGGCCTGCCGCTGACGATGATCCGGATGGAGGGGATGCGGCTGCGGCGGTTCGACCGGCAACAATTGCCGCCGCCTTGGCGGCTGCAATTCAGCGTGTTCCACATGCTCTGGATCATGGCCTTTGTGGCGCTGGTATTCGGCATCGGGCAGATCGCTCTGGATCCGGGCAGCGTGTCGGCGGTCCGGGTGATGGCCGCCCTGGGGATGTTTTGTGTGATCGCCGCGGTCGTGATCTCCGTGCCGCTGGTGGCGGCCTGGGCGGTGCTTACCCCCGGACCGATCCTGCCGCGGCTGGCTGCGGCGGTGATGGCGTGGCTTCTGGGTGGGCTGGTGATCGGCTCCTTTTACGGGACCACCGCGCTGGCTCTTCGGGTGTCGGTGCCGGTGTTCGTCGTGGCGGTTGTCCTGCTGGCGAGCACGCTGGGGCTGGTGCGCCGGCTCGGTTACCGCCTGGTGTGGCGCGAGCTGGGCCAGCGGTGAGCATGGAGCATGGCACCAGGAGACCAGCCGGCAGGCTTGGCTGTCTGACCGACACTTGACGGGAAGACGCGGACAGTGTGATGCGCCCGGATTGAGGCGAGCGATGGCGGAGGAAACTGACAGATACAGCGACACACCAGCCGCCGCGCCCGGCCCTTCGCCGGTCCGCTGGCTTGTGGCGGCGCACGTCGTGGTGCTGGCGGCGATCTTGTCCTTCCTGCCGGTCTTGGGGCCGGAAACCGGGCTGGTATGTCTGTTTCAGGGAGTGCTTCTGGCTGACGGCGCACTGCTGGCGATCTGGTTCACGCTCGGCACCGTGCCGCCGCTGTCGGGATTCATCGAGTTTCTCGCGGTGGTCATGTGCTTCTGTCTCCTGCCATGGACGGGATGCACGATGGCGAGCATCTGGTTTCCGCTGGTGGTGACTCGAAGCCGCGGGATGCGGCTGAAGCGATTCACCGCCGAGGATATGCCGCTTCCGCGGCCGCTGCAATTCTCGATGCGCCAACTGATGTGGTCGAGCGCGGCTGCGATGGTCTTGTTTGGACTCGGACAGTTGAAACCTTCCCGTTGGAAGTTCTACGAGGCGAAGTGGGGGGCGCTTGGCGCAGCGCTGGCCGTTTACAGCACGGTCATCGTGGGCATTGCCTGCGTCGCGATCGTGTTGACGATCCCACTGGTCTGCGTGTGGGCCATGCTCTCTCCAGGTCGGGTGGCGCCGCGACTGGCAACGGCGGTGGTCGGCTGGCTGCTGGGCGGGCTCTTGATCTTCCATCTTGCCGGCGGTGCAGGGTCCGAATTGGCTTTTGGAGGCGCCGTCTGTGTGTTGGGGATCGTGGTGCTGACGGCCTCGCTCGGGGCGTTGCGAGCGATGCATTTTCGCGCGGTCCGTCAGTCGCCGTCGGCTGCAAGCGTGTCCGGGAACGACATAGATCATCCCGCGGATGGAGGGTAATCGTACCGGCAATTGCCGCCTGGTGTGGCGCGAGCTGGGCCAGCGGTGAGCATGGAGCATGGCACCAGGAGACCAGCCGGCAGGCTTGGCTGTCTGACCGACACTTGACGGGAAGACGCGGACAGTGTGATGCGCCCGGATTGAGGCGAGCGATGGCGGAGGAAACTGACAGATACAGCGACACACCAGCCGCCGCGCCCGGCCCTTCGCCGGTCCGCTGGCTTGTGGCGGCGCACGTCGTGCTGCTGGTCGTAATAGCGTCTTTCGGATGGGCACCTCAGGTACTGCAAGTCAATCGATGGCTAATCGGAGCGTTGATCGGACTGGCGTTTGCGGAGGGGGCTCTGTTTGCGATCTGGCTTACACTCGGAGACGGGCTGTTTCGGCGAATGCTCTTTGCCGTTCTGGTTTTCATCGCCCTTGCGTGCCTGCTTCCAGTGGCGGCATGGTCAATGCCTGTTTTCGCGCTGCCGCTCTTGATCGCACGAAGCGAAGGAATGCAGTTGAGGCGATTTGCGTACGAGAACATGCCCGGTCCCAAACGGCTGCAGTTCTCGTTGAGTCAGTTGATGTGGGGCTGCGTGGTTGTGGTCGTGCTGTTTGCGCTCGCAGAGTTCAGACCGTCCAGACTCGAATTCTACGTTTCAAAGTTTGGAGAACCCGCGAACGCATTCACAGCGTTTGCTCTCGTTGTCATCGGCACGGGTTATATCACTGCCATCTCGACGATTCCTCTGGTGAGCGTGTGGGCCGTACTCTCGCCGGGACGAGTCCTACCACGCCTGGCATTGGCCGTGGCGGGCTGGGTTCTTGGCGCGACATGGTTGCTTCACTATGCGCGTGCGATGCGCCCGGAGCCGGTCGCCATGGTGTGCTTGAGCACGAGTATCCTCTTGGTCACTCTCGGAGTGTTGCGTGGCATGCGCTATCGGTTGATCTGGCAAAGGGAACCGACCACCGCAAGGCCGTAGCAGTGCCCACCCCGATCGGTTACGCTGGTTACGGCCCATAGTAGGCATCACGCTCCGCCGTGATGAGCGCAAGGAGAGGAAAGAAATCGCCTCTACCATATCACCCTCTTGAGGAGGACTATCGTGACCAGCATGAAACTCCATTCAGCACTCGTTGTTGTGACAGCGATGGTTGGTCTCTGCCGCGGACAAGAAAGGCCGTTCTTTGAGGTTCAGGATCTGTACGAGGGCGCGACGAATCGGATCCCGAACGTGGTGGTGGCTGCCGACGGTTCCGTGCTGGCCTTTAGCCACTCAGGGCGGGTCCTGCGGCGCAGCGAGGATGGCGGCAAGACCTTCAGTCCAGCCCAGGAGGTTGGCAGCGACGCCGGCGGCAGCGACGGCGCCGGCGCTGATGACATCGGCGGAACT
>CAZLWV010000193.1:4890-14197 GCA_964563135.1 uncultured Planctomycetaceae bacterium
GCAGCGCCATCGTCGATACCAACACCGGCGACGTGATGGTCGTCGAGTCGAACAAGGGCTACCTGTGGCGCAGCACCGACCATGGCAGGTCGTGGAAAAGGGAAGAGATTGTCGTCAAGCCGAACCCGATGGGGCATGGCGGGCCGGGCAATGTGCCCGTGCAGACGGCCTGTTCCGAGTCGGGGATTACCCTCCAGTTCGGCAAGCACAAGGGGCGGCTCATCATGCCCGCCCGGATCCAGCCCCCGATGGGCAACAACGACCAGGAGTGGTGGCCCTACAACTACAACACGGCCATCTTCAGCGACGACGGCGGCAAGACCTGGCAGACGAGTGGGCCGGTGCAGAGCGGCACGGGCGAAGGGACGCTGGCCGAGGTCTCGACCGGCTCGATCTACTACAACTCGCGGTCCCACATGTCAGTCGACCATCGGCGGCAGATCGCCTGGAGCCACAACGGCGGCCAGATGTGGGTCGATTGGCAAGTGACGACCGACCTGTTCGAGGTGGGTGAACCCTTCTATTTCAAGTACGGCACCAAGCCGAGCTACGGCTGCAACGCCGGCCTGGTCCGCATGCCCTCGGAGGTGACGGACGGGAAGGACTTGCTGCTCTTCAGCGCCCCGGACAACCCGGGCAAGACCCGCGTGCGGATGACAGTCTTCGTCAGCTACGACCAGGGGTTCACCTGGCCCGTGAAGCGGTTGGTCAACGAAGGCATGAGCGCCTATTCGTCGCTCGCGGCCGGTAAGGACGGCACGATCTATCTGCTCTTCGAACGGGGCGAGGAAAAACTCTACGACCGGATGGCGCTGGCCAGGTTCAATCTGGCGTGGGTGACGGAGCGGCAGTGAGCCCTGTGGGTGACAGTTGCCGAGTGTCACTCAGGCCGATGGCCTGACAGCAGACGCATCCGGCAGATGCGGCTGCTTCACAGCACGTACTCGAACGGCTGTTTCGGCACGGCGCTCAAGATGCCCATTATGGGTGGGTGGCGTTGATTCCATGGGACTGCAACTGGCATATCTTGTGTTGCCAATAGTAACAAATGTGTTATACTTAGCTACATGACTGGCATCGTTGCACCGATCGAACGCATCCAACGAATCGCCGCGCGGATTCTCGCCACCCATCCGGCGGGTTGCGGGCTTTGCCTGGTCGGCGGCTTTCGCTATCGATTGCTCGATGCAAGCGCCCGAGCTTCAAACGATATTGACTATCACTGGGAGGGCGATCTTCAGAAGAAACAGATGGAACTCGTTGAGGTCTTCCGGAGCAAACTGTTGCCGGAGATCAAACGACAAGTGGGTTACGATGGAGACGTACGGTCGGCAAACGGTCCCGACGCAGAATTGCCGCTGGTACGAACGGTTGAACTGGCCTTCTACCGCGTTGCAGAGCCCGGAAGCCGGATCGAGATTCCTGTTGACATCATCACGGTCGCTCGCCTCGACATGCCCATGGTTCATACGGTGGAGGGCACCGTATTCCTGACCGTGTCGGATGCAGACATGATTGAGAGCAAGGTTCTTGCCTGCCTCGCCCGGTCTTCTTTCCAGGTACGTGATCTGCTGGACATCTTCTTGTTCCAGGACGATCTGCGGCCTGACTCGCCCACGCGGTTGTCGCAGAAACTGAGCAAGCTCGCGCTGCCGCCCGCAGAGGCCGTCGAAAGACTCAACAAGCTGGCGAAGAATCGGTCCGTCCATGTCCGGGGAATTGAGCGGTTACTCGATGAGCAGGTTGAACCGGCGGTGACGGGCAACTTGCGCGCCGCAGGCGGCGCCGAAATGATCTGGAACTCTGTGATGCATCAGCTCAACGATATCCTTGCCAAAACCGAGGAGATGTCATCGTGAGAGCTACTGCCTGGCGAAAGTACTTGGAGGAGCAGCGCGAGAGACATGGGAAGGTTCTGTTTACCGTGACGGAACTGGCCAATGTCGCCGGTACGTCCCCGGCCGCGCTGAACGTCGAGTTGGCACGGCTTCGACAACAAGAGATCATCGTGAGATATGCTCACGGGCTTTACGGCATGCCGGAAGTCGTATCAGTTGAGGCCCTGGTTGCCGCAATTGACCCACATGCTTACGTCACCGGCCACTACGCGCTTTATGGGTACCAGATGGTGACCCAGATGCCAGTTGCCATTACCTGCTTCACAGACCGGCGGAGTCCCCGAGCTCAGCAGCGAGTTACGCCGGTCGGACGTCTGGTCTTTGTATGCCTTCGGAGCAACGTGTACCGGCCGGTGGCCGACGGAGCCATTGCTCCTCCGGCACAAGCGCTCTGCGACTATGTTTATCTTGCGCGTCGCCACGGAGCCGAGCCCGAGGCATTGGTCACGTTCCGGAATCTTGCGCGCATTCGGGCTGCAGATCTTCCTCCAGTTCTCGCGAGGTACCCAGTCAGCGTGCAGAAACACATAGAGAGATTGATGGGACGGCAATTTCCTGGGGTTGGCAGAGCCAGCCTTTCCGACTCGTCGTCCGAAGTCCAGGCAGCCAGGGCAGCGGGCCCCCTGCCGATCGCCCCGGCAAGCTCCGTCAGCAACGCCAGCAGTCCAAGAACCCGCATGGTGACGTCTCCTGGCAGTTGAGAGTCACAAGCGACCGCCTTGCCGCCTTACTTCTGCTCCGGATCGCCAGACAGAATCTCGCAGCCGGAGAGGGCCTCACGGAGTTTCTTCGCCCCATCTTCGGTGACTTGGGTGCGGGTCACGTGCAGCGTTTTCAGAGTCTTGAGCTTCGAGAGCGCCGGGATGGCGGCGTCGCTGACGGTGGTGCGTCCGAGGTGAAGAAACGCCAGGCTTGCGAGCGGCTCCAGCTTGGGGATCCCTGCATCGGTGACCTTGGTCTGGTCGAGGTTGAGCCACTCGAGCGAACTTGTCCGGGCGATCGAGTCGAGGGCGGCGTCGGAGGTGCTCGTCGTATAGAGGTTCAGCTTCTTGAGACTCTTGCAGGCCGCCAGGGCCGCCACGCCCTTGTCGCCGACTCCGGTTTCGCTCACGTCGAGGTCTTCGAGATTCGGGCAGGCGGCCAGCTTTTCCAGAGCTGCGTCGCCGATCCTGGTCTTCGAGAGACGCAGTCGCTTGAGCGACGCCAGACCGCCCAGACAGGCGGCACCGGTGTCGGTAACGGCCGTGTCGCCCGCGTAGAGCCCCTCGAGGGTCTTCGATGCGGCAAGAGCTTTCAGGCCCTCGTCGGTCACCTTGGTGCCGTCGATCTTGAGCGTTGCCAGCCGTGGAAGTCCCGCCAGCGTCTTGAGGGTCGCATCGCCGATCGGGCAACCACCAAGGCGGATTTCCTTGAGATACTCCTGGCCGGCAAGCTGCTCAAGATCCTCGTCGGCGACCGGTACCTTGGCGAAATCGAGCAGCACGATGCGTCCTTCGCCGTCCTTTTTCACCTCGGCCCCGGACTTTTCTGCCCAGGCGGCCGTATCATCGACGGGCGAGCTGGCCGCTGGCTGAGGTGCGGGAGCCGGCGGTTCCGCCACGGGGGCCTGGGGTGCGACCGCAGGGGACGGTTCCGCCGCGGGCTCGGGCGAAGGCTGGGCAGCGGGTTGGCAGCCGATACAAGCCAGTGCCATCACCAGGAAAACGCCGGACAGTCGGAAACGCATCATCGATGTGCACCTTGGTAGGGTTGGGCAGGGGCCACGGGGCGAACTCTCGGATTGCTGGGCGATCCCGGTGCCCGTTCTCCATGGCGAAGAAGAGGCACCGGGTTGCCTTGGCCGGCGTGCGGCAAAAAAAGCTGCCCCGGTCGGCCCGGCTCTCCGCTGGACCGAGCCAGGACGCGCACGGGCTACTGGGCGTTCCACTCCTCGATCTTCTTCTCCCACTCCTGGCGGTTGAAGTTCTTGTCGGGCTCGTAGTCCTGGTTCTTCAGCAACTCGTCCATCGTGGGACGGGGCGTCTCGAAACCGTTGGCGGGAACCTCCATCCCGGCGGTCCAGAGAATGCCGTTGATTACCGACTTGCGGAACGTGTCGGAGGCCCAGCTCCAGTGCCAGTGGCCGCCGGTGAAGCCGAATCCGCGACCGCCGCCCGGCCGCTCGTAGACCCACGCCAGGTGCTCCGGGTTCCCCTTCTGAGCACGCACCGTCGGGTTGCCGCCATGGGCATCGTCAGGCCGTTCGCGGGTGCTGTCGGGCGGGACGGCGGTGAGGATGGGGGTCACGCCCTTCATGTCGCCCTGGAATCGCATGTGGTAGTACCACTCGTCCTCGATGGTCAACGGCTTCAGCCCGTTGGCGACCGGGTGTTTGGGAAACTGCTTGAACTCGGCGGTCCAGTGAGGATTGACCGACCAGAAAGTCTCGAAATACCCGCCGGTCCACTCGAGCATGGAATTGCCCGGCTCGCCTTTGGGGATCTCGACGCCGTAGTGGAGGCAGGCGATGCCGACACCCTTCTTGGCCAGGGCGTCCATTTCTTTCAGATAGGGCATGGCGACGTGCCCGCCACCGCCGTCGCAGAACATGACGACCGAATCGGCATTGTCCAGGGCGGTCGGGTCCTTGGGCCAGCCGTTCTGGTAGACGGTGGCATAGGCACCCGGCACGTTCTCGTTGATCAGTTTGGCCAGGAGCAGGCAACCGGCGTTGTGTTCGTGGCTGCCGTAGCCGTGGCTCTTGGGGCCGGCGATGAGGACGATCTTCTTGGTGTCTTCCATCGGCAGCCGCTTGAGGCGGATGTCTTTGACCTGCACCTTCATCAGTTCGCCTTTGGGCACCCGGTGAATCTGGAAGGCGAGCAGGCCGCTGCGGCGCCGCATTTCCAGGTCCTCGTCGGTGGCTTCGATCATCTTGTGGCCGTTGATCACGTGGGTGACCGTGAAGCCCTTGAAGGTCACCTCGTAGTCGTTCCAGTCGTCCATCTTGATGAACTTCTGCAGTTCGGCCGCATCGCCGAACTGCTCGACCACCTTCGGCTTGTGGTCGGGGCCGATGACGACCTTCTGTCCGCGCAAGGCCAGGATCCCGCGGTACTGTTCGCCATAGAGGATGCCCGTGTACTGCTCATTGAAGGCGAAATCGCCCTGGTAGCCGCCGATGGACCACGGTTTGCCGGCCTCGAAGCTCCGGTACTGGACGCCGGAATTCCCGCCGAGGAGCCGGTACTTGAACCGGAGGACAAAGTCGTCGAGCTCCCCCTGCCGCCAGATGCAGAACTCGTTGTACTCCAGCGGCTCATTGGCATCGGTGACGCCGGTGATGGCCCCGTCCTGGACCGACCACCACTTGGGATTGCCGTCCCAGCCGTCGAGGGTCTTGCCGTCGAAGATCGACTGGAAACCCTCTTCATCGGCCGCCACGGCAGGCATAACCGACAGCGCCGCGGCCACGCCGGCCAGCGCTGCGATCGACAGGATTCGAAAACGCCGTTTCATGTTCCGCTCCTTGATAGATCCTGGGTGCTGAATGTCATCGGTTGGGTGGCCCGACGGGGGGCCTGCAAGCCTTCAATTCTAATGGACGGGCGAGCGGGAAGCAAAGAGGGCTCGGAAAAGCGGAAAGCGGAGGGCGGAAAACGGTCAGGGGACGGGATTGCCGTCTTCTCTGGAAACGGCGCGTTGTGTGCTTCGCAGGACGTGCCACAGGAGGATGATGGCGATTGAGACGGGAAGGCTCAACAGACCGCTCGCAAGCCCGGCGGCAACGGGGACGATTATGAGTTCAACGAGGAACAAGATGTTCCAACTGTCGAAGCGCAGAAAGCCAGAAACCTCCACCAAGATCAACGCAATGAACAAGAAACCGGCAACCAACAGAGCCTGAACGGCCACACCGAGTTTCAGTGCATACCAAGGACACTCGCCGTCCGTCCGATTCAAGACGATCCAGGTGACGAGCGGACCGAATACCAAAACGAGGCCCAGCGGGCCAAGCCAACTGGCCAGTCCACAACCTAGGGCAACCGCCGTGAGCGAAACGAACAGGTGTCGCAGTTGGAACTGGAGTATGCGAGGTGGAGGGGCCGATTCGCTTGAATCGTCCCCGCGTTGAGGAACGTTTACAGTGGAGGAGTCGGTTGCGTCGGTCATCGGAGTGGGCGGCCCAACCACGATAGAACGAATGGGCAACACGCAGACGCTTTACAGTCGCAACCTACCCGTACTACCCCAAGAGGTCAAGCGAGGTCGGTGCGTCTGAAAGCGGCTGTTTTCTTGTCGTTCATTCTTCTGTCAGAGAGCCAATGACAAAGGAATGGAGGACAAGGGAATTCCTTTAGCAGTGGGTGCAGCCGGGGAATGCGGCGTTCTTGAAGTGGAGAGCGGAATATGGTGAGCCGCCGGTGGCCGGATTGGCTTTCGATGCTCCTTTGTCGTTGGCTGGTTGTCTGGTGATGGGCGCTCGGGTCATGGTGGTCCGCTCTGGCGTCACTCTACTCTCTCACGGCAGTTCTCGATTGTGACCCGAGCCATTGCCGGGCCTGGATGACGGCGAACCAGAGCAGGATGGTGTGGAACGAAGTAACCAGGCCTGCGAGGGTTCCGAGATAGGCGAAAGCTATGGGAGCGGTCATCCAGAACAGGAGCGAGTGCTCGCTGAAGATCAGGCCGGGTGTCGGCTCGACGAACACGATGGCCTCAATTCCCAGTCCGACGATTCCAAACGCAAGTGTGGAGGCGATGACGCCCGCCACCATGGCAGAGAACGAGTCCCTGGCGGCATGGGTCAGCGCCAGGATCGTGGCGATCGGACCAGTGAGCGAAATGGCTATGAAGACCACGACGACGCCGAATATTCTGGCCAGAGCGCAGACGACCGCAACTCCCGCGGCAAGCAAGAGGAGATGCTTCAGCGTGTACTGGATGGGCTTCGACGAGGTTTCGGCACTTGGCTGGTTCATGGGATCTGAGTAATCAGCCTACCCCTCAGAACAGCCATTCCTGGGAATGCAGGCATGGCAAGTGGTCTTCAGACGCACAACCTACCCACATGACCCCAGAAGGTCAAGCCTGGAAGGTCCGCCTGAAAAAGACGATTCCCCTGCCGTCTGTTCCCCTGTCGGTTGACTTCCGAGAAGGGAATGCGAGGTTCTTGAAATGGAGGGCGGGGCACGGCGGGCCGCTGCTTGCCGGACTGGCCTCACGGGGCTTCCTTGCTGTTGGCACGTTGCGAAGTGATGGGCGGTCGGCACGTGTTGGTCCGCTCTGGCATCACCCTACGAGGCGGTTTGAGGCGTCATGTCGTAGGGGAGGTTGAACGTGTGGCCTTCGTCCTCCATCGCCTGCTTGAGCAGTGGCGAATAAGCGCGGATCTCGATCCTGTTCTCGTCGGGCACGAAGCGCATGATTCGCAGCCAGCCGTCGCCGCCGTTGCTGAGGCCCTGGTAGTCGACGAGCGTTTCGTGGACGGGCTTGCCAGCGTCGTTGGTGCTCACCTGCCGACCCACGCCCAGGACGTGGCCGCTGGTGACCAGGAACACGTTGGGCGATCGGCGGACGAATTTCTCCCAGATGCCGTCGCCCGAGTTGCCCAGAGTTCCACCCGCCTTCGAGTCGCGTACCGCTGGACGCATGTAGCAGTGGGTGGCCAGGATCGCCCGATGGTCGGCACGGGCCGCGGCGACCTCCGTGGCCCAGGCGAGTACCTCGTCGCGCGGGGCGTACTCCAGACTGATCACCAGGAACTTCATCCCGGCGGCCTCGAAGGTGCAGTAATTGTTGTCGTTCGTTTCACCCCAATGGCCGCCATACCACGCCCGGCCGGCGAACCGCTGCGGACCAAAGTACTTGTTGTAGAACTTCGTCTCCCGAGAAAACACCTTGTTCTGGTACTCAAGATCGTGGTTGCCGGGGAGCATGCTGTAGGGAACCACGCCGTCGAGCAATTGATGAGCCCTGTCCGCGATCTGCCATTGTTCCTCCGACTCGTTGTGGTTCTCGACGATGTCCCCCAGATGGATGACGAACCGGATGTTCTCCTTCTGGACGTTGTCCCGAATCCATTGGGTCTGCGCCAGGTAGGTATCGGGAAATCCCACAGTGTATTTTTGTGTGTCAGGAAGCACCACGACGGAAAATGGTTCCGCTGCCGAAACGGAACCAGCAAGCAGCAGAATTGTCAGGACCAGCCGCAGGATGCTACGCGTTTTCATGGGAACAGAATACCTCGCTGTGTCGACCGGGAGAGTATTGGACAGTCATCAATTCTAGCGGATCGTAGCACCCGAAGCCACGTATGGCCCGTGGCCTCCGCACGCGACCCACAATACGGGTTTCGAACTCGGCATCTCGAATTCGCTACAGGCCGGGTTTCAGAATCTCCCGTCTCCATAGCCAAAAGAAGCCGGGTTACTGCAAGGTCCACCTCAGCCAAGGCAGCTTTCATCAGCGAGTTCAGCCCCGGAAACCCGGCTTCTGAATCGGGTTGCGTGATTCCCAGAATGGGCCATCTCCTTGAAGCCGCCTCCCGAAGGGTGGCGGCGGAGTTTGGAGCTCCTGGAATCGTGCAAGTCTATTTAGAGCCCTCTCCACGCCTCCGGCCGAAATGCCGGTCGACCCCGGCTGAGCGCCTCGTCAAGTACCGCAAGCAGCCGGTCCTTATCTCGCGAAAGTGTTCCTGCCAGGGGCACGTAGTTCGAGGCGTGGTTTGTGCGGAACACGCAGCGTGTGAGCCCCTCCGTGCCCGCAATCACCCGCCGCAGTTCGGCCAGGAGGGCCTCCGGTTCGGGAAGCTGAAACTCGCCCTTCCGCCACTGGCGCTCCAGGGGCGTGCCGGGCACGAGCATCAGCGTCAGCATGGAGAGATACTGGGGATCCATGGCGTTGACGGCCTTGGCCGTCTCATCAGCATGCTGCTCCGATAGTTCCGTGCCCCCCAGCCCCAGCAGGGCAATCACCGAGACCCGCATCCCCGCCTCTTTCGCCCTCGTGACTCCCGCGATCATCTCAGCCGATGTCGAACTCTTGTTGACGCGGCGGAGCACCTCGTTGCAGCCGCTTTCCAGCCCCAGGTAGATCAGTTCCAGCCCCTTCTGGCGCAGCACTGCCAGATCGCCGGCCGATTTGGCGAGGATGTCGCGGGCGTTGGCATAGATGCCGATCCGGCGGAGGAGCGGAAAGGCGAGCTTCAGGGCGTCGAGAACTGCCGAGAGACGATCCGTGTCGAGGACGAGGGCGTTTCCGTCGCAGAGAAAGGCCCGCCGCACGTCGGCCAGCCGGCGCGAGGCCATGGCGATATCTTCGAGCACCTCGTCCATGGGCCGCACCTGAAAGGGCTTGTCCCCAGACCTCCTGGCAAGTGCGGAGTTTCACGGAAACCCCGTAATTTCCAGCACATTTCTCATTTTGGC
>CAZLWV010000194.1:0-13757 GCA_964563135.1 uncultured Planctomycetaceae bacterium
CGAGATCATCCGCCGCGTGGTGGAGCAGGGGTTCGGCCTGCTCAAGAAGGCGCCCAAGGTACTCGGCGGTGTGAACACGGCGATGCCGTACAGCCCCCCGCTCGAAGATGCTTGCCTTCCCCAGGCCAGCGACGTCGTTAAGGCAATCCGCGAGATGTTGGGGTGACCACTCGCATCCAACACCTGACACGGGAGGAATGACATGCCTGGCCAGAACCGGGATCATCGACGTGCTTTTCTCAAACGGAGCCTCTGCGCGGCGGCGACGGTCTCGGTGCCGCAGTTCATCCCCGGCCGGGTCCTCGGCCTGGCCGGAGAACCCGGCGCGAATGACCAGATCGTCGTCGGGATTGTGGGGATGGGGACTCGCGGGCGTGCCTTGGTGGAGAACATCCCGGCTTCGGGGCGCCTGGCCGCGATCTGCGATGCCGATTCCCGCCGGACGGCCGCGGCCGTGGCGGAGTTCCAGGCCAGCTGGAAGGTCTATGACGACTACCGCAAGCTGTTCGAACAGAAGGACCTGAACGCGGTGATCGTCTGCCCCTGCTGCCACCATCATGTGCTCGCCAGCATCCTGGCCTGCCAGGCAGGCTTGGACGTGTACGTCGAGAAGCCGCTGTCGGTTTACGTAGCCGAGGGCCGCTCGCTGGTCAAGGCGGCGCGCAAGTACGGACGGGTGGTGCAGACCGGAACTCAGCAGCGCACCATGGAGATGAACCGCTTTGCCTGCGAGCTGGTGCGTGACGGAGGCATCGGCAAGGTGCAGGTCGTGGAGTGTGTCAATTTCGGAGGGCCGGTCCCGTACCCGCCGGCCGGATTGCCCGAAGAGCCAGTCCCCGCGGGAGTCAACTGGGATGCGTGGCAGGGGCCAGCGCCCGTTCGCCCCTTCAACCAACTGCTGTTCGCGCGGAGAATGGAGAAAATCGAACGCCGTTACTGGTGGGGCCTGTGGCGGGACTATTCCACCGGCGAGTCGGGCCAGGTGCACTCTCACGGCCTGGACATGGTTCAGTACGCCATGGGCGCCGACGAAAGCGGGCCGGTCGAGTACCGGCTGATCGAGCCGGGCCCAAACGGCCGCGTCGACTTCCGCTATGCCAACGGCGTCGAGGTGCAACTCAAGCTGTCGCGTGGGCCGGCCCTGGGCGGCATCTTCGTCGGCGACAAGTGCAGGATGGAGATCAACCGCAACAAGTTCACCACCAATCCCAAAGACTTCGTCACCAACGGCCCCGACCCCGAACTGGCCGAGAAGTGGAAGGGCGTCCTGGGCGGGGACTCGATCGCCCGGTGGCACCTGGAGAACTGGTTCGACTGCATCAAGACCCGGCGCAAACCGAACGCCGACGTGGAAATCGGCCACCGCACGGCAACCCTCTGCAACGTGATCGACATCGCGCGCCAACTGGGGCAGATTGGCGAGGTTCTCCGCTGGGACCCGGTCGCCGAACGCTTCACCAACAGCGAACAAGGTAACAAGCTGCTCGACCGGCCTCGCCGCAAGGGATGGGAATTGCCGGTGTAGCTGTAGCCCAACAGCAATCGCCGGACTGTGCGCAATTGCCGGATAGGTGAGGACGCGATTTGCGGCCCCGCGGTCATCGAGATGAACGAGTATCAAAAAGGGGCGGCACTCAGGCTCCCGATCCAGACAACGCCCCCATGGCTACCTTTGATGCCGTGACAGCCGAAGACGTTCGCGACTACCTCCGTTCGGCCGTCGAGGTTCAAGCCAACCCAGAGGCCGAACTGCGTCGACTTGGCCGTCGAAGCTTCACTCTTCTCCCCCGCTCGTCAGATACGCTTGCCCCTGCCTCGTGGCTCGCAGGATCCGTTCGCTGGCGATACCCTGCCGCCGATCAGAGAATCCGAATCGTCAGCGGATAGCGGTAGGCAATCCCCTTTTGAGCGCTGATCGCTGCAAGAATGGTGTACACGATGTCGAAAACGAGAAGCGCTGGTGCCAGGATGAACCCCACGATCACAAAGCTGAGCAGAAAACACAAGATTCCGTAGATCAGCACGCTGATCTGGAAGTTGATCGCCTCTCGTCCCTGATCGTCCACCAGCGGCATCGTGTCCTTCTTCATCAGCCAGACAACCAAGGGGCCGAGAATGTTGGCAAAGGGAATCGCGGTGAATCCAAGCAGGGAGACAAGATGCGCCGCCATGGCCCAGTTGGCCTGTTCCTTGTCGATGCCGGCGGAAGCATCATAGCCGGGACCAGCCGGAGCTTCGTAACCCGGAGGGGTCTGACCGTAGCTTTCCATGAGTCGGGTGTCCTTCAGGGGTGGTTGTGAGGTAGATCAGAATTGCATTCGCATCTTAGGCCCGGATCTTGGGGAAAATATTCCTCCAATTAGGGGGTGGCGTCGGGCGGGTAGGTGACGAGTCAGTTCTCTTGCGCACACCACGCCGCCATCGCGCGTATCTTTCCCGGATTCTCGATCTTGCCCCCGTCCCCTCTCTCAGGCCCTCGGGAAACGCCCACTCCCCCCCCTCTGCGTATCGGGCCGGAGCCCTTATCTCCCTTTTCCAAAAGGCCTTGATCGTAACCTCGCCAACTGTCACATCTTCGCAACCCGAAGCGTAAGCGAGGCAAGTTGTTGCCCTCCTCGTTCGCGCTTCGCGCTGACGATTGGACGCGCAAGCTTTCGATCAAGGCCTTTCCAAAAGGTCCTAAATCTAGTCAAACGAACAGGTTGCGCATGTACAGCACATGAACGCTCTTCAACCAGCCTCTTGTCTTCCAAGTCGGGTTGCGTGACTGCCAGAATGGGCCATCTCCCTGGAGCCGCCTCCCAAAGTGTGGCGGTGGAGCCGGGATCTCTTGGAATCCTGCAAGTCCATTCAGAAATTCTTCGAATTGGTCGATAAAAAGGTTTGACACGAACTTAGTACATATGTACACTCTTACCGGCCGGGCTCCAGAACCTGCCTTGGAGCCTCCCTCTCCCCCGCAAGGGGAGAGAATCTGGGATTTCGCCGCCTTGAGGTGCCTCCTTGTGACCCATTCGCCATCCTCCACCCTCATCCAAACTCTCCGCCGCCAGATTGACCACCTGGAGAACGGCCGGCGCACGCGGCCGCCTGCCATTTTGTCCTCCGGTTGCCCCCAGTTTGATCAATTTCTGCCCGACGGCGGGTTTCGCCGCGGAAGCCTTGTCGAATGGCTGGCAGCCGAACAGGGAGGCGGAGCCCAGAGCCTCGCCTTGATGGTCGCCCGTGAAGCCTGCCGCGAAAACGGAGGCCTCGTTGTCTTGGACCGAACGCAACAGTTCTATCCCCCTGCTGCGGTGAGGATGGGAATCGAATCCGCAAATCTGCTCGTCGTGCGCCCCGAAAACCAGGCCGACGAGCTCTGGGCCCTCACGCAAACGTTGCGCTGCCCCGGCGTGGCGGCGGCCCTCGTGTGGCTCGACCGCCTCGGAAGCCATGACTTCCGCCGCCTGCAACTGGCGGCCGAAAGCGAGCAGGTCCTGGGCCTGTTGCTTCGTCCACAAACCGCCCGGAAAGAACCTTCCTGGGCCCACCTCCGGTTGGTGGTCCAACCGCTCCCCTCTCCAGAATCGGCGGAGATGCGCCGGTTGAAGATCCATTTGCTGCATAGCCACCGAGGTGCCGGATATGGAACGATCGAACTTGAACTCCACGAACAAACGGATCCTTTGCATCTGGTTGCCCGACTGGCCTGTCCTGCGGCAAACGCTCGATCGGCGCGAGCCGTCTGACCCAACGAGTCCTCCTCCTTACTGCCGCCGGCCAATCGTGCTCTATAAGATCGTCCGCGGCAGCAAACGTGTGGCAGCCTGTTCTGCCAAGGCCCGCTCGCTCGGCATTACGGTCGACATGCCCCTCAGCGAGACTACGGCCTTAGTGGGTGATAGCTGCCGGGGGCCGTCAAAGCCCACCCCCCTGGGCCATTCACGCCCGGCCGCTGCGCTCGCCAAGGAGGGCCTTGCTGCTTGGCCTCACGATCCCCGCCAAGACCGCCAGGCACTCGAACGATTGGCCGTCTGGTGCCATCGCTACAGCCCCCTGGTCGGTCTCGACGACGCATCCGAACCCGACTCCTTGCTCCTCGAGGTAACCGGCGTGGCCCGTTTTTTCGGCGGCGAAGAGGCCCTGGCCCACCGCATCCACGCCCAGTTCTCCCGGCGTGGAATCATCGCCTGCATCGGCCTGGCAGCCACCGTTGGCACCGCCTGGGCCGCCGCCCGCTTCGGCAATCCCGCAGCACGGGTTTTCAGCCTGCCTCGACAAGAAGCCTTCCCGCCAATCGATCCCCCGCCACTCCTTCGCCCCGATTCCTCTTCTCGCCTCGCTCCCGCTCCAGGCCTTGCGGTTGCCTCACAACGTTCTCGATCCCCTCCGCCAACTCGGCCTCCAGTACCTCGGCGAGCTTGAGGCATTGCCCCGTGCCGATTTCAATGCCCGTTTGGGGCCCGAACTCCTCCGCCGCTGGGATCAGGCCGCCGGCCGCCTGGAGGAACCGATTCTCGCCTTGCCCCTCCCCCAGAAGTTCGAGGCCGAACAGTTTTTCGAACACCCGGTAGACCAACGGGCGACACTGGAATTCGTCCTCCGGCAGCTTGTCCAGCGGACGGCCCAGATGGTGGCCATGGCCGGCCGCGGAGCGATTCGTGTCGAGGTCTGTTTCGAGAGCCAGGCCCAGGAAAGTACAGGGTTCGACGTCGGACTGTTTCGCCCTTCGGCCTCGGCCGACCATTTGTTCGGCCTCGTCCAGATGCGGCTGGAGCGGTTCCGCCTCCCTGGCCGTGTCGAAACCGCCAGGGTGAGAATCACCGATACCGCACCCCTGGAACGACATCAGGCCGAACTCTTCGACTCCGGCGCCGCCTCCCTGCATGCTCGCCAGAATGCCGCTCTCATCGATCGCCTCGCCAGCCGCCTCGGCCGCGACCGTATCCTCGCCGTTGATCTCCTCGCCGAACCTCAACCCGAACGGGCCTGTCGCTACCAGCCCCTCGTCGATACCCGCTGCCGCAGCCCAAAACGCACGTCCCCTCGCAACCTCCCCCTTCGCCCTCTGCAGCTTCTGCCCCGGCCGCTGCCTCTGGCCGCCGTGGCGATCGTGCCCGACGGGCCTCCTCTCCATTTTACCCTCCCCAACGGCCAGCAACGCGTGGCCAAGGCCTGGGGCCCCGAACGTATCCAAACCGGCTGGTGGCGCGGCCAGCCTGTCCATCGCGACTACTACCGAGTCGAAACTCCCACCGGTACCCGCTACTGGCTCTTCCGCCGCCGTACCGACGGAAAATGGTTCCTCCACGGCCTGTTTGCGTGAATTGACAGAATCGCACTCCTGTTGACCAACATCGCATAAATCGCCATGAACTCCAACGCGGATACCCCGATATTGGCAGAATCGCACTCCTGTTACCCAACATCGCACAAATCGTCACCAGCTCCAGCGCGGATACCCCGATATTGGCAAAATCACACTCTTGTTACCCAACCCCATCCCTGCATCGCCCTCCTTCGTCAGAGGGATTTTTGGCACGCCCCTCTGTCGGTGGATATGAACTTACGTCCACAACTGCATCCGTAAGTCTCTATCTTCAAGTCACTTGAAACACTCCTCCTCGCCCGATTTTTTGCACGATGGGCTTACTTGTGCCAAAAATCAAATCCCCTCCCAGCACCCTTTCTTCGCCATCGATGCCTTGCAGCAACCTGCAAGCCCCAACCTTCGTCAGTTGACTTTCGCCATTGGTCATTTCCCCATCCCATGCCCTACGCCGAAATCTACGCCAAATCCAACTTCTCCTTCCTCGAAGCGGCTTCCCACCCCGAAGAACTCGTTCGCCGCGCCGCTGAGCTGGAATATCGCGCCATCGCCATCACCGATCGCAACTCCCTGGCCGGCGTCGTCCGCGCCCACACGGCCGCCAAAGAAACCGGCATCAAGCTCCTCGTCGGCGCCGAAATCGTCCTTGAAGACGCCCCCACCGCCGTTCTCCTTCCCACCGATCGCCCCGCCTACGGCCGCCTCTGCCGCCTGATCACCGAGGGCCGCCGCCGCACGGAAAAAGGCCAGTGCCTCCTCCGGTTCGAAGATCTCGCCTCCCACGCCGAAGGCCTGCTGGCCTGCGTGATCCCGCAGCCATCCATCACTCCCCGCTTTCGCCTCAATCTGGCCGACTACCGCAACCTGTTCCGTGATCGCTGCTATCTGGCCGCATCTCTCCACCACGGCCCCGACGACGAACGCCGTCTCGCCGAATTGGCCGATATCGCCCGCAAGGAACGCGTCCCCTTGGTCGCCACCGGCGCGGTCTGCTATCACGTCGCCGGGCGGCAGCCCCTCCAGGACGTCTTGACTGCCATCCGACATCACGGCACGGTCGCCGAGGTCACCGAACACCTCTTCGCCAACGCCGAACGCTACCTGAAATCCCCCGAACAGCTCCGGATCCTTTTTGCCGATGCCCCCGGTGCCCTCCGCCGCACCCTCGAAATCGCCGATCGCATCCGCTTCTCCCTCGACCAACTCCGCTACGAGTACCCCGAGGAACTCGTCCCGGAAGATTTTTCCTGGGAAGGTCCCGATTCTCGCTCCGCGAAAACAGGGAGACTCCCTCCCCCCTCACCACCTTCCCGCCTCTCTCAATACCTCGACTATCTCACCTGGACCGGTGCCGGGAAACGCTATCCCGCCGGTATTCCCCCAAAGGTTCGCGGCCTCCTCGAGCACGAACTCGCCCTGATCGCGGAGTTGCACTACGAGGCCTATTTCCTCACCGTCTGGGACCTCGTCCGCTTCGCCCGCAGCCGGGGCATCCTTTGCCAGGGACGGGGCTCGGCAGCCAACTCGGCTGTCTGCTATTGCCTCGGCGTAACCGCCGTCGACCCCGACCGTGTTGACCTCCTCTTTGAACGTTTCGTCAGCCGCGAACGCAACGAGGCCCCCGATATCGACGTCGATTTCGAACACGAGCGGCGCGAAGAGGTGCTCCAGTACCTTTACCAGAAGTACGGCCGCGATCGGGCCGGCCTGACCGCCGAAGTCATCACCTACCGCCCCCGCTCCGCCGTCCGCGACGTCGGCAAGGCCCTCGGGCTCTCGCTCGACCGTGTGGACAACCTCGCCAAACGGATCGAGCATTTCAGCACCGAACCCGAAATGCCCCAGCGTTGCCGCGAGGCCGGGATCGACCCCCACTCCATCCTCGGCAGGCAACTCGTCGAACTGGTGGATCAACTGGTGGGGTTTCCTCGCCATCTTTCCCAGCACACTGGCGGAATGGTCATGACTCAGGGACCCTTGTGCGAAATGGTCCCCATCGAAAACGCCGCCATGCCCGACCGTACCGTCATCCAGTGGAATAAGGACGACCTCGACGAACTCGGCATCCTCAAGGTCGATTGCCTGGCCCTCGGTATGCTGACGGCCATCCGCAAGTGCTTTGACCTCGTGGCGCACCACGAAAGCCGGCGGTTCACCCTGGCCACCGTGCCTCGCGAAGACCCCGAGGTCTACGCCATGATCCGCAAGGCCGACACGATGGGCGTCTTCCAGATCGAGAGCCGGGCCCAGATGAGCATGTTGCCCCGTCTCAAGCCCCGCTGCTTCTACGACCTGGTGATCGAGGTTGCCATCGTCCGCCCCGGCCCCATCCAGGGCAACATGGTCCATCCCTACCTGCGACGGCGCAGCGGCCAGGAAGCCGTCACCTTCCCCAGCCAGGCGGTCCGCAGCGTGCTGGAAAAAACCCTCGGCGTGCCCCTTTTCCAGGAACAGGCCATGCGGCTGGCGGTCGTGGCCGCCGGATTCACGCCCGGCGAGGCGGACCAGCTCCGCCGCGCGATGGGCGCCTGGCGGCGTCCCGGCGTCATCGATGAATTCCGCCGCAAACTGATCGACGGCATGAAAACCAACGGCTTCTCCCAGGAATACGCTGAGGCCATCTTCACCCAGATTCGCGGTTTCGGCGATTACGGATTCCCCGAGTCCCACGCCGCCAGCTTTGCCCTCCTCGTCTACGTCTCCTCCTGGCTCAAACGCTATCACCAGGCCGCCTTCACCGCCGCCCTCCTCAACAGCCAGCCCATGGGGTTCTACGCCCCGGCCCAGTTGATCCGCAACGCCCGGGATCATGGTGTGGAAGTCCTCCCTGTCGACGTCAACCACAGCCACTGGGACTGTACCTTGGAGCAATTGCCTGTCACCCTGCAAGGTTATCAGCCTGCTAGCCCTGGGCAACTACCTGGTAAAGAAGCCCCACCTCTTCGCTCCCAAAGGGCGCAACAATCGCTCCGCTCCGCGCCCATCCGAAACACGAGCGAGAACATCCGGCCTGCCGCTTCAGCATCCACCCCTCTCGCTCTCCGTCTCGGCATGCGGCTCCTGCACGGCATGTCCCAGGCCCACGCCGACGCCATCGGGCGAGCGCGGCGCGACGGCTTGTTCTCCTCCATGGAAGAATTCACCCGCCGTACCGGTCTGAGCACCGCCGTAGCCACCCGGTTGGCCAAGGCTGGAGCCTTCAAGTCCTTCGGCCTGAACCGCCGCAACGCCCTCTGGCAGGCCCTCGGCCAGGACCGCAAGGAGCTTCCCCTGTTCGACGCCTTGCCCTCCGCACCCGATGAGACGGCGCCGCTGCCCGAGATGCAGCCCGTCGAAGAGATGCTCGCCGACTATCGCAACCTGGGCCTGACGCTCGGAAAACACCCCATGGCCTTCCTCCGTCCAGCCCTCGACGAAATGAAGGTCGCCCGCGCCGATGATCTCCGTGTGCTTCCCAAGAATCGCCCCCTGTCCGTCGCCGGCGTCGTCCTCGTCCGCCAGCGTCCCGGCACCGCCAAAGGCATCACTTTCGTAACCCTCGAAGACGAGACCGGTGCGGCGAACCTCATCATCCGTGCCGACGTCTGGAAACGGTTCCGCACGGTCGCCCTCCGTGCCCACATTCTCCTGGTCCGCGGCCGCCTCCAGCGCGATGGCCGCGTGATCCACGTCCTGGCGTCCTACATGGAAGACCTTTCGCCCCGCCTCGCACAGCTTGCCTCCAGAAGCCGCAATTTCTGCTGAGCTGCGCCCTCACATCTTCTCCACCACGTTGATCCCCAGGAGCTCGAGCCCCTTCTGGATCGTCCGCGCTGTCAGATCGCAGAGAACGAGCCGGCTGTCTCGCAACTCCGCCGTCTCGGCCTTCAGCACCGGGCAGTTCTCGAAAAACGTCGAGTAGCAGTTGGCCAGTTCGAACAGATAGCTCGTCAGCAGATTCGGACGGTAGTCCTTCAAACAGAAATCGATTGCCTCGCCGAATCGCAACAGCTCCAGGGCCAGTGCCCGTTCCGCCGGCGTGTCCAGGAAGATGCGAGGGAGGGAGCCCCGCAAGGCCTCGATATCGACGCCCCCCTTGGCAAAAATGCTGCGGACTCTCGCGTAGGCGTACTGCATGTAGGTGGCCGTGTTGCCGTTCATGGCCAGCATCTTGTCGTAGCTGAACACGTAGTCGCTCTCGCGATTCTGCGACAGGTCTGCGTACTTGAGCGCCGCGATTCCCACCGTCTCGGCGATCCTCGACCGCTGCTCCGGCCCGAGCTCCGCACCGTTGGGCTTGCCGTCGTCGTTCTCCTCCACGACTCTTGCCGCCCGCGCCACCGCCTCGTCCAGAAGGCTCTCCAGCCCCACCGTGTCCCCCGCCCTGGTCTTGAACGGTTTGCCGTCCGTTCCCAGCACCGTCCCGAAGCTGATGTGTTGCAACTCCGTTTCCGTGCATCCCATCAGTCGGGCCGCGGCAAACAGGTGCTCAAAATGCATGCTCTGCCGGAAATCGACCACGTACAGAATTGCATCCGGATTCCACTGCTCCATCCGGTACCGCAGCGTAGCCAGATCCGTCGTGGCGTACAGAAACGCCCCGTCTTTCTTCCGGATCAGCATCGGCACGTCCTGCCCCTCCAGAAAAACACAGATCGCCCCGTCGCTTTCCCGCGCCACGCCCCGCTCGATCAGCTCCTCGACGATCGGACCCAGCCGATCGTGATAGAAGCTCTCTCCAAGCGTGTGGTCAAACACCACTCCGAGCCGCCGGTACGTCTCCTCCAGCACCTCCAGGCAAGGAGGCAGGAATTGCCGCCACAGCTTCAGGTTCTCCTCGTCTCCTGCATGCAGCCTGGCGGTCTCCTGCAGCACCGCCTGGCCGATGCCGGCATGCTCGGCCGCCAGTTTCGAAAGCGCTGGGCTGCCGTCGATCTCGGCGATCCTGCCCCTGAGCGACGCAAGTGCCTCTCGTCCCTCTTCGACGTCCTTCCGCAGTTTCCCGAGCAGCTTCTTGGTCTTCTTGTCCGGCTTCTGGTCGTCGGCCGTCGAGAGCGCCTCCTGGAGCCGCTCTTCGGCATCGTTGAGCTGCTGGGCCACCGAGTCCAGCCGCGCCTTGCCGTCGTGGTAGTCCATCAACTGCCGCACAAGCCGGTACAGCCGGGCCAACTCGTGAACCGGATTGGCCTCGTAGCCGTCGCGGTCGCAGAAGTGACGATAGCCGTAGATGATCATCCCGAACTGGGTGCCCCAGTCGCCGATATGGTTGTCGGTGATCACCTTGTGACCGGCAAACCGCAACGTCCGCGCCAGAGCGTCGCCGATCGACGTCGAGCGGATGTGCCCCACGTGCATCGGCTTGGCCACGTTCGGCGCCGAGAAATCGACCACGTAAGTCCTCGCCCGGGCCACCGCCGGCACTCCCAGCCGCCCATCGGCCACCGCCGCAGTCAACTGGCCCACGATCCAGTCGTCGCGAATCCGCAGATTGATGAAGCCCGGCCCGGCCACCTCCGGCGGTTCGCAGAAACCCTCGACATCCAAGCCGGCAACCACTTCCGCCGCCACGTCCCGCGGAGACTTGCCGAGCTGCTTGCCCAGCGGCATGGGAAAATTGGCCTGGTAGTCGCCGAACTTCGGGTCCTGGCTCCGCCGGATCATCCCCAGCAGCGGTTCGGGATCAACTTGGAGGGAAGCCAAAGCGGTTCGGAAACGCTTCTCGAATTCAGGGAGAATACTCACGGCAGTCTGGCTTGCTAGGGTAGGGTGCGTCTTGACGCACCGGGACTAGGGTAGGGTGCGTCTTGACGCACCGCAACATCTCACGCCCGTCCTCGAAGCCCCTATTTTGAACCTTCCGAAACGATCGGCCAAGGGCCCTCAGAACCCGGGTCTTGTCGACGGAGAAATCCGGCCCCTGCCGTCAATGGTGCGCAAAGTGCCCTGCCGACCATCCTGCCAGGTCGCCAGATTCCGCTCTCGATGAATCCGAAACGTAATCACCACTTGCACCAGGAGCATGACAAACAGGCCGAGAACAACCGCCAGGCTCCTTGGAGCTTGTCGTGCGGCACCCGACAGAATCGCCGCCGGAATGGAGCCAAACACCAGCACGGCAAGGATGCCGCAGAGGATCCAACAACCAGATTCCAGAAGCGCCGAGGGGACGTATTCCGCGGTGTCGCTCCGCGATTTCCGGCTTTGACTCGGTGCGTCGAGACGCACCCTACAACAACCGAGAGCGGCATTCTCCGGCGACTTGTACGGATTCTCGTCCATCGCTCATGTCGCCTTGCGAACCTCCTTGCGCAGCTCCCAATCGACCCTACAATGCCGCCGGACGCGCAGCGCTTGCCGGCTCGAAAGGCACCCGTTTGGCATGCCCCCAGAGATTCTCCAGGTCGTAGTACTTGCGGGTCTCCGGTTCGAACAGATGGATCACGACATCGCCATAGTCCAGCAGAATCCAGCGGCTCTCGTCGTACCCCTCGATTCCCAGGCGGCGATCGCCCAGCTCCTGCTCCAGGATGCGGTCGATCTCCTCGCTGATGGCGTGAAGCTGCCGGCGGCTCGTCCCCGAGCAGATGACGAAATAGTCGAAGAAGGTCGTCATCTCCCGCATATCGAGAATAACGATGTCGCGGCCGCGATTGTCGTCGGCCGTTTGGGCGGCCACCAAGGCCCGCTTCAGGGCTGGGTTGCTCGGCTCGTCCTTCACGACCGCCGCACCGGCAGGGCTGTTTGTCACGATGGTCCTCTGGTTGGGGGAGATAGTCACCATTTCCACGTAGCCCTATTCTAAACCGATTATTGCCCGCCCGCAAAGGCGCAGTCTCCACCAGCGGGCCGCTCCATGCCCGCCGGCTTGACCGGCCCGTCGCCCCGCGAGGCTGCGGATGGCCCCCGATCGGATGGCTTCCGTGCTCGGAACGGCCAATCCACGGACACGCCCTGCCAACCGGGGGTTCGCTTTCTCGCCCTGCCCTTGGCCGGACTTGCCCCGATTCTACAATTCCTCCACCAGCCCCCTCCCCTTTCCCGCTTCTCCTTGGAGCCCCCCAATGTCCGATTGGATTGAACTTGGCAAGAAAGCCCCCGACTTTACCCTGTCCGCCGACGATGGCACAAAGGTCAAGCTCAGTAGTCTCCGCGGCAATCCCGTCGTGCTCTATTTCTATCCTCGGGATGATACTCCGGGCTGCACTGCCGAGGCCTGCGCCTTTCGCGATCTGAAGGCCGAAATGGCCAGGCTCGGGGCGACCGTGCTGGGCGTCAGCACCGACAGCGTCGAGAGCCACGTCAAATTCCGCGACAAGTTCCAACTCAACTTCACCTTGCTGGCCGACACGGAACACAAGGTGGCCGAGAAGTACGGCGCCTGGCGGGAGAAAACCCGCTTTGGCAAGACCTCGATGGGTGTTCAGCGGTCGACCTTCATCATCGACGCCGAGGGCGTCGTGCGGAAAATGTGGAAGAGCGTCAAGGTCGAGGGGCACGACGCGCAGGTCCTCAAGGCGCTCGGAGAGTTGAAGGCCGAATGACGAAATCCGAATAACGAAGGAATGAGGAAGCCCGAATCATTGTTTGTAGCTTGAGCGTCGGACTTCATTGCCGTCGGAGCACCTGTTGCACTCAGCGCCTACTTGTTCGCGCTGCGTTTAGCCAATTTGACGCGATTCCCAACGCAATGGTATGATTGAGACAATAGGAGGGCTGGCAATGGCCTATGAGATTCCGTCGGATCTCGAAACGCGTATCCAAGCACAACTTCGAGACGGCGATTTTCAGACGCCGGAGGATGTCCTCCGTGCGGCGATGGATACGCTGGAGCGGCGCCAGCGAGGACTTCAGCAGGTCAGGCAGATGGTCCAGGAGGCGGATGCCGATCTTGCCGCGGGGCGAGTCGGAGCGTTCGACGCCGAACGGACCAAACGTCAGGTGCGAGAGCGCCTTCAGCGGGAGGGGATTGTTGACTGATGCCAACAGTCCGCCGCACAGAGGCAGGCGAACGCGACCTCCAGAACATAGCGTATCAGATTGCCCTGGTCGACGGACAGCCTGCGGCGGCTGATCGGATGATTGACGAGTTGATCGGCCAGTGCGAAAGACTGGCCGAGCGGTCACCGGTTGCCATACTGGGCACCACTGCCTCGGAAATCGGCGAGGGGGTGCGGCTTCTTTCCCACAGACGGTGGGTCATTCTGTTCCGCTACGAACCCGAAGGAGTCGTTGTGCTTCGCTTTGCCGACGGGAGCCAGGACTACCTGTCGTGGCGGCTGTCCTGAGAATTCGGAATTGCGATCCACAGTGTGTTCTTGCATGGCTTGTCCTGCTTTTTTCGTCATTTGGCTTTCTTAATTCGTCATTCCCGTCTCCGCGTTGACTTTCCCCCCGCCGGGGCCGATACTGAAATCGGCGGCGCCCCTCGAGGGCAGTCCACTCGAGAATCTCAATGAGGGATACCGGA
>CAZLWV010000195.1:0-4490 GCA_964563135.1 uncultured Planctomycetaceae bacterium
CGTCGTCTTGCCGCAGCCCGAGGGGCCGATCAGGGCGGTGACGATCCCCGGCTTGATGTCCAGGTTCACCTCGCGGAGGGCCTGGAAGCTGCCGTACCACAGATTCAAGTTGCACGTCGAGATGCTGGCCGCCGTGCCGGCGGGGGCCTGGGTGGTGGTCATCCGAAATCTCCATGGACGTAGCGCTCGGTCAGCCGCTGGGCGGGCCGCGTGAAGAGTTCTTCGGTCTGGCCGACCTCGATCAATCGCGAGTCGCTGAGGAAGGCCGTGCGATCGGCCAGCCGGCGGGCCTGCTGGACGAGATTGGTCACCAGCACGATCGTCATTTCGTTCTTCAGCTCGCGGAGGATGTCCTCGATCTTCATCGTCGTCACCGGGTCGATGGCGATGGAGAACTCGTCCAGGCACAGGATCTCCGGCTGCAGCGAGAGGGCGCGGGCGAGGGTCAGACGCTGCTGCTGGCCGCCGGAAAGTCTCGTGCCCAGCAGGGTCAGACGGTCCTTGACCTCGTCCCAGAGCATGGCCTGGCGGAGACATTTCTCCACCAGCTCGTCCAGCTGCCGGCGATCGCGGATCCCCTCGCGGCGTGGCGCGTAGGCCACGTTCTCGTAGACCGAAAGCGGCAGGCCCACCGGCAGCGGGAAGACCATGCCGATCCTGCGGCGCAACTGGTAGACGTTCCGCATGCGGAACACGTCCTGGGAGTCGACCAGGATCTGGCCGGTCACCTGCGCCGCGGCAACGAAGTCGATCGTCCGGTTGATGCACTTCAGCAGGGTCGTCTTCCCGGAATTGGCCGGACCGATGATCCCCAGGATCTGGCGGCGGGGAATCTCCAGCGACAGATCGCGAAGGGCCGGCTTGGAGCCGTAGGCGACGTTCACGTTGTGGAAGTGGATGTGTGTGTCCATCGTCGCTTCTACCATCGCTTCTGCGAGCGCAGATACCCCCGCAGCCAGATCGACAGGCTGTTCACCACCAGCACCAGAGCGATCAGCACCACGGCCGTGCCGTACAGCGTTTCCTCGGCCACGCCCGACACCTGGGTCACCAGGGTGAAAAGGTGCATCGAAAGGGCCATGCAGCGGTCGCCCGGCCCGTACGGAAAGAACGACTCCCAGCCGTGATCGGCCACCGGCACGTAGAACACGGCGCCGGTGAACAGGATCGGCGCCGTTTCGCCCGCCGCCCGCGAAACCTGCAGGATCACTCCGGTCAGGATTCCGCTGATCGAATTCGGCAGCACGATCGTGCGGATCGTCTGCCAGCGCGTGGCCCCGAGATTCCAGCAGGCCTCGCGGAACGACATGGGCACCGAGGCCAGCGCCTCCCGGGTGCTGGTGATGATCACCGGCAGGGTCATCACCGCCAGCGTGCAACAGGCCGCAGCCAGCGAGCGGCCCATGTGGGCGGCCAGCACGAAGGCCCCCACGCCAAACAGGGCGTGTACGATACTCGGCACCCCCGCCAGGTTCACCACCGCAAGGTTGATGATCCGGGTCAGCCAGTTGTCACGGGCGTATTCGTTGAGATACACGCCCGCCAGGATCCCCACCGGAGCGGCCGCCAGCAGCGATCCCAACACCAGGAAAAACGTCCCCACCAGCGGCGCCCAGATCCCGCCCTTGGTCATATACTCCTTCGGGTTTTCCAGCACGAAAGTCGGCGACAAAGCCGGCCAGGCCTTCACCAGCAGCGTTGTCACAATGAGGATCAAAGGCAGAATCAGCATCAGCGTCATCCCCAGCAGCACGATCCTGGCAAGAGTCTCCTTGAGCCGCTTCCACTTCTCCAGCGGAGTGGCGGCAAAAGGGTTGACGGCCGCGCCAGCGGCCAATGCCGACCCGGCAGCCGGTTCAGAGTCGCTGTTCATTGCCAATTCCCTTGACCACAATGTCGGCGATCAGATTGACGCAAAACGTCACCGCAAAAAGGACCAGCCCGATCACAAACAACATGCGGTAGTGCGGACCGCCGTAGACCGTCTCCCCCAGCTCGGCAGCAATCGTGGCGGTCAGGGTGCAGACCGGGTCCAGCAGGCTGTTGGGGATCTGTACGGCATGGCCCGTGGCCATCAGCACGGCCATGGTCTCGCCAATCGCCCGGCCGACCCCGAGAAGCACCGCGGCCAGGAGCCCGTTTCTGGCGGCCGGAAACAGCACCCGGTAGACCATCTCCCAGCGGCTGGCCCCCAGCGACAGGGCGGCTTCCCGGTAAGAGTCCGGCACCGCCTTCAGCGCGTCCTCGCCCACCGAGACGATGATCGGCACGCTCATCAGCGCCAGCACAATGCCGCCGTTGAGCAGGTTCACGCCCACCGGCGCGCCGGTCAGATCGACAACCACCGGGGCGAGGACCATGTAGCTGATGAATCCCCACACGACCGACGGAATGGCCGCCAGCAACTCGATCACGATCTTCAGTGTTTCCTTGACCTTGCCCGTCGAGAACTCGGAGATGTAGACGGCGGCCCCCAGCCCCAGCGGCACTGCCAGGGCCATGGCCAGGCCCGTCACCGACAGCGTGCCCACCAGCAGGGCCAGGATACCGTATTGCGGGCGGACCTCGGAGGATGGACGCCAGTTCGGGCTGCTGACGAACTCCACCAGGTCCAGTTTCCGCAGCAGCATCGGTGCGGCTTCGCGGAACACGAAGAACAGAATGGCAAACACGAAAAGGATGGCGCTGTAGCCGCAGATGCGAATCGCCACCTCGGCCACGGTCGATTCCGCCCAATCGAAAAACCGGTGAAACCGCGACACCGAAGGCGTCGGCCTGACAGCGGTCTCTCGTTCCGGTTGCCCCATCGGGTGCTCGTCCACTGCCCTCACCTCACTTCAGTTCCCGCATGGGCACGTAGCCCAGCTCCACGACGATCTGCTGCCCCGGCGGCGACATGATCCACTTCATGTAATCCGCGGCCGGACCCTGGAGCTCGCCGGCCGAATAGATCTGCAGGGCCCGTGTCAGCGGATAGGATTGGTTCCTCGCGTTAGCCACCGTCGGTGCAACGCCAGGCTCACCCTTCCGCCTGGAGACGGGCAGCATCTTGACCTCCGGCACGGCGTACCCCATCCCGCTGTAGCCAATCGCCAACGGGGTTCGCGACACCAGGTCCACCAGGTCCTTCGAACCGCTCCGGTCCACGGATCCCAGCTTGAAATCCCTCTTCTTGCCCAACACGACCTCGCGGAAGTAGGTGTAGGTTCCGGAGCTGTTCTGCCGCCCGACACGAACGATCTCGTCGCGGCCGCGCACCTGGTGATCGATCCCCAGCTCGGACCAGCGAGTCACGGAACCCTGGTCGCCAAAAATCTCGGCCAGTTCCTCCAGCGAGATCGACTCGATCGGGTTGTCCGGGTGGACGTAGATCGCCAGGGCGTCGAACCCCACGATATGCTCCACCGGATCGACTCCCCGCTTGGCCCGGATCGCCTCGGCCTCCTTCTCGCTGATATCGCGGCTGGAATTGGCCATGTCGCAGTTGCCGTCGGTCAGGCTGGCGATTCCCACGCCCGACCCTCCGCCGAGGACCTGCACGCTCACGTCGGGGTGGCTGGCGTGGTATCGCTCGGCCCACGCCTGGGCCACGTTCACCATCGTGTCGGACCCTTCGACCAGGATGATCCGCTCGGCCGTCTGCGACGTCTGCCGAGGCCCGCCGCAGCCGGGAAACACCGCCGCCAGTGGGCAGGTAAGCATCAGAATGGGCAATGTGTATCTCACGACGGAAGGTTACCTGGGGCTCCAGCTCCAGCCAAGGGGGAGCCTGACCCGCACAGCCGGCCCCCCGCCCATCTGGTTACCAGACTGAGAGTTGCGTCGCGTTAGATTTTGATTAGACAAACCATCTCCCCCATCCTGAGGGCAGCCCGGATGCGATGCCATCCCTGCTTGCCTGCCGGTGCTCCGCCTGGGGTATTCTGCATGTTCGGATGTACCGTCACTCTGGTTGATACTGGTTTTCACCGGCTTCCAGTTCGAGTTATAATATCGGGTTGGATCTATGGCTCTCGCCTACATGAGCGGCACCGCAATCTTAAAGGAACATCTGATGCCTAATCTAGCTAATGCATTGAAAGAGGAAATTCGCCGCTTGGCGAGGAAGGAAATCAAAGCCGAAACGGGAGCCACAAAGCAGGCGGTTGCTCAGTACCGCCGGGAGATTGCCAGCCTGAAACGCCAGGTTCAGCAGCAGCAGAAGAAGATTGCCTTTCTGGAAACTCAGGAACGCCAACGAATCGCGGAGCCGCAAGCCGACGAAGAAACCGTCGAGAGTGCTCGCTTCTCGGCACGGTCGGTGGCGGCGCAAAGGAAGCGTTTGGGGCTGTCGGCTGCCGACTATGCCAGGCTGGTTGGCGTATCGCATCTGACGATCTACAACTGGGAAAAAGGCAAGACCCGTCCGCGGCAAGGGCAACGCCAACCGCCTGTTCTCGTTTCTCAGCGGCCTCTCGGCGGGCGGCCAGACCGAACTGGAAGACTCATGC
>CAZLWV010000195.1:4500-13708 GCA_964563135.1 uncultured Planctomycetaceae bacterium
GCAACTTGCTGCCTTGGTCGCTGTTCGTGGGATCGGCAAGAGAGAGGCGATGAAGCGGCTCGAACTGCTCACCGAACAGTAAGCCAGCAGCGGACTCGACGGACTGGTACCCCCTGCTTGCCGTCCAGTCTTCTCGCCCCCCACTGCCCTCCAGCGTCGATCCCGATTTCGATCGCAGTCGCTATCACCCCGGCCTCCGCGTTCCGTCGCGCGGCGGCCGGCTTCTTCCCCAAAAGCGCAATCGCTGTCGGAATCGAAATCCTCCCCGCAGCTCCGGCAGGTCGCCGGTCGCAGAACCGCTGCGCGCCCATTGCATGGCCTAGACTTGAGGTGAGCGGTCTCTGCAGTCCGCCAGTCGGCTCCTGGTTCCCTCGGAGGTCCCATGCCATGAATCTGCGGAACATGACCTTGGCAGTCCTCGCCGGTATCCCGTTGGGATTCTGCTCGACCCCGCTGGCGGCACAGAACGGCATGCGACCGCCGAACGTCGAGCCGGTCGGGCCGCTCTACTCGTTGCCGTACGCGCCGGGAGAAACGTTCCAGGTGGGACAGGGTTATCTCGAATTTCCCACCCATGAGAACGACTACGCCATCGATTGGGCGATGCCGGAAGAAACGCCCATCCACGCCGCCCGCGCAGGAGCGGTCGTCGAAGTTGTCGATTCGTTCTCCAAATCGGGCCTGACCGAGGACATGAGATCGAAAGGCAACTACATCCGTATCCGGCACGACGACGGCAGCCGCGCCCTCTATTACCATCTCGCCCACAACGGGGCGAAAGTGAGCGTTGGGCAGCGAGTCGAGGAAGGCCAGTGGATCGCGCTGTCGGGAAACACCGGTTTTTCAGCAACACCCCATCTGCACTTCATGGTCGATCATCCCCAAGGCGGGAACTACGTCTCGGTGCCGGTGCTCTTCAAGTCGGGATCTGATGGGCCGTTCGACATTGTTCACGGCGCAAAGTACCGATCGCCGGGAGCAGGCGTGCCTGCCGACGAAGGCCCACTGCAGGGCGTCGAGGGGACCGGCGAACTCTCATCGATCCGGCCGCAACTCCTTGCGCTGGTCAAAGCGGAGAAAGACCCTGAGAAGGCCGCCATGCTCCTCAAACGATACCTGCTCGACCATCGCGCGGCCTATCGGAAAGTATACAAGGAACTGCTGGCAAAGAGCCAGAAAGGCGACAAGCCTTCCATGAAGGAACTCCAGCTCTTCCTCGACGGAATGGACCTTCATGCCCAGCCGGATATCGCCCGTCTCATCGCGGATCCGGCTTCCGCCAACACGGCCGGCGAAGCGATGCTGATCTGGTGGGAGCTGTTCGCACCCTGACATGGTGCCACGGCCTCGAGGCTCACCGGCAGATCGTCGCCGTCAATACCCGCTCGGTTTTGTCTGCGACCAATGGGAATGGACCAGTTTCCATCGCCCGTCCTTGTCGAGTGAGAAGACCTCCGTGCAGTTCCAGCGGAAGGGTATGCCTTGCTCCACAGCAAGGAGATTGTACGACAAGACAGCCATGTTCTCCGTCGCCTGGACTCGGGTGTTGAGCATGTCGAACTTGTCGGCGTGGACCCTTCCGCGGAGCGCCTCGTACATTTCCTTCAGCGGTTCTCTGCCATCCAGTCGCTTCTCCAGCGCGGGTTCGAAATAGGCGATGTCGCTGCCCATCAGCGCAATGTAGGCGGCAGGATCGCCGGCGTACCACTTCTCCAGGGCGCCTTTCTCCAGTTCAACGATCTGCTTTTCCACGGGACCCAGTTCCGCCAGCGGGAAGACCTTTGCCATCACGGGCATGGTGTGCGTCGTCTTGGTGGTGGAGCACATTCCGTTCCGGCAGGGTGAGCCTTGGCCGACCGCCCGGTCCGTCATGAGAAGGGCCGGCACAATGGTGGCAAGAAAGAGAACGGTCATTCGCTTCATGGCGGTTTCTCCTCGGCAGGTCGGGCAGACTATGCGACCGGACTGAATCGGCCGGATGAGTGGAATGAGATGGAAAAGAGAGCCAATTGGCCGCATTTCAAATATAGCTCATCGTACCGCCGACAAGACCACCGATGGCGCCTGCCCGGGCAGACCTGCAAGCTCAACCTGGGCGCAGAACCACGGCGCTGCAGCGGGCTCCACGCAGCAGGCTTCCGAACCCCTACTGCACCCTCCCCGACAGAAGGGCATATTCGCTGCATCCAGTACGTTTGCCAACGCGTGGCTGCCGATGCAGCTCGTGTTCTACCCCAATCACGAATGTGCCTGTCCGCACATCAAATACTATCCAGGTTGAGTGTCCGTGTCTTCAGACAAAACCTTCAGATAGGCGTCGTAGGAGTAGACGCGGTTCCTGCGTTTCCCGCTGACCTCCTGGAGGATACCTGCCGCCCGAAGGGCGGCGATTGCCTTGTTGGCCGTCGGTTTCGTCAGGCCCACGAGCTCAATGGCGGCCGGGAGCGTGATCATGGGAGTTCGGGCAAGAGATCGAGCAGGCGAACGGCCGAAAGCGTCGCCGCCTCATGCTGCAGGAACCTCTGGCGATCGTCTACCAGGAGCCTGAACACTCGATGTGCGGTCGCGACGGCATCGTCGGCCGCCTCATGCACGCAGCGGAGAAAATAGGTCGTCCAGCCCTCCCAGTCGCCTTCCGTACGCGCGGCCGCCAGACGCTCGTAATACTCCCCGCGGCTCCGTTTGAATGCCACGCTCAGGTACAGCAGCGGTGATGAAAGCAGACCCCAGTGTTCCACCAGCAGAGTAAAGCAAGCTTAACTAATGTCGGGCGTTAGTCAAGTTCTGTTCACCAGCAGGAAGAGCATCCCTTGAGCCTTTCTCCTCCATTCCTCCGCATGATGCTCATGAATCTGGTAGCACTGATCGGACGGTGTGCGATGAGCTTGCCATCGCAGATGATGCTGAACACGCCATAGGGCGTTGGAAGCTCCCTCGACGCCTTGGCGCTCCCCACTCGAACCACTTTCGCCTCCAGCCCCAACGTCCTCGCCGCCTCCGCAATCCTCTCCACCGACTTTGCCGCGTACGGGCACTGATCGGCAGCCAGGATCGTGAGCCCCTTCCGGTACCGCTTCAGGAGCCGCTCCCGCTCGACGATGAACCGAGGATCAGGAGCCGTCCTCTTGAGTTTCTTGACGAGTAGTTCGTAGGGGGCCGCCGAGGCCTCGCTGCTGCCGTCCGTGCGGTCCGCCACCACAAAACCCGCTTTGAGGAAGAGTTCACGTCCGGCCATGAGACTGTCGGAACTGGTCACCACCGCCACCCCTCGGCACTTGCTCCTCTTAGCGTCTTCGAGGCAACTCTCCAGCAGCAGCGACCCCAGCCCTTTCCCCTTGTGTTGGCCGTAGACCCATAGGCAATGGATGACCAGGTACCCCTCCGCCTCCACGGGCCGCCACGCATGATTGCCCACGGCGTACTCGATCATTCCAACATCGCCCCCCTCTTCCGAGCGGAGCACCTTGTATCTCAGCCCCTCCCCATAGCACGCCTTGAGCCAATTCGTTTTCCGGCGATGCCCCAGGTTGCCTGCGTTCTTGTTGCCACAGTGCCCGCAACCGCCGACGTTGTCGGCGTCGGTCTCGATGATCTGGTATCCGCTCATGTTGTTAGGTAAATGGCGAGCCTGTGCAGCGAACCATCACGCTCTTATCCCGGGAGTCCCAGTTGAAGCTGTTGTGTTGCGACCCAACAATCTCTACCAGCATCAATGGTCGATTTCACAACGGAGCCTGCCCGGACGGTTTTCGGTCGGCTGGATGCGATGGTTCGGCCAAAGTCAGGCGTCCATTGTGGAAATCGATCGACAGAAGTTGGCCGCGTAGAAAATCGAGCCCGAGAACCCCGTCCACGCCGGCGCTCGGCGGGAGAGTATGTGCCAGCACCGGAAACTGGGTGAACTCGCGTCCCAGGGCTTCTATCCTGCTGATCGAGATCAACGCGGCAAACTCCACGCCACTTCCGGTTGTCACCTCGGTACGTTCCAGGGTAGCAGCGGGATCATAGCCAACTGCCACCAACAGGCTGGCGTTAATCAAGGTTCGAGTCGCGCCGGTGTCCAATGCCAGCCGCACGACCGCGGTACCCGAGGGCCCAGCCACCCGGACTGGAATTACGATGAGCCCCCGTTGCCCATCAAAGGAAAGGCTCATAGGACGACCGCCGCGTCATTGGGAATCTCGCCCGTGTACAGGACGGCGAACTGCCGGGGACGGAGCTCGACGGCCTTGCGGTACACCTCATCCCGATCCTTGCTGTGGTAGCGTACCACGCCGCTATGGACTTCCAGCGCGTCGTTGAGCTCCGGGTCCTCCACCAACAGCCATTCCGCAAGGAATCTCGACTCCATCTCGGCCACGGTCAAAACATCATCCATCTCGGTACTCCAACTTTTTGCGATATAACAACCCACGATACGGGAGAGCCGTTCAGGGCCCAGTGTTTCGCAACAACCGTTTGCTTCCATTATAGCAACCCGAACGGCCGGGGCTCCAGTCCGGCGACGCGGGCGGTCCCGGTTCTTGAACCGGGGGGACAGAGTCCCAGGAGGTCGCCTGCGGGTGTTCGATTGACCAGAATGGCCCCGTACCAGGCCTTCGTCGGATTGGCGTTGGCGTTCCGCACGCTGATGTAAGTGACAACGGCCCGGCCGGCGTGACGATTCATTCGATTGGATGACCCAACGAGACCTCCCTTGGCTGCGCCACACAGGTTCAAGAACCTGTGCCACCCGCGAGCATTCTGGACAGAGCCCGATTATTGATCGCAAAGGCGGGCACGAGTTCTCGCCCATCGAAGCCGGGCCCAACCGATGAAGAAGAGTCCGAACCCGCAATCCGCTTCAGCAAAGCTCGTTGGTCTGCGACCATGGCTCGCCCCCTCATCGGCTCGATTTCCGCTCCAGCGCGGCGATCCGCGAGAGGTTCTTCACGTCCCGTTGGTGGATCTTGCAGGCCGCGTCATAGGATGCCGTGGTTTTCGTACACACCAGCGTGTGCGGGCTCCCGCGGCGCTGCGTGGTATGGGTGCAATCGCACTTGTTATGGTCTATGATGTTGTGCAGGTGGCGGCGGCGCTCCTTGGCCATCGGAAAACGGGCTTCCCGCCGATCCGGATCGGCCAGAAACTCGCTGAGCGCCCGGCAGTCCCGGCAGGTGCACGACAGTTTGGCGGCCCGCCGGTAATCGGCCGGCTTCTGCGGGGCCTCGGCCGTGCGGCGCTCCAGCTCGTGCCGGCACGCGGCAAGCCAGCGCGAAATCGGCCCCTTGGCCGGCGCTTTGCCAAGCTGCCGCTCCAGGCCAAAAATCGCCGCCAGGTGCGCGTCCGTCAAGTCGTACTTGTCCGACGCAAGCGCGTGGTCCAGCAGCCGCGAGAGCGGCTCCTCGGCGCCCACGGCCATCATGGCCGCACCAGCGAGCCGAGGACGGCCCCCCGATCGACTTCCCGGTACTGCCACTCATCGTCGTGCCGTTTTGTGTCAAACGCCTCCAGCGCCTTCACCGATCGCTCGCACAACCGCCGGCAAACCTCCATGCGCTCGCGATTGTTGTCCCGCTGCACACACAGCGTCCGCAGGATCGCGGCGTTTCGGGCCACGGTCACGGCCGTCGCGGCTCCGAGCAGCTCGGTGAGTTCCCCCTCGAAACTGGCCCATCCGTGCCGCGTGCAAAACTCGGCAAACGACCGATCGAGCTGAATGGCGGCATCCCCAGGCATGACCGTCACCAGGAACCGACGCACGAGATTCGGGTCGTCCAACTCGAAAAGCAGCTTCGCAAACACACTGCGGTCCACCCTCTCCGGCTTCTGCCGCCAATAACCACCGCCCCCGGCGCCCCACGAATCGATGATCGCCGAGGCGAACAAGAGGCACTCGCCGCGCAGCGTGTCGCGATCGGCCTTCTTGGCCCGCTTGAGCCGTTTCAGCATCGCCTCCAGGCCGCCGATCGACGCCTCGGTACCGGCGCCCGAGAGCACATGAAAATGCCTGCTCCGCGGCCAGATGACCACCGCGGCCCGGTGGTACCACCGATCGAGCGTCATGCCCTCGTTGCCCGTGTAGCCCTCAAAGTCCTCCTGGCTGGGCTCCGCGTCGTCCAGCGCCGCGTCGGCGACGATCTCGTCCTCGTCGAGATGAATCTCGCCGAGCTGGACCTTCTTGCCGTGCCGGTCCGACCAGTGATCCGCCGACAGGCTCGACTCGTAGATCTCGCCCATCTCGTAGTCGCCGCCCCTCTCATCGTAGTCGTCGTAGTCGTCGTAGTTGTCGTCGTCTTCGTCGTCTTCGTCGTCGGACCAGTGATAGCGGCGGCCGCGACCGTAGGAGTAATCGTCGTAACCTCCTTCGGCCGATCCGCTTTGCCACAACGTGACCAGGGCCAGGTGTGCCACGCAGTCCGCTTGCTCGGCCGCCTCGAAGAGCACTTCCGCGCGGGCTCGATCGACCCCTTTCAGCGTGTCGATCGACAGGCCCGCCTGCGAATAGCGATGATCGAGCGCGACGGCCAGCTTCTGGGGACCTTCGCTGCGGCCCCACTTGCCCAGCAGCTTGCCGACCGCCGCGGCGGTCTCGGCATACGACGGGGCCGCGATCCGCGTCTTGCCGCGCTTGCCGGCGAGCGCGAGATTGTAGGTCAGGATCAGGCGGAAGCCGCTCTTCACCGGGCTGACTTCGTGCTGGCAGTCGGCGTAGAACGCGGCATAACTCAGCTCGTGCCCCGACGCCGCGCCGGCAAAGACGATCTCCTCCCGCCGGCCGGCGTGGGAAACGATCAACTCGCCCCCTTCATGCACTCCGGGTAGTACGATGGCCAGCGTGGCCACCATCCGATGGAGCTTCTCGCCGTCGCGATGCGGCAGGAAGAAGCCGCCTTTTTCGTACAAGAGCAGCTCGTAGAGCTCGGCCGAGAGCTTGTGGCCTTCCAGCCCCAGCGCCTCCTGCACGTCCTTGGTGATCGAGGCGACAAGATCGTCCCATTTGGGGTTGGTCAACCGGAACTGGTCCGGTTCGAGCGTCCACGACCGCCGCACCGAGGTATCGACCACGGTTTCCGTTCCCTTGCCAAACGGCGCCTGACGGCAGACCTTGATCAGCTCCCGGGCCTGAGTCTTCGTCAGCGGCAGCCCGATCGGGCCCAGCCCCCGCACCTCCAATCCCGGCAGCGTCAAGGGCCGATCGCCCCAGGTGCAAAAAGCCGCCGGCCGATCGACTCCGGCGAGCGTTTTCAGCAGTTGGTCGTGAATCCGCGGTTCCTTCTTCGCCTTTGCCATCAGTACACCTTTCAAAAACATCGCCGGGCCCGCAACAGCACCCCGCGGGCATTCTAATCCACCCCGCCAACGGCGGCTACCCGTCGCAGAAACTGGGTGAAAACGCCGACCTGAACTGGACTTCCGTCTCTCTCAAAACCTTGCTTCACCAGGCTCCCCCGGCTAGACTCATCCCGGGGATGGGAATGGAACCGGTGTTGTGCCTCGACACTCCGGAGCAAGTGCGCAAGCTGCGCGGTGCAGGAGTATAAAGGCTATTGTGAGAGCTTGATTGACCTTTGCACGGCCAATCAGCCCAGGCCGGCAAACGGGCCAAACACGTTGACGGGCCAAGCTATTCTCCAGGCAAACATCAATAAGGACCCAGAATGCCATGAACACAAACCGACGTGACTTTCTCAAAGGGACCAGCTTGAGCCTGACGGGCGTGGTGCTGGCCGGCAACGTCGCCAGGGCAGAGGTCCGCCCGAATGCAGATCGCGCGCGAACTGAAAGCGGGACGGCGGGCGGCGGAAGCCTTCGCGAAGTGAAACTCAACGTGAAGCTCGTCTATTATGCGATGATTCACAGTTCCTTCTGGGAGGGACCTTGCCGCTACAGCGAGATGACCCTGGGTCCCGATGCCGAGAGGGCCGACGCGCGGCAGAGGTATGCCGAAACCGTGAAGGCGTTCCGCGGCAGCCTCCCTCCCGAAGCCGAAATGCTCGAGCCGGTGTATATGGAGTTTCCGGAGAACACGCGGCTGCTGCCGCGAGACCTGCAAGCCCTCGAGGCCGACATGGATCAAGCGGACCTCTATGTTCTCCGAGGCTACAACCTGAGCTCCCACCACGAGGTCTATCTTGCCTCCGTGCTGAACGAAATGTGCAAGACGCCCATCGTCGGTTCGGGACATTTTGGCCGGACCGTGGCTGCTTACCTCGACAGCATGGGGGCCGAGGGTTACGCCGACTATGCGTATGGCGGCCTGAACAAGCTGATTACCTTGCTGCGGGCGAGAAAAGCGTTTCGGCAGACAAGAATGCTGCTGGTTACCGACATTGGAGGCGCCCTGAAAGGCCCCGGCTACCTCCGTGGGTCGGTCAAGGATTTCGACGACCTGAAGAACAAGTTCGGCATGGGCGCCACCATGGTGGGCTACGGCGAGCTTGCCGCCCAGCGCGACAGGGTTCTCAAGGATCCAGCCGCCATGACGGAGGTGGAACGGCTCAGCGACAGGCTGCTCGACCAGGCGAAGGCCGTGCACATGGACCGCGAGTTGCTTAGCAACAACGTGCTGTTCTACCAGACGATCCGCTCCCTGATGGCCAAATACGACTGCAACGCCTACAGCATCGATTGCATCGAGTTCTGCTCGAGCAAGCTGCCCATGGCCTGGAAAATCACCCCGTGCATGACGTTCTCGCTGCTCGGCGGTGAAGGGTATGCGACCGCCTGCGAGGGCGAGATCGGCTGCTTGCTCGCGGCGAAACTGTTCAGCGCCGTAGCGAACAAATCCGCCTATATGGGGAATCTCAATCCCTACCGCCCCGGGCCGGAGCCGCCGTTCTTCGCCCCCTATTTCTGGGTCAACGAGACGGTCAAGGATAAGGCGGACTTCACGTTCGGACACAACGTGCCCACGCTCAAGATGGAAGGATTCGAAACGCCCGATCTTCCCTTCGAGATCAGGAACTTCGTCCCCGGAAAACCGGGCAAACCAGGCTGGGGCGCGTCGTTCAAGGTCGACTTCACCAAGATCAAGGACACGACCATCACCCTCGGCCGCTTCAATCCCGCGACCACAAAGCTCCTGCTGACCAAGGCGGAAGTCGTGGGGATGAGAGGTTTCTCCTCGGAGCGTTGCTCCACCGAGACCTTGATTCGCGTCGAGGATCCGGACGGTCGGCGTTCACGAAATCTGACCGCGTCTGGTACGGCCGAGGTTGAAATGCCG
>CAZLWV010000196.1:0-5900 GCA_964563135.1 uncultured Planctomycetaceae bacterium
ATCGCTAAACCTCCTATCTTTTCAAGACCAAACGGCTGTTTGCAAAAGTCCAGTTTGTAGCTCACGTACCACTGCTCGTAGCGGCGATTTCTGCGATCGGTGGCGGTGCGGATGGTGACCGACTCGACGTCGGCCAACTGGAACCCCTTGACTGTCGGAGAGAACCAGAACCCCGTGGTCTGCTCGAGTTTCTTCTCGTTCAGGACCACGCGGTCCATCAGCAGGATGGGGGCAATCAGGCCTCCGGCGAACAGGGCGACCAGCCCACAGGGAATCGCCGCCACACGCCAGGGGCGGCTGATGAGGCAGAGCAGGGTAAACACGGCCGCCACGACGGCCACGGCAGCAGCGGCGGCGGGAATGTAGATGGGAAACGTGTAGATCATCGAAGCACCACCCCCCAAAAATCGCTCGACGGTAGCCGAAGATCTGCCGGCGACGAGCAAACCTCTCGCCCCCCGTACGTTATACGCCGAACGGGGAGCCAGTGCCAGGGTCGGCTCGGCTGGGGCCGAAGCCGGTCGAGCGGCGGGACGCCGGTGGTTTGCTGTTCGGGACGGGGCTCGAGATGCGTCTTGCGGCGCGGCGGTCGTTGGAGAGGGAGAACGAGGGTGGGTGAGACAGGGGAGGCCCGTCCTAGGGGGCGGCGGCGAGCAGCTTCTTTGACACTTCCAGCACAACATCGGCGGGAAGGGCGTAGGTGGTCACGCGGAGGGCACGGGCGATATTGATGCCGACGATCTTGCCGTCGGTGTCGACCAGCGGACCGCCGCACTGGTCAGGGCGGATGACCGAGTCGTGAGGAAGGACGGCGGGGAAACCGGTGCGGCGCGCGCTGAAGGGGCCGCCGCCCCAGTGGTCCAGCTCGCGTTGGAACTGGGGTTCCGGCCTGGCCAGCGTGGCAGAAAGCTCCAATTGGCTGCCATTGCGGTCGACCACCAGGTGGATGGTCCGGCCTGGCGGGTTGGCACCAACGGTGTCGATCACGTGCTGGTAGTCTTTCATGGCCAGATCCTCGACCTGAACGATCCGGTCGCCGGGCAGGATGCCGGCCTTTTCGGCGGGGCTGTTGCGGTCGACGCTGGTGACCCCCAGGCCACCCTCGCCCTCGCCGAGGCCGACGCCGAGTCTTCCGCGGCGCTGCTCGGGCCGCGCGGGGCCGCCGATCGTGCGCAGTTCGGAGCTGACGACGCCCACGGAGAGGAGTTCGCCCGCCGGGGCCACCGAGGCGATCAGGCTTCCGGGCAGGGGCACGCCGCCGCTGCGCCACTGGGCCGGTCTGAGCCCCTGGGCGTCGATCTTCAACAAGGCCAGATCGCAGGCAGGGTCGGTGGCGACAAGGGTGGCCGGATGGCTGGAGCCGTCGGCGGCCAGGCAAGCCAGCTCGCCGGCCAGTTCGCTGGCTTTGGTGACCACGTGTCCCTCCCGGTCGAGGACGACTCCCAGGGCGGCCGGCTGGCCGTCGGAAACGACGCTCAGGGTGGCTGCGGAAGCATCAGCGGTCGCCCCCTGGAACGCGGCTTTGACGCTGTCGGCGTTGGTAATGTGAAGAGACCAGTTTCGGGTCCAGCGGCGTTCGGGCCGCGGGCGCTGCGCGGGCGGCCCTTCTTGGGCAGTTTGCACCTGGGGCGGGGACAGAAGCAGGGAGGCGAGGACAAGAGCGGCCGGGAGGAAGGAGAGGGGCTTCATGTCGGTTGTTCCTGGGGGAATCCAAGCTGCAATTATGGGAACGGGGGCACGCCCATGCCAACACGCGTGTTTGTCGCGGCGCGGCTGAGCGGATGGCGGGTATGGGCCGTCGCCGCAGAATAAATATTCAATTTTGGGCGTTGAGGCAAGTCGAAAGGGCTGTCCAGCAAGGGATTTCCGGCCGAACTGCCGGAAAAGTGATTGACATAATCCGGCCGGAGGGAGAGACTATGTTCACTAGACTGCCGCATCAGGGTTGCAGCAGCCGAGTGAGGGTTCTGGCCCCGCAAGATCGGGACGTTTCGTACCGGAGGGCTATTGGCAGGGCTTGCACGGATTGAGTCGCGAATCGTTCCGATTTCCGCGAGAGTCTGGTGCGACGAATCCTCGATTCGCACCAGCCGGCTTCGGCCGGGGCATGAGTGGAAGGGGGGCCTTTCATATCTCCTTTTTTGAAAGGATGGGTGCTGATGACTGCTCTGAGAAAGTGGCGGGAGACCGCCGGGACACGACGCGGCTTTACGCTCGTCGAGCTGTTGGTAGTGATTGCCATCATTGGGATCCTGATTGCCCTGTTGCTGCCGGCGGTGCAGGCAGCACGCGAGGCGGCACGGCGTTCGCAGTGCACGAACAATCTGAAACAGATTGGTCTGGCGTTTCACAATTTTCAGGACACCTACGGCAAGCTGCCCAACGGTGCGCGGGACGGCGACCACCGGATTCCGAGCACGCTGACCTGGTGCTGCCGGTCGATCACGCGTTACGGCTGGAGCTGGTCGTACCAGATTCTGCCGTTCATGGAACAGTCGGCGGTTTACGAGCTGGCGCAGGACAGCAACGATCCGGATCCGCCGAGCGAATCGGTGTACAACACCATGGAGAATGCGGTTGCCGGTTCGGCGATCAAGGGCTTCTACTGCCCCAGCCGGCGCGACCCGAAGCTGCACAGCAGCTCGTACAAGTGCGATTACGCGGGGAATGCGGGCGAGCGGGCTACCGGCGGAGGGATTCGCTCGACGGCCAGCAGCGGGACACGCGGCGTGGTCATCCAGACGGATCGCGACAAGATCCGCCTGGAGCTGATCAAGGACGGGACGTCGAACACGATCATGGTCGGCGAGAAGGCGCTGAATCCCCTGTCGTACGGGAGTGAAGGGGGCGACAACGAACGCTGGAACAACGCCGGCTGGGATGAGGACGTGGTCCGCTACGGAGCGGCCATCTACAACAACGTCGAGTATGGGCTGCCGCCGATTTCCGACAAGGACGCGCCGATCAGTGTGAACGGCACGTGGACGGGGGTGGTCGATAAGCAAGGCTATTCGTGGGTGCAGTGGCACCCATTCTTCGGCTCCTCGCATCCGGGAGGCGCGAACTTCGCCCTGGCCGACGGGTCGGTGCGGTAGGTTTCGCAGACGGTGAACGATCTGGTCTTCCGAGCCGCGAGCCTGACCAACGATGGCGAATCGCTGCAGTTGCCGTAAGTCATGATCTGAAACAGTCACGAGCCGCAGGGCTCTCAAGGGAGTATCTCCAGACAACTAGTGGAAAAAGGAGACTGGTGACCAATGAAACATTTCACGTGGGTTCTGTTGTTGCTTACACTGGCATTTTCCTACGGCTGCGGATCGAATCCTGCGCCGGCCCCGTCGACTCCGGAAGCCCAAGCGGAGATCGACGCCAACGATGCGTCGGTAGACGCCGGCGAAAAGGCGCAGGGCGGCGGCGCCGAGGAAAAAAAGGCTCCGTAGGTCCCGCACAGCCGCCGCAGGCTGTGAACGGTTCCGCTGGATGAACACGACGCCCGTGTCGAAAGACACGGGCTCTCTTTTTTTCTTGTTCTGCCGCGGGCAGGCAGCCGTCTGGGCCGGCCGGCGTCTTCCGTCCGCCGCTCTGCGCAGTCCGCTCCGCGCTCATCGGCCGGTGGTTCCGAGGACGACCTCCAGGGTCAGCGTCTCCTCGCCGCGGCGAACGACCAGGGACACCTTGTCGCCCGGTTTTCGCTGCCGGACCAGGGGAGGCAGATCGTCGTAGTGCTCCACGCGCTGGCCGCCGAACTCGACGATCAGGTCGCCGGCCCTGATTCCGGCCTTCTCAGCCGGGGAGCCGGGAATGACCAGGTCGATCCGATCCTCGGCTTGATTCTCGTCGGGCGCGACCCCGAGAAAGGCCGGCGCAAGGCTGTCGAAATCTTCGCCCTGGAGGAGCCGGTTCCAGTTGTCGCGGTAGCTGTCGACGGGCACGTGGATGTTCAGCAAGAGGTCGTCGTCGCAGCGGCTCCCGATGCCGATCACGTGCCCCTGGAGATCGAAGAGCGGCCCGCCCGAATCGCCGCCCATGATTTTGCAGTCGGCAAAGATCATGCCGCCGCGGTTGCGCAGGATTCGCCCGAGGCGGACTACGGGGGCCTTGCCCCGCTGGAAGGAAACGGGATAGCCGAGGGTGACGCACCACTGGCCCTGCTCCAGGTCGGCCGAGACGCCCAGGTCGGCATAAGGCCAGGGCCCCTGGCCATCGAGTTTGACCATTCCGGCGTCGACGCCGTGGTCGTTGCCGAGGGTGCGGCCGTGGGCTCGCTGCCCGTCGGGAAAGGTGACCGTGACCTGGCGTCCGGCATGCACACCCACATGGGCCACGGTGAGGATCAGGCCGTCGGGACTGACGACAACGCCGCTTCCCCCCGAGACGGCCACGACGGCGGGGGTGACCTTCTTGACGACCTGTTGGATCTGCTGTTCGAGGACTTTCAGGTCGGCCAGACTCGCCGGCGACGCGGAACGGACGGGCTCGGCGGCCCGGGCGAAGCCGGCCAGGGCGGCGAAGCCCAGCAGGGCAGCCGTCAGACGCCGGTGAAACAGGGAAGGGAAACGAGAAGCTGCTCGCCTGGCACAAGAGGGGGGGCTGTTGTGGCTGGGCTGCATGGGCCTACTCCGTGGTATGCCTGGTCCCGGATCGTGCTGCGAGGCAATCGTATTCCGTACGCCGGGCCCGGTGAAGGGCGCATCCTGTCCTCGGGGCCCAGGGGGCTGACTGGGTTATTGTTACGAAACCCCGCCGGGGCGGGTTCGGGGCGGAGCCGCACCAGGCGGTTCCCAATCCAATACCACGTAGGCAAACGCCGCGGCGGCGAGCTGCACCAAGTCCCCAAAGAATCGCGGTCCGTCGCTGCATTGTCACCTCCTGCACGGCTGGTCCCTCCGGAGGCCCAGCATACGCCCTGCAATCCCCACCGACCAGGGGAGGTCTCGACTCTGCCGCAAAAGGGTATACTGATTGTGGGGGTTCTCCCCGATCGCCGATTCGAATGAGCCGTCCATGGAACCGTTACTTGCGGGGGAGTTGCCATGACCGATTCGAAGCCACTGTTCTTGCAGGAGGAGCTTTTGCTCCTGGCCCTTCGGGATGAGGAAGGGACGATCTCGGCCGCCATGTATCCCTACGCGCTGGCCGGCGCGATCCTGGCGGAACTCATGCTCCACGAGCGGATGGAAGTGGACGAACCGCCGAAGAAGATGGTCCACCTGTTGAGCGAGGAGCCGCTGGGGGACCCGCTCCTGGACGAGTGTCTTGGGCGGATCGCCCAGGAGGGCCAGCCGGACTCGCTGGCCGACTGGGTGGAGCGGTTTACGGCCATCCGGCACCTCAAGGATCGGGTTGCCGAGGGGCTGTGCCGGCGCGGCATTCTGCGGGCGGAGAAGGGGCGATTCCTGCTGGTGTTCCCCAAGGTCACCTATCCGGAGGTCGACCACGGACCGGAGGGGCGGGTGCTGCAGCGTCTGCGGGGGGCGATCTTTGAGGAATCGGAAGAGATCGATACCCGCACGGCGGTCCTCCTCTCGCTGGCCTCGAGCACGGGGATCCTCCCGACGGTCTTCGATCCCCAGGAGTTGAAACCGCGGCAGGAGCACATCGACCGGATCACGAAGGGGGAGCGGGTGGGGTCGGCGGCCAAGGAGGCGATCGACGCCATGCAGGCCGCGCTGGCCATGATGACCATCAACACGACGCTCATCAATTGAGCATCAGGGTCAGGGGAGGAATCGGAAAACCGAATGTCGGAATCCGAGACGGACAGGGGACCAGTCCGAATGGCAGAATCCCGAAAGGGGCAGGCGGCGCCGGGGCGCGCCGCGGTCTGCCGGCCGTTGGATTTCGATCTACGGATTCGGGATTTCCCGGGCTATTCGTGCCGGAGGGCCTCGATGGGATCC
>CAZLWV010000196.1:5910-13388 GCA_964563135.1 uncultured Planctomycetaceae bacterium
GCGGCGGCGCGCATGGCGGGGTAGGTGCCGAAGATGATGCCGATGACGACGGAGATGCCGAAGGCCACGGGGATGGACCAGGGGACGACGATCGGTTCGACGCTCTGGATGATCGCGGGCAGGGCCTGCATGATCTCGGGGAAGGCCTTCTCGAGGCCCTGGCGGATCAGTCCGGTGACCCCGCGGCAGGTCAGTCCGGCCAGCACGCCGGTGACGCCGCCGACGATCGACAGGGCGATGGTTTCCACGAGGAACTGGCGGATGATATCGGAGCGTTTGGCGCCCAGGGCGCGGCGAATGCCGATTTCGCGGGTGCGTTCCGTGACGGTGGCGAGCATGATGTTCATGATGCCGATACCGCCGACGACGAGCGAGATGGCGGCGATCATGCCCATGAAGATGATGAACATCATGCGGGTGGTCTTGGCCTGTTCGAGGAGTTCCAGCGGCACGGTGACGCCGTAGTCTTCCAGCCGGTGGTGTTCGGCGATCGTCAGTTCCACCAGGTCGGAGGTTTCCATCACGTGCTTGATGTTGTCGACCCGCAGGGTGACCTGGCTGAGTTCGACGATTTCGCGTTCGAAACTGCTGGCGCGGCGGGTGACGATGAAGTCGCCGATGCGGCTCCAGAGGGTGCTGATGGGGATGTAGACGTCGTTGCTGAAATCCTGGGCGGCAAAGGAGCCGCCGATACCGGCGGAGGGGGCTTTTTCCTTGACGACCCCGACGACGACGTAGTAGTTGTCGTCGACGTGGATCGAGCGGCCGATGGGGTTTTCGAAGGGGAAGAGCCGTTCCGCCACCTTGGCGGCCAGGACGCAGTGATTCTGCTTGTTCTCCAGTTCCACGTCGGTGATGAAGTGGCCTCGGTCCATCGCCAGGCGGGTGACCTCGGCGTATTCCGGAGTGCAGCCCACGAGCCGGCCGTCGATGACGCGGTTGGAGTAAGAGAAGCGGCGTGGAATCTCGCGGATCGGCAAGGCCCGATCGATGGTGGGAATCGTCTCGGTGAGGCGTTCGAAGTCTTCGCGCGTCAGGCCGTAGGGCGTGGCCGCATTGGAGGAACTATCGAGCACCTCGCTGGGCGGCTTGATCGTGCGGACGATGATATTGTCGGCCCCCAGCTCGGCGATCTGTTCCTGGGCCTTCTGGCTGATGCCTTCGCCGATGGCCAGCAGCCAGATCACGCTGGCCACGCCGATGAAGATACCCAGCACGGTCAGAAGCGACCGCAACGGGTGGAGCAGGAGGCTCTTGATACCGAGTTGCCAGGTTCGCAGCCAGAAGGTCATGGGAAAACTATCTGTAAGGGAAGGGCGGCGGTTCGTGAGGTGTCGATCGCCGCCGGATCACCCAGCGACTGTTTCTTCCCCCGGGGGGGACTTGCTGGCCGGCTGCTCGGGGCCGGCAACCGGACTGCGGCAGTGGCCGTCCGTGGGTCTGTCGGAGATGACCAACCCGTCGCGGAGGACGATGACCCGTTTAGTGCGATCGCCCACATCCGGTTCATGCGTCACCATGATGATGGTCTTTCCGTCGCGGTTGAGTTGTTCGAGAAGCTGGAGGATTTCCTCGGTGGTGGCGGAGTCGAGGTTGCCGGTCGGTTCGTCGGCGAGGATGAAATAGGGGTTGTTGACGAGGCTTCGGGCGATGGCAACTCGCTGCTGCTGGCCGCCGGAGAGCTGGGTGGGGCGGTGCTTGAGGCGATCGCCCAGGCCGACCATGGCGGCCAGCTCGATGCAGCGTTTCCGGGCCTTGGAACTGTAGACACCCTGGTAGTAGAGGGGAACCTCGATGTTTTCGATGACGGTCAGTTGGGGGATCAGGTTGTAGGACTGGAAGACGATTCCGATCCGCGACGCGCGGATTTCGGAGAGCTGGTCGTCGTTGAGCTTGCTCACATCGTCGTCGCCGAGCATGATCGAACCACCGGTTGGCCGATCGAGGCAGGCGAGCAGATTGAGCATGGTGCTTTTTCCGGACCCCGAGGCGCCCATGATGGCGACCCAGTCTCCCTCGGGAACATCGATGGACACCCCGCGCAGGGCCCGCACGGTTTCTCCGTCGAGCACGTATTCCTTGGTCAGGTCGCGCGTGCTGGCAGCCAGCTTCATCGGTCGCCTCCCCGTCGGGGACCGCCGCCGGCTCCGCCACCGGGTCGTCCGCCCCCCTCGGCGCCGGGACGACCGCCGGCTGGTCCGCCCGGGCGATCACCCCCTGCTCCCATGCCGCCCATACCACCGCGAGGTCCGCCGGCCCCCTGGCCCGGGCCGCGGCCGCCGCCGAGGGCTCTCATGGAGGCGGTGAACTCGGCCAGGTCCACGCCACCGTCGCCGTTCTTATCCGCCGAGGAGAACTGGCTCTTCATGGGGCCGGGGGCCTCGTCTTCGGTCAGTTTTCCATCGGTGTTCTTGTCGAGCTGGCCGAAGATCTGAGCGGGATTGAAACCACCGCCGGGTCCGCCGCCGGGTCCGCCGGGCGCCGGCCCGCGGCCCGTTGCAGCGCCATTCGGGCCGGCCATGCCGGCCGCCGCGATGCCCTCGGGAGCGTCTGCTCCTGACTCCGGAGTGCCGGGGGCGCCGGGGATGATCTCGAGCTTGGGCCAGGAGACCCTGTCGCGATACTTGCTGGCCCCCATGACGACCTTATCGCCGGCCTTGAGGCCTTCCCGGATGACGACCGTTTTGTCGTTGGTGGAACCGACCTTGACCTCCTGCTTGGACCAGCCCTGCTCCTTGTCATACTGGAGGCAGTAGTTCTTGCCGCCGTGCTCGACGATGGCCTGCACCGGGACCTGGAGCACGTTGGCGATCGTCTGCACGCGGATCTTGACTTCGGCGGTCATACCGGGCCGAAGCTGGAAGGAGCCGGCCTCATTGTCCGACAGTTCCTTGGCCTTGGCCGTTTTGGGATCAGCCGTTTTGGGATTGGCCGTTTCGTCCGCGCCCGGCTTGGGAGTCTCGTCGGTCTTGGCTTCCTGAGGTTTGGGCGGCTCGGCGGCAGTTTCCCCAGGTGCGGCCGTCTCGGGCTCGTTGCCGCCGCTGTTCCCCGTCTTGGGCTCTTCGGTTTTGGGCTCCTCGGCTGTGGGCTCTTCGGTCTTGGGCTGCTCGGCTGTGGGCCCGGTGGCGGGAGTCTCCTCCGCGGGCTTTGCCGGCGGGGTGGGTTCGGCTTTGGCGGGATCGGCTTTGGCGGGATCGGTTTGGCCGGGGCTGGCTACCGGACCGGTTGCCGGCAGTTTGCCCGGAAGGGTCGAACCGGACGGGGCCGTTTTGGGGAGCAGCTTGCGTGCCGCACCGTTCCTGGAGTTCCTGGTTCGCGATTCCGAGCCGTCGTCGTTGGGCATATGGATGAGGATCGTGGTCTCGTACTCCTTGACGTTGCCGGAGAAGAACGAGGTGGGCAGCGGATACTCATTGACCTTGTCGACCTCTCCGCCCAGCTGCATATCGGGGAAGGCGTCGAGGCGGATGCCTGCCCGCATCCCTTCCTGGACCATGGAAACGCTGGCCTCGTTGATCTTGGCTTTCACCTGCATGCGGTTGGGGTCGGGGAGCCGGAAGATGACCTGGCGTTCGCGGACGGAACCGCCTTCTTCGATGATGATTTCGCTGCCGCCACGGTGATCGGTGACGTTGGCATAGACGACCTGGCCGTAGTCGGGGGCCACGATGGTGCACTTTTCCACCTGGGCCTGGATGTCCTCGAGCTTCTGTTTGTCGAGCCCGTAGCTGTGTTCTTCGGCCTTGAGCTTTGCCTCGGTGGTCTTGATATCGGCCTCGAGCTGCTTGACCATTTTGACCTTGGTGTACTTGTCGAGCACCTCCATCTCGGTCTTTTTCTGCTGGAGTTTCTTCTTGGCATCCTCGACCGAAAACGTGTCGGCTTCGACGGCCAGCTCGGTGACGTAGCCCCTGGCGGCGAGTTTCTGGGTGTAGGCAAGGGTCTGCTCCGCTCGGCGCAGGTTCTCTTCGGCAACGAAGATCTCCCCGGCGATGGTCAACTGGTTCTCCATGTAGGTGCCGTTGAGATACTCTTCCTTGGCGATCACGGCCGTTTCGTAGGCGTTCCGGGCCTGAATGACCGACGCCTCGCTGGTGTTGCACACGATCTGCTGCTGGACGAGGTCCTGTTCGAGGGACGAGGAGTCGAGGGTGCAGAGAATATCGCCGGGCTCGACGTAGGCTCCCTCATCGATCAGTTCCAGGATCATCGTGCCCTGGGATCCACGGCTTTCCACCTCGCAGCGGATTTCGATATTGCTGGCACTCTCGACGTTCCCGCGCTCCGTGATGTCGTATACGAAATCGCCCACCGTCACCGTGTGCAGCATCGGGCCCGTGTCTCGCGACGCGAGCGAAAGGTTGGGAAACGTGTACCAGACGACACCCCCAACCGCGACCAGAGCGGTCAATCCGATCAGGAGGCCCCGGACCGAAAACCCGTTCCGCCGTTTTCTGGCCAACATCGTGGGACGCGATGAACAGCGAGACATGTCTGAGGCCTTTTCAGAAATTTCGCGGGATGATAACAGGTGCACGACAGCCCCCCGGGCGGGCAATGCCATTCGGATGCACACGATTTTCTTGCCGGCGGGGAAGGCCGAAGCTCGGTCGGCCCGGCTCGGGGGACGGCAGGCACGGACTGCCCAACCGGCAACTGCCATCCCGGGAGGGCCGCCGCGACGCTGGACGGCCGGTGGTGAACAGGTGGGTGTGGGACAATCCTTGAACCTTCTATTCTAATTCAACCCAGGAAGACTGTCACGGTTCCTTCCCCCTCTGCCGGGGACGCCGAGCCCAATCGTCCACAGCGGAGCCGGTCGGCGGCATGTGTGCTGTGGGCGAGCCGCTGGGGAAGTCTCGGGCAAAAGGATGCGAGACAAGTCCCGCGGAAAACGGGAGCCTTGGCAGGAACCGCGCGATTTGAGCCATCGAAAACGGAGATCAGGCGGATCGACGCCGGGCGACCGGTTGAGCAGGCGCGGCGCCTGAGGCGGGGACATTCATCGCCAGAAGCGAGGAAAACACCAGAAGGCGGCATCGTCAGTATGGGTACGTTCCTTGAGCGACTGTTCGATGCAGAGTTCGAGAGTGTCTGCCTGACGGGGCAAGGAAACCTGGATCGGCTCGATCCCCGCCGGACCGCTCTGGTAGACGACCTGCCCACCTACGGAAACCCGGAACTTGACTCTCTTGCTGCCGGTGCAGCAGCCGATCGCGGAGAAGCGTTTGGCCCCTTTGGGCACCTGGTAAACGATGCGCGAGGAAGGATGGGCGTAGAGGAACTCCTTGCAGAGGCCGCTGGCGGGATAGACCGGGGCGAGGCGTGTGTGCGAGGGGCTGCGGGGGGCGATCGATTGGGCCAGAGGCGGCATCTGGACGAGTTGCCTGCCGCGGGGATCCTTATCGTCGAAGGCGCTGACGCTTTCTGCCGGACGGGCGTGCAGGCGGGGGAAGAGCCAGTAGCTTTCGTTGCTGCGACCGTTGCCTGCGTTTTCGACCAGCAGTTCCAGCAGGTTACCGGCCGGCAGATCGACCTTGATCGGAGCCACCCCGGCCTGCTGGCTTTCGTAGACGGGCTGTCCGTCGACGAGCACACGGAATCGGGCCGAGCGGCCTTCGACGCAGTAGCCGAGGGTCGAGAGGCTCTTCATGGTTGGCGGAAGCTTCAACGCCAGCCGCGAGGGAGCGGGTGCATAGAGGAATTCGGGGCAGAACTGGGAGTCCTCGTCGAGGATCGGCCAGCGGAAGGCGGCGGTTGTGCCGAGGCCGAGACGCCGGGAAGCCTGCATCATGGCGACCGTGCACTGGGTGGGCTGAAGGTCAAGAAGGGTGAGGTACTGGGTACGGCCGTCCCGGCCGGCCTGCCAGAGTTGTTCTTCGTCGGGGCGGACGGAAATGAGTCCCAGGGATACGATCTGCCCGGGGTTCCAGAGGCCGTGGATGCCGATCGCCGGCCGACCGCGAGTCTCGACGACGGCCTGGCCTTCGACTCCCTTCTGGCCGATGAGGGGGCTGTCGTAGGCATCGCCGGGGTCGAGGCGGCCTTGATCGAGGCGGCAGAAGCGGACGGTCATGCCGGCCAGCGATCCATTGCGGGTTTCGATCGCCAGGGAGCCTACCGCGTGGTTGTCTCCGGCAAGCACCTGTTCGCCCGGCGCGCCGGGCTGGCCGACCCAGGTTCCGTCCTGAAGTTGTCCGCCCTGGGTGCGATAGACCGGCTGCAGGGCCGTGAGTCTCGAGTTGGCCAGGGCATAGCGGAATCCGACCAGGACCGCGCTGCCGGACGGGCCGGGGGCAAACTGTTCAAACACGGTGCCGTCCCAGCCTCCGGCATCGCCGGTCAGAAGATACGGAACCGGCGGCAGCCCGGGTCCCGAGATCAGCCGGGCTTCTCCCTCCAGCAGGCGGAAGCGAACGGCCTGGAACGCCAATGATTCGCGCATGTTCATCAGGCCGGGCTGGTTGCCTCGCGGCATCTGGCCGATCGCCGTCGGCGAAAGCGTCGACGGGTCTCCCTGCCAGGCGAAGAAGGGGACCCCATTGGCGACAACGTCGATCTGTTTCCCGGTCCCCTGGGTGGAGACCTGGATCCTGGCCGTAACCGGAAGCCCCGGGTTCAGCGGAGGCACGGAGGATGTATAGGGCGAACCATTGACACTGGCCAGGACATCGGTGCGGCCGTTGAAGGGGAGGAAGACATTGCATGCCTGCGAGCCGACAGGAATTGCGAGCGTGAGACCCTCCGGCGGTCCGCTGACCAGGGAATACTGCACTTCGAGCTGGTAGTCGCCTGCCACGGCAACCGGCAGCATCAGGCTGCTTCGGACGCTGCCGCAGACGATTCCCGTCCCCTGCCGCTGCCACAGGCCGCGGGCGGAGTCGCGGGGCAAGTCCACCTCGGCCAGAAGATCGATCCAGTCGCCCTTGTTGACGGCCGGTCCTGGCGGGAGGAACGAGGGGTTTTCGTGTTCGTCGCGGTCGTCGCGGTCGTCGCGGTCGTCGTTGGCGGCAGCGGGGGGCGGTCCGCTGGATCCTGCCAGCCGGCCATCGACTTTCGCGGCCAGTGGCGACGGGCCGAGGGCGAGCCGGGCGCGACGGTACCAGTGCAGGGCACGATCCCGAAAGGCGGACTCCAACGATTCTTCCGTGGCCACTTCAGCCTGATCCCACCAGCGATCGCCGAGGGCGACCTGCTCCTGGGCCGACTGGGACGGGCTCAGTTCGCTTCTGGCCAGCGAACTGAGACTAGGATGCTGGATCTTGGCCATGTAAGGAAAGGCCTTTTCCGGATCGCGTGCCTCCACCATGTACCAGTGGCCTGCAACTGCATTGGCCGCCGGATCGTCGGGCCGGGCCTCGAGGTCGGCCAGGGCCTGCTGAAATGCCCGCCGCTGACTGATCCGCTGCCGGCAGGCGGTCCAGGGCGAGCTGTCGGCGAGCTGGGCCTGACATGCGTCGAGGAGCTGGAGGGCCAAG
>CAZLWV010000197.1:0-7429 GCA_964563135.1 uncultured Planctomycetaceae bacterium
CCTTTCGGAGAGTGCCTGCTGCTTTTCTTGCCACATCAGGACTTCGCAGTTCTCCTGGCGTGCACCCCAGCAGCGGTTGCCGGCAGGTAGTGGATTGATCAGAATGAGCCCATGGCAGGGCACGTCGCCCATGCCAGTCGTTGGTGCACAACGCCGCATGTGGGCGGCGACGGGTGGCCGACGTGCCGAGCCAATGATGGGGATCTACCACCGCATGGTCGGTGTGCCGAGTGACATCGCCGCCGAGACCTGCCGCACGGCAAGCCGATAGGAAGAGCAAACACAAGGATGCAAGGAGTTCGAGAATGTCTCACCGCATAGTTTGGCTGTCCGTGATCGTCGCCGTCGTCGTCAGCCGAATCGCTGTCGCCGAGATGCCGTGGGTGCAGGTCGCCGACGACAAGCAGGGCTTCGTCCTCTCCGATTCCGGCAAGCCGCTGGTACCTTGCGGGTTCAACTACGATCACGACGAAACGGGCCGTCTGCTTGAGGACTACTGGCTTGCGGAGTGGCCCACGGTCGAGGAAGACTTCCAGGAAATGAAACGGCTTGGAGCAAGCGTGGTCCGGATTCACCTCCAGACCGCCCAGTTCATGACCGATCCGAAGACGGTGAACGAAGCGAACCTGGAACGTCTGGGGCGGCTGGTCGCCTTGGCCGAGAAGACCGGCATCTACCTCGACATCACCGGCCTGGCCTGCTACCGCAAGAAGGATGTTCCCAAGTGGTACGACGATCTCTCAGAACAGGACCGCTGGGATGTCCAGGCCCGGTTCTGGGAGGCGGTAGCCGCTTGCTGCGTCAAGAGCCCCGCCATTTTCTGCTATGACCTGATGAATGAGCCCGTGGTGTCCGGCGGCAGCAGGACAGATTGGCTGGGGCCGTCTCTGGCGGGAGGCGAATCCGGGTACTTCGTCCAGTTCATTACCCTGGAACGGAACAAGCGTCCTCGGCCCGAAGTCGCCCGGCAGTGGTGCCATCAGTTGGTCACGGCCATCCGAAAGCACGACCAGCGTCATCTGGTCACGGTTGGCCTGGTCCATTGGAGTCTGGATCGTCCCGGCATGACATCGGGGTTCGTGCCCGAGGAAATTGCACCCGAACTCGATTTTATCTCCGTCCACCTCTACCCCGAGAAGGGCAAGGTCAACGAAGCCCTGGAAAAGTTGTCGGGCTTCGCCGTTGGGAAGCCCGTGGTCATCGAGGAGACGTTTCTCCTAAAATGCTCCCGTGAAGAGTTCGAGCAGTTCTTGGATCGGTCGAAGAACGTTGCCAACGGCTGGATCGGGTTTTATTGGGGGACCACACCGGAGGAGTACCGGGAAATGAAGACGATCCGGGCAGCCTTGATGGGAAGCTGGCTGGAGGTATTTCAAAAATGGGCTGGCGAGGTCCAAGAGGTCAAACAGGCACGGCAGTGATTGCCGTCCTGGTGTTTCCCTCAAAGAACGCCTGACTACCCAAACGGAGTAAACCGTATGATCGAGGTCAAGCCGCTATTTCAACTCAGAGCGAATGTCGATCCGCCGCAGACCATCGATGGGCCGCTCGGCCAGCGATGGTTTATTCCCGTTACGGGAGGCTCGCTTTCCGGGGATCGCATATCGGGCGTTGCACAAGCAGGCGGATCGGATTTTCAACTCATTCGCAAAGACGGGGTGGCCGAGTTGGACGTTCGGGTCACTCTGCTCACCGACGACGGTGTGACGATTCAGTTGAAGGGGCACGGGATTCGGTACACGACACCCGAGGTGCTTCAACGAATCATGTCCGGCGCGGAGGTCGATCCCACCGAATACTACTTTCGTGAGGCGCTGTTCTTCGAGGCACCTGCGGGCAAATACGAGTGGCTGAACAGGATCATTGCGATCGCCAAGGGCGGGCGATTGAAATCCCACGTACTCATCGATGCCTACGAGGTTCTCTAAATCGGGTTGCGTGATTCCCAGAATGGGCCATCTCCTTGAAGCCGCCTCCCGAAGGGTGGCGGCGGAGGGCCGGATCTCTTGGAATCGTGCAAGTCTATTTAGATGGGCAGCGCCACTTTCAGCAGTCGCCAGCAATCACAACTTCCTCAGGGTTCCTCTCACCACCGCTGCGTCGTGTCGCCGTTCCACCCGATGGAATGGGGTCGGCCGATGAGGTGCGATGGATCGAGACCGGGGGGCGAGCAACATGCTGGGTTCGCGTCCAGACGAGGCTGTCGTTCCCGCTTCCGGACAAATCTGACGCGAAAGTCCAGATTTCTTCTTACCGCTTCTGCGGGCGGGCAGGGTTAGAAGGTAGAACATGACCGGAACGACCCGCAAGCAGGGGTAGTCCACGCCTGAGTTGGTGCAAGTCGCCACCAGCCATAGGCTTGCGGCGTTGCAGAAGATGGGGGGCTGTACATCGGGGGTCTTTCCTCGATAAACAGCCTGTTCGGTTACCCCCGCCTGAGACCTTCCCCGCAAGCACTGCGAAAGGACTCTCGGCTCCGGGTTCCCAATCAAGAGGCATTGGGGCCTCCTCTGGCAATCCGGCTCGGCAAAGAGGATCTCCCAAGGCTTCCCAACTCGTGAGAATCTGATTTTGGCACAGGCGATCAGCACCAAGATGGTGAGCGGACAAACGGCAGGGCGGGAACGCGGCGCCCTTGCCGCCCAGATCGTTCGAGGCGGAGAGGCGGGCCAAGATGGCTTAATCGGTGCCGGTGATGATGGTGACATGGCCGAGATCGGCACAGTTCAACCCCCGGAAGATCCGGATCCCTCGGAGGTCGATGAGCTGGAGGTCGATTCAGACTCGGGGCGCAGTCCCACGGACGATCCGGTCCACATCTACCTGACGCAGATGGGGAAGATCCCGCTCCTGACCCGCAGTCAGGAAGCAACCACGGCACGCCGGATCGAAAGATCGCGAAGACAATTCCGCAGTGCCATCCTTTCGACAGACTACGCGCTGCAGGCGGCCGTGACGCTTCTGCAGAAAGTGCGTGACGGCCGTCTGCGTCTGGATCGCACGATTGACGTGTCGGTGGCCGACATTGCCCAGAAGCGGCACGTGATGGACGTTCTTCCTTCCAATCTCCGCACGCTCCGCTATCTTCTCAAGGCGAATCGGCGGGATTTTGCCACGGCCATCAGCCGATCGCACACGCGCGGCCAGCGCCGGGAGGCTTGGCACCGACTCGTCCGCCGCCGTCGCAGGGCCGTCCGGCTCGTGGAGGAGTTCGACTTGCGGACACAGCGGCTCCAGCCGCTTCTCGACGGTCTCCGGAACATCTCCCGCCGCATGGACATGCTTTGCGAGGAGCTGAGGGCTGGCCAATCCAGCACGGTTGCACGACAGGATGCAGTCCTTTCCCGCATGGCGGCAGTTGGCTCTGCGCCGGCAACGAGAGGCCTCGCCGCGGACCGCGGCGCATCAGAGCAACTCAGCGAGGTCCGCGCCGAGCTTCGCTGCCTGATGAAGACCACCTTGGAGAGCCCGTCAACACTGAGGCGGCTGCTATCCAGGACGGTTGCCTGCCAGGAAGAATATGAAGCGGCAAAACGCGATCTCTCCGCCGGCAACCTGCGGTTGGTCGTCTCGATCGCCAAACGCTATCGCTTTCGCGGATTGAGCTTCCTCGACCTGATCCAGGAAGGCAATACGGGGCTGATGCGGGCGGTTGACAAGTTCGAATATGGCCGTGGATGCCGATTCTCGACCTACGCGATCTGGTGGATCCGCCAGGCGATCACGGAGGCGATCGCCCATCAGAGCCGGGCCATCCGCGTACCGGCGCAGATGATCGAAACCATGAACAAGGTCCGTGCAGTCACTCGGGTCTTGATCCAGGAGAACGGGCGCGAGCCGAACGTTGAAGAGACCGCGGCGAAAGCCGGGTTGACGATCGGCGAGACGAACCGCGCCGTTCAGATGAGTCGCCAGTTGCTGTCGCTCGATCAGCCGGTGAGCGACCATGATGACCGCTATTTCGGCGAGTATCTGCAGGACCATCGCGGCTCAAACCCGTTCCACGGTGCCGGTCACTTGTCGTTGAAAGACTGTATCGCCGATCTGCTCGGCATGCTCAGTGACCGCGAACGGGAGATCATCCGTTTGCGGTACGGTCTGGCCGATGGTTCCACCTACACCCTGGAGGAAGTCGGCAAGATTTTCTCCGTCACCCGCGAGCGGGTGCGGCAGATCGAGGCCAAAGCAGTCCGAAAGCTCCAGCATCCGGCCTGGAAACTCAGACTTTCGGATTTTCTCGATCATCCGGGGCCGGTTTCGTGCGGTACGATCTCGATTTAGAGCGTGGCCAACTGACGGCCCGGCATCGGGCCCCGTCTTCTGCCACCGCCAGGAGCCTCGCCGACCCGGGGGCAAGCCGCAACAACCGGTTCCAGCCGCAGGTTGCGGGAGTGACGAGATCCTGGGCAAGGTCAAACGGCATTCCGGCCCGCATTCCACGCACGGCGCGCCTGGGCACCGGCCGCGGCAGGTCCGGAAGCAGAAGACTCTCGGTTCTTCCCGCTATCGCGTGATGCGGCAACCGGGCAGGGCCGCTTTCAGCTGGTTGACCCCGGCGTCGGTGACCTGGGTGCTGCTGAGGCTCAGCGACTGGAGTGCAGCCAGACCTGTCAGCCTTGCCAGTCCGGCATCGGTGATCTGGGTATTGGAAAGGTCCAGGAATTGAAGGTTCTTGAGCCCTTGGAGGTGCTCCAGCCCGGTGTCGGCAACCGCGGTATCGGCCAGCACCAGCCCGCGGAGGCTGGTCAATCCGCCGAGGTGCGCCAGAGCCGCCCCGGTGACCTTGGTCCTTGCCAGTACCAGGCCCCGGAGGCTTGTCAGTTCCTGGAGACTCGCCAGTCCGCCATCGGTAACCTGCGTGCCGTCAAGGTACAACTCCTCCAGACCAGTCAGCGCCGCGAGATGCTCCAGGCCGGGGCCGCTGACTTGGGTGCCGCTGAGCCGCAGAACACGCAGTCGGGCGAGCCCACGCAGGTGCGCCAGGCCATCGCCGACGACCCCGGTGTCGGTCAGTCGCAGCTCCTGAAGATTCACCATCGCCCGGAGGCTGGCGAGCCCGGCGTCGGTGATCTGCACGCTGTCCAGGTGGAGTTCCGCCAGGCTCGTCAGGCTCGCCAGACGGTCCAGCTCGGCATCGGTCAATCGCGACCCGTAGAAGTAGGCGTGCACGATCGGCCTGTCGGGCCTCTCCTCGTCGCACCTGACCCAACCTCCCAGCGATTCGATCGCCTGGATCACTGCATCCCGCTCCGCCTTCGGGTCAGGCGAAGTCTGTTGTGCTTCGTCGGGAACCGGCTCCACCTGGGCAGCCGGCTCGGGCTCGGCGGCGGACTGCGGCCCGAAATCCGGCCCGTTTTCGATGGTCACGGCCGGTTGTGCCGCCGGCTCCGGAACGCCGGCAGGCCGCGGTTTCTCCGTGCAGCCCGGTGCTGCCACGGCCAGCAGCATCGCCACCGGTAGCGCCCATATTCTCATCGCATGCCCCCAGTGCCTCGGGCCGCCCCAATTGAATCGGTCCCCATGGTCACGGCACGGTTGCCCAAGTTCGAGGAAGGCGAAGCCGTCCTTCGATTTCACGAAACTGACCGCCGCAAAGACTGCGTGGAGCCTTGCATGGACTGGGAAACGAGGGTATCCAGCGCAAGTTCGGTTTCCGGGGAAGCAGCGCACCGATCTGTTCCACAGTCAATGACGAAACCAATAGTGTCTGGCGCCTCGTCGGCGTTGTCAACCATTCGACTGGGACACCCTGACCGTCGGGCGGCAGCTACGCCAACCGGCGCCGACCGAAGCTCGGCCACGAGCAGCCACTCGACTGCCAGTGGCATCTGCCGCGGCTGGCGAGTCTTTGTGGGGAACTCAGCGGTCCTTGGGGTCAGTCGCAAAGGGGAAGCGAAAACGTGACGGTTCCACAATCTCCAGGCCCGGTTTCCTCAGTGCCAGCCGAATAGACGCTGCGAGGAAGGATGCACGCGAGGCGGCCGGCGGTCCTTTTGCCTTCACGCGGCTGCCTCCGAAGGTTGCAGCCGCTTGACCAGTTCGGCAATCTTCTGTTCAAGAATCGGCAGTGCCTCCTCGGGCAGTGCGCAGTCGATGTCGTCGATGTGCCAGTACTCGATCTTGTCGACCCACTGGGGGAATTTTTCCGCCATCAGCGCCCGGTGCTCCGCTTCCTTGACGGCGATCACCAGATCGCAACTGGCCAGGTCCCGCGTCGTCACCTGTTTCGGACTGCGCAGCTTCCCGTCGAGCGAAATGCCGCGGGCCGCCAGCGCCTCGACCGAGTAGTCGGAGAGCGCTTCCAGGTCGGGCCATTTCTCGACGGCCAGTCCCCGGGAATCGGCCTGCCAGGGCAGTCCCTCCCGCTCGGCAAGCCAGTTGAAGAAGTGCTCGGCGAACCGGCTGCGGTAGTAATTTGCGGAACACAGAAACAAGACACGCTTCATCGCGATCGCTCTCACGCCGGAGGGGGAAAGGGGAACACCTCTTTGTAACGTTTTTGCCGGCTTACGCAAGCCCGAATCGGCAGTCCCCGTTCCCCTCGCACGAGGGCGGACCTGCCGCCCCGAGGCTGCTCATGCCGGCACGCCTGGCACGCAGCACCTGCGAGCAGATAGTGCGTCTTGGGTGGTGCGGATTGACGGATGCCAAGGTAGGGCAAGCTGGCGGGCATCGAGCGTCACATCAGCCGTTTCCCAGGCGGCGAGCCTGGTGTGACGGGGGGACTCCCCCGATGCGGCCTGACCATCGGAGAACCCGGCTGGGTGTGGGGCAGTGGCCCGTCTCCAGTCCCCTCTGTCGGGTTAGGATCCGCCGACCGTCTCCCGTCAGGCCGCAGTCCGACAGGTCGGTTCATCCGGATATCGCACGACAGGCAAACTTGGGTGCCCGCCGGTTTGACCAGGTCAAAATTGGCGGGTCGTTGGCACGCGCGAATGTCTTGCATTGCGATAAATCGACCTTTACGGGCATATTCGACCGACTTATTCTGGTGCCACGATTTGGCAACAAGACTGGCAGCCGGATCCCGATGTCTGAGCTCTTCAGGCGGGCAGAGTGCTTTGGAATAAGTTGAGCTTCAATCTAAAGGCAGCATTATTTGATAGCATATTAAAGCCATTTCCCTGGTGGCTTGGTGGGCGAAGAACGGATAGACTTGGGGTATGCAGTTCGGACGATAGGACAAAGTGGCGGAGCGGCGAGCGTCGCGAGCCGGCCGGTTGCGGATCAACACCTGGCAGACAATCGAACGGAGACTGGGTATGACGCGGGAGATGATTCTCAAAACATTCCGGAAATGGGGATGCCACGCGTACCAGGCGGAACTTGCCGCTGATTTCCTTGCTGACGGGTCGGATCCGCACCATTTTCTGGTGACGCCCGCCGGGCTTGGCACAGTCGCCGAAGCCGTTCTCCAAGAGGATGATGA
>CAZLWV010000197.1:7439-13373 GCA_964563135.1 uncultured Planctomycetaceae bacterium
CAGCCGGATCGTCCAATCAATGGTGAAGGAGGGAGCGGCTCGTCGCGTCCTGGTAATTGCCCCCTCTGCCTTCTGCATGCTGTGGCGGGCTCGTCTCGAGCAGTTCGTCTCTGCCGTTCCCGTCAAGCTCTGCTACGGGACCACGTTGTGCGATCCCTGCTTTGAGCAGTCTGCCGGCGGCAGTGGCCGACCGCATCCGGTCGTGGCCATCATCCCCAGCGATGCCGCCATGAGGGCCGAAGTCCGCAGCTCGCTCGCTGCGAGCCGTTGGGATATGGTGATCCTGGCCGAAGTCCAGTCGCGTGCCCGCTGCCAACCGCTGGATCTCTACCGGCAGATGTATGCCAGCGGCCGAATCGCCCGATCCCTGTTGATCGCCGCCTCGCCGCTGGACACGGGCGCGGAGCACGAGACTCGACTGCCCAAGTTTCACGTGACCGATTGGTCGGGAGACCTGCTGGACTGGGATGGCAACACGATCCAACTGCCGCCGGTCCGCTGGCAGATCCTTGAGTATTGCCGCAGCGAGGAGGAGATCCAGTTTCTGAACCTGTTGCACGAACAGCACGAACGCTCCTCCCTCGTCGGCGGGCCCTTCCGATTCGAAACGGATCTGATGGTGCGCAGGGCCGCCTCCAGCCCCGTTGCCGCCCGTCGTACCCTGGAAATCATGGGTCGGAAGCTGAGCCGGGCATCGCTCCACGAGTTGCCGGGCGTGTCGGAGAGGCTGCATGGGGACCCGACCGAGGTGGAGGACGTGCCCAAGTTGAGCTTCTCGCCGGAAGCCCGCACTTCCTACCTCGAGTTCGTCCAGGAGGCGTTCCAGTTGTTCCAGCAGATCCCGTCCGACGCGAAACTCGACTGCCTGCTTGGACTTCTTGACGAACTATCGGACGGGCGTCCCGGCGGGATCTGCGTGCTTGCAGCGTTTGCCGAGACCGTGACGTATCTTCACAAGGCCTTGGCCGATCGAAACCGCTTCTCCATTGCGATCAGCGGGAGCCTGACCTACGCCGACCGGCAGTTGGCCATGAAGGACTTCGTGATGAGCGGCGGGATCCTGCTGGCTACCCCGGGCTCGCTGGGCGAAGAGAGTGATCTGAACCGCGTCAAACACGTGGTCCATTACGATCTGCCGGCAAGCCGGTCGCAGTTGGCTGCGCTCGAAGGTCGGTTTGGTCGCATCAATCGCACGAGCGGTTGCCGGATGTACGCGTTGCAGGATCTCTCGGGAGCCGTCACCCGCCAATTGCCGATCGAGCAGCTCATCGACAGCGACAGTGCCAGTCCTTCGATGGTCTGATCGCGACAGGGACGCGGCCCGGCAGGCAGGAACGGCCCGAGCCGCGTCAAGCTGCACCTGCTGGTTGAGCCGTCATCCGCCAGACGGCTGATCTGGTGGCGATTGTGAGGTTGCTGCGTCGGTTGCCCTGGCTCACCTTCGGCGGCATGCCACCGCGGCCATGCGGCCAGGGGCGCCGCTATTTCTTGTCCGTTACTTGATGGTTCGCTCTGGCCGCGTGGTGGAACGCCTTGTCGGCCGAGGAATCCTGCCGTGCCGGCACGGCTCTCCTGCCGCCTTTCTGGCCAAAATCACAACGGACTTGTGATATTCTGCAATTGCTTTTCCCTTCCCGAGGGGTCAAAATCTTCGGCATTGGGGCACGTCGTCCGAGACGGCCCGAACTGGATCGAGATGCAAAAGGAGCGAAAAGATGGGAGCGGTCTACGTAGGGCTCAACGCGGAATTCTCCAGAAGCAGCGACAAGCCTTTCGAATGGGCAGTCGAGCAGGCGGCCAAGATGGGCTACAAATGGTTCGAGCCCATGATCCATTTCGGCCGCGAACTGATGAGCGAAGCCGGCTACTTCCACACGGTCTCGATGTTCGACGATCCGTTCCGCATCAAGGAGGCTTGCGACAAGGCGGGATTGAAGATCTCCGGGCTTCAGGGCCACGGGCCGCTGGGTCGCCCCGACGTACACGGCGAGTACATCAAGCTCGCCATCCGCGTTGCCGCCGAGATCGGCGTGCCCGTGATCAACACGGATGAGGGGATCAAGGCAAAGTGGACCACCGAAGAAGAAGACTTCGTGCTGATCAAGTACACCCTGCAGGAAGCGGCCTTCATTGCCGAACGCCGGGGAGTGAAGATCGGCCTGGAGCCCCATGCCCAATACTCCAAGACCCCGGAAGGCCTCGATCGGATTTACAACCTCGTCAAGTCGCCGTCGATCGGCATCAACCTCGATACGGGCAACGCGTACCTGGCCGGCCAGGATGTCTATGCCTGGCTTGACCGCGTGGCCTCGCGACTGGTCCATCTTCATGCGAAGGACATCTCGGTGGAACACGCGGACGCGGAACGGGGCAAGGTCACCGGCACGCCGGTGGGTTGCGCCTGCGGCGACGGAGTTCTGGATTGGGATCGCATCGTCAAAACGGTGCAGGACAAGTGCCCGCGGGATATCGTGTTCAGTGTCGAATGCGGCACGCCCGTCCAGGCCGACAAGAGCCTGCAACATCTCAGCAAGTTTGTGTGATGGCTGTCTCCAGTTGCGCGAGGGAGAAGGAACCATGGTGTCACGTCTGTGTCTGGTTATTGCGGCGGTCGCAATGATCGCTTCAGGCAGCCTGTCGGCGGCCGAGTTGTACGTAGGGGCGGCCAGTGCCGAGATCACGCCCGATGGGCCCGCGCCGCTTTCCGGGCAGTTCCATCTGCGGATTTCGACCGGCGTGGAATCGCCGCTCACGGCAAACGCTGTGGTCATTGAGTCCCGCCAGGCCGATCAGTCGCTCGACGTGGCGGTGATTGTTTCCTGCGACGTGATCGGCATCCCGACGGAAGTGCTCGAGATGGTTCGCGACAAGGTCCACGCAGCGGCTGCCGACCTCGACGTGTCCAAGATCTTCCTGGCAGCCACCCATACCCACACCGCGCCGGAGCTTCGCTGCGGGTTCTGGAAGCTGCCAGGCGAGGGCGTGGTATCGGTGGAGGAGTACCAGCAGTTCTTTGCCGGACGCGTGGCGGAGGCGATCGTGAAGGCCTGGCGGAGTCGAGTTCCCGGGAGCGTGACCTGGGGGCTCGGACACGCCGTGGTCGGCTACAACCGCCGTGCCGTCTACGCCAATGGCACCGCACAAATGTATGGTCCGACAAGCGGGCCGGACTTCCGCGGTCTGGAGGGCTACGAGGACCATGATGTTGGCGCGATGTTCCTCTGGAACGCCGAAGGCAAGCTCCTGGCGGTGGCCGTCAACATTACCTGCACGGCCCAGGAGGTGGAGTCGCGCCGGGCTGTCAACGCCGACTACTGGCACCCGGTGCGGGAGGCTTTGCGCCAGCGGTATGGCCAGGACCTGTGCGTGGTTGGCCTGATCGGGGCGGCCGGCGATCAGTCTCCCCACCTGATGTACCGCAAAGCAGCCGAGGAGCGGATGCGGCAGCTCCGCGGACTGGAGCGGCTCGACGAGATCGCCCGTCGGGTTGTTGCAGCGGTCGACGATATCTATGCTGCGGTCAAGGACGACCGCCATGCCGATGTGCCGCTGGTGCACAAGGTTGCGACGATCAAGCTCCCCATGCGCGTGGTCACCGAGCCTGAGTTCGCCGAGGCGAAGGCGGGCTGCGATCAGGCGGCAGCCAAGATCGAAAAAGATCCGAAGGCGATCGATAGCGAGCTCAGAAGGCTGCAGTGGTACGAAGAGACCGTCGAACGCTTCGAAAAGCAGAAGGCCGATCCGAACCCGGTTCTGGAAATGGAGATGCATGTGGTGCGGATCGGCGACGCGGTTATCTGCACCAACCAGTTCGAACTGTTCACCGATTACGGAATCCAGATCAAAGGACGGAGCAAGGCCGAGCAGACGTTTGTGGTTCAACTCGTCGGGCCCGGCACCTATCTCCCCACGGCTCGGGCGGTTGCCGGCGGTCACTACAGTGCCATCGTTCACAGCAACCTCGTCGGTCCGGAAGGCGGGCAAGTCCTGGTGGACAAGACGGTGGAACTGATCGACTCGCTCTGGGCCGACGCCAAAGAGTGAAAACCCCATGAGGTCCAACAGCGTGCATTTTCTTCGCAGCCTTGGGTGGATTGCTGCCTGCACCGTATGCCCGATGGCGGCGATACCTGCCCCAGGAGCGGAGCCGCAGAAGCCGGCAGTGCATCCCAACGTCGTTCTGATCCTCTGCGATAACCTCGGATACGGCGATGTGGGGTGTTTCAATCCCCGGTCAAAACAGCGGACGCCCTGCATCGACCGCATGGCCGCCGAAGGGATGAAGTTCACCGACTGCTATGCGGCCGCCGCCGTCTGCACGCCCTCGCGGGCAGCCCTCATGACCGGCTGTTATCCCCGCCGCGTGGGCCTTGATCACACCGTGCCCGATGGTCTGGTGCTGCGTCCCGTGTCGCACAACGGGCTCAACCCTGACGAGATCACGATGGCGGAACTGTTGAGAACGCAGGGTTATGCCACGGCGTGCATCGGCAAATGGCACCTGGGAGACCAGATGCCCTTTCTGCCGACCCGCCAGGGTTTCGACTACTACCTGGGTATCCCTTACAGCGACGACATGGTCGCCCGCGAAAACCAGCCCACCTGGCCCCCTCTGCCGCTCATGGAGAACGAGCGAACCCTCGAGGGACCGGTCGACCGGAACCTGCTTACGAAACGTTACACGGAACGGGCCATCCGGTTCATCGAAGATCACCACAACAGGCCTTTCTTCCTCTATCTGCCTCACGCCATGCCCGGGAGCACGGCCGCTCCGTTTGCGAGCGAGGCTTTCCGCGGCCGGAGCAGCAACGGCCCGTGGGGCGACTCGGTGGAGGAACTCGACTGGTCCACCGGCCAGATCCTCGGCACGCTGAAACGTCTCGATCTCGACGAAAACACGCTCGTGATCTGGACCAACGACAATGGTGCTCCAGCACCCGACCGCCGGGGCGGCTCGAACCTGCCGCTCAAGGGCAATGCCTACAGCGTAGCCGAAGGGGGCATGCGAGTGCCGTTTGTCGCCCGTTGGCCGGGCCGGATTCCGGCGGGCACGGTCTGCCGGGAGGTCATCACCCTGATGGATGTGTTTCCGACACTGGCCCGCATTGCGGGGGCGGAATTGCCAGTCGACCGCGTCCTTGATGGGCACGACATTCGGCCGCTGCTGTTTGGCGAGCCGGACGCAAAATCACCGACCGAGGCCTTCTTCTACTATTACGTCAACCAGTTGCAGGCGGTCCGCAGCGGCCCGTGGAAGCTTTATCTGCCGCAGGCCAACAGGAACGGTTCGGCCGGCGTCTTGCAGTTGTACAACCTCGTGGAAGACCCCCAAGAGGTCCGGAATCTGGCCGGTGAGCGGCCGGAGCTGGTCGCACGGCTCGAATCGCTGTTCGAACTGGCCCGTCAGGATCTGGGTGAGCTGGATCTGAAGGGAACCAACGTCCGACCGGTGGGAAGAGTCGAAAATCCAACCCCACGGCTGGTGGATTAATCAGGGCTGGCTGGAAACGATGCGATCCTGTCCTACGGACAGACCCGAAAGGAATTGAACCATGAGTGTCAATCAGCGTGCTTCATGGGGCACGGGGGGGAATGTGCTCTGCCTCTTCCTCGCAGCCTTTAGCATGGGCCAGGAACCTGAGCGGGTGACGGTCCGGCCGGCAGACAACGGCCAGGCCCTCGTCAATCCCGACATGGGATGGACGATGCACTTCTACTCGAACATCAGTTCAACGTCAAAAAACGCCTGAAAACACGGGATTATTGACACATTCCCTGCCAAGTTGTAGAATTCTGACACCCGGTTTGACACCGGAAGGGCCAAAAAGAAGCCCCCGCGACGCTTGGAACGTCCGAGGGCGTGGCCGTCACCTATTAGGGAGGCGACAGCAATGTCAAATTCTACCGCCAAGCGGAAGTCGGAGAAAGACTTCC
>CAZLWV010000198.1:0-12826 GCA_964563135.1 uncultured Planctomycetaceae bacterium
TTCGCCCGTGCGTTCAGAATGCAGACAGGACTCAGCCCGCGCCAGTATCGCAACCGCGTTCAGGCCCGGGCGTGAGCGGTGTCCCGACATAGCAAGGGTTGTCTCAATTTCCTGACCGTCACGGGTTTTGGGGAGGGTGATGTTGGTATCCACCGAGAGAAGCGGAGACCAGGAGGTTTTGGAGCCAGTTTTCATGGTAACGGAGTTGGTTGAGGCGTTCGGCCGGGCTTTGCCAACCGTTGTTGTCTTTAGCCGTGCCCGGATGCCATGGAGTGAAGTTGTGGGGCAACGCCCATGCTCGACAATGTTGGCCGCAGGCCTCGCGGGAACCCTTGGGTACATTGCGGGTTGATGAACGTGTACGGAGGATGATTCTCCTTCCTGATGGTTGCACTTCGGTCACCTCAAGCTGGGATGGCTGGACACGAGTTCGAAAAGCCGCTGCAGCATCCCAAGTCCCGCGTCATGGGACTCACGAGCTCGCATTTCCTCAGACTGACAATAGCAGTAGCTCTGCAGCCTGCCTTCTTCGGTCGCAGGTGGGATCTTCGCGAAATCACTCGAGACCGGTTCGCTTCGATTCCTCACGAGCCAAGCCAGCGTTCTTGGTGCTCTCCACGGTGCTCTGAAAACCCCCGAGGTGCAACGTATGGACCCTGACAGCTTTCAAGCCATAGGTACAATCTGCATCGTTTTGCAGTGAGAGGCCCTGGAAATGCGGGCCGAACACCAGTTTCCATGCCCGGCGCAAGTCGCAAAGTGACCTAGAGTTGTGGCCAGAAGCCAAGACGCTGCAAGTGGTTATGTCTTGCAGCGTCATGGTTTACGTCGATTGCACCAAGAGTACCCCCGGCAGGATTCGAACCTGCGACCACCGGTTTAGGAATTAGCCAAATGCGGTGGGATACCATGCGGATACCACTATTCTACCTGGAAACGCGAGCCTCCGCCTAGCGTTCCACTTCTCCAGAATGCGTGACGAACGATGCCAAAACAGCCAATCCTGGGTACACATCCTCGACCTGTACCCAGGTGACAAAGAGGATTGTCAGCCAGCTCACACCGCCCGAGCGGCACTGACGAGGCGAGGACCGGGAGGGGTTGGAAGACCGGGTTGGTGCCGGGGCAGGCGAGAACCGCGAGAGCAGCATTCCTGCCTATCTTGCCAGGTTTGTCAGGGGGACCCCACAATTGGCCTTCCGCCGCCAGTCGGATTCTGATACTAAAGGCCAGCCATTGTTGGCGGGTTCCGCGCGCCAGGGTGGCCAGACTCCAAGCCGCATCTTGTGGATTTTCATTGGCTCAGCGGACGGCACGCCTGTCCGTCAGGGGAAGTTGATCGATGAAACGCATTCTGTTTCGAATGTCGATTTTGGGTACCGTCATCACACTGGGCCTGATCGCGATCGCTCATGCCCAGCGTCGCAGCGAGGCAGTCGGCATCCCAACGCCGGCCACATCGTCCACAAACGGCGTAGCGGTCGAGACCGCGATACGCGAAGAGAATCCGTTGCGTTCGGCCCCCTCAAGGCAAGCCAACGATTTACGGACTGCCGGGGAGTCGGTGGGCGGCGGCCGCAACGTTGCCACACCGGCTCCGGCACCCCAGCCATTCTCCCTGGCAAAGGCCACCGATACCGGCCTGGCGCCGCCCCCCAGCGAGCCGGCCCCGACGCTGGCGGCAGCAGCACCGGCCACCCAGCAGTTCTCCCTGGCGGCGGCCACCGATACCGGTCTGGCACCGCCCACCAGCCAGCCGGCAGCGGCAACGCCGGCGCTCCGCGATTTCGGCCCGCCCGCGCTCGCAGGCCCTGGGTCGGAGCCGCCCATGCTCGTGCCAGGCGAAGGAACCCCAGCGCCCGGCGCGGCGCCGGCTGCCTCGCTCGATGCCAGATCGGTTGCGAGCCAGTCGTTGCCGGCAGGCAGCTACCTGCCCGATGCGGGCTCGATTCCCCAGCCGCTGGAAATACCGAACGAAGCGCAGCCCATGAACCGGACGCTGGGCCATCAGGCGAGTGCCGATCCAGTGATGCAACCGGGGGTGGCCGGACCGCAAATGCCGATGGGTACGGGGGTGCCCGGCGTCGCGGACCTCGAAGGCTCGCAGAGCCCGCAACTGGTGGTTGAGAAGATTGCCCCGGCGGAGATTCAAGTCGGACGCCCGGCGATCTTCGAGATCCGGGTCCGGAACGTGGGAACGGTGGCAGCCAAGGACGTGGAAATCCGCGACGAGATTCCCAGGGGAACCAGGCTGCAAAGCACGAAACCCCAGGCTTCCCAGGGAGCTCAAGGGGGCCTGGTCTGGCGAGTGGGCACCCTGAACCCGAACCAGGATTTCGCCGTCGAGATGGAACTGATGCCGACGGACGAGGGGGAGATCGGAAGCGTGGCCACCGTCTCCTTCCAGACGGAGGCTTCGGTGCGGACCAAGGCAACCCGCCCGCTGCTGGCCATCGAGACCGAAGCAGTCGACAGGGTGCTCAAAGGAGAGAACCTCACCTTGAAGATCAAGGTGTCGAACCCGGGAACAGGCGTTGCCGAGAACGTGATGCTCGAAGAGCATGTACCCGACGGTTTCCGCCATCCGGCCGGCGCCGACTTGGAATACGAAGTAGGCACCCTGGGCCCCAAGGAGTCTCGGGAACTGACGCTGGTCCTGGAAGCGGTCCACCCCGGACCGCTGGTCAACTTGATCACCGCTCGCGGCGAACCGAGCCTGCGGACCGAGAACCAGCGCCAACTTGAGGTGATCGCTCCCCAGTTGCAGGTCAGCGTGGAAGGCCCCTCCCGGCGATTTCTAGAGTGTGAGGCAGTCTACAACCTGTCGGTCAGCAATCCCGGAACGGCACCGGCCAAGAAGGTCGAGTTGGCGGTCGAGGTGCCTGCCGGAATGAAGTTCGTCAGCGGGACCAACCGCGCCTACTACGAGGAGGCAACGAACAGTGTCCACTGGATGCTGGAAGAGATTCCGGCCGACGCCGGACCGCCGCCGGTTCAGCTTACCCTGATGCCGGTGGAGCCGGGCCAGCACACGATCCGCCTGGTGTCGTCCGACGACAGCGGGGCAAAGGCCGAGGCCGAACAGGCCGTCTACGTGGAAGGCATCGTGGCCATGTACTTCGAGGTGGCCGATCTTCAGGACCCGATCGAGGTGGGCAGCCAGACGTTGTACGAGATCCGGGTGGTGAACCAGGGTTCGAAGGAAGCGACCAACGTGCGGCTGGTGGCCGAGATGCCGGCGGGCCTGCGGGCCATCGCCGCCGAGGCGCCCAATCAGCGAGCACCTTCGGCCCAGGGAAACACGATCGTGTTCGAGCCGCTGCCGCGGTTGGCCGCCAAGGCCGATGTGACCTATCGCATCCGCGTGGAAGGCGTCGCGCCCGGCGACGTACGGATGCGAGTCAGAGTCACCACAGACGAGATCCAGGAGCCGATCACCAAGGAAGAAAGCACGCGAGTCTACTCGCCGCAGTAATCGGCGCGACATTTACTCGACGCCCCCCCCGGGCCGGCCGCCGCTCAAGGAGCGGCGGCCGGCCCGTTTCTCTGCGGCGGCACATCGGTGGCCATCGGCCGAACGGGGGGGCAATCGCCCAGCTTCTCAGCAGCTTTGGCGCCAATCTCTGGCTTTTTGGAGGCCGGTTTGCCATACTGGACGGCGCCAGTGGGCTACGCTCGGTTTCCGTGCGCTGGGTCGAAGGTTCGTCCAACGGGGTCGAGTGGGGTACCAGGTTTTTCTTGGGAGAGAACGCGGTGAAAAAGACATTGCCCATCCTGCCTGTTTCCGGGCGGTCTGCCTTGCTCGGATCGATCGTTGTACTGGGTGCAGTTCTCCTGCTCGGATGCGGTGGTTCCGACACACCCGCCCCTGATTCAGGTGCGGCGCCTGCGGCGCCGGGCGGAGAAGCGGCGGCACCGGCCGAAACGCCTGCCGGGCCGGCCCCCAAGAGCGAGGCGGCGGCAGAGCCGGCCAAGGATACCGGGGAGAAACCGGCCGAGAAGGCGGCGGAAAAACCGGCGGAGGCGGCACCCGCACCGGCGGAAAAGGCCGAAGGCCAGAAGCCGCCGGCAGCAGCCCCCGAAGGCAAGCCCGCCGAAGAAGCCAAGAAGGCCCCCGAGGAAAAGGCGTCCGCCGCCTCTCAGGAGGAGCAGGAATCCCGCCCCGCGGACGTGGCCGCCTGGAAGGACGACGATTACCGGTCGGCCAAAGAAGACCGGGATCCAAAACTGCTCGATGCGGTCGCCTACCTGGGTGAAAACAACTCGGGCGACGCCGCGGCCGCCAGGCTGCTGGTGGAACTGCTGACCATGCCCGAAGATCCCGAGCCGGAGCCCAAACCGGAACCGAAGGTTGAGAAGAAGCCCGAGGCCAAGCCCGAATACGACCAGTACGGCGGCCCGGTGGGAATGGATGACGGCTACCTTCCGCCGCCCGAAGAGCAGATGTCGGGAATGGAGGAAGGCATGGTCGACATCGGGGCCGAGGGCATGATCGGCTCGCAAGGCAGCTATGGCCAGAGAAGGACTGAAGCGAAGACTCCCCTTGCGGCCAGCTATGTGAGCCTGACCGGCGGGATCGTGCGGGCCCTGGGCGCCAACGGGACCAAGGAGGCCCGCGCGACCTTGGAGCAGCTTCTGTTGGGCAGGATCCCCACCGGCAACGACCGTGCGGCCGTGGGGGCCGTGCTGCGCACGCTCATCGATTATCCCAACGCGGAGAACGACGCCCTGCTCCGGAAGGTCTTGACGGCCCCGGAGAGTTTTCGCCCCAACGCCGAAAAACTGACGGCCACCCTCAGGCTGGCCTTCAGCACTTCCTTAGGCATACCGCTCGATGCAGAAAAGCCGAAGAAGAAGCCCAAGCAGCCGGTCCAGGAAGAGAGTTCGTCCGACCTGGGCATGGTCGGTTCGTTCTCATCGGCGCCCGCAAGCTCCTCGGCAGAGCCGTCGAAGCCCAAAGAACCCGAGAAACCCGACCTCGATGAACTGGTGGCCGCCGCGCTGGCCAACACGGTCACCGCGGAGGATATCCGCGACACCGTCCTGCCGCTGATCGAGAAGGCGGCCTCCATGCGGCTGCGGTACGATCTGGCCGTCTACCTCGTCAGTCCCAATCCCTCCAAAGAACTCGGCCCGCGGTTGCAGGAACTGGTGACTGTCACCAATCCGCTCAACGTGCAGGCTCAGATCGGCCTCTACCGTTACTCCAACACGCCGCCGGAAATGCGCGGTTCCTTCGAACGCTACTTCACCACCTACGCCTCGTGCGCCTTGGGACGCATCTTTTCCGTGTCGACCGATGAAGGGGCCGACCTCAAGGAGCCGCTGCCGACCGGCCAGGACGGAACGGCCCAGAGCCCGGCCCAAGGCTGGTCCGGCTTTGGCGACAGCACGAAGCGGCCCGAAACGCGTCCGCGAGCAAGCGAGGCTTCCGGAAGCGAAGGCTCGATGGTCGGTTCCATGGAGGGCATGAGCGACATGCTCCCCCCGGAACAGCCTGCCGATCCCGGCCCTCCCGCCGAAGGCACCGTGGATACCGGAGCGGAGATGCAGGGTAGCATGGGAATGGTCGGCAGCTACTCCGAAGGAAGTGGGAGCGGTAGCGGTAGCGGGGCGAACGCCCCGGCAGGAACCGGCAAGGTCGACGCGTCGTCGGTGAAGGAGTTCGAGCTGGTGGCGGCGGCCAACCCGAATCTGCCTTACGAACTTGCCCAGCAACTCTGGGGCAAGGATCTGTCGAGCACTCTGTCCGCCAAGATGAGCACTCTCGCGGGGCTCGCCGATGGGGCCCAGATGCTGATGCTCGCCGGGCACATCCCGACCGACGCCATGCGAGCCCAGTTGCTCAAGGCGCTCCTGGCCCATTGGACGGACGGCCCCCAGGCGTTTGCCTCGGCAAGCGTTTCCAACGAGGTCGGCATCAGCGATCCCGGATTCATCGCGGTGGTCAAATCGTTGCCTCGCCGGGAGCGGCCGGCCCGAACCGCCAAAACGGAACCGACCAAGGAAATGAATGCCCAGTACGCCTGGATGGAAACGAGCTACGGCACGGTCCGCGTCTTCTGCGAGCAGTTCAAGAAGGCGGCCGACAACCAGAAGGTCAACCAGACCGAAGTGATCGACAAGCTGCCCTTCCACCCGCACTCCACCGAGACGCTCACCCATGTCTACGCCTTCGACTGGCAAAAGGACGTGGGCAGCCGCCTGGCTGGGGCACCCGTCGATCCGATGCGGGTCTACTACCTGCGATTCGAGGAAACCAACCAGTTCAACAAGGTCTCGGGGGCCTACCGGCGCGTGGTCCCCTCCGGAACCGAACGCCCGGTGAAGAACGGCTTGTGGATCGACGGGACCAAGGCCGGTCCGGAGCCCGGCCGCCGAACGACCATGGACGTGATCATCGATCGGACCGACTTCAAGGCCGAACGGAAGATCAGCGAAGACGAGCCCATGGTGATCCAGGTGCTCTACGTGGAGATCAACGACCCCAATCCGCCCGCTGCAGCCCCCAAGGCGGCAGACAACGCGGCGGCGGGCTAGTGCTTCGTCTCAGCCAAAAGAATTGCGATCGAGCCTGCGGGACGCCTCGGCGATTGTCGCATGACTGGACCGCCATGGCTCCCGGAATCAAGCTGTGACAGAGCACTGGTTGCGGCCTACCGTTTCGAGCATCCGGATCGGGGCCGGACAGGTCCGGTTCGCTATGGCTGGACGCGGATGGCGGCGTCCAGGGTGCCGGCATTGTCGGCCAGATCGGCTGCCGATTCGTTGATGCGGAGGAAGAGCGTCCCCGAGGAGGGGACCTCGAGCGTGGTCCCCAGGCCGATCGTTTGCGGCCGCAGAAACGCGGTGCCCTGCTGGCCCGCAGCGCCGCCCACAACGGCGGCGAGCAGTACTCCCAGGGGCCGTCCGCGGTAGTAGCGGATCGTGACTCCTCCGGGTTCGCACCACCAGACGACGGGCTGGTCGGCAACCTGATAGCGTCCCCGGGCGCGCAGTTCGCAGGAGGTGCCGGCCTGGAGGTGAATCCCCGAGTTCTGCCAGCCCCTGGCGGCATCGACGCGGACCAGGTTCCAGCCCGGTTTCGGCGGCGATCCCGCGGTGAGGTCCAGTGCCATCCGCGGCACGTCGTAGCCGTATTCCATGTTGGCAACGAACACCTGCCATTCGGCGTCGAGCGTGCTCCACCGGCCGCCAATGAGTTTGCGGAGCTGCTCGGTGAAATCGCGGGCTTCAACGGAGTGGCTCAGGGAACGGAAAGGGTCCCGATAGACCGGGTGGAAATCGAGCAACGCGGCAGCCGCCCAGCTCCAGGCATAGGCCTCGTTCTCTCGATGGGCCGAACCGCCGAATTGGAGCACGTCGTCGAACGACAACGCCTTGCCCGCCGCGAACAGGTCCTGGATCGTTCGCACCCGTCCCCATCCGTCAGCTTCGTCGCGCGACTTCGGCATGACCGCCATGGCGAGCCGGCCGTCTCGCCACTGGTGGGTCCCCAGCAGCTCCGCGACTCCTTCCATGTACCACGGCGGCCCGCACGATCGCAGGATCGTGTTCATGAAGCCGTGCGTTCCCTCGTGCAGCAGCAGATGGCGGCGGTAGTAGGGGGTTGACTGCTCGTAGAGCCAGAGGTCGTAGTTGATGGAGTAGCCGTGCGCGAACGGCGGAAGGTACGGGGGCAGGAGGCCGGCCCTGCGGAAACGGTCGCCGTCGCCCATCAGAAAGCCCGTCATGTGCCAGTCGGAATGCCTGGCCGGATCGACGGCGAAATACTCGCACCACAGCGGGAACGCCTGGTCGAAAACGGCGGGCAGTTCATCGATCGACTTGTCGGCTGGAAGATCGGTGAACAGGATCAGCCGGTTTCCCGCGATCTTGCGGATTCCCTCGGCGGCGGCCTTCGCCTCGTCGACGTTGGAGCGGGGCGCGTCGGGCACGAATCGGCCGGGACCGTCGTCGGACTTCACCAGATCCGCAAGCGACCGGTCCGCCCGCTGATATTTCGGATGCTGAGCCCCCAAGTTCTGGGCGAGGGCCACGAGCACCGCCCCGGCAATCACAACCGCTCGCAGTCGCCGGCCAGAGATTCCGGCAGCCCAGGCCGACCTTGCCACGGCCGGAGCCGAACTTGCCGGAGCCAGAAACGTGTCAGAGCGCGACGTCACCTCGTCCTCCTCATTTCCATCCAAACCGTCGCCGATTTGGGGGTCCGCTCCACGGGCGGGTCGCCGCTTGAACGGCTCGGATCCGGCTATCCATGGTGCCGTTCCACGCCTGTGGCAAGCGGCGACGTCTTGTTTGGGTCTCTGAAATATTCTACGCTGAATCGCGTGGGGGCGCGTAGGTTCTGGCGGGCTGTTTTCCGGGAGGAGCGACGATGCAACCTCTGACGGCGACTCGAGTTGGCGCCCTGCTGCTGGCTTTGCCCTGGTTGGCGCTGTCTGGCTGCTGGAGCCGCAGCCCGAAGGAAGTGATCGTCTACACAGCCCTGGATTCCGAGTTTTCCGAGCCGATCTTCGCAGAATTCGAGTCGGAAACCGGCATCAAGGTGCGGCCGAAGCTCGACACGGAATCGACCAAGACCGTGGGCCTGACCGAGGCCCTCCTGGCCGAACGGGACCGTCCCCGCTGCGATGTCTTCTGGAACAACGAGATCCTCCACATGCTGCGGCTGCGGGGCCAGGGCATGCTCGATGTTTACCACGCTCCGGCGGCCGAGAGCTATCCGGCCATGTATCGGTCGGCGGACGGCTACTGGTACGGGTTTGCGGCCCGGGCGCGGGTGCTGATCGTCAATACGTCGCTTCTGAAGGAGACGGACCGTCCTTCGTCGATCTACGACCTGGCCGACCCGAAGCGGCGAGGGAAGGCGGCGATTGCCAAGCCGCTCTTCGGAACGACCGCCACCCATGCCGCCTGCCTGTTTGCCGTCCTCGGTCCGGGCAAGGCCCGCGACTACTTCCGCGCGCTGAAGAAGAACGACGTGCAGGTGCTTTCCGGCAACAAGCAGGTCGCCCTGGCAGTCGCGTCCGGACGGGCCGAGTTCGGGCTGACCGATACGGACGATGCCATCATCGAGATCGAGAAGGGGATGCCCGTGGCGATCATCTATCCCGACCAGGGGGACGGGAAGCTGGGCACGCTGTTCATTCCCAACACCTTGGGCATCATCAAGGGAGGCCCGAACCCCGACAGCGCCCGTCGCCTGGTCGATTACCTTCTTTCTCCCGAGGTGGAAACCAGGCTGGCCGAGGGCGCCAGTGCCCAGATTCCTTTGAACTCGGAAGTCAAGACGGAGTTGCGGGTGGAGACTCCCAGGTCGATCCGGGCCATGGAGGTCGACTTCGAACGGGCCGCCGAGAACTGGGAGACGACGTCGCAGTTCATCCAGATTCTGTTCACGGGGGCGTGACCCCCGGGGAGGTCAGCCATGAGCGCAGGGCATGTCTCGCGTCGGGGGTTCATGCGTTCGGTATCGGCGGGGGCGGCGGCCATGACCGCGGGGGCCGTGGGCGCTTGTGGGAGCACCGGAAAGGAAGCCGGCAAGCTGGCTGTGCTGGGGGGCGCGCCGGTGAGGACAGAACCCTTTCCCGCCTGGCCCCAGGCGACCGCCGAGATCGAGCAATCGCTGCTGACGGCCTTCCGATCGCGCAGGTGGGGGCGGACGCTCGGGAGCAAGCGGCAGGGTTCGGGGCAGGTGGGAGAATTCGAGAAGCGGTTCGCCGAGATGACCGGGGCCAGGTTCTGTCTGGCAACCGGTTCCTGCACCCAGTCGCTTCATACGGCCTTGCACGCGGTCGGCGTGGAGGCCGGTGACGAGGTAATCGTCGCCCCCTGCACCTACCTGGCCTCGATCCAGGCGGTGCTCCTCTGCAATGCACTGCCCGTGTTTGCGGATGTCGACATCGACACGTTCCAGATGGACCCCGGCACGATCGAGCCACTGCTGAAGGGAAACACCCGCGCGATCGAACCGGTTCACATCGGCGGCATCCCCTGCAACATGGACCGGCTCATGGAGGTGGCCAGGAAGCACCATCTCCCGGTGGTGGAAGATGCGGCTCAGGCCCACCTGGCCGAGTTCAAGGGCAAGAAGTGCGGCACGTTCGGCTCGCTGGGGTGTTTCAGTTTTCAGTCGAGCAAGACGCTCGCCTGCGGCGAAGGAGGCGCGATCGTCGGCGACGACGCTGACCTGATCGAGAAATGCTACACGTTCCACAATATCGGCCTGTCGAGCGACGGCAAGGGAACGGCGATCGGCACGAAATACCGCATGCACGAGTTGGAGGCGGCGATGCTGAATCCGCAGCTCGCAACCCTTGCGGAACAGACCCGGACCAGGAATCAGAATGCGGTCTATCTGGCCCGCCGCCTGGAAGAGATACCCGGGATCAAGCCACAGAAACTCTACGACGGCGTCACCCAGGCCGCCTATTACATCTACGGATTCCGCTACCGGAAGGAGGAGTTCAACGGCATAGCGAAGGAGAAGTTCCTCAAGGCGCTGCGAGCGGAGGGCGTCCAGTTCACGACGATGTATTTCGACCAGCTCAACACGCAGCCCTTCATCGAGAACACGCTCGCCTCGCGGACGTTCCAGAAGGTCTTTTCCAAGGAGCGGCTCGCCCAGTACCGGGAGCAGAACCGCTGCCCGCAAAACGATCAGCTCTCCGCCGAAGGCGTCTGGCTGCCGCAATACGCCTTCCTGGGCGACAGGAAACTCATGGATGATATCGCGGACGCGATGGTGAAGATTTATGAGAACCGGGACCAACTGGCGAAGGTGTAGATCACCGGCCTCCAACCGACTCACGCCAGCACGCGCCGCAGCTTCTGGATGGCCTTGTACTTCTCGTCGCTGATCCGGGCCGCCGGAAGCTCCAGATCGGCGGCGATCTCGGCCACCGAACTCCCCCCCATCCACCGTCGCACCACATCCTGCTGGCGAGCCGAGAGCCCGCTGTCAGGTGAACCGAGGGCCCGCAAAACATCGTCCAGCTCGGATCGGTCGTTCGACAGCACCCTGCCAGGCGTCTGGGCCAGCAGCTCGGCCGAGCCGCCTGGCGGCCGCGATGCCCGCCGCCACCGCTGAGCCACCCGCCAGATCGAACGGTTCAGTTCCCGTCGCTGGCTCGACTGGCGGTTCTCGATCGCCTCGCGCCAGCGATCCCGCGAAACCCGGTCCAGCAGTTCCAGGAACGTCTGCTGGGTGCACTCCTCCCAGTCCTGCGGGGCAATCCGCGCGTTGCGCCAGCTCGCCCGGCAGTAGCGATCGATCGATTCGATCACCTGATTCTCACGGGCTTCCACCGCCACGGCGGTTCCCAGCGACGTGGCGATGACCACGGCCGCACAGGCCCTGGCCGAGAAACGCCGCACTCGCATGGCTCTGCTGTTCATATCAAGTCATGGAGAAGGGATGAGTGTTGTGCGTGATTCCGATTCAACGGGCCGTCGTTTGCCCCCCAATCAAGGGAATTTCAGGCCTTTGTCCGGGACGAATCAAGGCCGGCGACGACGGCGACCCTCCTTGGGGAATTGACAGATGTTCGCCCGTATCTGGCTGGTCTGGGCGGGATTTTTCCGATTTTCTCGAAAAATACCTGCCCACACCGCGGACCTTACGGACAAACCGGCCCGCTCTACCGTGGCCACCCAACCCGCGTGAACTTGCGAGGCCCGCCTCGCAAGAGGCCCGTCGCGGGGCACAGGGTCGGCCACCTACCCGCGGCCGAACCAGGACTTTCTTTTCTTCGTGGGCTCCCAATCAAGCCGCATGACTTGTCCCTCGTGACCGAAGGCCGAGTCGGTGTGGGTGACGTGAATCCGCTCGTTGGCATCCCGCCCCACCGTGTTGCCGTCCTGGATCACCGGACCGTTCTCGAGCAGGTAGGCAGCCAGCTCGAGGAAACGTTCTCGCAACTCGCCCGGCTGGTCGGGTGAGTTGAGTGTTTCCATCTCCATGTGTCCGAGGGCGGCCAGGCCGGTGGTGAAGCCGCACATCTTGCCGTCGTCTCCCGGCCCAACTCGCAAATCGACCCAGATCGGCAGCGGGTAACCGTCGGGCAGCATTTCGGCAGCGAACTGGTAGAAGAGTTCCGGCGAGACGACAAGTGTGGCATCGCCATAATACACGCCGAGGGCCCCGGCGCAGGTGTGAGCCAACGATGCCGCAACTTGCGTGAGCAACTTGACACGTGGAAGGACTTCGCCTTCCTGCATGACCGTTACGATCACATGCCCCTTGTGCTTCCGCATCTCCGTGGCAGCATCCCGCCACAGCCAGCTTGTCGCACAGGGCCCCTCCAGCTCACTCCAGGGGATCGGGGCCGGCATCATGCCGAGAATCACGCTGGCCGAGCCGAGCGTGAATGAGAGCGTGCCGTTTCCCTTTTCCGGCTTCGACATTTCTCCCAGGCTGGGCCAAGTCTCACGCAGATCTTTCTGCAAAGCTGATGCTGAGAGCTTGGCACCTGGTCCCAACGCGACCATGCACATGGAAATCGACATAAAAGTCCCCTTGTTCTCCTGTCATTCGGCCCAACCGCCCCGTGGGCTTACATCGTAATTGCCCGGTGCACGCCGGACAATCACGGGCGGTCCACGGAGAGTGGCGTCAAAGCAGCCCCCCACTTGGTGCGGATGGCGGCGGAATGGATCGATTGCAGAGCACCCCTGCGTGCCGGCCCGCCAGAATACGTTCCCCATTTCAGGAGCCGATGCCGTCAGAACGGGAAAAGGGGACCTTCTGGACCTTCTACTTTTCCGCCCCTTTTCTCGGCCTGCCGCGGGGGCGGAGAGTGTATTCCAGCCCCAGCCGCTCGGC
>CAZLWV010000199.1:0-12697 GCA_964563135.1 uncultured Planctomycetaceae bacterium
GCGGCTGGTACGATTTCGGCGGCGGCTCCATGGCCGATATGGGCATCTACAGCCTCTGGCCCGTGTTCGAGACGCTCGGCCTCGGCGTGCCCGTCAGTGCCCAGGCCTGGGCCACGCACGCCTGCACGATCCAGGACGGCGTGAGCCGCACGATCAACAACGATTTCTCCTACCCGACCGGCTGCAACATCCGCCTCGGCTTCGCCGCCACCGCCAGCATGCCGGCGGTGGACCTGTTCTGGTACGACGGCGGCATGAAGCCCCGCCTGCCGGCTGAGTTGGAAGCCCACGAAGTGCAAATGGACCGCGAGGGGATCCTGTATGTCGGCGAGGAGGGAGTCATCATGGCCGGATTCCACGGGCAGAACCCGCAGAAGTTCGGCGGGGGAAAACGCGAGGACCTTGCGCTCACGGAGACCGAAACGAGCCGTGCTGAGCGCCACGGAAGCTGGCTCGACGCGATCCTCGGCGGCGAGCCGTCGCCCGGCAGTTTCCTCAATGCCGCCTCGATCACCGACGCGGTGAACCTCGGCTCGGTCGCCCTCCGGGCCGGCAAGAAGGTGCTCTTCGACAGTCAGGCCATGAAGATCACCAACGACCCCGGCGCCAACAAGTACCTGGTCCGCGAGTACCGCAAGGGGTGGGAACTCTAAATCGGGTTGCGTGATTCCCAGAATGGGCCATCTCCTTGAAGCCGCCTCCCGAAGGGTGGCGGCGGAGTCTGGATCTCTTGGAATCGTGCAAGTCTATTTAGACCCCCCATCCCCGGCCCCGCATCCACTGGAGATAGGCCGTCGCATACGCATCGAGGTTTGTCACATCCCCGCCGCCGCGGATGGGCGAACACATCTCGTAGTTGGCAATGCCGTCGAAACCGCCGTCCTTGAGCCCCTGGAAGAACGCGGAGTAGTCTATAAACCCTTCGCCAAACCGCACCGCCCGGACCATGTCCGGCCCGGCCGGTTCGTAGTTGACCAGTGACGGCCGGTAGCGGAACCGGGGGAGGCGGATGTAGTCGGCGTTGGTGGTGATCGCCGTGTGCGGCGCCATCTGCAGGGCGGCCTGGTAGAGGTCCTCGCCGCGCAGGGCCGGCGACCAGGCGTCGAACCCCACCTTGCAGTTGGGCCGGTCGATGTCGCCCAAGAGTTCCAGCAGTGTGCTGGTGTGGGTACCGATATCGTGGTGGTTCTGCAGGGCTATCGTCACGCCATGCGCTGCCGCTCGATCGCAGGCTTCCCGCAGGCCGGCTACCGCGCGGGTCCATGCTGCATAGGGGGCCTGGCCGTCGACCTCGTAGGCCGAGAATACCCGCACGACCGAGGCTCCGAGCTCGCGGGCGAGGGCTGCAAGCGATTCGATGTAAGCGACCTGCATCTCCAGGTACGGCACCTCGGCCGCCCCCGTTCCTGCAAAATCTGTGTAGCCCGCCACCACATCGCAGCCAATACCGTGCTGCTCGAGCGACGCTCGCACCAGGCCGATCGTTTCGGCACTCGCATCCAGCGGACTCAAGTGGGGGCGTTTGCCCATCAGCATCACCGAGTCGTATCCCAGTTCGGCCGCCTTGGCAATGAAGCCGCCCAGATCGAGCTGGTGCTGCCCCCACAATCCCGCATAGCTCACCGAAAACAGGCTCAGTCGCATCGTATGGGTTCCTGATGTCAGATCCGAGAACCGTGTCGGGCCTCGCGTGCATCGCCACGGTAGAATCGTACCCCGATCCTGGATCTCTTGGAATCGAGCAAGTCCATTTAGATACCCGAAACGCGAGCGAGGACCGGTCGGCTCGGTCAACAGCCACGTCTTGCCCCCAGCGGCTCACCGAGCCGGGACGGCTCTATGGCGATTCCGGCGCCATGGGAACCGCCGGCTTCGGCAAGGCATGGGACGAGACTGGCTGGAATCGCCGTCTGGCAGGCGGTGGCCGGAATATTGTCCGAAACCGCAACGTGAAGCCCGCTGAGAGCGAAATCGCTCGGTTTCCGCCGGTCGATTTTTCCCAGACTTCCACTTTTGCCACCCCCCTCCCACGGTGTATACTTGAGGATCCTAGTGACCAGGTCCCACCGTGGAGCACGCTCCCATGCAGAAATCGCTCGACCGGAAACTCGCCCGTATCCTGGCTGACTCGTCCTGCCGCGACTTCATCCTGGCCGATGCCAAGGATGCCGACATGGCCTTCGGTCTGGCGGCCCCCGGCAGGAGTCCCGAGCAACACGCCGCGGAAGCCCGTTTCCGCACCCTCGACGAGTACCGTGACCTGATCCGCCAGATCGTTGCCCAGGGGCTCGTCGACATCATGCTCATGAGCGCCAGCACGAGCGAAATCCTCACCATCCGCGAGCGGCTCTTCGATTCGAGCCACATCACTCCCGCCTGTCGGGCGAACGACACGAGCGACATCTGGCTGGCCGCCGGCTCCGGCCGCTATGGTTCCCAGCCCTCGCAACCCTTCCGCACCGCGACCCTCGATCACATCATGTGCGGCAGGGCCGAGTGCAACGATTCAGAACGCCGCATCGGCGCCGACCTGGGCCTCTACTCGGTGACCTTCAACAACGACGTCAATCTCGACCACGTCACGCTGGAGAAATACAAGGAATTCCGGCTGGAAGCGGAACGCAAGGGCTTTCGTCATTTCCTCGAGGTCTTCGATCCCAACGCCCCGGGCGAGCACGCCCCAAAGGATCTGGCCCGGTTCATCAACGACCACATCGTCCGCACACTCGCCGGGGTAACCAGCAGCGGCCGCCCCATTTTCTTGAAGATCCCCTACCATGGTCCGGAGGCCATCGAGTCGCTTGCTCGATATGACCGATCGCTTGTTGTCGGCATCCTGGGCGGTTCGTCGGGCACGACGTACGACGCCTTCCAGATCCTCTGGGAAGCGAAGAAGTACGGTGCCCGTGTGGCCCTCTACGGGCGCAAGATCAACAACTCCGAGCACCAGCTCTCCTTTGTCCGCTATCTCCGGGCCGTGGCCGACGACGAAATCCAGCCGGCCGAGGCCGTCCGTGCCTACCACGGCGACCTCCAGAAGCTTGGCATCCAGCCCTACCGCTCCCTCGACGACGACCTCCAGTGGACGAGCACCGCCAGCGCCTACAGCGGTTCGGGCCCCAAGCCTCGAGCGGCCAAACCGGCCCCGCGGCCAGCCGCACCGGCGGCGGCTCGCGAGTCGGAGCCCGACTTCAGCAAGATGACCCCGGCCGAGAAGGCCCTGTGGAACATCGAGAAGTGGAAGCGGATCATCGGCTGAGTCTCACGCCCACGGCACGGGCGGGGGCGCTTCTGAACCCCGCCGGGTGTCGCGGGAAGGCCCGACGAAGCATCTGGCCGGCGCGGCTCCCAAGCAGCCGGAGAGACATTTCCCGCGCCGGATAACCAGCCCCGGTCGCCGGCTGGCGGACAAGCGGCGCTCGGGCAACTCCGACGGCGGCGAGCCCCCTTGAGAGCACGCACCCTGCAGCCGTCACGGAGAGCCTGCCGTTTCCGGGATCTTCCACTCCTTCGGGGCAACGAAGTCGGCAGGACGCTCGCCATAAGGCGGAACGGCGCTGGGGGGCTGCAGGGCACGGAAGGTCTTGAGTTTCTCGAGCATCCGCGCGACCACGTCGGGATGGTTGGCGGCCAGGTTCCGCTCTTCATAGGGATCCTCGGCGATGCGGAAGAGGTGCATCTGGCGGGAAACGGCCGGAGCCGGATCGCTCAGTTTGCGGCCGATCACCACCAGTTTCCATTCGGGCTCAGTCAGGGCGATCTGCTCCCGGTCCTCGCCGTTCTGGCCGATATAGGAGTAGATGTCGCGGTCGACCGGCTCGTCCTTGCCGGTCAGCACATCGGCAAGCCCGCGCCCGTCGAGCGGTTGGCCTCCATGCGGCTCGATGCCGGCAAACTGCATCAGCGTGGGAAGCACGTCAATGTAGGCGGTGGGGGCTGCGAGTTTTCTGCCTGCCGGCAGCTTGCCGGGCCAGCGCAGAGCGGCCGCCACGCGAATGCCCCCCTCGAAAACGGTTCCCTTGCCGGCCCGCAGGGGGCGATTGTCGCCGACGCCCACGCCACCGTTGTCGGAGAAGAACCAGACAAGTGTCTTGTCGGCAATCTTCTGTTCGTCGAGCGTCTGGAGAATACGGCCCACCCCCTGATCGAGGCTCGAAATCATGGCAGCCAGGGTCTGCCGAGGCGACGCGACGGATTCAGCGGCGAGGGGGACCTTGCGTTTTCTCCTGCTGGCGGCCTGGCCGGTCTCGCCAAGATGCCCGTAAGCCTGGAGGTCTTCCGCCTTGGCCTGCAATGGGGCGTGCGGCGCGTTGAACGGAACATAGCAGAGAAACGGCGAGTCGTCTGCCGCATGGCGGCGGATGAAGTCGGCGGCCGCCTCGGCGATCAGGTCGGTGGAATACCCCTGGTCGTAGTTCGACTCGTAGTTGCGGTGCCAGTCCAACTCGCCTTCCCGCTGGTGGCTGAAGTAATCGATACTGCCGTTGTAGTGGCCCACGAATTCAGTGAATCCGCGGCGAAGAGGGTGGTACTTGATGTCGCTGTGGCCGAGGTGCCACTTGCCAAAAATGCCGCGATGTTCATATCCCGCCCCTGCAAGCACCTCGGGCAGAGTGACCTCCTGGGTGTCGAGCCCGCCCTTTCGCCAAGGGGGCACGACGGCCCGCATGAGGCCAAAACGGATCGGATAACGGCCTGTCATCAGGCCGGCCCGAGTGGGCGAACAGATCGGGCAGACGTAAAAGCGGCTCAGTTCCACCCCCTCGGTCGTCAGCCGGTCGAGGTTCGGGGTCCTGATCTGGGAGCCGTGGAAAGAGACGTCGGCCCAGCCGAGGTCGTCGGCCACGAGGATCACGACGTTGGGTTTCTCACCCGCGGCGGCGCCGGCGGCCAGGATGGCCGTCACGACAATCACGTGCAGTAGTCTTTGCATGGTCAGTCGGTCCAGCCCGATAGGGGTTCGTTTGTGGGCCTGCCCTGGATCTCATCGCTACGGAACCGGTCGCATACGGCGATCATTTCGATCAGAAACACCCGGCGCAGGGCATCGTAACCGCGCTCGTTGGGATCCTCCAGGTTGAAGCCGTACCAGTAGTGCGGATCCTCCCGGCAGTACACGCCTCGCCACCAGTTCGTGCAATGGATTCCGTGTCCCAGAAACGTCTCATACATGGGAACCACGTGGACGTTCTCTCGATCGGCAGCCGCCTGGTGAATGACGGCATTGTATTCGGCCAGAATCCGCACGCCGTCGGGCCAAGGCGGCAGACCCGCATTCCCCGCATCGCCCACGCCATCGGTTGGGTCATAGATGTCGGCCAGGAACACGTCGCACCCGCCCGGAAATCGTTCGTTGAGAAGATCGAGCATCCGGTCCAGCCGAACTCGATAGTTCTCGATCCACGGCCGGGCCTGCTCCAACGTGGCACCGTACATGGCGCCTTCCCGCGGCGGCGAGCGGCCGTAGTCGTGGATCAGGTCGTTGCCCCCGCTGGTCATCACCACCATGCCTCGGACGTCGGCAGGTTGCGTCGGTAGTCTTTCTTCGAGGTGTTCCACATGCTGCAGCGAGGTGCTGCCCGACACGGCGATGTTCTGCGTGGCAAGGTTCGGGAACACAGCCGACAGGCACCGGCCTTCCATCTCGGGATACTCGTCTTCCGGGTTCTGCGCCAAGAGCGCGAAATAGCTATGAGTCTGGCGAGCCCCGAACCCGGCCGTCACGCTGTCGCCCACTCCCAGGAGCAGCACCTTCCGTTGGCTCCAAACCTCGGAAAACGGCCCCAGAGGAACCGGCGGTCCGGCCGGACCTTTGCCGACCGGGCGAGCGTACTGAAGATAACGGTAGCCCACGACCAGGAAGATCAGCAGTCCGCCCAACAGCAGCAGTATCGCAAGTCGCCATTTTTTCACGGCTCGGGTCCCTGATGTGAAGTTGGCACAATGTAGCCGAAGCCGCCAGGCTTTGGCCGCACGAAGGCCCGCCCTCCAAACTCTGGCGAGTTCGGCTACAACAGGAGGACCTCTCTGGTGAGGTCGGTTACCATTATTGCAGAAACCGCACCAGACCGGCCATAATAGGTGACCGAATCTGAAGTTGCCCAGGGGATCGCCGATGGCTCGCAAACCGAAACGCGTGGAGGCGGGAGCCCGGCAAAGAGTGGCCCTGGTGATCGAAACGTCGATGGCCAGTGGGCGCCAGATCCTCAGGGGAATCGCCCGCTACTCGCGGGAGTGCGGACCCTGGGCCCTGTATCACGAACCGGGGCACATGCAGGCCGGCCTGCCCGATTGGCTGCGGCGCTGGCGAGGCGATGGCCTGATCACGCGGGTGCGGAGCGCCGAGGTGGCCGACCTCCTGGCCGGGATGTCGCTCCCCGTGGTCGACGTGTTGGACGACTTTCCTCACCCCAAGATTGCCGGAGTCCGCGTGAGCAACCCGGCAATCGCCCGGCTGGCCGTCGAGCATTTTCTCGACCGCGGTTTCCGGGAGTTCGCCTACTGCGGGATCGAGGGACGCCGCTGGTCCCAGTTGCGGGAGGAAGCCTTTGTTGAATACGTCCGTGCCGCCGGATGCCGCTGCGAGGTCTACCACCTGCCCCGGCAGGAAACGCTCCCCTGGTACACCGAGGCGGAGCGCGAGCGGCTGGCGGAGTTCGTGCGGCGCCTGCCCAAGCCCGGCGCGATCCTGGCCTGCAACGATCTGGCCGGGCAGCGGGTGCTCGACGCCTGTCGCCGCGGCGACGTCGCCGTGCCGGAGAGTGCAGTGGTGCTCGGAGTCGACAACGACCAGTCGCTGTGCGAGATCTCCGACCCGGTGCTTTCCAGTGTCGATCCCGCCTACTCTCAAATCGGTTATCACGCGGCCGCAGTGCTCGACCGCATGATGCAGGGTGAGCCGCCGCCGGAGCGGGAATTGCTTTGGCAGCCAGCGGAGGTCGTTGTCCGGCGGTCGACGGATATTCTGGCCATCAACGACGCCGATCTGGCCGCCGCCGTGCGGTTCATTCGCGATCGTGCCTGTGAAGGGATTGGCGTGGCCGACGTGGTGCGCCATGTGGGCGTTTCCTACAGCACGCTCAAACGGCGGTTCCGCGATGTGTTCCAACGCTCGATCCACGACGAAATCCTCCGCATCCGTCTGGATCGGGCCAGGGAACTTCTGGCCGGCACGGATCTTCCTTTGGCAGTTGTTGCACGCCGGAGCGGGTTCCAGCACCAGGAGTCGCTGGGCGCCGTCTTCAAGGCCCAGTTCGGCACCACGCCGGGCCGATTTCGGTCCGATTACGGCTCCGATCCGAAGGAACGGTGACAATCTGCGCCCACGGTGAAACCCGAGTCCGTTGGCAATTGCGACATCCGGCAGGTGTCGCCCACCGGTGAGCGAATCGCTATAACGATTGACCCAAACGATCCTTGACCGGCGCAGGGGCTTTGCTGAGGATGGTAGCATCGTGGCCGTGCCCGTTCAACGCCCAGCCGAAGGCGCCGGCAGATACGGGAGCCGGCGCCTTCGGCTGGACGGTAAACGGGCTTGTGACCGGGGCCTACGTTCCACCTCGTGTAATCTGACGTTATCCGAGTGATGGAAAATTGGTATTCACGCCAGGAAACTTCCCAATGATCCACGCCAGACTCGCTGGAGCTATGTTGCTCTTGTTGACCATTCTCGGGCTGCCCCCAGCCGGTGCGAAGTCGGCCGCCGGCGAGCAATCGCCCGCCCGGGCCTGGGAGGAAACGATCACGATCCCCACCTATGCTCCGGGCCCCTGCGACAAAAACCCGATCTTCTACACCGGACGGGTCTACCAAGGGGCCCAAGGCAGGGTCTATCCCTACCCGCTCGGGGACGTTCTCCACGACACGAAAGAGGACAAACAGTACAAGGCCTTGATGCTGGAGAACCAGTACCTGCACATGTCGCTGCTGCCGGAAATCGGCGGCAGACTGTTCACCTTCACCGACAAAGACACCGGTTTCGAGATCTTCTACCGCCAGTCGGTCATCAAGCCGGCCTTGATCGGCATGCTGGGAGCGTGGACCTCGGGGGGCGTCGAGTGGAACTTCCCTCACCACCACCGGGCCACCACCTTCATGCCCGTCGACTACACAATCCGGGAAAACGCCGACGGCAGCAAGACCGTCTGGATCGGGGAAACGGAAATCCGGCAGCGGATGAAATGGTCGATCGGACTGACCATGCGGCCGGGTCGTTCCTACCTGGAGGCCGACTGCCGCTTCATGAACCGCCAGTCCTGCATCGAGTCGATGCTCTACTGGGCCAACGTCTCCGTGCACTGCGGTGAAGACTATCAGGTTCTCTTTCCGCCATCCTGCCGCGTTGGGGCCGATCACCACAAGAACTACTTCACGCCTTTTCCCATGGGGCGTCCGAACGTCGCCATCGACGAGATTGCCGACCTGAGCTGGTGGAAGAACTTCACCTCGGACCACCGCTCCATCTTTGCCATCGATCCGGACAACGACTTTCTGGCAGGCTACGATCACGGGCGGCAGATGGGAACCATGCACGTGGCCAACCACCACATCGTGTGCGGCAAGAAGTTCTTCCTCTGGGGCAACAATCCGGGCGGATTCGTCTGGGACAAGGTGCTGACCGATCACGACGGCCCCTACCTGGAACTGATGGTCGGGGCCTACTCCGACAACCAGCCCGACTACAGTTGGATCTCTCCCTACGAAACTCGCACGTGCAAGCAGTACTGGTACCCGATCAAGAAGATCGGCGGTGTGAAGAACGCAAACCTCGACGCCGCCATCAATCTCGAGCGCCGCGGCCCCGACACGGTCTTCCTGGGATTCAACACAACCGCCGACGTGGACGGCGCCAAGGTGGTGCTGAACTATGGCGAGAAGACCTTCACCGAGACGATCGACATCGACCCCAATACGCCCTATGTGAAACTCATTCCGATCGACGCCCAGGTGAAAGACCAGCAGATCACCGGCATGCTGATCGGCCCGGACGGTCGGGAACTGGTGCGGTACACACCCGTCGTCGTGGAAGAGAAGCCACTCCCCGAGATCGTGGAGAACCCGAAACCGCCGGCCGAGTACAAGTCGGTGGAAGAGCTGTACCTGGTCGGGTTGCGGCTGGAGCAATTCCATAACGGGATCGTCGATCCCCTGCCGTACTACCAGGAGGCCCTGCGACGCGACCCGTCCGACCTGCGTGTGAACACGGTCATGGGAATCCGCCTGATTCGCGAGGCGAAATTTGCCGAGGCGGAAGAGCACCTGCGCCGGGCGGTGGCACGCACGACACGAAACTACATGCGAGCCAAGGACGCCGAGCCGCACTACTATCTGGGAATCGTCCTGAAGGAACAGGGCAAGCTGAAAGAGGCCGAGGATGAACTCTGGAAAGCCGTCTGGCGCGACGACTTCCAGCGTGCCGGCTACACGGAACTGGCCCAGATCCGCTGCACCAGCGGCGACTATGCCCGGGCATTGGAACTGATCGATAACGCGCTGGACGTCGCAGCCCGTTCCAGCAAGGCGCGAACGCTCAAGGCCTACATCCTGCGCAAGCTGGGCCGAGCCCAAGAGGCCGAAGCCGAACTCGATCAGGCCCTGGAGTGCGACCCGCTCGACGTCTGGTCGGTCGCTGAACGTTGCTTCCTGCAGGGCAAGCCGGGCTCGGCTTTGGAGGCCATGACGCACAATCGTGGCGACAAACTGCAGCAGATGCTGGAGGTCGTGACCGACTACGGTAAACTGGGGGCGACGGAAGAGGCCCTGGCGATTCTCGCTCAGGCGGAAGATGCCGCCGGTCCCTTCGCCAGTCCACTCGTGCCCTACTATGCCGGATATTACCATCTAGGTCTCGGCGACGCCGAAAAGGCCCGGGCCCTGTTCGACCGGGCCGCCGCCATGCCGACCGACTACTGCTTCCCGTTCCGGCACGAAACGCTGCAAGCCCTTTCCGCAGCATGCCAGTTATGTCCTTCCCAAGCCAATACGTGGTACTATCTGGGCAATCTGTGCTATTACCTCGAGCAGCGCGATCGAGGCATCGCGGCCTGGGAGAAAGCCGTCTCGCTTCAACCCGGCCATGGACTGGCACTGCGCAACCTGGGATTCGCCTACGGCCGGATCCCCGAGAAACGCGACACAGCAATCGCCCGTTACGAGGCGGCGATCCAGGCCGATCCCCAGAACGTGGCCTGCGTGCTCGAGTTGGACAAGCTGTTCGAAAAGACGGGCCTGGACGCCCGCCAGCGTCTGGCACGGCTGGAAGGCCGTATGGAGACGGTGCGCAAAAGCGATCCGACCATGCTGCGTCTGGCCTATCTCTACAACGAAACGGGCCAGTACGACAAGGCGCTCGATATCCTGACCACCAGGCGATTTCACGTCTGGGAGGGCGCGGCGGCATTGCATCAGCCGTTCGTCGACGCATGCCTGCTGCGCGGCCTGGCTCGTCTCGCGGCCGGACGAGCCGACCAGGCGCTGGAGGATTTCCGACTGGCAAGCACCTATCCCGAGAACCTGCAGGCCCCGAAAATCTACTACTACACGGCGATTGGCTACCGGGCCGCCGGCAAGACCAACCAGGCCGAGACGGCGCTTCACAAAGCACTGGAAGGCCGCGTTGCCGACGGCGAAATGAACTACTATCGCTGGCTTGCATGCCGCCAGCTGGGCGACGCGAAGGGCGCCGAGTACCAGAAGCAGAGATTGTCGGCGGCCATTGCTGCCCTCGAGGGGCCCGAACTGGTCGATGCCTATGCCAAGTTCGGCGGCGAAAACACGCCCAACGAGCGAGTCGCGCATCGCTCGGCGGAGGCCGCCTGGTTGAGAGGGCTGGCTGCCTTGGCGGAACAAGACCCTGGCAACGCCAGGCACTGGTTCGAAAAGGCCCTGAAGGAACGTCCGGGCATGATCTGGGCAAGGTACTTGGCCGAGTCGCCTGATCAAACAGACGCAAAACGATAGGTCGATTCCGAATTCTGTCGAAGGGTGGTTTCATGGCAAGAACGAAACTGTACCTGGGGCTGCTGCTGGTCGCGTGTGTCTGCAAGAGCCTCTGTGCCCAGACGGCAGAACCCTCCAGCTACCGGGGTTGGCGTACACTGCGGCTGTCCAACGGCCTGATCGAACTCCAAGTGGTTCCCGAAATCGGCGGCCGCGTCATCCAGATCAAGCTCGACGACTATGAGTACCTGTTCGTCAATGGCGACCTGGCCGGCCGCTCGCCGCCGCCTACCGGTGTCGGGCCCGAAGGGGAGTGGCTCAACTACGGCGGAGAAAAACTCTGGCCTGCTCCGCAAGGACGGGGCATTCCCGGAATGTGGGACGGGCCTCCCGATCCCATCTTGGACGGCAGCCCCCATGCGGGAACGATTCTCGAGGCAAGCGGCGATCCGGCCGCGATCCGCCTGGTCAGCCAGGACGATCCCCGCAGCGGCATCCGCTTTTCACGCGAGATCCGGCTCTTCCCCGGTACAAGCCGCGTCCGAGTGGACGCGACCATGACCAATGTCGACACCAAGCCTCGGCGCTGGGGCATCTGGTCGGTCATGCAGCACGACGCGGCCGATCGTTCGGGTGACGGCTACGATCAGAATATGCGGGTCTACTGCCCGATCCGGCCAGGCAGCATCTACCCCAAAGGCTACAACATCATGCGAGGTCCGCAGGATCACACTTCCTTTACGCTCGATCCGCGGGGCAAGACGGTTGTGGCCCATTATGAACGGAAGATGGGTAAAATCGGCGTCGACTGTGCCGCGGGCTGGGTCGCCACGGTGCACGGTTCCGCCGGCAACGTGCTGGTAGAACGTTTCCCGTATTACCCCGAGAAGGAGTATCCCGATCAGGCGTCGGTCGAGGTCTGGCATCACGGCCCTTACGGACCGAAGGCGGATCAAAGCGATGCGAAGGCTTTTCCCTTCTTCCTCGAAACCGAACTCATCAGCCCCTTTGCCCAGCTCGCTCCGGGCCAGTCGTACACCTTTGGCTACGAGTGGTACGCGGCTGCTCTTGGCGGCGACTACCCGGTCCTGGATTGCACCGAGGCGGGCGTGGTCTGCGAGCCGCTGACAGCAACCGTGAAGGACGGCCAGGCGGCCGTTGCGGGCCGCTTTGGTATCTTCTACCTCGGAACCGCCCGGCTCGCGTACTGCGACGACGCCGGGAACCGACTCGGCCAGGCGGTTTTTGGACGAGAGGTCTCGCCCGAGCGACCGCTGGTGTTGGCCGAGACGCTTGCCGCACCACCGAAAGAGGCAACGACCGTGAGCCTGATCGTCGACGACGCGTCCGGCCGAAGCTGTGGATGCCTGGCAACCGCAGAGATTGTCACCGACGAGGCAAGAGGAAATCAATGACCCTCAGACACGCTGCTCTCATCCTGTTTCTCTTCCTTCCCTGCGGCCTCCCGGCAGCGGAGACGGTCATCCGCCCGGAAATCATTCCCGCAGAAGAGGGCTCCATCCAGAATGCCGGCAGCGGCACGGAAATCTGGCGCGGCGGACCGGACAATGGCGAATCGCGCCTCGTCAAGTACGCCGTCCGCGTCAGCGACTATTCCGTCAATTCCATGATTCGCATCTCCTGGTGCGACTACGAGACGAAGGAGGGGCAGTACCAGTTCGCAAAGCTGGACGAGCACTTCGAGCACTGCATTCGCTACGGCCAGAAACTCGATGTCGGTTGCTTCGTGACGAGCGGC